>NZ_JBJQIK030000001.1:0-772946 GCF_045984285.3 Pseudoduganella rhizocola
GGTCGGAACCGCCGAAGGTGCACATCGAGGGCTTGGCGAAGGGAACATCGACGCGGCGGTCGAGCTTGCCGTCCGACGTGAAGCGCAGCAGGCAGCCTGCGTCGTTCGCGCACGTCCAGTAGCAGCCATCGGCATCCACGACGGCGCCATCGGGACGTCCAACGTGGTCGCCGAGATTGGCGAAGGCGCGGCGGTTCGACGGCACGCCGGCATCGGTATCGTAGTCGAAGGCCCAGATCTGGCGGCTGCTCGGATGCGAATCGGACAGGTACATCGTCTTCCCATCCGGCGACCAGGACAGGCCGTTCTGCGTGACCAGCCCTTCCACCACCGGCCCGGACAGGCCGCGTTCATCGTAGCGGTACAGCTGGCCGACCGCCTTCGCCGCACTCATGTCCATGAACATGGTGCCGCTCCAGAAGCGGCCCTGGCGGTCCGTGCGGCCGTCGTTGAAGCGCATGCCTGCGCCCAGCGCGTCCGCAGAAGGCTTCGCCAGCAGTTCGGTCTTCGCCACCGGACCGTCGCTCAGCATCACGCTGAACATGCCGGTCTCCATGCCCGCAATCAGGCCGCCGCCCGGACGCGGCGCGACGCATGCGGCCATTTCCGGAACTTCCCAGTAGCGCGAATTACCGGAGGCGTCCAGCCTCCAGATGCGCTTCGCCGGAATGTCGACCCAGAACCAGGCCTGGTGCGCCGCATCCCACGCCGGGCTTTCGCCCACCGTGCAGTGAACGCCGCTTACGCGTTCCATGCCAGGTCGCCGTTGACCACGCGCGCGATCTTCAGCGGGTTGTCGGTGGCCAGTTCGGCCGGCAGCAGTTCAGCCGGAACGTCCTGGTAGCTCACCGGACGCAGGAAGCGGTCGATGGCCGACGCGCCCACCGAGGTCGAACGGCTGTCCGAAGTCGACGGGAACGGGCCGCCGTGCACCATGGCGTGCGCAACTTCCACGCCGGTGCCGAAGCCGTTGAACAGGATACGGCCGGCCTTGCGCTCCAGCGTTGGCAGCAGCTTGCGGGCGGTGGCGATGTCGGCGCCGGTGGCGTGCACGGCCGCGGTGAGCTGGCCTTCCACGTGTTCGGCAACCTGGATCAGTTCCGCTTCGTTGCGGCAGCGGATCAGCAGCGAGCATGGGCCGAAGATTTCGCCTTCCAGCTCCGGCTTGGCCAGGAAGTTGGCCGCGTCGGTGGCATACAGCGCAGCAACCGCGCCGCAGGTCATGCCGGTGGTGGCGCCCTGTGCAACCAGCGATACGCCGTCGATGGCGGCCAGCTTGGCCACGCCCGAGGTGTAAGCCTGGTGGATGCCGGGGGTCAGCATCGTTGCCGGGTTCTTCGCTTCCAAAGCCGCTTTGGCGCCGGCCAGGAACTTGTCCAGCGCCGGGCTTTCAATCGCCAGCAGCAGGCCGGGATTGGTGCAGAACTGGCCCGCGCCCAGGGTCAGCGAATCGGCGAACTGCTGCGGCAGTTTTTCGTTCGAGGACAGCGCGCCTTCCAGCATGAACACCGGATTGATGCTGCTCATCTCCGCATACACAGGGATCGGCTCCTTGCGTTCCGCGGCAGTCTTCATCAGCGCCAGGCCGCCGCTGCGCGAACCGGTGAAGCCGACGGCCTTGATGCGTGCATCCGCCACCAGGTTCTGGCCGATGCTCTGGCCTGCGCCGATCAGCATCGAGAACACGCCTTCCGGCATATCGCATTCGATCGCAGCCTTCTGCACGGCCTTGGCCACCAGCTCGGAAGTGCCGAGGTGGGCGGAGTGCGCCTTCACGATCACCGGGCAGCCGGCCGCCAGCGCGGAGGCGGTATCGCCGCCCGCCACCGAGAATGCCAGCGGGAAGTTCGATGCGCCGAACACGGCCACCGGACCGAGGCCGATCTTGCGCAGGCGCAGGTCGGGACGTGGGGCAGGCGCACGGTCGGGCAGTGCAGAATCCAGCGTCGCGGTCAGGAAGCGGCCGTCGCGCACTACTTTCGCGAACAGGCGCAGCTGGTTGCAGGTGCGGCCACGCTCGCCTTCCAGGCGGGCTTGCGGCAGGCCGGTTTCCTGCATCGCGCGCTCGATCAGGGCCGGGCCCAGATCCATGATGCGGTCAGCGATGGTTTCCAGGAACTTGGCGCGCTTTTCCAGCGGCAGGTTGCGGTAGACGTCGAAGGCGTCCCACGCCAGCGCGCAGGCGCGTTCCAGCTCGGCAGCGCTGGCCAGCCCGAAGGCCGGCTCGATCTGCTCATTGCGCGATGGATCGATCGCTTTGACCGTGCCTTCCTTGCCTTGCACGGCCGAGCGGCCGATGATCATTTCGCCTTTGATTTGCATTTGTATTTGCTCCTTATTGAGGGCCTTGTGCCTTCATCAGTTTTGCGAGCATCGCGACTTCCTCTTCAGTGAGGTCGGTCAGCGGTGCGCGGACAGGACCAGCATCGTAACCTGCAATCTTCGCGCCTGCTTTGACAATGCTGACTGCGTAGCCGGCCTTGCGGTTGCGGATCTCCAGGTATGGCAGGAAGAATTCGTCCAGCATCTTGTTCTGCGCAGCGGAGTCGTTGGCAGCGATGGCGTGGTAGAAGTCCATTGCCAGCTTGGGCATGAAGTTGAACACGGCGGAGGAGTACACCGGCACGCCCAGCGCCTTGTAGGCAGCGGCGTACACTTCCGCGGTCGGCAGGCCGCCCAGGTAGCTGAAGCGGTCGCCCATGCGGCGCCAGATGGACACCATCAGTTCGATGTCGCCAATACCGTCCTTGAAACCGATCAGGTTCGGGTTACGGTCAGCCAGCTTCTCCAGCGAATCCGCGGTCAGGCGGCAGGCGCCACGATTGTATACCACCACGCCGAAGTCCACCGACTTGCAGACCTCTTCCACATGGCGGATCAGGCCGTCCTGGCTTGCCTCGGTCAGGTAGTGCGGCAGCAGCAGGATGCCGTGGGCGCCCACGCGCTCGGCTTCCTGGGCGTAGGCGATGGCCTGGCGGGTCGGGCCGCCGGCGCCGGCCAGGATAGGCACCTTGCCGCGGCAGGTGTCCACGGCGGTCTTGATGATGCCGGTGTATTCGTTCGGGGTGATCGAGAAGAACTCGCCGGTGCCGCCGGCGGCGAACAGCGCGCTCGCGCCGTAAGGCGCCAGCCATTCCAGGCGCTTGATGTAGCCGGCCTGGTTGAAATTGCCTTCGGCGTCGAAGTCGGTGACCGGGAAGGACAGCAGGCCGGCGGAAAGGATGGATTGAAGTTCTTTAGGTTGCATGTCTTCTCGCTCTCGATAAGGAAATGGAAAGAAACCGGTCTGGGTACCGATGTTGTATGACATCGTACAACTAGATGCAGCAGGGCGCAAGGGCTTTGTGCAAAACGCTCAGGTGGATGATCCGGTTTCGATGTTTTCCTGGGCCCGGCGCAGGCGTTCGCGCGAATTGGAGAGGTGGGTGCGCATGGCGGCGCGGGCGCCTTCCGGGTCCTGGCGCAGGATGGCCTGGTAGATATCCTCGTGCTCGTGCTGCACGCGCTGCAGGTAGACGGCCGGATCGTCATGCGCCAACTGCGCCGAGTTCACGCGGGCGCGCGGAATGATGGTGTTGCCCAGGTGGCTCAGGATATCGACGAAATAGGGGTTGCCGGTAGCCTGCGCGATCAGCAGGTGGAACTTCACGTCCGAGGCAACGGTAAGGCCTTCCTTCATCTCGGCCAGCACGGCGCCCATCTGCTCCACCTGCTGCGCGCTGCGGCGCGACGCCGCCAGCCAGGCGGCTTCCGTCTCCAGGCTGATACGCAGCTCCAGGATGGCCAGCACATCGCCGATGGTGCGGATGGTGTCGGCGGAGATGCGCAGCTGCGTCGGCGGCTCCAGCACGAAGGTGCCGATGCCGTGCCGGGTTTCCACCATGCCCGCCGCCTGCAGGCGCGAGATCGCTTCGCGCACCACGGTGCGGCTCACGCCATGCAGTTCCATGATGACGGATTCGGTCGGCAGTTTCTCGCCCGGCTTCAGCACGCCGTCGCGGATGCTGTTGGTGAAGGTCTCCACCACGCCCTCGGCGAGGTTGCGGTAGCGCTTCTTCGGTGCTGCGAGTGCGATGGTGTCGTTCATAAGCCCATTATACCAGTGTGGCATTGGTTGTACGACAACCACGCTTTATGCACGATGATGCGTGTTCATGTATGATCGTGTATTCCTGACGCAAAATCACGCATATGCTTCCCGAAGAACGCCGCCAACTCATTATTGACCGCCTGGAGCAGGACGGCCGGGTGCTGGCCGCCGACCTGGCGCAGCGCTTCGCCACCTCGGAAGACACCATCCGCCGCGACCTGCGCGATATGGACGTCGCCGGCCTGCTGCGCCGTGTGCATGGCGGCGCCGTCAAGCGCCACGGCGGCCCGCTCGCCTTCCAGCAGCGCGAAACCACGCAGCAGCCGCGCAAGGCGGCGCTGGGCCGCGGCCTGCGCTCGCTGGTGCGGCAGGGCGACGTGGTGCTGATCGATGCCGGCTCCACCAATCTCGCCATGGTGCAGCAGCTGGACGACGGCCATGCGCACAGCATCGTCACCAACAGCCCGGCGCTGGCGGTGGCGCTGTCCGGCTTCCGGCAGACACAGGTGGTGCTGCTCGGCGGCAGCTTCGTGGGCCAGCTGGGCGCCGTGCTGGGCGCGCGCACCGTCAGCGAAGTGGCGGCCATGCATGCGGACCTGTGCATCGTGGGCCTGTGCGGCGTGGAAGCGCGGCGCGGCCTGTCCGCCACGCACGCCGACGAAGCGGCCTTCAAGGCCGCCATGCTGGCCCACAGCAGCCGCCGCGCCGCCGCCGTGCTGAACGAACGGCTGGAAGCTCCCGCGCCCTTCCATATCGCACCGCTGGCGCAGCTCGACTACCTGGTGCTGGAACGCGATGCGCCGGCCGACCTGGTGGACGGCCTGCGCGAAGCCCAGCCCGATCTTGAATTCATCCTTGCAGAGAAAGCCCGTTCATGAGTGCCGTCTTGCCGCATACCGCGTCCATCCCCGCCGCGCGCTGGGCCATTTCCAGCATCTTCTTCCTTAACGGCGCCGGCATCGGCCTGTGGGCCGCGCACGTGCCGGTGGTGCAGGCGCGCGCCGGGCTGGATACCGGCGTACTGGGCCTGCTGCTGCTGACCATCGCGGCCGGGGCCATGGCCGCCATGCCGGTCACCGGCTGGCTGACGGCGCGCTACAGCACGCGCAAGGTCACGCTGTGCGCCGGCTTCATCTTCGCCATCATGACTGCGCTGCTGACCCGCAGCAGCGATATCGTGCCGCTGTTCCTTATCGCCTTCGGCTTCGGCGCCAGCAACGGCGCCATGGATGTGGCCATGAACGCCAATGCCAGCGAAGTGGAGACGGCGCGCGGCGTGCCCACCATGTCCTCCTTCCACGGCTTCTTCAGCCTTGGCGGGCTGGCGGGCGCCGCGCTGGGCGGCCTGCTGATCGGCCTGGGCTTGGGCGACGGCAGCGGCACGCTGCTGACCAGCATCGTTACGATGGCCGCGTTCGCGCTGGTGGCGCGGCACGTGCTGAAGGTGGCCGCCCATGCGGACGCGGCCAGCCACTTCGCCCTGCCGCGCGGCCCGGCGCTGTTCCTCGGCCTGCTGGCGCTGCTGTGCATGGCGGTGGAGGGCGCACTGGTGGACTGGAGCGCGCTGCTGCTGGCCGAACGCACCGGCGCCACTGCCGCCTCGGCCGCGCTGGGCTACTCTGCCTTCTCGATCGCGATGGCGGCCTGCCGCTTCGCCGGCGACGGCCTGGTGCTGCGCCATGGCGCGCAGCGCATCATGGTGGTGGGCGGACTGGCCATGCTGGCCGGCCTTGCGCTGGCAGCGCTCAGCACGGTGTACGCGCTGACGGCGCTGGGCTTCGCCCTGGTCGGCCTGGGCGCCGCCAATGTGGTGCCGCTGATCTTCGGCGCGGCCGCGCGCCTGCCGGGCATGTCGGCCGGCGGCGGGCTGGCGACCGCGGCCACCGTGGGCTACGCCGGTTTCCTGCTCGGTCCCGTCGCCATCGGCTGGATCGCCTCGCGCAGCAATATCGCCATCGCGCTGGGCGGCCTGTCGCTGGCCGGACTGGTCATCGCGCTCAGCTCTTCCGTCGTGAAGCGTGGATAATGTGCTGATGCGCCAAACCACTTCACGTCTGGTCCTGCGCCCGCCCGCCGCCGGCGATCTTGACCAGCTGTTCCGCATCTACAGCGACCCTGCCGTCCATCGCTTCAGTCCCCGCGGGCCGCTGACGCAGCCGGCGCAGGCGGAAACGCTGCTGGCTGCCTGGATGGACCATTGGCAGCGCAAGGCTTATGGCATGTGGGCGATCTCGGCGTGCGACGCGCCCGGCCAGCTTATCGGCTTCGGCGGGGTGGCCTCCTACCGTTATCTCGACGAGGAGCGCGAGAACCTGGGCTATCGTTTTGCGGAAGCCGCCTGGGGCAGGGGCTATGCCACCGAACTCGCCCGGTTTGCATTGGAGTTTGCCCTGGGCGAACTCGCGCTGCCGGAAGTGTTTGCCTTGGTCCGGCCGGCGCATGCGGCATCGATCCGGGTGCTGGAGAAAGCAGGCATGGCGCGTATCGGTGAGCTTGATGATGTGCCGGGGCAGCCGGCAAGCCATGTGTACAGGAAGCCGGGCCGCGGCCCTGGCGTTCCCGCCTAAGTCCAGCGGTGCGGCACGGGGTGCAGCTCGATCCAGGCCCGGGCGCTGGTGAAGGCTTCATCTTCCGCGGCCATGCTGTTCGGGAAACCGCCGCAAGCCGACGCCAGCTCATGCCGGAGTTCGCCGTCGGAACCGGACGTGACCGACACGGTGTAGCCGTAAGCGCCGGTGCCGCCAAAACTCTGCACACTGATGTGATGGCCGCGATATTGCTGCATCGACATTAATGCTCCCGTTCGCGCATCGCCTGCGCCTCATAGGCGGCATAACGCTCCTCACTGGCCTCGATGGCGTTGACGCCGTCGTCGATCGTCGAGGAGGCCCGTTCGGCGGTCCCGCTGATGCCGGCTACGGACTGGTCCGCATGCTCGGCACGGTCTGCGTCGTAGCGGTCGTGCCGCAGCGCGCGCATCCTGGAGGCCTTGGCCGCTGTGTTTTGCCGGGACGGGTTTTTCATAACGTTCTCCATTCAACAGGGCCGCAGCTATTTGCGGCCGTAGGGCTGCTGTTTCAGCGCGCGCCGGCGCCCGCTGGGGGACAGCAGCCGGAAGATGGTCGGCGCGTCCACGGCTTCGGCCAGCAGCATGGCCTCGGCCTGGGCGGGATGGCGCAGCGCGGCCAGCAGCACCCGGTCGATCGTCATCGACAGCACCACATTGCGGCGCGGCCGGGGAAAGGGGCGCATTGCGCCGGCGGTGGCCGATGCATTGCCGGGATGGCTGGACATGGTGTTCTCGTAAAGTGATCAGTACCCGAGCCTACTCCTGTTTGCCCGCCAGCCCCGTTCAATAGGACGGGCGGGCGTTCCGGCCCGGCGTACACTGGCAAGGCTGCGCCCTGAGAATGGCGCACGCGCCGGCCTGCCGGCCCCGCTTGAAGCTGGAGAACCCCATGAGCGATGAATTGGTATTGACGAATATGCATGTATGCGGCCGCCAGATTGCGCAGGTGTTCGAAACCGAACTGGATGCGCGGGCACGCGCGCGCCTGAGCGAAAAACTGCTGGCGCTGATGCGCCTGAGGGCGGCGGTGCAGGCTGATATGGAGCCGAGGCTGATGCTGCTGGGCGCCCTGTCGGCTGTCGGCCAGGAGGCGCTGGCGGACCCGCTGCCTGCCGGGTTTCACCGTCCCGGCACGGGACGTTGAGGAACTTTCATGGTGCCCCGGGCCGGAATCGAACCGGCACGCCTTGCGGCGGCGGATTTTGAGTCCGCTGCGTCTACCAATTTCACCACCGAGGCAGGTGTTGAGCGACCCGCATTATCACTGATTTAACCCGAACCGGCAACTCCGCAGCACGCCGTCCATCCGGAGCCGCGCGCATTCTATCCCGCGTTTTCAGCGTTTTATCGCTTTCCGCAAGCTTGCCGGATTCCCCTTTGCTACCTTGTCACTGTCGCCGCACATTATGAGAGGCGGGGACAAACAGGCAACCACTTGGAGAAACCCATCATGAAGAAGACCTTTATCGCTGCCCTTGCAGCCCTGTCCCTCACCGGCATGACCGTTGCCATCGCCGGTCCGCAGTCGGTGGAAGACGCCGCCAAGGCCGGCACCGTGCAGATCAGCAAAACCAACCAGTACCGCCTGGGCACCGGCGAGTTCAACGACTACGCCGCCACCTACAGGCTGCAAAACGGGAACACCGTGCGTTTCAGCCAGCAGGCCAACCGCTACTTCATCCAGCTGAAAGGCGAGGAGCGCACTGAACTGCATCCGGTCGCCGCCGCCAAATTCGTCACCGCGCAGGGCGTGGATGTCGAGTTCCGTGAAGAAGGCGACCTGGTCGCCATCACCAACATCCATCAGCTGCCAAGCTCCGTTGCCATGGCGCCGGTGGAAGGCTCGGTCGTCGCACGCCGCTAAGCTGATGCTGCGCAGGACGTGAAAGAAAAAGGCCCGCTTGGGCAGCGGGCCTTCCTTACTTATGCTGCCAAACGCAGCGGTTCGGGGTCGAGGCGTTCTTCCAACAGTGCGAAGATCTGGTCCTTGGACAGCACATACTGTTCCATCAGCACGTCCTTCAGTCCATCCATCACCTCGCGGTAATCGCCGATCGCCTTCAGCGTGTCGCTGTACAGTTCATCGGCCTTCGCTTCCACCTGCACCAGCGTGTGTTCGCCGCTCAGTTCGCTCTTGAACTGGCTATAGTCCAGCTTCGAGCGCGAATACATGGACAGGCGGTTCACCATCATGTCCAGCATGGAGGTGGCTTTCTGGATGTCGTTCTGCGAACCGACGGAGATGCCGCGCGCGCCGTAGAACAGCTCTTCGGCCGCCACGCCGCCGTACAGCTGCATCACGTCGCGTTCCATTTCTTCCAGCGTGCGCAGCGACATATCGTCGCCGGCCGACAGCACATAGCCCAGCGCATTCAGCTTCGATACGGACTCGGTCGAAATCTTCAGCAGGTGCGACTTTTCCTTCACTTCGGCCAGCGACAGGCCTTCGCGCAGGTAGGGGTCGATCTGCATGAAGAAGTGGCCCAGCTCGTGCAGCGCAATGCGTTCGCGCTGGCGGGTTTTCTCGGCGGTGGTGGCGCGGTCGGTCAGGCCGATGGTGGCGCGCTCGAAGGCGCGGAACATCAGGTCCGTATTGATCACGGTCTTTTCCTGGATCGACAGCAGCGAGGCGCGGTCCACCACGGTTTCCAGCAGCGCGGGGCTGAGGTTGTTGGTGATTTCGGCCACCTGCGCCAGGTCCATATCGTTCCAGTCCACCAGGCCTTCTTCCTTACGCTGCAGGAAGGAGCGCAGCAGCTGTTCGCGCTCGCCCTTGTTCGGCAGGCGGAAGTTGATCTTCACCGAGAAGCGGCGCAGCATCGCTTCATCCATCTGCGAATTCGCCTCGTCGAAGTTGGAGGCCACCACCCAGATCACGCCCTTGCCTTCGTCGCTCTTCACGCCGTCCAGCAGGCCGAGCAGGGTGTTGGCGGTATCGTCTTCCCACTTCTTCTCGCCGCGGCCGCGCGGCATGAACAGGGCCTGCGCTTCATCCAGGAAGATGATGCAGTTGCCGCGCGCCGCCGCCTTGCGGTACAGGGCGTTCAGCGCTTTCGAGCCGCCGCCGATATAGCCCGATTCGAGCGCCGAGCCGGAGGCCTGGATCAGCGGGTAGCCGAGGCGTTTCGCCAGGTAGCCGGCCAGCTTGGTCTTGCCGGTGCCTGCAGGCCCGGTCAGCATCACGTTGAAAGGCTTGTCGATGTTGTGCTGCTTGTAGACCGCGCGGTTACGGATCATGTCTTCCAGGTGCAGCACTTCCTGCTTGATGTCTTCCATGCCGATCAGGTCGTCCATCGAGCCTTTCAGCTTGTCCGGCGAAATCACGGAGGCGGACAGGCCCATGCCGGGAATGCCGAACTTCAGCACGAACAGCAGCAGCACCACGAGGAAAATGTCGAAGGCATGGCGCTGCACGAAGGAGCTCACGCCGGCCATGGCGCCGCCTTCATCCTGCAGCACCGCCTTGTGCGAGGCCAGGTAGTCGTCCCTCGCGATTGCATACGGCAGGCCGTTGCGCAGCAGGACTTCGCGTTCCAGGTTGATGTGCGACGTGCTTGGCACTTTCACCACGTGCAGCTGGGCCGAGTCCTTGAACTTGTAGATATAGCGCGGCGCATCCGACAGCGGACGGGCGATCAGCAGGTAGTCCAGCTTGTCGCGCTTGGCGACCAGGCCGGTGATCTCGGAGATATCCTGCGAGCGCACGATGGGGCTGGTGTCCTGGCCGGTTTGCGAGCCGAGCGCAATCCAGGCAACGAGCGATGCGGTGAGCAGCAGCAGGCCGATGCGGACCCAGGTGTTCTTGAGCGCGAGCTGGAGTTTGTAAAAATTGAACATGGAGCAGACTCAATAAAGCCAAACAAATGTCGTGAAGGTGGCGGATTGCAGCGCGTTTGTGTGGCGCAACAGATCGGGGCCGAAGAACCGGGGGCGCGAAGCGGGGCGCAGCCGGGAGAATATTATTGTCGATGCCGAACGGCAACGTAGCGTATATGTGGACTATAACGGCGTCCGCAAGCTTTGTGTTTAGTGTGCTGAAGAAAAATCGCTGTCACGCAACAGCGCAAAAATACAAGCTTTTATTTTTGATCAGACCAGTGCTCGTACTTGCGTTCGATGCGGGCAAAACTTCCGTCACGCCGCATTGTATCAAGGCTCGCGTTCATGCGCTCGACCATCGCATCCGGCACCGAAGGGTTGCAGGCGAGGTAGACCTTTACCTTGAGGAAGGTGAGCACGGGTGCAATCTTTCCATTCAGTCCGAACTGTTCCAGCGCCGTGCTGCCGGGCGGCAGCGCCGTCACCCACAGGTCGATACGGTTCAGCATCAGCTTCTTCGGGTTCGAGTGGTCGTTCTGCACCGGATCCACATTGAAGCCGCGCGCGCGCAGGTAGTCGTCGCGCGCGTCGCCGTTGTAGGTGCCGATGCGCAGCGGCCGGGCATCCTCCAGCGTGCGCAGCGTGAACTTGCGGTCGGTGCGTCCCACGAGCGACCAGTCCGCTTCATACGTCGGGCCTATCCATTTGAACAGCTTCTCGCGTTCGGGCGTGCGGGTGGTGGGGAAGATGCAGGTATTGGCGTCGCGCTGGGCCATGGTGTAGCCGCGCTTCCAGGGCAGGACGTCGAGCTGGTAGGAGATGCCGGTGCGGCTGAGCATTTCCTTCACCTTGTCCGTTTCGTGGCCGCTGACCTTGCCCTGATATTGCATGCTGGCGGGCGGCGATTGTTCGGTCAGTACGATGAGGGGCGGGAAGGACGGCGATGGAGGTGCGGCGTGGCCCGGCAGCACAAACGCCGCCAGCACAACCACCGATACCGCCTTCCTGAATGCCATGCCATCCCCGTAGATCCGCCAGCAATCTTCGCTGACGGAAACTAGCATAACAGTATTAACTTTCTGCGGGAATAGAAGAGGCCGCTGATTTATGGTGCGCTGCGAAACAGGCGGAAGCGTTCCGCGCGGTCGGAGGCGCGGCGGCCCTCCCACAGCAGGGTCCATTGCGGGCCGGGTGCGGGCAGCGCGCCGTTGCCGCGGGTACTGTCTTGCAGCAGCAACAGATCGCACTTGCCGGGGTTCACGCCGCCGAAGCGCAGCTTGCCGTAATAGGCGAAGGAGGCGCGTTGCGCCGGCCCGACATTGCTGGTGATGCAATGTGCGTCCGGCGGGATCGCGGTGGCGATCTGGTGCGCCACCGCAGCGTAGCTCTTGCTGTAGTTGATATTGGGAAGAAACAGCGTCATCAGCAGGATCCAGATCAGGATCAGGCCGCCGGACGACAGCACCACGGCGCGCCACAGCACCGAAGGCCGGCGCGACACGCGCCAGTGCACCAGCAGGAACCAGCCGACGGTGGCCGCCAGCGCCACCAGGAAGGCCAGCGGGCGGAATTCGGGCGTGAAGCCGGGAATCAGCTTCAGCACATTGTGCGCGGGCTTGGCGGGCCAGCCGGTGAGCTGGGCATACCAGAATATCCACAGCACGGCCGCGCCCAGGGTCAGCACCATCACCGAGAACCAGTCGATGGCGTTGATGGCGCCGCGCTGCACGGTCAGCAGGCCGAAGGCGGCCATGATGGCCAGCGGCGGCAGCAGCATCAGCAGCTGCGCATGCTCGGGCGCCGGGTGCAGCAGCAGCAGCAGGGTGGCGATGGCCACGAAGGTCATCGGCACCACGATGTGCAGCAGGTTGCTCTGGCGGCGCCAGGCGTAGACGGCCCACAGCGCGAAGGGCCAGGCCGGCCAGAAGAACCAGACGCCGTCCTTTAGGAAGGTGGACAGGGCCTTCAGGCTGGGCAGCGCGAGCTGGGCGATGTTCCAGCTGCCCCAGGCGCCCAGCACGTCCTGGCCGTAGGGACGCAGCAGGAAGGCGGGCAGCAGCCAGGGCAGGGTGACGGCGACGGCCACCAGCAGGGTCAGCGCCAGTTCGCGCAGCACCCGGGCGGCGGGCATGGCCAGGAAGCGGGTGCAGATGAACAGGGCGGCCAGCAGGAAGGCGGGCGCGACCCAGCCGCGCGTCAGCGTCATCAGGCCGAGCGCCAGGCCGATCAGCGTGGCATTGCGCAGCGAAGGCTTTTCCATATAGCGCACCGAGCGGTACAGCGTGAAGGCCAGCAGCGCGACCTGCAGCGATTCCGAGGTGGATTCATGGCTGTGCGTGAGCAGGCCGAGGCAGCCGAGGTAGATCAGCAGGGCGGCATCGGCCAGGGTGCGGCCGAAGTCGTTGGGCTCGGGCTGGCCGCCGAAGGCCAGGCGCAGCGGCTGGGCCTCGGGGCGGCGGCCCAGCGCGTAGGTGGTGTACCACAGCGACAGGGCGCCGGCCAGGAAGGCGGTCATGGTGGACAGGTGGCTGGCGAACACGTCGTTGCTGAACCAGCCGAACAGCTTGATGCACAGGGCGCCGAACCAGAAGGCCAGCGGGCCTTCCTCCGGCTGCGACAGGCCGGCGATATTCGGCCACAGCCAGTCCTGCCACGTGCCGTGCGCCATGGTCCACATGATGCCGAAGCTGGCGGCATCGTCGTTCTTCCACGGTTCGCGTCCGATCAGGCCCGGCAGGATGTAGAGCAGGCCCAGGGCAAACAGGGCCCAGCGCGGCAGGGCGAGGACGGCGGCGGCGGGAAGACGGACTGGCTTCATGCGGTCAGGAATGCTTATTATTGGAAAGTGGGAGTATCAGGCAAAACAATAAAAAAAGGCAGCCGCAGCTGCCTTTTTTTCGTGGCCGGGCTGATTAGCCTGCAGCGACGGCGGTCTTGGAACCGACTTTGCCGAACTTCTGGCGGAATTTTTCCACGCGGCCGGCGGTGTCGACGATCTTGTGCTGGCCCGTGAAGAACGGGTGCGATTCCGACGAAACCTCGATCTTCACCAGTGGGTAGTCTTTACCTTCGTGGTTGATGGTTTCACGGGTCTGGATCGTGGAACGGGTGATGAACTTGAAGTCGCACGACAGGTCGTGGAACACAACTTCACGGTAATCTGGATGGGTATCAGCTTTCATGCTTTTCTCTCAAATTTGGTAGCCAGACAGCACTTCGTCGGTCAGTACAGCTTCTCGACCCGATTGCCGACCACTTGCCGGGGTTTAAACAGCCGGGCAGTATAACATAAAAAAAGCCCCCGGAACCGGGGGCTTTGGGCGGGGCTCTCTTAGCCGCCGCGGCGCATCATGTCGAAGAACTCGGTATTGGTCTTCGTGGCGCGCATCTTGTCGAGGATGAACTCCATCGCCTCGATCTCGTCCATCGAGTACAGCAGCTTGCGCAGGATCCAGATTTTCTGCAGCTGGTCCGGCTTGATCAGCAGCTCTTCGCGGCGGGTGCCGGACTTGTTCAGGTTGATGGCCGGGTACACGCGTTTCTCGGCCAGGCGGCGCTCCAGGTGCACCTCCATATTGCCGGTACCCTTGAATTCTTCGTAAATCACGTCGTCCATGCGCGAACCGGTTTCGATCAGCGCGGTGGCGACGATGGTCAGCGAGCCGCCTTCTTCCACATTACGGGCGGCGCCGAAGAAGCGTTTCGGGCGCTGCAGCGCGTTGGCGTCCACACCGCCGGTCAGCACCTTGCCCGAAGCCGGGATCACGGTGTTGTAGGCGCGCGCCAGGCGGGTGATCGAATCCAGCAGGATCACCACGTCCTTCTTCATTTCCACCAGGCGCTTGGCCTTTTCCATGACCATCTCGGCAACCTGCACGTGGCGGGTGGCCGGTTCGTCGAAGGTGGAGGCCACCACTTCGCCGCGCACCGAGCGCTGCATCTCCGTCACCTCTTCCGGACGTTCGTCGATCAGCAGCACGATCAGCGTCACGTCGGGGTGGTTGGCGGTGATGGCGTGCGCGATATGCTGCAGCATCACGGATTTACCGGACTTCGGCGAGGCCACCAGCAGGCCGCGCTGGCCCTTGCCGATCGGCGCGATCAGGTCGATGATGCGGCCGGTGATGTTCTCGGCGCCGTTCATCTCGCGTTCCAGGCGCAGCGGCTCGTTCGGGTGCAGCGGCGTCAGGTTCTCAAACAGGATGCGGTGTTTCGAGGCTTCCGGCGATTCGCCGTTGACCTTGTCTACCTTCACCAGCGCGAAATAGCGTTCGCCGTCCTTCGGGGTGCGCACCTCGCCCTCGATCGAATCGCCGGTGTGCAGGTTGAAGCGGCGGATCTGGGACGGGGAGATATAGATATCGTCGGTGGAGGCCATATAGCTGGCGTCCGGCGAGCGCAGGAAGCCGAAGCCGTCCGGCAGCACTTCCAGGGCGCCGTCGCCGAAGATCTGCTCGCCCGATTTGGCGCGCTTCTTCAGGATGGCGAACATCAGTTCCTGCTTGCGCAGGCGCGCCGCGTTGTCGATATCGAGCCCGATGGCCATTTCCAGCAATGCGGAAACGTGCAAGGCTTTTAGTTCAGATAGATGCATAGGTGTTTGAGTGTCCCGAGACGGGAAAGTAAGGTAGGGGAGGGAACTGCGTGGACTTAATTGTCAAAAGGGAAAGGGCTGGTGCCTCATTCCCGGCCAGGCAGGCAGTGCTGCGAGCGCAGCGCTGCCTATATTAACTCAAATATTGCTGTCGATAAAAGAGGTCAGCTGGCCTTTTGCCATGGCGCCGACTTTTTGTGCCGCTGGAACACCATTTTTGAACAGGATCAGGGTCGGAATGCCACGGATGCCGAATTTGCCCGGCACCGCCTGGTTCGAATCCACGTCCAGCTTGGCGATGGTCAGCTTGCCGTCGTATTCCTTGGCCACTTCTTCCAGGATCGGGGCAATGCTCTTGCAAGGACCGCACCATTCGGCCCAGAAATCGACCAGCACCGGACGGTCGGCCTTGAGCACGTCGGCTTCAAAGGAGGCGTCGGTGATGTGTTTGATATTTTCGCTCATATTGGTTTCCTCTTTCAGAGGGTAAGGTTTAATGTTGCCTGGCACATGCCATGTGCAGCACATGGAGGCGCCACTGCGTCTTTCAATGCAACAATCATAACCTATTTTTTCCGGATGCGTCCCGCGTGTGCAAGCAGGTCGCCCAGCTCGCTTTCCGAGACCGGTTTGGCGCAGCTGCCCAGCATGGTCAGCCCAAGCGCCATGCCCAGGGTTTCCGCGGCCCGCACGATGGCCGCGTCCATGCCGGACAGCAGCAGCACCATGCCGCCGAAGCGGCGTTCGGCGGCCAGACGCAGGAACTCGATGCCGTCCGTTTCCGGCATCGACAGGTCGCAGATCATCAGTTCCGGACGGAATTCCTCCAGCTGCACCAGGCCGGCGCGCGCATCGGGCACGCGCAGCACTTCATGCTCGCCCAGGCCGGCGATCATGTCGCCCAGCATATTGAGCTGGAATTTGTCGTCGTCCAGCAGCAGGATCTTCATCGGTCAGTCCTCGCTGGCGAAGGTGGTGTTGGCCATGATCTGTTCGGTAATGCGTGCCAGCAGGGGCCACAGGCGGGCCATCAGGGCGCGTGCCATGGCCGCCTCTTCTTCAGGCTCGGCAGGCGGCAGGCGCTCCAGGCGCTGGCACAGCTCGCCCAGTCCCAGGGCGCCCACGGTGCGCGCGGCGGCCTTCACCCGGTGGCCCAGCTCGCGGATCTGCTGGATATCGCCCTGCTGCAGCGCCGTTTCCATCTCGCTGAAGGCCTGCTCGCTGCTCTGCAGGAACTTGAAGGCGAATTTGCGTATCTTGTCCGGATGGTAGCCCAGAAGCTGGGCCAGCACCGTTAAATCGATCACTTCCGGATCGCCCGCCAGCGTCGGGAAGGCGGCGGCCGCGCGCGGCGCCGGCGCCTCGTCTGCGGCCGGGCGCTCCGGCAGCCAGCGCGCAATGGTTTGCACCATCAGCGCGGGCTGGATCGGTTTCGAGATGAAGTCGTCCATCCCGGCCTCGATGCAGCGCGCGCGGTCCTCGCTGGTGGCGGTGGCCGTCATGGCCAGCACGCGGGTATGGGCCAGGCGCGCATCGGCGCGGATATGGCGGGTGGCTTCCAGGCCGTCCATCAGCGGCATCTGCACATCCATCAGCACGCAGTCGAAGGGCGCCTGGCGCAGCAGGTCGAGCGCCTCGGCGCCGTTATTGGCGAGGCAGACCACGCAGCCCGCTTCTTCCAGCATCTCCAGCGCGATCTGCTGGTTGAAGGTGTTGTCCTCCACCAGCAGGATGCGGGCGCCCTTCAGCGCAGCCAGCACCGCGCTGTTGCGGGCGCTGTCCGCCAGCTCGGCCGCGGCATCGCCGACCTGCTTGATGATGTCCGGCACGCTGCGCGTGGACACGCCCAGCTGGGCCGTGAACCAGAAGGTGCTGCCCGCGCCCGGCGCGCTGTGCACGCCCACCTCGCCGCCCATCAGCTGCGCCAGCTGCTTGCAGATGGCCAGGCCCAGGCCGGTGCCCCCGTATTCGCGGGTGGTGGAGGTGTCCGCCTGCTGGAAGGACTGGAACAGCTTGCCGATTTCGTGTTCGGACAGGCCGATGCCGTGGTCGCTCACCTCGAAGCGCACCACGCAGTGCTGCGCATCGCTGACCACATTGATCACGCGCACGATGATGCTGCCTTCCTCGCTGAACTTGATGGCGTTGTTGGCGTAGTTGATCAGCACCTGGCCGATGCGCAGCGGGTCGCCGCGCAGTACCGGCGGCAGCGCCGGATCGACTTCGAATTCCATCAGCAGGCCCTTGCCGGCCGCCTTCGGCGCCACCACGGTGGTCAGCGTCTGCAGCACATGGTCCATCGAGAAGTCCAGCTGCTCGATCTGCAGCTTGCCGGCTTCGATCTTCGAGATATCCAGGATATCGTCGATGATGCGCAGCAGGTGCTCGCCGGCGAAACGGATTTTTTCCAGGTAGTCGCGCTGGCGCGGATCGAGTTCGGTTTTCAGCGCCAGGTAGGCCATGCCGATCACGCCATTCATCGGCGTGCGGATCTCGTGGCTCATATTCGCCAGGAACTGGCCCTTGGCCAGGCTGGCTTCCTCGGCCACCTGCTTGGCCTGGTCGAGCTGGCGGGTGCGCTGGGCCACGCGCTCTTCCAGGTGTTCGTTCAGGTCGCGCAGGTCGCGCTCCACCTTCTTGCTGTCGGTGATGTCGATCGACATGCAGATCAGGTAGGCCGGGCTGCCTTTTTCGTTGTACACCGGCTTCTTGAAGGTGCGCAGGTGGCGCTGCTGGCCGATCTTGGGATTAAAGATGGTTTCTTCATAGTCGATCAGCTCGCCGTGCTCGAAAGCCTGCAGGTCGCGTTCGCGGAAGCGCGCCGCCTCCTCCTCGGTATGCATGGGGCGGTAATCGCCCGCGCGCAGCTGCTCCAGCGAGTAGCCGAACTGCTGTTCGCTGGCGGGATTCATCAGGATCATATGGCTGTCCGGCGCCTTCAGGAACAGGCCGATCGGCATCATCTTGATGATTTCCTGCAGCCGCTGCTCGCCGCGCCGCACCGCGTCTTCGCTGCGCTTGCGGTAGGTGATGTCGGTGAGGCTGGCCACGGCCATGGTGGCGGCGCCGAATTCGTCGCGCATCGGTTCCGCGTTCACGGAAAGCCAGACCGTGCTGCCTGCCGTGCCCACGCCCATCACCACGTCGCGCACGGATTCGCCCGAGAGCAGGGCGCGCCGCACCGGATGCTCGTCCGTCTCGTACTGGCGGCCGTCTTCGTGCACGCCGGGCCACAGCGGCGCGCCGCTGGCGGAGAAATCGCCCAGCATGCGCGCGGCGGCGGCATTGCATTCGAGGACAGTGCCTTCGCCGTTCAGCACCACCAGGCCATTGGTGACGGCATTGAACACGGAGGCCATGCGCTGGCTGGAGTTGCGCAGCGCCACTTCGGCCAGGCGGCGGTCGGTGATGTCGGTAATCATGGCCAGCGTGCCGGCATAGGCGCCGTCGTCGGCATGCACCAGGGTGGTGGACAGCAGGCACCACAGCGAGGAACGGTCGCGCCGGTAGAAGCGCGCGTCGCCCTGTTCCGCCTGGCCCGGCCGGCGCTGCTGGTGCTGGCGCTTGAGCAGGGCGCGGCTTTCCTCGTCCATGAAGTCGCTCATCGGCCGCCCCAGCATGGCTTCCGTTTCATAGCCCAGCATGCGCGCCATGGTCGGGTTGACGAAGGTGGTGCGGTCATCGGCATCCGTCATCCAGATGCCTTCGGCGGCGGTCTGCACGATCAGGCGGTAGCGCTCGGAACTCGTATGCAGCGCTTCGTCGCTGCGCTGGCGCTGCGTCATGTCGCGCAGCGACACCACGGACAGGTTCTGGCCCGGCAGCTGGATCGGCGCGATATGCACCATGGCCGGGAAATGGCTGCCGTCCTGGCGGCGCGCGGTCAGCACGCGGCCCGGCAGGCGCGGGCGCGAGAACAGCTCGCGCAGGCCGCCCGGCACGCTGCGCATCAGGTCCGGCACCAGCAGTTCCATGGACAGGCTGCTCATCTCGCCGCCTTCGTAGCCGAAGCATTCGGTGCAGGCGGCATTGGCATAGCGCACGCGGCCCGCGCTGTCGGCCGCCAGCATGGCGCCCGGCATGGCGTCGAGGATGGCGGCCACGCGCGCCTCCTCGGCCTGCGCGCGGTCGCCGATATCGGCCATGGTGCCGCTGATGCGCAGCGGACGGCCATCGGCGTCGCGCGCCACCACCATGCCGCGCGACAGCACCCAGCGCCAGCTGCCGTCCTTGCAGCGCATGCGGAACTCCCACAGGAAGCGCTCCTTCTCCGCATCGGGCGCTTCCACGCGCGCCATTTCCTGCAGCAGGCGCGGGCGGTCGTCCGGATGCACCAGGTCCAGCCACTGCTCCAGCGTATGCGGCAGCAGTTCGCCGTGGCGGTAGCCCAGGATCTCGCAGTAGCGTGCCGACAGCTGCAGCACGGGTTGCTGCGGCTGCCAGTCCCACAGGCCCTCGCCGGAACCTTCCAGCGCAAAGCTGGCCAGGCGCTCGGCGTCGTCGGCCCGCTGTTCGGCGCCGCGCAGCACCACGGCCACGCGGCGCTGGCGCCATGCCACAAAGCCCAGCAGCAGGGCGGCCAGCGCCGCGCCGCCGAGATATATCCAGCGCATGCTGCGTTCCGGTTCCTCGTACAGGAAGCCGTCCAGCGGGAAGCCGCGCGGCATCATGCCGAGGGCGGCATAGCTGTCCGCAATCGCTTGCCAGCGCGCCGGATTGCTGTAGCCCAGGTCGACCAGGTTCTGCTCCAGCAGCGGCGCGGTCTGCTGCGCCTCGAACATCAGGTGTTCGCGCTGGTTGCGGTTCGGGTAGCGCGCGCGGATCAGGTCCACCATCTCCGCCGGATGCGCCATGGCATAGCGCCAGCCGCGCAGGGTGGCTTCGCGCATGGCGCGCGCCCGGTCCGGATGCTTGCGCAGTTCGTCCTCCGTGGTGTACAGCACGTCGCCGTAGAAATCGATGCCTGCGGCGCGCGGCGAGATGGTGTCGTAAGCGAAGCCCGCGCGATCCAGTTCAAAGGGCGCTTCGGTGATATAGCCCGTCATCGCATCGAGGCGGCCCTGCAGCAGGTCGGTATGGCGGTGCGTGTGCGGCACCAGCGTCAGATCCTGCAGCCGCAGGCCCTGCTTGCGCAGCATGGCGCGGATTTCGTCGTCGGCCAGCGCCATCATGATGCGGTTGCCGGGACGCGGAATCTTCAATCCCTGCGGATCCTTGCGCGCAAACAGCGCCAGCGGGGAATGCTGGAAGATGGAAGCCAGCACCACCACCGGCTGGCCTTGGGCGCGCACCAGCAGCAGGCTGCTGTTGCCGGTGCCGTACTGGGCATGGCCTTCCAGCACCGACTGGGTGGGATTCTGGCCCGGCTCCGCTTCCAGCAGCGTGACATCGAGGCCGGCCTCCTTGTAGAAGCCCTTGTCCTGCGCCGCGTAGAAGCCGGCGAACTGGAACTGGTGCGTCCATTTCAGCTGCACCGTCACCTTTTCCTGCGCCGCGGCATGCACCTGCCACGCGAGCAGGGTCAGCACGGCGAGGCGCTTCAGGAGAGGTTTGCGGAACGGCGGCATCAGCGCGGGGCTCAGGAGACCGTGCCGGTGAACTGGTAGCGGTGGCCCGGATGCCACATGGTGACAATGGAAGCAACCCGGCCGGCGGAACGGGTCTGGCGCTTGAGCACCAGGCAGGGCTGGCGTGCCTCCATGGCCAGCATGTCGGCGATATCGCGCGGCGCGGCCAGCGCTTCCAGGCTGTAGCTGGCGCCCTGCAGCGGCGCGGCGGCCACCAGGTATTCGTTCGGCGTCTGCTGCGTGAAGTCCTGCTGGATATAGTCCGGCGCGCACAGGGGATTGACCCAGCGGTCCTCCACCTGGATCGGCACCCCGTTCTCATAGTGCACCAGCACCGAGTGGTACAGCACATGGCCGGCCGGCAGGTCGAACTGCTTGGCCAGCAGCTCATTGGCCTTGGCGCGCTCCAGCAGCTGCAGGCTGCTGCGGTGGGCATGGCCGCGCGCACGCACTTCGTCCGCAATGCTGCGGATTTCGAGCAGGGTAGCCTGGTATTTTTGCGGAGCGACGAAGGTGCCGGAACCCTGGCGGCGCGTGAGCACGGCTTCGGCCGTCAGCTCGCGCACGGCGCGGTTGACCGTCATGCGCGACACGCCAAACTGCTTGACCAGCGCCTGTTCAGACGGAATGACGTCACCTTCCTTCCAGTGACCGGCTGCGATCTGTGCGGTCAGGAAATCTTTGATGCGCTGGAAGATGGGGGTGCCGTCCTGTACTTGCTGTGCGTCCAATCAATTCTCCGCGGGCGAGGGTATTGCGATTCTAGCATCGCTTACTCCGAATTCAAAAGCAAGAGCCGGAGTGTAGGATGTGGTCTGGCTCCGTACCATGCAGCTATCGACATTCAATCCGGAGTACGAGATGAGCAAGACCAGATTCCTGAGCGACGACGAGCGCTGGGCCGCCGTGCAGCAGCGCGACCATGATGCCGACGGCCAGTTCTACTATTCGGTGCGCACCACCGGTGTTTACTGCCGCCCGTCCTGCGGCGCGCGGCCTGCGCTGCGCGGCAACGTGGCCTTCCATGCCAGCACGGCGGATGCCGAAGCGGCCGGTTTCCGCGCCTGCCTGCGCTGCAAGCCGGACCAGCCGCCGCTGGCCGAGCGCCACGCCGCCATGGTGGCCGAAATGTGCCGCCTGATCGACGCGGCGGAAGAGGAGCCGGACCTGGCCGCGCTGGCCGAAGCCAGCGGCATGAGCCGCTTCCATTTCCACCGCATCTTCAAATCCGTCACCGGCATCACGCCCAAAGCCTATGCGGTGGCCCAGCGCAAGGCGCGCATGCAGCAGGGTCTTGCCAAAGAAGCCACTGTTACCGACGCCATCTACGCGGCAGGCTTCAATTCCAGCGGCCGCTTTTACGCCGCCTCGCAGCAGGCGCTGGGCATGACCCCGTCGGCCTACCGATCCGGCGGCGCCGGCTCGGTAATCCGCTTTGCGATTGCGGAGTGCTCGCTGGGCCCTATCCTGGTGGCGAGCACGGAAGTGGGCATCTGCGCCATCCTGATGGGCGACGACCCGGAAGCGCTGGCGCGCGACCTGCAGGACCGCTTCCCGAAAGCGGAGCTGATCGGCGCCGATCCGGGCTTCGACAAGGTGGTGGCGAAAGTGATCGGCCTGGTGGAAGCCCCCGAAATCGGCCTCGACCTGCCGCTGGACGTGCGCGGCACGGCCTTCCAGCAGCGCGTGTGGCAGGCGCTGCGCGAAATCCCGGCCGGCCGCACGGTAAGCTACGCCGAGCTGGCCGACATGATCGGCGCCCCCAAAGGCGCGCGCGCCGTGGCAGGCGCCTGCGCCGCGAACGCCATCGCCGTCGCCATCCCCTGCCACCGCGTAGTCCGCAACGACGGCTCGCTGTCCGGCTACCGCTGGGGCGTCGACCGCAAAGTCGCCCTCCTCGAACGCGAGGGCGGCAAATGAGCACCACCCATGGCCCCGCCGCCGGCCCACGTGTCCACCTTGGGGTCAGGCACCAAGGTGGACACGGCCTCAGCGGTGAACTCGGCGGCACAAGCCCATTCGATTGGGCCGCGGTCGCGGCCGAGCTCGATGAATTCGGCTGCGCCGTGGTGCGCGGCGTGCTGAGCCCTGAAGAATGCGCCGCGCTGGCCGCCTGCTATGCGGAACCGGGCCACTTCCGCAGCCGCGTCGTCATGGAGCGCCACGGTTTCGGCCGCGGCGAATACCAGTACTTCCGCTACCCGCTGCCCGGCATGGTGGCCGCACTGAGGGAGCGGATGTATGCCCCGCTGGCCGCCATCGCCAACCGCTGGTACGAAGCGATGCAGATCGACATCCGCTTCCCGCCCACGCACGCGGCATTTCTCGACCGTTGCCACGCCGCAGGACAGGAACGCCCCACGCCGTTGCTGCTACAATACGAGGCAGGCGACTACAACTGCCTGCACCAGGACCTGTACGGCGACCACGTCTTCCCCTTGCAAGCGGCCTTCCTGCTGTCGCAGCCGGGCAAGGATTTCGAAGGCGGCGAATTCGTGCTCACCGAGCAGCGGCCGAGAATGCAGTCGCGCGCTGAAGTGGTGCCGCTGCTGCAGGGCGACTGCGTGATCTTCCCGGTGTTTCACCGCCCGGTAAACGGCACGCGCGGCATCTACCGCGTGAGCATGCGGCACGGCGTGAGCCGCCTGCGCAGCGGCCGGCGCCATACCCTCGGCATCATCTTCCACGACGCCAGCTGAAATCAGGGCAGTTCGCTGCCCGAATGCGGATCCACCGAGTACGGGTAATGCTGGTCGAGGAAGCCCGGCTGCGCCTTCACGCGGCCGATCCAGGCACAAACGGCAGGGAAGTCCGATAGCGGCAGCCCCGCCTCATCCGCCCGGTGTACATAGGCGAACAGCGACATATCGGCAATCGTATACAGCTCGCCGGTGATGAAGGGCCGCACGGTGAGCTCGCGTTCGAGGATTTCCAGCGCCTTCAGGCCGCCCGCGCGCCGCATCTTCACCAGCGCTTCCGGCCGGCGTTCCAGCTTGCCCGTCATGCGCCAGTAGCGCAGCGAGGCAATCGCCAGCACATAGTCCTGTTCGAAGGACATCCACTGCTGTACCTTGGCCGCGCCAAATGCATCGGCAGGCAGGTAGGGCGTGCCATGCGCTAAATAGGTCAGGATCGCATTCGACTCGGCCAGCACGCGTCCATCATCCAGCTTGATCGCAGGCACGGCGCCCCCCGGGTTCACGGCGAGGAATGCCGGGGTCTGTCCTTCGCCCTCGAAAATGCTGACGATCTGCTGCCGGTAAGGCATCTGCAGGTGATTGAGCAGCAGCCGTACTTTGTAGGCGTTCTGCGAGGGAAGGTAATCAAATAAGGTCAACATGGGGCTCTCCAGTCCAAAACCAGATTGGACCAGCCGGCGAAATTCGCTACACTCTGATTCTTGCTTTCGAATCCGACAATAGTGAAAGGCCGACCATGTCCCCACGCCGCACCCTGCTCGCCGCAGCCATCCTCAGCCTCGCCTCGCAGGCGATTGCGGGCACCCTGATCGAAAACGCCAACGGCTACACGCTGAACGCACAGGGCCAGCTGGTGAAATTCTCCACGCTGGCTTTCGACGACGCGGGCCGCATCATCGCCGTCGGTACCGCGCGCGAGGTAGCCGCGAAAGCGAAGGACTTCAAGCGCGTGGACGTGCAGGGCCGTACCGTGCTGCCCGGCCTGATCGACGCGCACGGCCACGTATTCCGACTGGGCGCCATCGCCACGGAAGCCGACCTGTACACGCCGCCCACGCTGGCCGAAGCGCTGAAGTCCGTTGCCGGCTTCGCGAAGAAGAACCCGCAGCGCAGCTGGGTGCTGGGCAATGGCTGGAACCAGGAAATCTGGAAGCTGGGCCGCTTCCCCACCGCGGCCGAACTGGATAGCGTGGTGGCCGACCGCCCGGCCATGATGCAGCGTATCGACGGCCACGCCATGTGGGTCAACAGCAAGGCGCTGGCGCTGGCAGGCATCACGAAGGACACCAAGGACCCGGCCGGCGGCAAGATCGAGCGCGATGCGAACGGCAATGCCACCGGCATCCTGGTGGACGGCGCCATGGATCTGGTGCGCGCCGTGATCCCGGCGCCGACGGAAGCCGAAGCGCGCGCCTCGCTGGACGGCGCGCTGGCCGAAATGGCCCGTATCGGCCTTACCGGCGCGCACGATGCAGGCATCGACGTGGAAACGGACCGCCTGTACCGCGACTACGCCGACCACGGCAAGCTGACCGCCCGCGTCTACGCCATGATCGGCGATACCGGGAAAGACTTCGACCAGCTGGCGAAAAACGGCCCGCTGCAATCCTACGCCAACGACCTGTACGCGCTGAGCTCCGTCAAGCTCTATTCGGACGGTGCGCTCGGCAGCCGCGGCGCAGCGCTGATCAAGCCATACAGCGACGATCCGCATACCCACGGCCTGCTGTTCTACAAGAACGATGAAATGCTGGCCAAGATGGAGAAAGCGATGAAGGCCGGCTACCAGGTCAACGTGCACGCCATCGGCGACGCGGGCAACCGCCAGATCCTGGATGCCTACGCCAAGCTGCTGAAGAAGTATCCGGCATCGGCCGCGAAGCGCCACCGCATCGAGCACGCGCAGGTGGTGGCGCTGTCCGATATCCCGCGCTTCAAGAAGCTCGGCATCATCCCTTCGATGCAGCCCACCCATGCCACCTCCGACCAGAACATGGCCGAGCAGCGCGTGGGCCCGCAGCGCATCAAGGGCGCCTACGCATGGCATACCTTCCTGAAGCAGGGTTCGCGCATTGCCTGCGGCTCGGACTTCCCGATCGAGTCGCCGAATCCCTTCCAGGGCATCCACGCCGCCGTCACCCGCCAGGACATGGCCAATGTGCCCGCCAGCGGCTGGTACAAGGAGCAGGCGATGACGCTGCAGCAGGCCTTCCGCTGCTTCACGCTGGACGCCGCCTGGGCCGCACGCCAGGAAAAAGTGCTGGGCACCCTGGAGGAGGGCAAGTGGGCCGATTTCGTGGTGACGGACCGCGACCTGTTCACCATTCCCGCTGCCGATATCGGCAAGATCGGCGTGCTGGAAACCTGGGTTGGCGGCAAACAGGTGTACAAAAAATAAGGTTGACTCGGTTGTATAGACAACTTATCCTGTGAAGAT
Source organism: Pseudoduganella rhizocola (assembly GCF_045984285.3). Taxonomy (NCBI): domain Bacteria; kingdom Pseudomonadati; phylum Pseudomonadota; class Betaproteobacteria; order Burkholderiales; family Oxalobacteraceae; genus Pseudoduganella; species Pseudoduganella rhizocola. Next base: position 25,776 of record NZ_JBJQIK030000001.1, read on the forward strand.
GCGCGGGCTTCCGCCTGCCCGCCCCTTCATTCAAGGAGACGAGATGAGCACCCAACCGACCAACGATCCCCGCTACGACGCCAGCCGCGATATCCGCGCGCCGCGCGGCCCGGAGCGCGTGTGCAAAACCTGGGGCGCGGAAGCCGCCTACCGCATGATCCAGAATAATCTGGACAAGGAGGTGGCGGAGAACCCGAAACATCTCGTCGTTTATGGAGGTATCGGCCGCGCCGCCCGCAACTGGGAATGCTTCGACCAGATCCTCGCTTCGCTGAAGGAGCTGGAAGCGGACCAGACCCTGCTGATCCAGTCCGGCAAACCGGTGGGCGTGTTCCAGACCCACGAAGACGCGCCGCGCGTGCTGCTCGCCAATTCCAACCTGGTGCCGAAATGGGCCAACTGGGAGCACTTCAATGAACTGGACCGCAAGGGCCTGTTCATGTATGGCCAGATGACGGCCGGCAGCTGGATCTACATCGGCACGCAGGGCATCGTGCAGGGCACCTACGAAACCTTCGCCGAGGCGGGCCGCCAGCACTTCGGCGGCGACCTGAAAGGCCGCTGGATCCTGACCGCAGGCCTGGGCGGCATGGGCGGCGCTCAGCCGCTGGCGGCAACGATGGCAGGGGCCGTGTCGCTCACCGTGGAGTGCCAGCAGAGCAGCATCGACTTCCGCCTGCGCACGCGCTACCTGGACAAGCAGGCATCCAGCATCGATGAAGCGCTGGCCATGGTGCGCGAGCACAAGGAGCGCGGCGAAGCCATCTCCATCGGCCTGCTGGGCAACGCGGCCGACGTGCTGCCGGAACTGGTGAAGCGCGCGAAGGCGGGCGGCCTGGTGCCCGACCTCGTCACCGACCAGACTTCCGCGCATGACCTGATCAACGGCTACCTGCCGCAAGGCTGGCAGGTGGCGGACTGGAAGGCGGCCCAGCACGATGCCGCGCGCCACGCCGAACTGAAAGCCGCCGCATCGCAATCCTGCGCCGTGCATGTGCAGGCCATGCTGGACTTCCAGCAGCTGGGCGCCAAAGTGGTCGATTACGGCAACAATATCCGCCAGGTGGCCTTCGACCAGGGCGTGAAGAATGCCTTCGATTTCCCCGGCTTCGTTCCCGCTTACATCCGCCCGCAGTTCTGCGAGGGCCGCGGCCCGTTCCGCTGGGTGGCCCTGTCCGGCGATCCGGAAGACATCTACAAGACCGATGCCAAGATCAAGGAACTGTTCCCGCACCACGCACAGGTGCACCGCTGGCTGGACATGGCGCGCGAGCGCATCGCCTTCCAGGGCCTGCCCGCGCGTATCTGCTGGCTGGGCCTGGGCGAACGCCACATTGCCGGCCTGGCCTTCAACGAAATGGTGCGCAATGGCGAACTGAAAGCGCCCATCGTGATCGGCCGCGACCACCTGGACACCGGCTCGGTCGCCAGCCCGAACCGTGAAACCGAAAGCATGAAAGACGGCACCGACGCCGTTTCCGACTGGCCGCTGCTGAACGCGCTGCTGAACACCGCCGGCGGCGCCACCTGGGTGTCGCTGCACCACGGCGGCGGCGTGGGCATGGGCTATTCGCAGCACTCCGGCGTAGTGATCGTGGCTGACGGCACCGACGCCGCCGCGAAGCGCCTGGCGCGCGTGCTGGTCAACGACAGCGGCTCCGGCGTGATGCGCCATGCCGATGCGGGCTATGAGACCGCCGTCGCCTGCGCCAAGCGCAATGGCCTGAACCTTCCAATGATCAAGTGAACCTATGAAGAACAATAGCTGGACTCTCAAACCGGGCAAGATCACGCTGGCCGAACTGCGCGCCGCATGGGCTGCGCATGGCAGCGTCACGCTGGCTGCGGAAGCATGGCCCGTCATCGAAGCCTCCGCGCAGGCGGTGCAGGCCATTGTGGCCAAGGGCGATGCCGCTTACGGCATCAACACCGGTTTCGGCCTGCTGGCCAAAACCCGCATCCCGGACGACAAGCTGGAACAGCTGCAGCGCAACCTGATCCTGTCGCATTCCGTGGGCACGGGCGAGCTGATGGCCGACCACGTGGTGCGCCTGCTGATGCTGATGAAGATCGGCAGCCTGGCGCGCGGCTACTCCGGCATCCGCCCCATTGTGATCGAAAGCCTGATCGCGCTGTACAACGCGGGCATCATGCCGGCGATTCCGGTCAAGGGTTCGGTCGGCGCCTCCGGCGACCTGGCGCCGCTGTCGCACATGACGCTGGCGCTGCTGGGCGTTGGCGAAGTGCGCGTAAACGGTGAGCTGATGCAGGCCGCCGATGCGCTGAAAGCCGCAGGTATCGCCCCGGTGGTGCTGGCTGCGAAGGAAGGCCTGGCGCTGATCAACGGCACCCAGGCCTCCGCTGCGCTGGGGCTGCATGGCCTTTTCATGGCCGAGCGCCTGCTGGAAGCGGGCATGGTAACGGGCTCGCTGTCGATCGACGCCGCCAAGGGCAGCGATTCTCCGTTCGATGCGCGCGTGCATGAAGTGCGCGGCCAGCCGGGCCAGATCGCGGCAGCATCCATCTACCGCCAGCTGGTGAGCGGCAGCGCCATCCGCGCCTCGCACCTGGTGGGCGACGAGCGCGTGCAGGATCCATACTGCCTGCGCTGCCAGCCGCAGGTGATGGGCGCGTGCTGGGACATCATCGGCAACGCGGCCCGCACGCTGCTGATCGAAGCCAATGCCGTAACGGACAATCCGCTGCTGTTCAACGACGGCGAAGTGCAGGTCGTCTCCGGCGGCAACTTCCACGCCGAGCCTGTGGCCTTCGCAGCGGATACGCTGGCGCTGGCCATTGCCGAAATCGGCAGTATTTCCGAGCGCCGCATCGCGCTGCTGATCGACGCCACGCTGTCCGGTCTGCCGCCCTTCCTGGTGCGCGAACCCGGCGTGAATTCCGGCTTCATGATCGCCCACGTTACGGCCGCCGCACTGGCCTCGGAAAACAAGGCGCTGGCGCATCCCGCCAGCGTGGACACGATTCCCACGTCCGCCAACCAGGAAGACCATGTGAGCATGGCCACCTTCGCGGCGCGCCGTCTGGACGATATGGCGCACAATACGGCAACCATCGTCGGTATCGAACTGCTGGCTGCGGCGCAGGGCATCGACTTCCACCGTCCGCTGCGTACCGCCGCGCACCTGGAGCACGTGCACGCGCAGCTGCGCCAGAAAGTGCCGTTCTTCGACGCCGACCGCTACTTCGCGCCGGACATCGAGGCGGCAAAGCAGATGGTGCTGAAAGGCGAGCTGAGCGCGAGCTGCAAGAGCCTGTTCACGCCGCTGCATCCGTAAGGAGAGGCCATGGAATATCAATTCAGTGCAGGCAGCATTCCGCTGCTGGTATCGATGCCCCATGCAGGCACCGATATTCCGGACGATATTTTCGCCACCATGGAAGCTTGCGCCCAGGTCAAAGCCGATACCGACTGGCACCTGCCGGAGCTGTATGGCTTCCTGAAGGAGATGGGCGCCTCCACGCTGGCGGCGCGCTGGTCGCGCTATGTGATCGACCTGAACCGCCCGCCCGAAGACACCAACCTCTATCCGGGGCAGGACACCACGGGCCTGTGTCCCGTGGATACCTTCGGCCGCGAGCGCCTCTACAAGCCTGGCCTGGCGCCGAACAGCGCCGAAGTGGCGCGCCGCCTGGCCACCTACTGGCAGCCCTACCACCAGCAGCTGCGCGCGGAGCTGGACCGCCTGCTGGCGCTGCATGGCCGCGTGGTGCTGTGGGAGGCCCACTCGATCGCCTCCGTGGTGCCGCGCTTCTTCGACGGCAAGCTGCCGGACCTGAACTTCGGCACCGCCGGCGGCGCAAGCTGCGACCCTGCCATGAGCGAAACCATCACCAGTATCGCGCAGGCCGACGGACACTACACGATGGCCATCAACGGCCGCTTCAAGGGCGGCCATATCACGCGCTTCTACGGCAGGCCGGAGCAGGGCGTGCATGCGATCCAGCTGGAGATGTGCCAGTCGACCTATATGGACGAGACGCCGCCTTTCGCCTACCGTCCGGACCTTGCCGCCCAGGTGCAGCCGCTGCTGCGCCGCATGACGCAGGCGGCCGCCGGCTGGGCGCGCGGATGAACCGCCTGTTCGCCCATCATGCGCTGCTGCCGGAAGGCTGGCGCAATAACGTGCTGCTGGAATGGAGTGCGGACGGCACCCTGCATGCGGCGCGCGCCGAAGTGGAAGCGCCCACCGGCGTGCAGCGCGCGCACTACGTGCTGCCGGGGATGGTCAACCTGCATTCGCACAGCTTCCAGCGCGCGCTGGGCGGCATGACGGAAGCGGCGGGCGATACGCCGGACAGTTTCTGGACCTGGCGCGACCTGATGTACCGCTTCGCGCGCCAGATCACGCCGGAGCAGATGGGCGCCATCGCCGCGCAGCTGTTCAGCGAATGCCTGCGCCACGGCTATACCTCGATCTGCGAATTCCATTACGTGCACCGCCAGCCGGATGGCGGCATGTACGCGCAGCCTGCCGAAACCGCGCAGCATATCGCCGACGCGGCGCGCCTGAGCGGCATCGGCCTCACCATGCTGCCGGTGCTGTACAGCTATTCCGGCTTTGGCGAAGCGCCGCTCAAGCCGGAACAGAGCCGCTTCCGCACCGATGCGCAGGATATCCTGCGCATCATCGATGCGCTGTCGGCGCAGCGCGGGCCGCAGCTGGAAGTGGGCGTGGCGCCACATTCGCTGCGTGCGGCCTCGGTGGGGCAGATCAGGGAAGTGCTGGCCGCCTTGCCGGCCCGGCGCCCGGTGCACATCCACATCGCCGAGCAGCAGGGCGAAGTGCAGCAGTCGCTCGATTTCAGCCGGCGCCGCCCGGTGCAATACCTGTACGACCAGTTGCCGGTAGACCAGCGCTGGTGCCTGGTGCATGCAACGCACTTGGTGGATGGAGAGGTAAAGCAGATCGCACGCAGCGGCGCGGTGGCGGGCCTGTGCCCGACCACCGAAGCCAACCTGGGTGACGGCCTGTTCCCGCTGGAAGCTTTCCTGGCCGAGGGCGGCAGGATCGGCATCGGCAGCGACAGCCATGTTTCCCAGAGCCCGGTAGAGGAGCTGCGCTGGCTCGAATACGGCCAGCGCCTTGCTCATCAGCGCCGCAATATTGCAGTCTCGCGCAGCCAGCGCAGGGTGGGCGATTTCCTGTGGCAGGCCGCTCTGCAAGGCGGGGCGCAGGCGGCAGGGCGCCCGGTTGGCGCACTGGAAGCAGGCAAGCGGGCCGACCTGCTGGTGCTGGATGAGCAGCATCCCAATCTGGATGGTTTGCGGACGGATGACCTACTGGGCACCCTTATCTTCAACGGAAATGATAATCTAGTAAAAGATGTTATGGTTGGCGGCCACTGGGTGGTGCGCAACCGGGAGCATGTGGCGCAACCGGCCATCGCCGCCCGCTTCAGACAGACGCTGGCCGAACTGCGCGAGCTACGATCATGACCCGATTGATTCAGTACGCAAGCCTGCATGCCACGCCCTGGAAAAACGGCGGCGGCTCCACGACGGAGCTGATCGTCTCTCCGCCCGGCGCCACCTTCGAGGATTTCGACTGGCGCATCAGCATCGCCACCATCTCGCAAAGCGGCCCTTTCTCGCAATTTCCCGGTATCGACCGCACGCTGACCCTGATCGACGGTCCCGGCGTGGTGCTGGACGTGGGGAACGAGCGCCGCGTGGCGCTCAGCGAGCGCGAACCGGTGGTGGCCTTTCCCGGCGAGACAGCGGTAATGGCCACGGTGGATGGCGGCGCCACTACCGACTTCAATGTGATGACGCGCCGTGACTGCTGCGAACACCAGGTGGAGCGCCGCGTCGTGCGCGATTTCTCCACCCTGGAGCGGCGCAGCGAAGTCACCGTGCTGTTCCTCGCGGAAGGGGAGAGCATGACGGTGCACAGCGGCAGTGAACGGATTGCCATGGTGCGCTATGATGCGCTGGTGCTGGACAAGGAAGAGACCTGGACGCTGGAAGCAGGCCTCGCAACGGTATTCATCGTCGATATCATGGCGACGGAAAAAGAGGAAGCATGACGCAACACTGGGATCTGCTGATCCGCAATGTTCACCTGGCGACGATGCGCGATGGCTACGGCGAGATCCGCCACGGCGCGATCGCTGTCAGCGCCGGCCGCATCGCCTGGCTCGGTCCGGAAAACGAAGCGGCACAACACGGCAGCGCGGCCGAAACGCGCGATGGCGGCGGCGGCTGGCTCACGCCGGGCCTGATCGACTGCCACACCCACATCATCCACGCGGGCAACCGCAGCGACGAATTCGAAGCGCGCCTGAACGGCGCCACCTATGAAGATATTGCGAAGGCGGGCGGCGGCATCATGTCCACCGTGCGCGCCACGCGTGCGGCCGGCGAAGATGAGCTGCTGCGCCAGAGCCTTCCGCGCATTGCCAGCCTGCTGGCCGAAGGCGTCACCACGCTGGAGATCAAGTCCGGCTATGGCCTGTCCCTGGAGGCGGAAGCAAAGATGCTGCGCGCCGCGCGCCGCGCCGGTGAGCTGCTGCCGGTGCGCGTGGCTACCACTTTCCTCGGCGCGCATGCGCTGCCTCCTGAATTTGCAGGGCGTGCGGACGACTACGTGGCCGAAGTCTGCGCCATGATTCCTGTGCTGGCGCGCGAGGGGCTGGCCGATGCGGTGGATGCTTTCTGCGAGCGCATCGGCTTCACGCGCGAGCAGACGGAGCGCATCTTCCTCGCGGCGCAGCAGCAGGGGCTGCCCGTCAAGCTGCATGCGGAACAGCTGTCCGACCAGCAGGGCGCGGAGCTGGTCGCACGCTTCAAAGGCCTTTCCGCCGACCATCTTGAACACCTGGGCGCCGGCGGCATCGCCGCCATGCGCCGCGCCGGTACGGTGGCCGTGCTGCTGCCGGGCGCCTATTACTTCCTGCGCGACACCACGCCGCCCCCGGTGGCGGCGCTGCGCGAAGCGGGTGTGCCCATGGCCGTGGCTACGGATAACAATCCCGGCACCTCGCCCATGACATCGCTTCTGCTGGCGATGAATATGGTCTGCACACTGTGGCGCCTTACGCCGCAGGAAGCGCTGGCAGGGTGCACGGTTCACGCCGCGCGCGCCCTCGGCCTGCAGAACGAAGCAGGTACGCTGGAACCCGGCAAGCGCGCGGACTTCGCGCTGTGGCAGATTGCACGGCCGGCCGACCTTTCCTACGCCTTCGGCTTCAACCCCTGCAAGGCGGTGGTGAACGGCGGCGTGTGGCGCGATCCCCTTGTGGCGCTGCCGGAACTGGGCGCCTGAGTGCGGCGCTGGTGGCTATGGCTGTTCTGCCTTGCCGCCGGCAGTGCGCTGGCGGATGACGGCGTGCTGCGCGTCGGCTCCAAGCGCTTCACGGAATCCTATATCCTCGGCGAGCTGATTGCGCAGACGGCCGCTCCGCACGTCCGCACCGAGCACCAGCAGGGGCTGGGCAACACGGCCATCGTGCTGGAGGCGCTGAAGGCGGGCAGTATCGATGTGTACGCCGAATACGCAGGCACGATCAGCCAGGAGATCCTGAAGAACCCGGCGCCCGTGCCGCTTGAGGCAATGCAGAGCGCGCTGGCGCCGATGGGGCTGGGCGTCGCAGTGCCGCTTGGCTTCAATAACACTTATGCCCTGGCGGTGCGCGGCGATGCGCGTGGCGTGCGGGTCTTGAGCGATCTCGCTGCGCATCCGGAGCTGCGCTTCGGCCTTTCGCATGAATTCATCGGCCGCGCGGACGGCTGGCCGGGACTGGCGCGCAGCTACCAGCTTCCGCAGCACCCGCGCGGGCTCGATCACGGCATCGCCTATGAAGCGCTGAAGCAGAAGCAGGTGGATGTGATCGACATCTACTCGACGGACGCGAAGATCAGCGAATATGGCCTGCGCGTGCTGGCGGACGACCGCAACTACTTCCCGCGCTACGACGCTGTGCTGCTGTACCGCCTCGATGCGGTGCAGCGCTTCCCGGCCGCGTGGCGGGCGCTGCAAGGGCTCGCGGGCCGCATCAGCGAAGCGGACATGATTGCGATGAACGCCGCCGCCGAGCTGCGCGGCCAGCCCTTCGCCGCCATCGCCCGCGACTGGCTCGCACGCCAGCCTCCCGCCGCGCCCGGCGCCGTCTTCGCCACCGCGCAGGGCACCAGGGGCGGCGCCGGCTCGCCGGCAGCCGCGCTTGCGGGACCGGCTGATGCTGCCGCGCCGGGCGCGCCGGATGCGGCATTGCACGCAGCAGGCGCAGCGTCGGCCGTGGCCGGCACGCCGCATGCTGCGCCTGCGACGCCCGTTTCGCTGGCCGGCCGCCTGTTCGCCGACGACCTCTGGCCACTGACCCGTCAGCACATCACGCTGGTTGCGCTGTCGGTCGCCATCGCCTGCGCCATCGGCATTCCCCTCGGGATTCTCGCCGCGTTTACGCCCGCCCTGCGCCAGCCGGTGCTGGCCGCCACAGGTGTGCTGCAGACCATTCCATCGCTCGCACTGCTGGCCATGCTGATTCCCTTGCTGGGCGCCATCGGCACCATCCCCGCCCTGGTGGCATTGACCGTGTATGCACTGCTCCCGATTGTGCGCAACACCTGCACCGGCATCACGGGCGTGCCGGAAGGGCTGCGCCAGGCCGCGCTGGCATTGGGGCTGACGAAGCCGCAGCGCCTGCGGCATGTGGATCTCCCGCTGGCGATGCCGGTGATTCTTGCTGGCATCAAAACCGCCGCGATCATGTCTGTCGGCACGGCAACAATCGCCGCCTTCATCGGCGCGGGAGGTTACGGGGAGAGGATCACCACCGGACTGGCGCTGAACGACAACGGCCTGCTGCTGGCCGGCGCGATTCCGGCCGCAGTGCTCGCCTTGCTGACGCAGGCGCTGTTCGAGTTGATCGAGCGCTGCTTTTGTAAGCAAGCCTCGCTATCCGGTAAGAGTTTGTAAGTTCCGGTTGCGCCAATTTCCGGGAGGACTATAGTGAAATCGTTGATTCATCTCCCCTCCCAACTGACAACTGGGTTCGAGCCCACGCAGTAACAATTGCTGCGTGGGATTTTTTTTTCGCCCCTCAGGCGGCTGCCAGCGCGTCCAGGGCCTCGCCCGTGACACGGCAGATGCGCCAATCGGGCATCACCACCGCCCCCACCTTCTCGTAGAACCGGATCGCGTTCTCGTTCCAGTCCAGCACCGACCATTCGAAACGGCCGCAATCGCGTTCCACCGCCAGCTGCGCCAGCGCCACCAGCATCTGCTTGCCATAACCGTGGCCGCGGCGGTTCTGCTTCACATACAGGTCTTCCAGGTACAGGCCTTTCTTGCACAGGAAGGTGGAGAAGTTATGGAAGAACAGCGCGAAAGTCACCACTTCGCCATTCGCTTCCTCACCCACGATGGCCTCGCATGGCGGTTTCGGGCCGAACAGCGCCTCCTGCAGCATGGCTTCATTCGCCACCACCATGTGTTCCAGTTTTTCGAAGACGGCCAGTTCGTGGATCATGCCGAAGATATGCGGCACGTCCTGCGGGCGTGCGGGACGGATGTTCAGATTGCTCATGAGGCTTTTTTCAATGGTTCGGAAATGGATTCTTCAATCGGCGCCGGCTTCGCTTCGGTGGGCGCGCGCAAGGCCCAGGCCACGCTGGCCAGGCACAGCACCATGCCCAGGCACTCCACCAGGCCGGGACGGAAGTTTTCGAGGCGGATCGACAGCAGCACGGAGATCACCGGCGTCACCACACCAATATATACGGCCTTCTGGCCGCCGATGCGGTCGATCAGCGTAAAGTAGCAGGCAAAGGCAATGACGGAGCCGAACAGCGCCAGGTACAGCAGCCCGGCCCAGTACCTGGGTGCCGTCGGCAGCGCGAAGCTCTGGCCGCTGGCGAACACCCAGGCCGTCACCAGCAGTGTGCCCCACAACATGCCCCAGGCCATGGTCAGCAGCACGTTCGGTGCATGTTCGCGCACCTTCACCACCAGCACATTGCCGAGCGAGCTTGCAATGGTTGCCGTCAGCGCGAGCATCAGGCCCAGCAGGAAGTGGCCTTCGCCTCCGAGGCTGATATCGTGCAGTGCAATAGAAATGGATTGATAGAACAGCAGGATGACTCCGCTCACGGCCACGCCGCCCCCCGCCCAGGTGCGCCAGGTCAGGGGCGTGCCGAAGGCCACGCGCGACATCAGTGGAATCCAGAACACCATCAGCGCAAACAGCACGCCCACCAGCGCGGACACCAGATACTGCTCGGAAGAATAGGTGCAGATATAGCTCACTCCAAAGCTGGCGCAGCCTTGCAGGATGGTCCAGCGCTGCGCCTTCCATGGCAGGCGCAGCTTGTCGCCGCGCAGCCAGCACCAGGCAAACAGCACGGCGGACGACAGCGCAAAGCGATACACCACCGAAACGGACGGGGCAACTTCCCCTAACTGCAGAGTAATGGCCCAGAAAGTGGAACCCCAGATCAGGCAGGCGGTAATAAAGAGAAGAGGAGAGGGCATCGGACAAGTATAAGCGTTTCCCCCTGCTCTTGCTTAGGGGATAGTCCGTGTTGTTGCGGCGCAGCGAAAATACGCGCCTGCGAGCAGACCGGCGCGCGAAGGCGTATGATAAAGAACAACTTGGCGTTCAGGGAAACGGCAATGCAAAGGTCGCTGCGAAACAAAGTCTTGACGGTGATGGGCTACATCGCCGCCGTTCTGGGTCTGCTCGTGTCGGTGGCCGACGTGCTGCCGCCCAGCGTTCTGATCCGGGGCGCCAGCTTCAGCTGATCAGTAAGCCCAGCGCAGGCGTCGGTACAGGAAGCTCAGCACGAACAAGGGGCCGATCAGGAGGAAGCGCAGGTCGTCGAAGAAGGACGGCTTCCTGCCTTCGATCTGGTGCCCGATGAACTGGCCTACCCAGGCCAGCACAAAGATCGCGATACTCAGGGGCAGCACGGTAATCGGCGGCAGCGCCGCCAGCACGCCCAGCATGACCAGTGCCATGATCAGCATGCCCTTCGCGAAGGGCACCGACAGCTTGAAGTAATACACCATCGCCGCTGCCGCCGCAGCGGCCGCCACCAGCGGATGCAGCGCCCACAGCAGGCCGAGCAGCGAAAACACGATCAGCGGCACGCAGACCATGTGAATCAGTTCGTTTACGGGATTGCGGTGGCTTTCGCTGTATTGCTCCAGCAGTTCGTGGATCGAGCGGCTATCGGACATGGCGTACTCCGGCTTGTTATTGTTGGCAAAGCGCTACCGTTTGATTCTACACCTGAACATAGCGCTACAATGCACGAATGGCAGATTCCCTTACCGGCCTGGCGCCGGTGCTCGATTCCCGCACCCGTATCCTGATCCTCGGCAGCTTCCCCGGCGCGGCTTCGCTGGCCGCGCAGCAGTACTACGCGCACCCGCGCAACGCGCTGTGGCCTATTCTCTCTGCGCTCACCGGCGAGGACCTGGCCGGCATGCCTTATGCCGGGCGCCTGCCGCGCCTGCTGGCGCACGGCATCGGCTTATGGGATGTGCTGGGCGCCTGCGAGCGCGAAGGCAGCCTGGACTCCGCCATCCGCAAACCCGCCGCTAACGACTTCGCCCGCCTGCGCCAGCTCTGCCCCGAGCTGCACACGGTCGGCTTCAACGGCCAGACCTCCGGCAAGTTCGCGCCGCAGTTCGCCGCCGAAGGATATCGTACTGTGGTGCTGCCATCTAGCTCGCCGGCACACGCCTCAATGTCGCTTGAGGCAAAGCTTGTAGCATGGCGGCATCTCGTTCCATAACTATCGACGAGCTATCTCATCGTGATAGCGCTTATTTGAGAGCGAAGAACTGGCCAAAAATGCTCATTTCCTGCTTTTGTCTCCGAGTGAAGCGAATCTTTGGATTGGGTGTCTTCAGAAGGTACGTATTTCCGTAGTCGATACTTACTAGATAGCACGCCCGAAATGCTTTTCGAACTGCGCGCGACATGAATTCGAAGCGCAAAAGAAAGGAGATCATCTCGTCTTGGCCCCATGTAGTTTCTATGTCATATTGAGGGTGAGTGGTTAGCCCATGTACTAGCTGGTTGCGCATTTGTAAAAACCATTCAAGTGCTGGCTTGAATGTGGATTCCAGCTCATATGATTCCTCTATCGTACGAATTAACTGTCCCATTGTCTTTTTCTTCCATGCTTGCGTGAGATCATTAATGGTCTCGTACTTCGACTTTTCTTTTGCAGACACGGCCAATATGAAGGAATGCGCAATGTAGTGCTCAATTTCCTGACATCGAGCTACGCAAATGCCGAGAAGGTTGAAAAGGACGTTTTGACGATTAGTGAATTTGTCTTCTTCAAAGCTTGTAATTTCTTTGCTCTGTCGGAACGCTTTTATGAAACGTTCTCCTATTGCTCTAGGAGGCTCACCTTGGCTATATACAATATCGTTGAGCAATATTTCTTCCCGTCCGTCTACGTCACGGAACTCAGCGCCAAGCAGTTTGAGTAAGTCATTCCAGCCGTACCAAGGCCAAGTGATCTTTTTTCTTGCATAGGAAGCGAGTTTGCGCTTGGCCAAGCTTTCGGGTATGCGACAGACATGCACAGCACCAACTTCATCAGTGTCGAATCCGTTCATCTCGCATTCAATCTTAATTGCGCTGCGGATGTTTCTTGCGACAACAAAACAATCTTCTAGTCCATCGGAGTAGACCCAGTATAAGTTCCAACCTGCGGATTTTCGAAGGGTCTTGGGCATAAGACTAGAATTTTAAGATAGTGCGAAGATACAAGCGGAATTCCAGTCTGATGGGGCTTCAAGTTAACTCTTACATCAAACGAAGGCAATCTCGGCTCCACCATCGGGTGACTCGCGCCACCTACTTCGCAGCGCCTACGCTAGCGCTGCGCTGAACTGCGCGCTGCCGATTCCAACGGTTTATACCTCCGGAAATTTGCTCTGCGCTGTATCGCTTAAGTTGTCGGGCGTGCGTGCTGGCAATGTATCCTCACACTAACTCAAGCCGCGAGAATTCGAAATTCTGTCGCTTTGGCAACCGGGCGTACTTGATTGCGTTCGCGCCTCAATTCCACAATGCCGTAGTTAGACATTGTCTTCAATGTCCGGGAGAGATTACTGGGTTTGCGGCCGGTGGTCTCGGCCAGCTCAGAGATTGATTCGGGTTTGGTCTCGGTGATGACGCGCAGCAGGGCGCGATTGTCGTCGCTTAGCACCTCGGCGAGTGACTTCATCGACGTGAACCAGATCTTTGGTTCAGTTGATTTTGGCTTGTAATACCCACGCGCGATCGCCAGTACGCGTTCGCGGATTTTTTCCTGCGGCATGATGCCAATCACGATAGCTTTCATGGCTTCCTGACCTCCTGCAGCACGCGGTCCACGTCAGCGAAGAAATCGTTGAGCAGCTGCTGCGCGTCTGTGAATTCATATGGTATGCCGTGATCCGAAGCATGCCGGTGTTTGTGGTCATATGCCAAAATCCGTCCCGCATGCTTGAACTTCTTCGGCGGTTTGACCGCATGGGCATTGTCGTAGCCAAGGATACGCTTGCCGTAGGGCTCATGAAGCGTCAGCGAGTAGTGAATGCCATGTGGCACCACTGTTGAAACGCCAACTCGCCGCGCTTCAATCTTGATCCAGTAACCGCCTCCCTGGTCGAGAATTGAGCCGTCCAGATCCAATAATGCATCGATGGCCGGATCGCGCTTCATTTGAACTATATCATCAGTTGATATGATTTTGCGTTACCGGCCACACTATTACGAAGCCTTGGATTTTTTCTTCTTCGCGCGTTCCTTCTCGTCGAGCTGCCATTCTTCGAACTGCGGTTCGTGGCGCAGCACGCGCGAGTGAGGATCAATCGTGTAGAGCACCTTCGCCGGCACGGTGATTTCACCTTTGCCGTCCGCCATGGACAGGCGCTCGATGCGGTTGCCGACGCGCACCTCCAGTGGCATCGGGAAAGCGCCGCCGTCCTTCAGCTTCCAGCTCAGCTGCAGCTTGTCGCCGGCGCGCGTAGCCACCAGCTCCGGCAGGGCGGCGTGATAGAGATATGCGTCGAAGAACCAGTTCAGGTCGCGGCCGGTGATCTCGTTGACGATGGCGATGAATTCCTTGGTTGTAGCGTAGCGCGGCTGGAAGTTGCCGGGCTTCGGCGTTTCGGTGCCGTACACCAGGCGGCGCGTGGCGCGGAAGAAGGCGTCGTCGCCGATCAGGTTGCGCAGGGTGTGCAGGATCAGCGAGCCTTTGACATAGATATCGTTGGCCGGGCCGCCGCGGTCGTCGTTGTAGACGTCTTCGATGACCTTGGACTTGCCGCTCACCACTGGCACTTTGTTCATGATGCGCTTGCGCTGGTCGAACAGCGCGCCATGATAGGCCAGGTCGCCGCGCAGCCATTCAAGGTAAAGCGGCTGCATATAGCTGCCGAAACCTTCGTGTAGCCACATATCGTCCCAGTCCGCATTCGTCATCTGGTTACCGAACCATTCGTGCGACAGCTCATGGTGCAGCAGCCAGTCGTAGCCGCTCGGCGCCTTGGTGTAGCCGTTGCCATAGGCATTGATGGTCTGGTGTTCCATGCCCAGGTGCGGGGTCTCGACCACGCCCATTTTCTCGTCGCCGAAGGGATATGGGCCAATGCGGTCTTCGAAGAAGGTCAGCATGGGCGTGAATTCCGAGAACAGGCCTGCGGCCTGCTTGTCGTGGCCTTTCAGGTACCACATGCGCATCGGGATCTTGTTGCCGAAGGCGCTGTCGTATTCGCCGGACAGCATTTCATAAGGGCCGATATTGAGGGCGATGCCGTAGGTGCTCGGGTTCTTCGCACGCCAGTGGTAGGTGCGCCAGCCGTCCTTTTCATCCATGCCCATGGCAATGCCGTTGCCTGCAGCCACCAGCGGCGACGGCACGGTGATGTGCGTGTCCATCAGCTTTGGCTTGCCTTGCGGGTGGTCGATGCAAGGCCAGAACAGGTCGCAGCCTTCGCCCTCCACGGTGGTGGAGATCCAGGGCTGTCCATCTTCCGTTTTGCTCCACATGAAGGCGCCGTCCCATGGTGCGCGCTTGGCCACGTGCGGCACGCCGCTGTAGCGGATGCGCACGGTGGTGTCGACGCCGGCCGCCAGCGGCGACGGCAGCGTCAGGTAAAGGCGGCCGTCTTCGTTGCTGATGGCGGTTGGCGCGAGCGTTACGCCGTCCACGCTGGCGAAGCTGACCGGCAGGTTGCGGTCCAGTTCCACTGCGATGCGCGCCAGCGGCGCGGTGGTGCGGAAGGTCAGCGCCGCGTCGCCCGCAATGCTTTGCGTGGCAGGGTCAACGCGCAGTGCCAGATCGACTTTCTCGAAGCTCACCGCCATTTGCTCCGGCGCGCGCGGATTGCCGGAGTTGTTGGTGAAGGTGGTGAGGGTAGTTGGAGCAGGTGTAGTGGCGCAGCCGGCCAGCAGGGCGCTGGCGGCCAGGAAGAGCGGAAGGCGTGTCATCGGAAGTCCCGTAGTTATTTTGTACGCGCAATATAGCAGATGGACAGATGACACTAAATAGCCGGATGTAGTCCCAGGTAGGTAAGGAAAGGATCGAAATCCTTGTCGCTGTACAGCAGGGAGAGTTTGTGCTCGATGCAGTAGGTGGCAATCAGCGTATCGATTGTTTTACGTACCGTAACCCCGCGCGACCTCAGGGCCCGAAAGTTCCTTGCTCCCTTGATTGCGATATCGCGTCCGACCAGATCTACCACCATAAGAGAAGTCAGAGAATCAGGTCGCCAATGACGACTGGTTCACGCGCGAGCGCGGCGTCCAGCGCATCGGTTTGTGGCGTGACGCTGCCCCTGAAATAGTCGATCCAGACACTTGAGTCGGCGAGAATCACTCGTCCGCTCTCATGGTATCCAGATTGCCAACCCAGGAGAGCTTGCCGCGCAGCTGCCGGATCTTCTGTTGCTGGTGCAGCTGAATGACGCGGTACAGCGAGTCCGCGCTGAGGACTTCGCCGTCACCGAATGCATCGCTGAGGGAGCGTAATGCATGGGTGACATCTGTTTCATCGCCAGAAGCGAGAACATCGTTCAGATAGTCGACCGCAAGTTTCGGATCCTTCCGAAACATCTCGACGGTAGCATCGGCATGGGAGCGGCTGATTGAGGACATTCGAGCCTCCAGTTTGAATGGTGGCGCAGTTCACATATTCTAATGCTCTTCCGATCATATCCTGCGCTAGTCTAATTTACTTGATTACTTAAGCCAGATACTGAGCCAGCGCAGGTGAGGCGGCCCAGCGGGCGGTGAGGAAGTCGAGGAAGGCGCGGGCGGCGGGGCCGAGGGGATGGGCGGGGCGGACGGCGTAGACGCCGGTTTCGCGGCCGGTCCAGTCCGGCATCAGCTGCACCAGCTCGCCGCTGCGGATCGATTCGGCCATGGTGACGGCGGAGTGGAAGGCGATGCCGTGGCCGTCTACGCAGAAGCGGTGCACGGCGTCGCCGTTGTCGGCGCGCAGGTGGCGCCGGGAGCGGAAGCTGCGCTCGCCGCTGGGGCCGAACAGGCGCCAGCTTTCGCCGTCGTGGCTGGCGGTGGAGACCAGGCAGCGGTGCGCGTGCAGCTCGTCGACCGTGGACGGCGCGCCGTGGCGCTGCAAATAAGCCGGCGCGGCGACCAGGATGCGGCGGTTGCGCAGCAGCTTGCGGGCGACCAGGCTGGAGTCATCCATCTGGCCGATGCGGATCGCCAGCGTGACGCCTTCACCCACGATGTCCACATAACGGTCGCTCATCACGAGGTCGAGCTGCACGCCCGGATGCTCGTGCATGAAGGCCGACAGATGCGGCACCACATGCGTGCGGCCGAAGGCGAGCGGGATGCTGAGCTTGAGGATGCCGCGCGGGAGTTCCTGTGCGTCGCGCAGCCTTTCCCATGCGCCGCGCAACTGGTCCAGCGCGGCGCCGCATTCGGCGAAGTAGCGCTGGCCCGTATCGGTCAGCGACATGGCGCGCGTGGTGCGGTTGATGAGCGTGACGCCAAGATGCTGCTCCAGCGTCTTGACCAGGCGGCTGATGGAGGATGCCGTCATGCCAAGGTCTTCTGCCGCGCGCGCAAAACTGCGGCGCTCGGCGACGGCGACAAAGGCGCGGACCAGGTGCAGCGGCGGTGCTTCCATTGCTTCCTCACGCAAAAGAATGTGTGCTTATTATGGCTATTATCATCGCAATTGGTGGTGATTAGAATGGATTTTTTTGTCCGGAGAGTCCATGGCCAGCACCTTTCACGTCCTGCATCAGCAAGCCCTTCCCCTTATCCTGCCGAATGCCTGGGACGCCGGCAGCGCGCGCCTGATCGCGGGCGCCGGCGCGCAAGCCATCGCCACCACCAGCGCCGGCGTGGCCTGGTCGCTGGGCTACCGCGATGGCGATGTGCTGCCGGTGGAAGAGCACCTGGCGGCCGTGCGCCGCATCCGTCGCGTGATCGAAGTGCCGCTCAGTGTGGATATCGAAGGCGGCTATGCGGATGACGCAGCCACCGTGGGCGAGCACGTGGCGCGCTTCATCGAGGCGGGTGCGGTGGGCGTCAACCTGCAGGACGGCAGCGGCGATCCGCTCCTGCTGTGCCGCAAGATCGAAGCGGCGCGCGGGGCGGCGGAGCGCCATGGCGTGCCGCTGTACATCAATGTGCGCACCGATGTGTATGCACGCAAGCTGGCGCCGCCGGGCGAGTGTGTGCAGGAGGTGCTGCGCCGCGCCGCCGTTTATGAACGCGCCGGTGCGGACGGGCTGTTTGCACTGGGGGCGGCCGATGCTGCGGAGATCGGCGCTATCGCGGCGGGCACGCCGCTGCTGCTGAATGTGGTGGCGTGGCCGGGACTGCCGCCGGTGCAGGAGCTGGCAAAGCTCGGCGTGCGCCGCCTGAGCGCAGGCTCCTGGCTGCCGCAAACGCTGTGGACGCACACGGCGGCACTGGCGCGCGGCTTCCTCGAAGATGGCCGCTCCGAGCCGCTGATCGCCCATGCCGCAGCTTACGGCGACGTCAATGCGAGCCTGCCGGCCTAGCGCGCGGCTGTGTCCCCGAAAGCGCCGGATGCATGGATGGTGGCGACCAGATGGTCGAACACCAGCCGCACGCGCGCGGACACCGGGCCGCGCTGCGGACGGTAGACGTAAATATCCCATGGCGCCGGTGCATACTCGTCCAGCACCGTGACCAGCTGCCCGCTGGCGAGATAGCCGGCGTAAAGGAAGTGGCCCAGCTGGCCGAAACCCAGGCCTGCGAGCACCGCATCGCGCTCGGTCTCGGGATCGTCGGCGACGAAAGCGGGGGCCGAGGGCACGAACTGCTGGTTGCCCGCAAAGTACCAGGGCCAGGCGCGCCCGGTGTTCGGGTCGTTCAATGCCGTCACGGGCATCTGGTACAGGTCGCGCAGCGTGGAAGGCCGCATGCGCGCCACCAGCTCAGGCGTGCCCACCACGCCCAGCGTCACCTTTCCTGCCGGCCGCACCACCAGGCGGCTATCGCGCATCTGGCCCACGCGCACGCCGATATCGATCTTCTCGTCCACCACATCGGCCAGCACTTCCGTGAGATTGAGTTCGAGCTTGATGCCCGGATGCGCGCGCGCCAGTTCCAGCAAGGGCCGGGTGAGGTAGGAGCGCGCCACGCTGCGCGGCGCCGTAATGCGCACCGTGCCTGTCAGTTCCGCACCGTCGGCCGCATGCGCGGGCTCGAACAGCCGGTCCACCCGCCCCACCATCTCGCGCGCCTGGGCGGTGAAGCGCGTGCCGAATTCGGTGATCTGCACGCCGCGCGTATTCCGGTGGAACAGCAGCTCGCCCAGTTCGTCCTCCAGGTCCTTGACGGCGCGCGTGATGGCCTGCGGCGAGGTGCCGAGCCGGGCCGCGGCTTCCTTGAAGCTGCTGGCATCGGCCGCTGCGCAGACGAGGCGCAGCATTTCAAGTCGGTTCAGCATGGGTCAGTGTTCCGTTTTTTGGAATTGTCAAATCGTAACATTTTCATTTATTCCGCGTGCGCGGCTTGCAATACTCAAAGATGCTCGACCGTTCATAACAGGGAGAAAACATGGCGACCACACTCACACTCAATGGCAAACAGACCCGCATCGATCTTCCGGGCGATACTCCGCTGCTCTGGGCCCTGCGCGATGAACTGGGCATGACCGGCACCAAATTCGGCTGCGGCATGGCGCTGTGCGGCGCCTGCACTGTGCACCTGGACGGCGAAGCGATCCGCGCCTGCATCACGCCGATCTCCAGCGTGGCCGGCAAGCGCATCACCACCATCGAAGCCATGGAAAAAGACAAGGTCGGCAAGGTGGTGCAGGAAGCCTGGATGGCGCTGGGCGTGCCGCAATGCGGCTACTGCCAGGCCGGCCAGATCATGACGGCCACCGCTTTCCTCAAGAGCAAACCGAATCCCACCGACGAAGAGATCGACGGCGCCATGTCCGGCAATATCTGCCGCTGCGGCACCTATACCCGCATCCGTGCGGCCGTAAAGCAGGCTTCGGAAAAGATCGGGGGCGGCAAATGAACGCGATGAGCGAACTGAATACCATCAGCCGCCGCAGCTGGCTGAAAAGCGCGGCCGCGCTGACCGGCCTGGCCCTGACCGTGGGCGCCAATGGCCTGGTGCGCGCCGAAGAGGCGAAGAAGTTCGGCGGCGACGGCATGCCGGGCGGCCTGGTGGATGACCCGCTGGTCTTCGTGTCGATCGGCGCGGACGGCATCGTCAGCATCGTCTGCCACCGTTCCGAAATGGGCCAGGGCATCCGCACCAGCCTGCCGATGGTGGTGGCCGATGAGCTGGACGCCGACTGGAGCAAGGTGCGCGTGGTGCAGGCGCCTGCTGCCGAAAAGCGCGTGGGCAACCAGAATACCGACGGCTCGCGCAGCATGCGCCATTCCTTCCAGCCCATGCGCCATGTGGGCGCCTGCGCGCGCCGCATGCTGGAACTGGCGGCGGCGCAGCAGTGGAATGTGCCGGTGGATGAAGTGCGCGCGGCGAACCACGAAATCGTGCACGCGAAGAGCGGCCGCAAGCTGGGCTACGGCGCGGTGGCGGTAGCGGCGTCGAAGCTGCAGGTGCCGCTGGAAAAAGAGCTGCGCTACAAGACGCCTGCCGAGTTCCGCTACATCCGCAAGGAAGGCGTGCGCGGTATCGATGCGAAGAAGATCGTCACCGGCAATACCCAGTACGGCATCGACACGCGCCTGCCCGGCATGACTTATGCCGTGGTGGCGCGCCCTCCCGTCATGGGCGGCAAGGTGAAGAGCTTCGATGCCAGCGCTGCGATGAAGGTGCCGGGCGTGGTCAAGGTGGTGGAGATCAAGGCCAGCCCCGCGCCCGCCATGTTCAACCCGCTGGGCGGCGTGGCCGTTATCGCGCGCAATACCTGGGCCGCCATCAAGGGCCGCGAGGCGCTGAAGATCGAGTGGGACAACGGCAAGCACGCCAGCTACGAGTCGGCGGCCTACAAGAAGACCTTGCAGGAAGCGGCGCGCAAGCCAGGCAAGGTGGTGCGCAATGACGGCGATGCGATGAAGGTACTGGGTGAATCGCAGCGCCGCATCGAGGCCGAGTACTATCTGCCGCACATCGCCCACGCCACCATGGAAGCGCCGGCGGCTGCCGCGCGCATCGAGAAGGGCAAGGTTGAAGTGTGGGCTCCCGTGCAGGCGCCGCAGGCCACCGTGGAAACCGTGGCAGCACATCTGGGTGTGAAGCAGGAGGATGTCACCGTCAACGTCACGCTGCTGGGCGGCGGCTTCGGCCGCAAGTCCAAGCCGGACTTCGCTGCCGAGGCGGCGCTGCTGTCCAGGGCGATGAACGGCAAGCCGGTGAAAGTGACCTGGACCCGCGAGGACGACCTGCATCACGACTACTTCCATACCGTGTCGGTGGAGCGCATGGAAGCCGCGCTGGATGCCAACGGCAAGCCGACAGCGTGGCTGCACCGCACCGCCGCGCCGACCATCATCGCGCTGTTCGCGGAAGGCGCGAAGGGCGGGGCGGACTTCGAACTGGGCATGTCGGCCACGAATATTCCGTTTGCGATTCCGAACTTCCGCGTTGAATCGCCAGAGGTAGAAGCGCATACGCGGGTGGGCTGGTTCCGTTCCGTGTCGAATATTCCGCACGCCTTTGCGGTGCAGTCCTTCGTGGCCGAAATGGCTGCGGCGGCGGGACGCGACCATCGCGACTATCTGCTGGAACTGATCGGGCCTGCGCGCAAGGTCGACCCGAAGGCAATGTCCGACGGCTGGAACTATGGCGAGTCGCCGGAACGCTACCCGCTGGATACCGGCCGCCTGCGCAAGGTAGTGGAGCTGGCCACGGAGAAGGCGGGCTGGGGACGCCAGCTGCCGAAAGGGCAGGGCCTGGGCCTGGCGGTAGCCTACAGCTTTGTTACCTATGTGGCGGCCGTGGTGGAAGTAAAGATCAGCGACAGCGGCGAGCTCAGTGTGACGAAGGTGGATATGGCCGTGGACTGCGGCCCGGCCATCCATCCGGACCGTGTGCGCTCCCAGATGGAAGGCGCGGCCGTGATGGGCCTGAGCCTGGCCATGAGCGGCGAGATCACCTTCAAGGACGGTGCTGCGCAGCAGGGCAACTTCCACGAGTACGAGGTGCTGCGCGCGAACCAGGCGCCGCGCGCCATCAACGTGCACATCGTCGAGCATGGGCTGGATGTGCCGCTGGGCGGGGTGGGTGAACCGGGGACGCCGCCGATTGCGCCGGCCCTGTGCAATGCCATCTTCGCGGCCACCGGCAAGCGCATCCGCGAGCTGCCGATCCGCGAGCAGTTCAAGGCATAGTTGGCAGAGGGGGCAGATCCCACACGCGAAGCGTGCGGGGCTGTCCCCGAAAGCCTGGTCCGTCACCGGGCACAGGCGGCGCGGACTGCGGTTCAGGCAGCGCTGGGGGCCATTTCCTCCAGCGCTGCCGGCGCGAATTGCGCCGTCAGGAAGCGCGCGATGCGCTGCTGGGTTTCCGGCAGATAGGGAATATCCATATGGTCGGAATCCGGAATGGTTTCGTCCAGGCGTACGCTGGTCAGCTGGGATACCAGCTGGTCGGTGTGCGAATGGGGCACGATATCGTCGCGGGCCGCGCGCAGGATATAGGTCGGCGCCTTCAGCAGCGAGGCGTACTTCACCGATTCGAAGCGGTGCTTCAGCACGAAGCTCACCGGCACGCCGCGGAAGCGGCGCTGCGCAATCGCGAGAATCGAATCATAAGGCGTGATCAGCACCATCGCGCTGGCCGGACGCTCCTTCGCCACCTGCACCGCCACGCCTGAACCCAGGCTGCGGCCCACCACGGCGATGCGCTGCGCGTCCACATTGCGGCGGCTGGCCAGCCAGTCGTACAGCATGCAGCCATCTTCCACCATATGCTCTTCGCCGGGAATGCCGCGCGAGTCGCCATAGCCGCGGTAGTTCATGGCCAGCACCGTCATGCCGGGGAACAGTGTGCCCGCATCGCGCACCACCCACGATACTTCCTCCGATCGCCCGCCGAAATACAGCACGGCCGGATGCGGGCCGGGTTCCTTGGGCGTCATCAGCCAGCCCGCCAGGCGCGTGCCGTCATGCGCGCGCAGCACGATGGCGCGCGTGCGGTGGCCGCTGCTGCGGGGGCTCTGCACTTCACGGATCAGGGTAGGGTTGAACAGCAGCTTGCGCTGCCCGGCGGCCATGGCGGAAACCACGCTGGCCCACAGGAAGCCTGCCACGCCCGCCACGATCGCCATTTTTTTCGAGTTGTTCATGTTGCCCAGTCTAACGGCAAATGCAGCAAGGCAGCGCCCGATGGGCGCGCCTTGTTGCTTTTTCGCAGATTACTGCTGGGGCAGTACCAGAAGTTGCAGGCCGGAGGCCATGTCCGGTGCGTGATACACGCGCTGCGTGGCCTTTTTGAAGTCTTCAGGCTTCGCCTTGGGAATGCTGACGAAGGTCTGCGGATTCAGGTCCACCAGCGGGAACCAGGAGCTCTGCACCTGCACCATGATGCGGTGGCCGCGGCGGAAGGTGTGGTTCACATCGCCCAGGTGGTAGCTGATGGCTTCCACCTTGCCCGGCGTGAAAGGCTCCGGCTTCTCGAAGCTGTTGCGGAACTTGCCGCGCAGCGGATTGCCGCGCACCAGCATCTGGTAGCCTGCCATGGTCGGCTGCGGCGCCTGCACATCCTTCGCCGGCTTGCGCTCCTCGCCTTGCGGGTATTCCTGCGGATAGACGTCGATCAGCTTCACCACCCAGTCGGCATCGGTGCCGGTGGTGGAGACGAAGAGCTTGGGCGTGACCGGGCCTGCAATCGTCACATCCTCTTCCAGCACATCGCTCTGGTACACCAGCACGTCCGGACGGCTGGCGGCAAAGCGCTGGTCGGACACCATGTACTCCTGCGGCACGCCGGTGGCCGGATAGCCGATATACGGCACCGGCTTGCGCGGATCGGCCACATACTCGTCGAAGGCGGCGCCGCCGGCGGCCGGCTGCTGCCAGCTCAGTTTTCCGTCCGCGCCGAAGTACAGGGTGCGGGCCTTGGCCGGCGCCGGCGGCCATGCCGTGTACTGGCGCCACACATTGCTGCCGGTTTCGAAGGCCGTGACTTCAGCAATCGGCTTCGCCGGCTTCACGCCCTTCAGGTGCTGCTCGAAGAAGGGGAACTGGATCTGCGAGCGGAAGTATTCGCTGGTCTTGCTGTCGAACTGCACACGGCCCAGGCTCTTGCCTTCGGCGCGCGCCCAGCCGCCGTGCACCCATGGCCCCATCACCAGGCTGTTGACGATGCCCGGGTTCTGGCGCTCGATGGCGTGGTAGGTGCTGAACGGGCCTTGCGGATCTTCCGCATCGAACCAGCCGCCCACGGTCAGCACGGCTGCCTTCACGTTCTTCAGGTGCGGGGCGATATTGCGGGCTTTCCAGAACTCGTCGTAGGTATCGTGTTCGATGGTTGGCTGCAGCAGCGCGCGCTGCTTGTCCGTCAGCGTGCCGAGGATATTCGATAGCGTCAGTTTGCCGAGGAAGAAGTCGTAGCCGTCCGCCATATCGTAGTCGAAGCGCGACCAGGTCTTGGGCAGCGGCGTGGGGTTCGGCGCCTCGGTAAAGGCCGAATAGAAATCGAAGTTCGCCGCCAGCATGAAGGCGCCGCCGTGATAGGAATCGTCGCCCTTGAACAGGTCCGCGATCGGCGCCTGCGGCGAAGCGGCCTTGATCGACGGGTGGGAGTCGATGATGCTGGCCGAGGTATAGAAGCCCGGATAGCTGATGCCGTAGATGCCGGCCTTGCCGTTATTGTTCGGCACATTCTTCAGCAGCCACTCCATGGTGTCGTACATGTCGCGGCTCTCATTGCCTTCGCCTTTGGCGAGCGAGGCGTTGGCATGCGGCGTCATCTCCTGCCACTTGCCTTCGGACATATAGCGCCCGCGCACATCCTGCTTCACGAAGATATAGCCGGCGTCCTCGAACTCCTTCGACGGGCCGATGGCGTTCGGCACATAGTCCACACCGTAATGCAGCTCGCCGTCCGCCTGCACGCCCGCGCTGTAAGGCGTGCGCTGGATCAGGAAAGGATAGCTTTTCGAGCTGTCCTTCGGCACATAGACGGTGGTGAACAGGCGCACGCCGTCGCGCATGGGAATGCGGAACTCGTACTTGGTATAGGTCTCGCGCAGGGAACGCTTGGCGGCGGCCGGCGCTTCATCGGCGGCATTCTCCAGCGCTGCCGCATGGGCAGCGCCGAAGGCCAGGGAAAGGGACAGGGCTAAGGCAGTGAGCTGGCGGGGCATGATTTCCTTCAAACAGTGAATACATGGGCCCGCCAGTGTAATCCAGTTTGAAGGAAAAAAATGTCACTGGCGCAATTTTGTCTGGTAGGCGCGCAATCGGTCCAGCTTGGCGGCATACAGGTCGTGGTCGCCCGGCGTGGTGCTGCTGCTGAGGGCCAGCTTCATCTCCGCGTTCGCCGTCTTGAGGTCGCCGAGCTGGAAGGCGGCGGCAGCCAGCCAGAAATGGAACTCGTGGTAGGTGTTGTCGCGTGCCAGTTCGCGTTCGAACAACTTGCGGGCACGCGCGTAGTCGCCTTCCTGCATGGCCAGCTGCCCCTGGTTGAAGAAGTAGAACGGCGGCTGCGGCTGCAGCTCGGCAAGGCGCGTGCGCAGCACGGCAGCTTCGGCGTATTGCCCGTTCGCATTCAGTACCTGCGCCAGGTTCGACATGACCATGGTGTTCCCGGGGTCAGCCTGCAGCGCGTAGCGCAGCGCGGTTTCGGCCTGCGGCAGGTCGCCATGGCGCTGATAGACGATCGCCAGGGTGTTATAGGCATGCAGCAGGGCAGGAGCCTGCGCGATGGCATTGCGCGCCCACCAGTAGGCATTGTCGATCTGGCCGCGCACCAGCGCTTCGGCCGCACGGTTATTCATGAACATTGCGATGACGGTGCTGCGGTCGATTGGCTCGGACCGGGCACGCGCACCGTCCACCGGCGGCATGAAGTCGATCAGCGCATAAGGTATGTCCTCCCACAGCAGGAAATTGCTCCTGGGGGTGCCCAGTTTCAGGTTGACGTGCCCGCTGTTGAAGTACAGGTTGCCGCTTCGCGTCCAGCTCTCCTCCGTGCTGACGGACTGCAGCACAACGGGGATATTCAGTTCTTCAGCCAGCGCCGCCGTCATGATGACCAGCGACAGGCAGTTGCCGCGCCGGGCATCGAAGGCCTGGGCTGCCGTGCGCGTCTGCGAGGAGTCGTATTCGAGCTGCAGCTGGTCGCGGCGGTACAGGGCGTCGAACAGGGCCTTGCGGATTTCCTTGCTGCGCTTGCCGTGGCTTACCTCCTCGACGTACTTCGCCATCTGCGGGGAGACGGCGAAGATCTCCTGCGGGGAAATCTGGTCGGTAGGCGGCTGGAACAGGTGGTCCGCAAACAGCTGGGGCGGTGGCGGCGGCAGCCTGGTGGCGCAGGCTGACAGCAGCAGCGGGAACAAGAGGAAAAGAAGCGAACGCAAATGTCTCATGATGTGCCTCCGTTTTATGAAGTCAGTATCCTCTTGAGAAATTTGCTTGTCAAAGCAAAACTTATGTTGGGGCCGGCTCCTTCACCTCGATACTGGTAATGCCCAGGGTGCCGAGCGCGTCGCGCAGGTCGTCCACTGCCAGCTGCAGGTCGTCGCCCAGGTCGAAGGGCTGGTCGCTGGCGGCCAGCAGCGTGGTGCCGCCGAACAGCTGCACGCGCAGCACCATTTCGCCGCCGGTATCGGCGGGCGTAATGGAGGCGCTGACGGGACCGCCGTGGGCGCGCGCCGCCGCACCCAGTTCGGCCATCGTCGCCAGCATGCCGCGCTCGGCAAGCCCCTGCTGGCGGGCGCTGAAGAAATGGTCCTGGTAGAGGAAATTCAGTTCCAGCGTGCGGCCCGCTTTGGCCAGGCAGCGCTGCAGCAGCGGGGCGGCCTTGATGGTCCACTCGCGGTAGCGCTCCATGCGGGCCGCGAACCAGGCGTCGGCATCGGCATCGTTTTGCGGCACCTGGTAGAACCTGTCGTCGGCCCGTTTCAGCGAGAAGCCGAGCAGGAAGCGCAGCTCCACGGCTTCATCATCGGCCGCGAAGGACGACGCCGTCCAGCCCGCGATGCTGCGCTGCAGCGCGGGCGCTTCGCTCATTTTCTTTTCGGTCAGCGAGGCGGCGGCCTCGCGCACCATGGCATTCATCTGGCCATAGCTGATGCGCTCGGCTTCGGCCGCGTCATAGGCGTGCTGCACCAGCACCAGCCTGGCATCGGGGCTCTCCAGGCCGCAATCGCGGAAGCTGGCCAGCAGGGCTTCGTAGGCGGCTTCGTCCTGGAAGGTTTCCGCCTGCACCAGGCCGCCCTGGCTGTGCACGAACACCGGCACGGCGAAGGCATCGATTTCCATCAGCGGTGCATTGTCCCGGCGCAACTGCTGGGTGCAGGCCGCTTCCGCGATGGCGCTGCGCAGCAGCAGGTAGGCGCCCACGTCCTCATAGCGCGCCTGCTCGATGGCGCCGTACAGGATGTCGTCCTTGTTCTGGTTCAGGTAGCGGCGGATCTGGCGCTGGAACTCCGGCTCCTTGTCCTGCAGGGAGCTGCCCGGTTCCTCGCTGTCCTCCTGTTCGGCCAGCTCCAGCGCCAGGCTGCACAGGGCCTGGCTCAGGGCTTCTTCTTTCTCTTCCGGCGGGGTGGCGGACTTGCGGGGGACGGGACGCTTATTCTTGGGCATGTGTGGCTTGCCCGGCTGGCGGGCTCAGTGTTCGGTGTGGAAAGTTTCGTGCAATTCTTCGAGCAGGTCGTCGGCTTCGTCTTCTTCCACGCCGAGATGCTGGCAGGCGACGGCGCCGCCTTTTTCCCACTCCAGCGAATCGCGGTTGCCATGGTAGCGCTGAATGCCCCGTTCGGCCAGCACCGATGCCGCCACCAGCGAGCGGATGGCATCGTCGGTGTTTTCATCGCCCAGCACTTCGTAATCGTGATGGTGCAGGATGGCCCAGGACACGTCCGGCGACAAGCCCCAGTTGCGGGCCAGCAGGCAACCGATTGCCGCATGGTTGGTGTTGTGGCGGGCGTCTTCGATGTCGGTGAACTTGCGTTCCGCCGATTTCATGGCACGGTCGAAGGTATCGCGGTAGTCGGGGAAGCGGTCCATCAGCAGCGGCACGCCGATATCGCAGAACAGGCCGAAGGTGTGGGCGATGTCCGGCGGCGCAATGCGCAGCTTGCGCGAGATGAACACCAGGGCCTGGGCGCGGCGCGCCGAGGTCTCCCAGAACTGGTTCAGCGAGCCGTCCTTGCCGTCGATGGCCTGCCGCGCCAGCAGGCCGGTGAGCAGGGCCGCGCAATGGTTGATGCCGAGGAAATTGATGGCCTGTTCCACCGACTTGGCCTTGCGCGCCGCGCCGAAGAAGGGCGAATTGGCCAGCTTGAGCAGGGCGCCGGACATGCCGACGTCATTGCCGATGATGCGGGCAATGCGGCGCGGCGAAGGATCGGCCTCGGCCAGCTCCTGCTGCAGGTCGACCAGCAGGCTGGGACGCGGCGGAATGCGAATGGAACGCAGCAGGGCGTCTTCGACGGAGGTATCCATTACCGGGGCATGGGCTGCTGCTGAAGTCATCTTTATAAAGGGCAATTTGCTGAATGCGCAGTCAGTATTATCACCTGTTTCGGCAAAGCAATTGCATTTCGTAGCCGGTTTTTCTTCACTTTTTGTCGCTATTTGGCCGGTTTGATAGCGTTTTGTCAGTGTTGGGGACGTTTTCCGGGACAGGCTAGAATGGACGGCATGACAATACTTGCCGGAATTGACTTCAGCCAGCCATCCCACGAGGTGGCCCGCCGCCTGATCGGGGTGACGGTGCTGGTGGACGGCGTGGGCGGGCGCATCGTGGAAACCGAGGCCTACGACCGGGAAGATCCGGCCTCCCACAGTTTCTCGGGACCGACCGAGCGCAACCAGGCCATGTTCGGGCCGCCGGCCCATGCCTACGTCTACCGTTCCTACGGCATCCACTGGTGCCTGAATTTCGTGTGCCGGGAAGACGGCCATGGGGCCGGGGTGCTGATCCGCGCCATCGAGCCGGTGCTGGGGCTGGACCTCATGCGCGAGCGGCGCGGCGTCGAGCAGGAGCGCCTGCTGTGTTCCGGTCCGGGCCGTTTGTGCCAGGCCATGGGCGTTACGCGCGCCAACAACGGCATGCCGCTGTGGCTGCCGCCGTTCGAACTGCAGCCGCGCAGGGGCCGGGTCACGATCGTGCAAGGCCCCCGCATCGGCATCTCGAAAGCGATGGACGTCCCCTGGCGCTTCGGCCTCGCCGGCTCCCCCCACCTCAGCAAACCTTTCAAGTAGAAATTGGGGACAGACGGGGGCGCCGAGCCCCGGATTATATGAACCGTATAATCCGGGGCTCGGCGCCCCCGTCTGTCCCCAATTTATTACGCGGCGTGGGCGCGGCGCATGGGGCTGTTGGGGGCGCGGCGCTCGGCTGCGGGCTTGCGTGGCGGGACCAGGGCGGGCGGCGGTGCCGCCGCTGCCGGCTGTTCGTCCAGTTCGAACAGGGCCACGGCGCGGCTCAGGTTGATGGTCTGCTCCTGCAGGCTTTCGGCCGCCGCCGCTGCCTGTTCCACCAGCGCCGCATTCTGCTGCGTGACGTCGTCGATCTGCCCCACCGCCTGGTTTACTTCCGCAATCCCCTGCGCCTGCTCGGCGCTGGCGGTGCTGATACGGTCGATGATGGCGTTGACCTGCTCCACCGAGGCCACGATGTCGCCCATGCTGTGCCCCGCCAGCCCGACCGAGGCCGCGCCGCTGTCGATGGTGGCGACCGATTCGGCAATCAGCTGCTTGATCTCCCTGGCCGCCGCCGCCGAGCGCTGCGCCAGCGTGCGTACTTCTGACGCCACCACCGCAAAGCCGCGTCCCTGCTCGCCGGCGCGGGCCGCTTCCACCGCTGCATTCAGCGCCAGGATATTGGTCTGGAAGGAGATGCTGTCGATTACTCCGATAATCTCCACGATCTTGCGCGAGCTGGCGCGGATCGAGTCCATGGTGCGCACCGCGTCCGCGACGGCATCGCCGCCTTTCTGCGCCATGCTGCTGGCCGTTGCGGCGAGGCGGCAGGCTTCGTGCGCATGCTCGGCATTCTGCCGCACGGCCGCCGTCAGGCTGTCGATGGCGCTGGCGGTTTCCTCCAGCGAACCGGCCTGTCTTTCAGTGCGCGTTGAGAGGTCGTGATTGCCGCAGGCGATTTCGTGCGATGCCGTGTCGATGGATTGCACGGCGCCACGTATCGTCGCCAGCGTGCGGTTCAGCTGCGCGATGCTGGAATCGAGCACGCGCGCCGTTTCCGCGATTTCGTCCTTGCCTTCATTGGCCGCGCCGCGCGTGAGGCGTCCCGCCGCCAGGCTGCGTACCACGTCGGCAATCGATGCGATATCGCGCAGCAGCGCCGCCCGCACCCGCATGGAGACCAGCAGGGACAGCGCAATCGACAGCAGGCACAGGCCCGCCATCATGCCGCCCAGCGTGCGGAATTCCGCCTTGGCCGCCGCATGCGCCTCCGTGCTCAGGCGCTGCTCCAGCGCCGTGAGCTGCGACAGCTGTTCATTCAGCGTGAGGAACTGGCGCTCCGCCTTGCCCATGGCATTGGTGGCGATGGACTGGTCGACCTGCGCCAGCTCGATGGTTTCCTGCACGCCCTTGCGGTAGGCCGCCAGCGCCTTCGACGACGCGGCCAGCAGTTCTTCTTCCTGCGGCTCGGCCACCCTGGACAGCGCCGCCAGTTCCTGCGCCAACTGGTGGTGCCGCGTGCGGATCTGCTGGGTCAGCGCATCGAGCCGGTTCTGGGCGAAGCTGCCGTTCACCCAGGCCAGCAGCTGGTAGATATTGGCGTGTGCAAAGCGCGCCTGGCCCGCCATATCGGCCGCGGCCTTCAGGCGCGCCGCACGCACCTGCACCAGGTTCTCCATCGACATGTTCTGCCGCACCATGCCATACCAGCCGCTGGCCGCGATGGACAGCAGCAGGACCAGCACCACGGCAGGCGCCAGCAGCAGTTTGGGACCAATTCGCAGTTGTTTCAGCATGGCGGGCTCCAGGGCTATTTCTTGTAGATGCCGGCTTCCAGCACCACATCGCCGACGCGCAGGATGTAGGTGGTCTTGGGCTCGATCTTGCCGCTCTGGGGGTTCTTGTACATATAGTCCACCCAGCCCTTGCCCTTCTTCGCCGCCAGCTCGATGATCTCGCGGCGGTACTTCTTGCCGCTGGCATCCGGCACGTCCGTCAGGTCCTTGCCCACGATGGTAGGGTTGTAGGGATGGGCGAGCACGATGCCGGTGCTGATGTCGCGCATGTCCACATACAGCGAACCCTGGACGAAGTCGGGATCCTTTGCCGTGATGCGCTTCATCATCTCGTCCTTGCCGTGCTGCTTGATGAAACTGGCGCCGCGTTCCGCCATCGCAATCGCGTCCTTCTCGCTCGGTTCCGTCGATGCCCATGCGCCTGCCATCAGCAGGCCTGCCAGTGCTGCCGTCATCAGTCGTTTCATGATCGCGTCCTTTATTGAATGAGGGAAAAACCCACTGCTAATGTAAGACGCTGCTGCTTGCAGGAAATTGCGTTGACGCAAGAGAAGAGTTTTATTTCCGGGTGGATATTGAGTTCGGGCAACGGCCGCGGACGGGCGCTGGCTAGCATGGAATTCCCGCAGCCCAACCTACAGGAGACTGACCATGATTGCCGCGCCAGCCAAGTTCAAGCCTTATACACGACAGAGCATCCGCCAGGCCCGCCAGTGGCAATGGCTGAGCGAAGACCTGCAGGAGGCGGTGCAGGTGGTGTCGCGCGTGCTGCCCTTCCGCACCAATGAGTATGTGCTGGAGCACCTGATCGACTGGAACCGCGTGCCGGACGACCCGATCTACCGCCTGGTCTTCCCGCACCGCGACATGCTGCGCCCCGACGAATATACGCGCCTGCGCGGCCTGGTGCTGTCTGAAAACGAGCCGGCCATCCAGGCCTGCGCCAACGAGATCCGGCGCCGCATGAATCCCCATCCCGCCGGGCAGATGACGCACAATGTGCCGAGCATGAACGGCATTCCGCTGCGCGGCCTGCAGCACAAGTACAAGGAGACCGTGCTGTTCTTCCCCAGCGCGGGCCAGACCTGCCATGCCTATTGCACCTTCTGCTTCCGCTGGCCGCAGTTCGTGGGCATGGACGACCTGAAGTTCGATGCCAGCGAAACGGCGGAGCTGGTGGCCTACCTCAAGCTGCATCCCGAAGTGACGGACGTGCTGATCACCGGCGGCGACCCGCTGATCATGAATACGCGCTCGCTGGCAGGCTTTATCGAGCCGCTGCTGGCGCCCGAGCTGGCCCATATCCAGAACATCCGCATCGGCACCAAGTCGGTGTCCTACTGGCCGCAGCGCTTCGTCAGCGACCGCGATGCGGACGATCTGTTGAAGCTGTTCGAGAAGGTGGTGGCGGCGGGGAAGAACCTGGCCCTGATGGGGCACTACAACCACGCGGTCGAGCTGCGCCAGGAGATTGCCCAGCATGCCGTGAAACGCATCGTCGGCACCGGCGCCACCTTGCGCATGCAGGGGCCGCTGATCCGCCACATCAACGAAGACCCGCACAGCTGGGCCGAGCTATGGCGCACCGGCGTGCGGCTGGGGGCCATTCCCTACTATATGTTCGTGGAGCGCGACACGGGGCCGCGCGAGTACTTCCAGCTGCCGCTGGCGCGCGCGCACGAAATCTTCCAGCAGGCCTACCAGATGGTGTCCGGCCTGGCGCGCACGGTACGCGGGCCTTCCATGAGCGCCTTCCCCGGCAAGGTGGTGATCGACGGCGTGGTGAGCATCGCCGGCGAAAAGCTGTTCGCGCTGCAGTTCCTGCAGGCGCGCAATCCCGACTGGGTGCGCAAACCTTTCTACGCGCAGTACGACCCCGATGCGCACTGGCTGGACCAGCTCAAGCCCGCCTTCGGCAAGGAGCGCTTCTTCTTCGAAACGGCGCCCACGCCGGATGAAGGGATCGGGCGCGTGATTCCGATCTCTCGCGCGCGCAGCTTTGCCACGCACAGCGACGCTGCATAGGGTGCTCCCATGCAGCGCGCCTGGACGCGCATCCTGTGGGCCGGGCGGCAGCGCGTGCCCGGCGAACTGCCGCCACTGGCTGTGCTGTGCCTTGTCTTCCTGCCCTTCGCGCTGGGCCACTATCTGTCTTGCCTGCTGCGCACCATCAATGCGGTGCTTGCGCCGCAATTGGTGGCCGCCGCAGCATTGACCCCGGCGCAGCTTGGCTTGCTGACCAGCGCCTATTTCTTCGCCTTCGCGGCGGCCCAGCTGCCGGTGGGGCTGGCGCTGGACCGCTTCGGTCCGCGCCGGGTGCAGGGCGTGATGCTGCTGGTGGCCGCCACCGGCACCCTGGCGTTCGCGGGCAGCGGCACATTTGCGCAGATGGTGTCCGCGCGCACCGTCATGGGCCTTGGCCTGGCGGGCTGCTTCATGGCGGCGGTGAAGGCGGTATCGACGTGGATCTCGCCCGCGCGCCTGCCCTCGGTGCAGGGCTATATGATCGCGGCGGGCGGCCTGGGCGCCGCTTCCTCCACCTTGCCGGTGCAGCTGGCGCTGCACCATATGGACTGGCGCTGGGTCTTCATCTGGCTGGCCGCGGCCTGCGTGCTGGCCGCCGTGGCCATCCTGCTGCTGGCGCCAACTCCACCGCCCGCACAGGCCAGGCCATTCCACCGCCGCATGCTGGTGGAGATCGCGCAGCATCCTGCCTTCCGTGAGGTGGCCGCGCTGGTGCTGGTGCCGCATATGGTGTTCTTTGGCGTGCAGGGCCTGTGGATAGGCCGCTGGCTGCATGATGTGGCGAAACTGGACGAGCGGGCGGTGGCCTGGCTGCTCTATCTCAGCATGGCGGCCGTTATTTTCGGCGCCATCGCGGTGGGCATGATCACGGAATGGGCAGCCCGGCATGGCGTGCCGCCGCTGACGCTTGCCTCGGTCGGCGTTGCCGTATTTATCGTGGTGCAAAGCGGCTTCCTGTTCGGCTGGGCGCCCACGTTCCCGATGCTGTCGGTGATGTTCACGCTGGTCGGCACCATCACCGGCATCGAGTACGCCATCGTGGCGCAATCCATGCCGCGCACACTGACGGGACGCGCGTCAACCTTCCTCAACCTGCTGATTTTCCTGGGCGCCTCCGCCGTGCAGGCAGGCTTCGGCGTGGTGCTGAGCATGTGGCAGCCGGATGCCGCGAACCGCTTTCCGGCCGCCGCCTACCAGGCTGCGTTCGGCGTGCTGATCGCCGCGCAGCTGCCCGGCCTGTGCTGCTTCGTTTTGCGGCAAAGGAGGCTTGTGCGCGGAACGCTGTAGAATCTGCACTTTGAACATAGCAGCAGCGATGAGCGCGCGTAGGAGATGACATGAAATTGGTGCGTTACGGCCGTCCCGGAAAAGAGAAGCCGGGCCTGATCGATGAAGAAGGCAAGGTGCGCGACTTGTCCGGTGTGATCAGCGACTTCCATGGCGCGAACCTGTCCGACAAGGTCTTGCGCAAGCTGGCCAGGATTCCGCATGACACGCTGCCTCTGGTGCGCGGCAATCCGCGTTTCGGCGTGCCGGTGGCGAAGGTGGGCAAATTCATCGGCATCGGCCTGAATTACGCCGACCACGCGAAGGAAGCAGGCATGCCGATTCCCACCGAGCCGATTGTGTTCATGAAGGCCATCACCTGCCTGTCCGGCCCGGACGATCCTGTCATGCTGCCGAAAGGCTCGAAGAAGACGGATTGGGAAGTGGAGCTGGGCGTGATTATCGGCACCCGTGCGCGCTACGTGAGCGAGGCCGATGCGGAGAAGTACATTGCCGGCTACTGTGTGGTGAACGACCTGTCCGAGCGCGAGTTCCAGCTGGAGCGCGGCGGGCAATGGGACAAGGGCAAGGGCTGCGATACCTTCGGTCCGGTCGGCCCCTGGCTGGTCACGCGCGACGAGGTATGGAACGTCGATAAGCTCGACCTCTACCTCGAACTGAACGGCAAGCGCATGCAGACCGGCTGCACCGACACCATGATCTTCAAGGTGCCGTATATCGTAAGCTACCTGTCGCAGTTCATGACGCTGGAACCGGGCGACATCATCTGCACCGGCACGCCGCCCGGCGTGGGCCAGGGCCGCGACCCGCAGCGCTTCCTCAAGAAGGGAGACTTCATGCGCCTTGGTATCGCCGGCCTTGGCGAACAGCAGCAGGACGTAATCGGCTTCCAGGAATTCTGACTACGCCGGGCGGATGCTGGACAGGGCGCGCGCCAGCGCGTCCTGCAGGCGCGACACCACTTCGCCCAGATCCGCCTCCGTCGCAATGAAGGGCGGCGCCAGCAGGATATGGTCGCCGCGCCTTCCATCAGCCGTTCCGCCCATCGGATACACCATCAGGCCGCAGCGCATGGCCTGCTCCTTGATGGCGGCATGCAGCCGCAAATCGGGATCGAAAGGCCGTTTCGAATCGCGGTCCTGCACCAGTTCCAGTCCCAGCATCATGCCGCGCCCGCGGATGTCGCCCACATGCGGATGCGAGCCGAAAGCCGTGCGCAGCATGCGGCGGAAAGTCGCGCCGTGCACGGTAACGGCCCCCAGCAGGCCGTCACGCTTGATAATCTTCTGCACTGCCAGCGCCGCCGCAGCCGCCACCGCGTGGCCGATATAGGTGTGCCCATGCTGGAAGGCGCCGCTGCCGGCGCGGAGGCAGTCGATGATGTGGCTGCGCACCAGCACCGCGCCAATGGGCTGGTAGCCTGCGCCCAGGCCTTTGCCGAGGGCCACGATGTCCGGCACCACATCGTCCTGTTCGAAGGCGTACAGCGTGCCGGTACGGCCCATGCCGCACATCACCTCATCCTGGATCATCAGGATGCCGTAGCGGTCGCACAGCGCGCGCACCGCCTTGAAATAGCCCGGCGTGGGCGGTGCGGCGCCCAGCGTGGCGCCGGCCACCGTCTCGGCGCAGAAGCCGATGATGTTCTCCGCGCCGATCTCGTTGATCTTCGTTTCCAGCTCGGCCACCAGGCTGCCGGTATAGGCGTGCAGGTCCTGTCCCGCCGGCCGGTGGCGGTATTCGTAGCAGGGCGCCACGCGCGCCACGTCCATCAGCAGCGGCTCGAACACGCGGCGCCGCGCCTCATTGCCGCCGAGGGCCAGCGCCCCCAGCGTATTGCCATGGAAGCTCTGGCGGCGGGCAATGAAGACCTGCCGCGAAGGCTCGCCGCGTTCCACAAAATACTGGCGCGCCAGCTTCATCGCGGTTTCCATCGCTTCGGAACCGCCCGAGACCAGGTAGACATGATCCAGGTCGCCCGGCGCATCGCCCGCCAGCCGCGCGCCCAGTTCCTCCGCCACTTCGGTGGTAAAGAAGCCGCTGTGCGCGTAGGCGGTGGTCTTGAGCTGCGCCTGCATCGCAGCCAGCACGTCCGGGTGGCCGTGACCAAGCGAGGACACGGCCGCGCCGCCGCTTGCGTCCAGATAGGTATTGCCTTCGCTGTCGCGCACGTACATGCCGAAGGCGCAGGCAACGGTGGGGGGCGTGGTATGCAGCTGGCGGTGGATCAGGCTTGTCATGGCATGCGCTCCTGTGGGTTGTGGACACATGACAGTAGCCCGCGCGCGGGCCCGGCTTTTTGATTTTTGCCGAGTCCTGTGCGAATATCGCTCCACCATGACAGACCGCCTCGGCCCCATCCCGCCCGAACAGATGACGCCCCAGCAGCGGGCGGCCGCGCAATCCGTGATCGACGGGCCGCGCGGCGCGCTGTACGGCCCCTTCGTGCCCCTGCTGCGCAGCCCCGAGCTGATGGAGTGTACGCAGCGCATGGGCGAATACCTGCGCTACCGCAGCGCCATCGGCACGCGCCTGTCGGAGCTGGCGATCCTCGTGACGGCGCGCGCCTGGAACCAGCAGGTGGAATGGGCGATCCACGCCCCGATTGCCGCGCAGGCGGGCATTGCGCAGGACGTCATCGACGCAATCGCCACCCGTCGCGAGCCGGCCGGGCTGTCGGTGGAAGAACAGGCCGTATTCGACTTCTGTACCGAGCTTCAGCGCGACAAAGAAGTCTCCGACGCCACCTATGCCGCGGCCGCCCACTGCTTCGGCCAGCACGGCGTGGTGGACCTGATGGGCCTCTGCGGCTACTACACCATGCTGGCAATGGTGATGAACGCGGCGCAGACGGCGGCGCCGCCATCGAGCGCGGCAGCCTTGCCTGTCCATCCCGCGCACGAACAAGCTTAATGATTCCCGGCGTCGCCATCCCTGCGCTGGATTTTCACCGGCTTGCGCTGTCCGGCCGGGCGGGCGATGACAACCCGGCGAAAGCCAAACAGCCTGGCGTCGATCGAAAAGGCTCCCGGTCCGATGAAGGCCAGGGAAAGTGAAGTGGCGGCAAGAAGGATGGAGGGCGGCGCGCAGCATTGAATGCCGATTGCGCCTGCTGCCGCAAGAATGGCCGCTGTGCGGGTCAGGATGCCGAGCAAAAGCGCAAGCCCCAGCATCAGGGAAGCTAATGCTGGCAGGCACACTGCATCGAACGGCATCCCGCAAGCGTCAAAGTATCTCCCGCCCTGAATGATTACGGCTGCGCCGATGGTGAAGCGCAGCAGCAGGAGTCCGGTGCCGGCTAATCCGCGCGGGAATGTCCAGGAAGGCCCAGATAGAGACATACCACTCCATGGATGGACGGATCACTTAATGGGCTTATGCTGGCATATCCGGCCCGCCCTGTGTATCCCTCATCCAGGGAATATCATTGCATGGATCAAAGCTGCATGATGCCGCGCCGTACCGCGATGACCACAGCCTCCGAGCGGTCGCTTGCGCCCAGCTTCTCCAGGATGTTCTTCATGTGCGCCTTGACCGTCTCTTCCGAAATGAACAGCTGGCCGGCAATATCCTTGTTGCGGTTGCCGCGGGCGACTTTGCACAGCACCTCGATCTCACGGGCCGTCAGGCCCGGCTCGCCGGTATAGTGGGCAAGCTGCACGGCTACATTCGGCGGTATGCAACGGATACCCCGGTGAGCCTGCCGGATGATTGCCGTAAGCTCTTGTGGCAGGGTACTTTTGAGGACATAGCCGCGCGCCCCAGCGTGCAGGCAGCGCTGAATGTCCACGTCGCCCTCCGCAGTGGTGAAGATGACGACGTTCGCTTTCGGGTTCTCCGCCCGTATTGCCGCCAGCACTTCGATGCCGGCAATATCGGGCAGGCGGAGATCGAGGAGCGTAATGTCCGGCGTGTGCTCGCGGTACAACGCGATGGCTTCCGCCCCCTTGGATGCCTGCGCTACAACCCGCATGTCGGGCTGATCATTGATCACCTTCGAAACGCCTTCGCGCAACAGCGGATGGTCATCGACGACGAGCAAGCTAATTTTGCCTGATTCGCTCATCACATATTTCCTTTGCATTGGCGTTGGCGGGCAGCCTGCGGGCAAAGATCGCCCTTATCCTGGCCCAGAGCCTTTCCAGAAGGCTTTCGTCTTGCGCCTCGTAGGCGTTCTTTCCCGGAACAAGCAGTTCCACAACCGTTCCCCCGTTGACGCCGCTCTCAATGTTCAGTTTCGCATTGATGCGGCGTGCGCGTTCCTGCATGCCAACCAGACCGAAATGCCCCGGTTTGCCGCTGCTTGCGATATCGGGCGGAATCCCTTTTCCATCGTCGGCGATACGCAGCACCAATTTGTGCGAATAGATTAACGCAATCTCCAGGGATGTTCCGTCCGAATGCCTGAGGCCATTGCGGATAGCCTCATTCCCTATGCGGTAAATCTCTTCGCGGACGATTGGATGCAGGTCGCGCGGCTTGCCTTCAACCGACAGCGTAAGGCGCATTGCAGAGGATACGCCGAACGACTCGGCGCTGCGCTGAAATGCCGTGGCAAGGTCGTTCTTTTCCATGGTCGACAGGCGCAGGTCGGTCAATGCCGCCCGCGCTTCCTGGGTCGCCTGCGCGAGCCAGTTCGAGATACTGACGATGGCTTCGTTAAGCTCTACAGGTTTTTTGGATGCCGCCTCGTGCCGCGCGTGATCCGCAATCAGCTTGGTCGCTTGTATCGACTGCAGGATCGTGTCATGCAGCTCTGCCGCAAGGCGGGTGCGTTCGGCGGTCCGTTCATTGAAACGTGCCGTGAGAGCGGTAGCAATTTGCCGCACCCGCATGCGGTATGCCACATAGAGAAACGTCACAGTCAGGGCGGCGGCTAAAGCATGGAACCAGGCCGTCTGGTAATAGGCCGGTGCGATGCTGAAGCTGAGCGCCGCGCCCGCTTCGTTCCAGACTCCATCGTTGTTACAGGCTATAACGCGGAAGCGGTAACTGCCTGGCCGAAGGTCATTGTAAAAAGCCTGGCGGCGGCTACCCGCTTCTTGCCAGGCGGTGTCGTGGCCCTCGAGCTTGTAACGGAACTTGATCTTCTGGGGCAGTGTATAGCTCAGTGCCACATAGTCGATCTGGATATCTTTCGTCAGCGCGGGCAGCTGCAAGCCGTCTGCCGGTGCATGGCGCCGGCGGTCTGCGACGATGGCTTCGATATGTACGGGCGGCGCGACGCGGTTATCGGGCAGGCGGTGCGGATCGATGACCTGCAAAAGCCGCTCGTTTGCGTACCACAGCCTGCCATCAGTTGACTTTGCGACGACAGGAGAGAAAGGCGTGCTACCGGAAACGTAGCCGTCCAATAAGCCAAACGAGCGTAGCTTTACCTCCATATCCGGACGGGCCCACCATGCGTTCAATTCCGCCGCGGGAATCGAGACAAGGCCGCAGCTTGCATAAACCCAGAGGGTGCCTGCATCGTCCTTGATCAATGAATCGATACTATTGCAGGGCAGTCCATTCTTGCGGTCCATGATCTGCAGGCGCTGGTCTTTCCAGCGCGCGATGCCGTGCGAGGTGGCGACCCACAATGAATCATCCGGTTCGATCCAGATCCCGCCAATTCCATTGTTTTCCCCTACGCTGGTCACTTCCGTCATTTGCCCGCGCGCGTAGCGCTGGAGTTTTCCACGCGCTCCCCCGATCCACACGCCTTGGCGGAGCCCAGCCCTGATTGCCCCGCCTGCCGCGGATTGTGGGATGGGAACGGATTCGACAGCTTTCGCGTCCTGGATCTTATGGAGTGTCTGGGGCCTTCCTGTCGTCACGGCCCAAATGTTGTGCTCCCCATCCTGTACAACGCTGATGACAACCCCGAGGGCGCTGCCATCGGACTTTGTCACCATCCGCGACCGCCCTTTTTCCCTCACCATCAGATTTTCGTCGACCCCATACCAAAGCCTGTCCTGGTCATCGATCAGCAATGCCGTCACTTGCTTTCCCCGAAGGTCATCTGCTGTGAGGGAGTAAACCCGCTTTCCATTTTCGAGATAATCCACCGCATTGCCATTTCCGACCCAAAGCCCGCCGGCGCGGGTGGCAGCCACGCTGGCCACTTTGTCACCGCTTAGCCCTTGCTGGGCAGAGACTGAGATCACCGGCGAATCACGGAAGCGGTCGAGACCTTGCGATGACGCGACCCAGATATTGCCTTCGCGGTCTTCAAAGAAAGCTTCCACAGACTCGCTGGCCAGTCCATCGCGATGGCTGAAATGATCTACCCCTTTGCTTTGCACGTGATAGATCCCGTCACGAACGGTTCCAATCCACAGGCCGCCGGAACGGTCGGTATGGAGCGCGCTGACGGCCCACGCTGTTCCATCGGCATTGTGGGCCCGGAAGTCGGTCCAGCGCCCGTCGCGCAATCGTTGCAGGCCAAGGTGCTGGCCGTTTTGGCCCACGCCGACCAGAACGCTCCCGTCGGGCTGGCGTGCCAGGGCCAGAACACCGGTAGCGCCCGATGCGGTAGCGAGGGATGGCGGTAAATGCCTGGATATCCCGGCCGGCGTCCAATGGTAAACGCCTTGCACCGTGCCTAGCCACAGGCCTCCTGATCCGTCATCGGCAATGGCCGACAAGCCGCTCAGATTGAGTGGGAGGCCTTCATCTGCGCCATAACAGGTGGTAGCAGCCTGCGTGATGCGGCAGAGCGGCGCTTCTTTTGGGCCGGCGAGCCTTGACATGGCGATCCACACGGCCCCGGCACTGTCCTCAATGATGTGATTGATTTGCGAGCGGAAGGGATATTTTTTTGAGACGCCGTTCTGCACACGGTATAGCGAGCGTGGGGTCCCGATCCACAGGCTTCCATCCCGTGCTCCCAGCAAGCTCAATATCGCGCATTCGCAGAGGGCATCTCCCGCCGGCGCTTGCCAGGGCACAAAGCGCACGCCATCAAAGCGGACCAGGCCCCCCTCAGTGCCAATCCAGAGGTAGCCGTCGGCCGTTTGGGTAAATGCATGTGGAATGCCGGGCAGTTCACCATCCGCCATGCGCCATGTGGTGTGGGCATATTGGGAAATGGAGCGGTCGGGATCGAGAGCGCGTGCGGTACGGGGAGCCAGCAGGGACAGAACAAGCATCCCGAGCAGCATCAAGTGTCCGCCTTTGAGCGAAGTTAGCACCATGTTCGCCTCTTCTTATGAAAGTCAGTCTACTGATCCTTGCAGTCTAACATTGAAAATTTGGCTTGTGATATGCCGTCCCACATCTATTCGCCCGCTCCGTGGCTAGCAAAAAATCACCCTTTCTCGGGATAGTCGCCCGCAAACGGCAGTGACATGATCGGCTCAGGTCTTTGCCGATTTTTATGTGTTGCCTAATGATGGAGGCGTACGATGAACAGATGTCTGAGAGCGGTTTTGGTGCTGCTGGCCCTGAGTGGCCCGTATTTTTGCGGCCTTGCCGCAGCGGCGGAGCAGAAGATTCCTTCCCTGCCTTCGAGCTTCAAGGCGCGCACGGTCGCTGCGCCGGATGGTACCTCGATTTATGTCCGGTCGGCCGGCGCCGGGCCTGTGGTGGTGCTCATTCACGGCTATGCAGAGAATAGCGATTCCTGGGCTCCGCTCGCGGCCGACCTGATGCGCGACCATACCGTGGTCGTCCCCGATCTGCGTGGCATCGGGCGTTCCTCGATTCCTTCAGGCGGCTATGACAAGAAAACGCAGGCGGGCGACATCCGCGCTGTCGTCAAGGCCCTGGGTTACGATAAAACAGCCGTGGTGGCGCACGATATCGGCAATATGGTCGCCTATGCCTATGCGGCGATCTATCCGGACAAGGTGGAACGCCTCGTGGTCATGGATGCGCCCATCCCCGGCATCGGCCCCTGGGAACAGGTCCTGCAGCAGCCGGGTATCTGGCATTTCAACTTCAACGGCCCGGAAGCTGAGCGCCTGGTGGCAGGCCGCGAACGGATCTACCTGGACCGCATCTGGAACGCCTTTTCGGCAAGCCCGAGCCAGCCCAATTCCGCCACACGGGACTTCTTCGCCAAGACTTACTCCCGTCCCGGCGGCATGCGGGCCGGCTTCGCCCAGTTCGCAGCATTCCGCCAGGACGCCAGGGACAACCAGGCGTTTGCCAAAAACAAGCTGACCATGCCAGTACTGGCAATGGGCGGTGAGAAATCGTTCGGCGCCCTGCAGGCACAGATCATGCGGGAGGTGGCAAGCAATGTGGAGGAGTCTGTCATCCAGGGTTCCGGCCATTGGCTGATGGAAGAGAAGCCAGCCGAGGCCGTGGCAGTGATCCGTAAATTCCTCACCTCCGCGCAAACCGCAGGGGGACAACCATGAACCTGGAACTGGCGGGAAAAACCGCGCTGGTCACCGGCTCGACAGCCGGGATCGGCCTGGCCATCGCTACGCGGCTGGCAAGCGAGGGGGCGGCCGTGATCGTTAACGGCCGCAGCGAGGAGCGGGTCAGCAAGGCGATCATTGCCAGCGGCGCCGTGCATGGCCTGGTGGCGGACCTGGCCAGCGAGGAAGGGCTGCGCCAGTGCATCGAGCGCTTTCCGAAGGTCGATATCCTGGTGAACAACCTGGGCATCTTTGAGGCCAAGCCGTTTGCCGACATCTCCGACGCCGATTGGCATCGTTTCTTCGAGACCAATGTACTGAGCGGCGTACGGCTGTGCCGCCATTATCTGGGCCCGATGCTGGAGCAGAACTGGGGGCGTATCGTATTCATCTCCAGCGAATCGGGACTGCAGATCCCGACGGAAATGATCCATTACGGCATGAGCAAAACAGCGCAGCTTGCCGTATCCCGCGGCCTGGCGGAGACGACTGCCGGCACCGCCGTGACCGTCAATGCGGTGTTGCCTGGCCCGACCAAATCGGAAGGCGTGACGGCCTTCGTTGAGCAGATGGCCAAAGAGGGCGGTCAGGGCAGGGACGCGTTCGAAAAGGAATTCTTCCAGACCGTGCGTCCGACCTCGATCCTGCAGCGCTTTATCACCCCGGACGAAATCGCGGCTGTCGTCACCTTTGTCTGCAGCCCATTGGCTGCGGCGATCAACGGCACCTCATTGCGGGCCGATGGCGGCGTGGTCCGCTCCATTGCGTAAAGCCATGAAAGTTCTCCACATTATCGCGATAGCCGCGTCGCTGTTTGCTGCGTCCGCGCACGCCACCGAGCCTATCTGGGATGGGAACAAAGTTGACATGGTCAGCGAGAAGCTCTATGAGGGCGTGTATGCCTACTACGCCAGCAACGCGAAGGAGCTGAACGCTAAAGGTGGCGCTGCTGCAACCAGCAGCGGGCTCATCGTCGGCACCAGGGGAGCGCTGCTTGTCGATACCATGCTGAACAAGCGCCTGAACGTCCAGGTGCAGGCCTTGAGCCGGAAGCTTGGCGGCAAAGCTATCCTCTACGCCGTCAACACCAGCTCGCATGGCGACCATACCTACGGCAATATGTATCTGCCGGCTGGAACCCTCATCATCCAGCATGAGCATACCCGCAGTTATATAGCGGGGCACCTGGCCGAGGACAAGGCGTTCATGATCAAGAACTTTGGCGCCGGCCGCGGCATCGAGCAGATCAAGGCGCGCACCGGTGATCTGCTGCTTGCACCTGGCGGCAAGCTGACGATTGACCTTGGCGGGAAGACCGTCGATATCATCGACTTCGGCTTCGCCCAAACCGGCGGCGATTTGTGGGTGTGGGAGCCGGAGGCAAAGGTGTTATGGACCGGTAATCCGATTATCGCCCAAAAGCCCGCGCTGCCCTGGCTGCTGGATGGCCACCTGGTCGCAACCCTGGAAACGCT
Source organism: Pseudoduganella rhizocola (assembly GCF_045984285.3). NCBI lineage: Bacteria > Pseudomonadati > Pseudomonadota > Betaproteobacteria > Burkholderiales > Oxalobacteraceae > Pseudoduganella > Pseudoduganella rhizocola. The sequence goes on from NZ_JBJQIK030000001.1 coordinate 69,491, forward strand.
TCGCCGCGTATATGAATTCCTGCCGGCGGACGCACGGCTTGTTCCAGGGCATGGCGCACCGATGGGCAAGGAGGGCATCAAGTGGCACATCGACTACCTGGATGCTGTGCGCCGCCAAGTGCAGGCTGCCGTGGACAAAGGCCTCGGCCTGGAAGAAACGGTAAGACAGGTCAGCTTGCCGGAATTTTCAGGCTACGTTCTCTTCGACTGGGTGCATCCGGCCCTGAACGTGCCCGCGGCCTACAGGGACCTGAGCGGCAAATGAGGCCGGCAGGAATTCAGGCGGCCAGCACTTTCTTCAGCCAGGCCGAGATATGGACCACTTCTTCCTGGCACAGCGAGTGCTGCATCATGTACTCGTGCCATTCCACCTGGTAGCCCAGCGACACGAGCAGGTCGCGCGAGGCGGTGGCGCGCTGGATCGGGATCACGGGGTCCATGCGGCCGTGGACGAGGAAGATCGGCGTCTGCTGGTTTGCCGCGCTGCGTTCGGCGGCGACCTTGTCGGCCAGCGGCACGTAGCCGGAGAGGCAGAGCAGGCCCGCCAGCTTTTCAGGATGGCGCAGGCCGGTCTGCAAGGTCATCGCGCAGCCCTGTGAGAAGCCGGCGAGGATGATGCGGTTGGCCGGAATGCCGCGCGACTTTTCGCGGGCGATCAGCGCTTCCACCAGCAGCTGCGAGTCGCGCAGGCCTTTTTCATCTTCTTGGCGGCCAAGGTCCGTGTGCACGATGTCGTACCAGGAGCGCATCACGTAGCCGCCGTTGATCGTCACCGGCATGGTGTTCGCATGCGGGAACACGAAGCGGATGCCCGGCAGGCCAGCCAGATCCAGCTCGTCCACCAGCGGCACGAAATCATTGCCATCGGCGCCCAGGCCGTGCATCCAGATGATCGCAACTTCCGGATTGTCCGACGTGGTGATTTCAATGTTGTCGAGGATCTTGGTCACGAGCTTTTCCTTATCGCGGATTTGGGGCGGAATGCCTTGCACACCGCTTCATTGGTTTCGATATACGGGCCGCCAATCAGGTCGATGCAGTAGGGCACCGCGGCGAAGATGCCGCCTGCAATTTGCTTGCCCTCGGCGTCCTTCAGGCCTTCCAGCGTCTCCTTGATGGATTTCGGCTGGCCCGGCAGGTTCATGATGAGGGCCGCGTGGTCCGGCGTTTCGCGGATCACGGCCACCTGGCGCGACAGGATGGCGGTCGGCACGAAGTGAAGGCTGATCTGGCGCATCTGTTCGCCGAAGCCCGGCATTTCCTTGGTAGCCACGGCCAGCGTGGCTTCGGGCGTCACGTCGCGGCGCGAGGGGCCGGTGCCGCCGGTGGTCAGCACCAGGTCGCAGCGCACATTGTCCACCAGGTCCACCAGCGTGGATTCGATCTGCGCGCGTTCGTCGGGAATCAGCCGCGTTTCAACGCGGAAGGGCGTCGTCAGGGCCTGCGCCAGCCAGTCCTGCAAGGCAGGGATGCCCTGGTCCTGATAGACGCCGCCGCTGGCGCGGTCGGAGATCGATACCAGGCCGACGACCAGTTCATTCCTCATCGTCTTCGCCTTCTTCCTCTTCCTCGGCCGCCTTCTTCGCCGCGCCCCTGGCCTTGGCGTCGATATCCTTCAGGATCTGGAAGATCTCGCGGTAAGCCTTGGGCGGCTTGTTCTCGGCCTGCTCCTTGCGCGCATTGCGGATCAGCGTGCGCAGGTGCTGTACGTCCAGCTCGGGATTCTCTTCCAGCAGGGTGGTCAGGGCCTTGTCGTCGGCCAGCAGCTTCTCGCGGCGGCGCTCCAGCGCGTGCAGCGCGGCCGTATCGGCCTTGGAGGCGCCTTTCCAGCCTTCGATGGTCTGGCGGATCACGGCCACTTCCTCATCCGTCAGCGTGCGCATTTTCTTGCCCACGAACTGCAGCTGGCGGCGGCGGCCTTCGTGATTCTTGATATTCTGGCATTCCAGGATGGCGTCGCGCACGTCCTCAGGCATCGGCACGCGTTTCACGCGGTCGCGCGGCTGCTCAACCAGTTCCTGGCCCAGGTCCTGCAGGGCGTCGGATTGGCGTTTGAGTTCGGTTTTGGACGGGCGTTCGTACTTTTCTTCGAATTCGGAAGACTGGAAGCCGACGGCGCCCCGGTTTGCATTTGGCATGATGAGTAGGGCGCGATAGGGAAACCGCGCCTGTAAAAACTGTAAACGGCTGCTATGATACCCGTTTTGAAGCCTTGCCGAGCCAAACACCCCATGAGCGAATCCCATTTCACCCACAGCCAGGACCAGTTGAAACAGCTTGCGCGCGACGTTTTGCAGTATGCGCGCGAGGCCGGCGGCAGCGATGCGGCCGTTGAGATCAGCGAGGGCAGCGGCCTGTCGGTGTCGGTTCGCAAGGGCAAAATCGAGACCATCGAGCAGAACAAGGACAAGGGCATCGGCGTGACCGTGTTCGTGGGCCAGAAGCGCGGCAATGCCAGCACTTCGGACTTTTCCAAGGCCTCGCTGAAGGCGACGGTGGAAGCGGCCTACAACATCGCCCGCTTCACGGCGGAAGACGACTGTGCCGGCCTGGCCGAGGAAGAGCTGCTGGAGAAGAATCCCAAGGACTTCAAGCTGTTCTACCCCTGGGATATCACGACGGAGGAAGCGGTTGAGCTGGCGCGGCGCGCCGAGCAGGCGGCCTTCGATGTGGACCCGCGCATCACCAACAGCGAAGGCGCTGGCGTGCATGTGCAACAGTCGCACTTCGTCTCCGCCAACTCGCGCGGCTTTATCGGCGGCTATCCGTATTCGCGCCACACGCTGTCGGCTACGCCGATTGCGGGCAAAGGCGCCCATATGCAGCGCGACGACTGGTATACCTCGGTGCGCGATCCGAAAAAAATGGCCTCGCCGGAAGCGGTGGGCCGCTATGCCGCCGAGCGCGCGCTGGCCCGCCTGCATGCGCGCCAGATGACCACCCGCACCTGCCCCGTGCTGTTCGAGGCGCCGCTGGCCGCTGGCCTGCTGGGCGCCTTCGTGCAGGCCACCTCCGGCGGTGCGCTGTACCGCAAGTCCAGCTTCCTGCTCGATACGCTCGGCCAGTCCGTGTTCCCTTCGCATATCCAGGTCGTGGAAGATCCGCACGTGATCGGCGGCATTGGTTCCGCACCGTTCGACGAAGAAGGTGTGCGCACCAGCCGCCGCGACGTGGTGAAGGATGGCGTGCTGCAGGGCTACTTCCTGTCCACCTATTCGGCGCGCAAGCTGGGCATGCAAACCACCGGCAACGCGGGCGGTTCGCACAACCTGTCGCTGACTTCCTCGCTCACCGGTCCGGAAGACGATTTCGCGGGCATGCTGAAGAAGATGGGCACCGGCCTGCTGGTGACGGAACTGATGGGCCAAGGCACCAATTACGTGACGGGCGACTACTCGCGCGGCGCTTCCGGGTTCTGGGTGGAGAATGGCGTTATCCAGTATCCGGTGGAAGAAATCACTATCGCTGGCAATATGAAGGAGATGTTCCAGCAGATGATCGGCATTGGCACCGACGTGCTGGTGCGCGGCACCAAGCAAACCGGCTCGATTTTGATTGAGAAGATGGTTATTGCAGGTAATTAAATATTTCCATACACTGTATTCTCCGTAGCGTAGAAAACCAAGGAGACCACAGGTATGGAACGTCGTTCATTTATCAAGAAGGCGGCAGTTGGCGCGGGTGCTGCGACAGTCGTGGCGCCGGCCATGGCGCAAGCCCTGCCGACCATCAACTGGCGCCTGGCATCCAGCTTCCCCAAGTCGCTTGACACCATCTTCGGCGCCGCCGATACCTTCACCAAGCGCGTATCCCAGCTCACCGGCGGCAAGTTCAATATCCGCTCGTTCGCAGCCGGTGAAATCGTTCCCGGCCTGCAGGTCATGGATGCGGTGCAGGCAGGCACCGTGGAGTGCGGCCACAGCGCCTCCTACTACTACTTCGGCAAGGACGCGACCTTCTCCTTCGACTGCGCCGTGCCGTTCGGGCTGACTTCGCGCCAGCACACCGCATGGTTCGACCAGGGCGGCGGCCGCGACCTGACGCGCGCCTTCTTCAAGGACTACAACATCATCAATTTCCTCGGCGGGAATTCCGGCACCCAGATGGGCGGCTGGTTCCGCAAGGAGATCAAGTCGGTGGCTGACCTGAAGGGCACCAAGATGCGCGTGGCGGGCTTTGCAGGCCGCGTGCTGGAACGCCTGGGCGTGGTGCCTCAGCAGCTGGCCGGCGGCGACATTTATCCTGCGCTGGAAAAGGGGACCATCGATGCGGCGGAATGGGTTGGTCCATACGACGACGAGAAGCTGGGCTTCTTCAAGGTGGCCCCGTTCTACTACGCGCCCGGCTGGTGGGAAGCTTCGGCGTCCTTCTCCTTCTACGTGAACATCAAGGAATGGGAGAAGCTGCCGAAGGAATACCAGGCTGCGATTGAAGCGGCCAGCTATGAGGCGCACGTGGGCATGCAGGCCGAATACGACGTGAAGAATCCGGCGGCGCTGGCGCGCCTGCTGAAGAACGGCGTCAAGCTGCGCAACTATCCGAAGGACGTGATGGATGCGTGCTACAAGACCGCACAGGCGGTGATGGACGAAGAGGCTGCGAAGAACGCCAAGTTCAAGAAAATCTATGATCCATGGAAGAGGTTCCGCCAGGACCAGAACCAGTGGGCATCCGTAGCCGAAGCCACGATGCAGAACTACCTGATCAACGCAGGCCGCGGCAAGTAAGTCGCCGCAACGGAGGGCCCCTGATCAGGGGCCCTTCTTTATTTGCAGAGCGCGCTTTTCGGCTCACCGCAGCTGATCATGCGTCCCACATCGGGATTCACCAGATAGTCGACATGTGCGCGGTCCGGCATCTCGATCAAGCCGAACCAGGCAGGCGCATTCGATACCAGCACATTGTGGACCGCCACCCCCTCAGCTGCGTAGCGCGCCTTCAGCAGTGTGTATGTCAGCACGTCGTTCGGGTCGGTGAAGGCCACCAGGGTGAGGCGCTGCGGCGCACGGCGCTGCCTGTCCGATGGGGCGCGCTTCTGCAGCAGCTTTTGCAGGCTGTCGCCGGAGGCGCCGGCGGCCAGCGTGCCGCCATACAGCGGCTTGTCCGCCAGCGACAGTAGCGGAATCTGGTTGGCGCCCATGATCAGGTAGGCGATGCGGTTCACCGTCTGCATTGCCGCGCTCCGGGTGTCGGCGTGCTCCGTCATCTCCAGCAAGGTATCGAACAGAATTTTGCTGCCCAGGCTTTCGGCGATAACGACCAGCGGCGCTGCGGGATCGGCATCGCTGGTGGCCTGCAGGATGGCGTCGCGCATGGCGCTGCGGATCTGGCCGCGCGCCACGCCCTGGTAGATCAGCGCATCGGGGAAGCAGTCGTCCACCAGCCAGTCTTTCACCCGGGCGTTCAGCTTTGCGCGCTTCGGGGTGAAGGCCGGGGCGCCGGTGCAGATGCCGGACTTGGTGGTCTGGTCGTAGCACAGCTGCTGCTTCAGTGGCGTGGTGAGGGGAGACCAGAGCAGCGCCTTGAAACGCAGCTCGCCCGCAGGTGTGTTGACCGACTCCGGAATGACCTCAACGCCGCCCAGCGTGGCGCGCAGGCCAGGGCCCGGTGAGGTGCCCGCATTGGCGCCCAGCTGCTGCGCCAGGATATCCACCGTTTCGGCGGCCCAGCCGGCATCGTGCGTGCACATGCCGTGCACCACGATGACGTCGGCCCGTTTCGATGCGGCTTGCGCCGCGAAGTCGATCAGGCCGGGAAACTGGCCAGGCTCGGTCAAGAGCGCAGGCCGGTAAGGCATGGTGCAGCCGGCGACAAGAGCCAGCAGCGGGATCATGAGCTTGTTCATAGGCGCCTCCTGTACGCCTATCTTGCGACGCTACACGGCGCTGCGCTTGATGCCGCTCAATTCACGGAGATGGTGAGCACGCGCGTGGCGGGATCGGTCTCGCGGACGAAGCGCGCCACGGCGCTGGTGGTGACGGTGTCGATCTGGCCCGCCATGCGGCGGTCAAAGGGATGGTCGTCGAAGGCCACGTTGGCGCGGAACATGCGTGCGCCGAGGCGCGTTGCGGCGTTGATCTCCACCGTGATGGGACGGAAGCGCGCGCTGCGCAGCCACTTCTGCGCTTCCTCGCGCGTTTCCACCTGTCCCTGCGGGCTGGCTGCGGCGGCGTAATTCTCCAGCACCCACTGGTTCGAGTTCTGGTACTGCGTGGAGAAGGCGTAGGACAGCATATTGTATTTGCGCTGGTGCAGGCGCACGGGGGTACGGCTGGCCAGCAGCTGCGCCAGGCGCTGCTGCGTGGCTTCGCTCGGGATGACGATCTCCGCCTCGTAGCGGAACATATCGTTCAGGAAGAAGTTGCCAAGGCCTTCGTTGAAGAGGCCCGATTCGGCGGAGCCGCAGTCATTCAGTTCATGCACCACGCTCCAGCGGCCCTCGGGGTGGTCGCGCCACACTATGCCCATATGCGAATAGCGCTGGCCATAGCGGGACAAGTCCTGTCCCGCGCGCGAGATCAGTGCAACCTGCGCGCCGCTTTCATCCAGCGCCTGGAAGCTGCGGTGTGCGAGATTGAGCGCCTTGACCACATCGGCCACGGCCATCGGTTTCTCGTCGCAGGCCTGGCCGGCCTGCGCGTCCGGCGTCATGCAGGTGAGCAGGAGGACCCAGAATGCGATGGAGCGGATCATGACTGCACGCGGCTGTGGTGGATCAGCGTCTTGCCGATTTCGTTGGGAATGAAGGCCAGCACCTTGCCGGAAGCGACCAGCAGGTGGCCAGTGGATACCGCCGTCACGCTGACCACGGTGCCTGCCGCAATCGACAAGCCTTTGGCCGCTTCGCCGCTCAGGCGGATGGTGGCGGTGCTCGCGTCCGAAGCGCCTTCCAGCACCACCTCCAGCCCGTCGCCGACGGCGTGCACGCTGGTCACTACCATGCTGCCGCCGACAGCGACCGACAGCACGGAACCCGCGACCACGGTGGCCGACAGCTCGCCCAGAGCCCGTGAAGGATTCGAGCCCTGCGAGCCATCGGCGGCGTGGGCAAGGCCTGCGCTCAGGCTCAAAAGGGTGGCGATCAGCAGTCGTTTCATTTTGTTCTCCTTGTTGTTGGTGACGCCATCTTGGCCGCACCTCGCCCTGCTGGCAACGGAAAACGATACCGTCGAAATGTTTTGATGGTTAAGTATCAAAAAATGATACTATCGCGTCGATATGTCGACGACTGCCCAACTAATCGATGCCCTGAAACGCGAGCTGAAAGCCAAAGGCATCACCTACGCCGAGCTGGCGCAGCGCCTCGGCATTTCGGAAGCGAGCGTAAAGCGCACTTTCGCGCTCAGGAGTTTTTCACTGGAGCGGCTGGAGCAGGTGCTGGCCGCAGTCGGCATGGACTTCATGGAGCTGGCGCAGGCCGCCACGGATGCGCCGCAGCTCATCACCCAGCTCACGCTGGCGCAGGAGGAAGAGATCATCGGCGACAAGCGCCTGCTGGTGGTGGCGGTAGCAGCGCTGAACCTGATACCGCTGGAGCACATCGTGGCGACCTACAAGCTGACGGAGGCGCAGGCCCTGGGCTACCTGCTGCGCCTGGACCGCATCGGCTTCCTGATACTCCGGCCGAACAATAAATACCGCCTGCTGGTGGCGCGCACCTTCAGCTGGATTCCCAATGGCCCGATCCAGACCTACTTCCGGACGGAGGCCTTCAGCGATTTTCTTGACAGTGAATTCAAGGCGCAGCAGGAACTGCTGCAATTGGTGAGTGTGATGCTGTCGCCGTCATCCACGCGGGCGCTGCTCGACCGGCTGCGCCAGGTGGCGGACGAATTCTCGCAACAGCACCAGGACGATGCGCGGCTGCCTTACGACCAGCGCCACTCGCTGACCTTCCTGCTTGCCGCGCGGCCCTGGATGCCGAAAGCCTTCCAGGGCCTGATGCGCTAGTCGTCCCCGCGCATGCGGGGAACCCAGGGGAGTAGCCGCGTCAACGATGGCTTCAGCCGCGGCGCAGTTTCTGCAGCACCGGCTGCAGGATGGCGGCGCCCAGCTTGGCGCTGCGCGCGCCGTTCCAGCCATTCACTTCATCCGGGTCGTTCGCGTTGTCCTTGAACGGCATCTCCAGCGTCAGCGACAGGCAGCCGAAGAGGTGAGTGATGTGCGGGGAACCCATGGTCAGCACTTCCGGCGTATAAGGCGCGTCCGGATAACCGAACTCGCTCTGGAAGTCAGGGCTCGCAATCTTGAAGTCGGCGATGAAGCAGTCTTGCTCGGCCTTCTGTTCCTTGGTGAAGTTCTCCAGCGAGTCGCTGCCCGCAACAAAGACATAAGGCAGGCCTTCGTCGCCGTGGATATCGAGGAACAGGTCGCAGCCGATTTCCTTCATCTTCTCCTTCACGAGGAAGACTTCAGGGCTGCGTTCCATGGTTGGCGTATTCCATTCGCGATTCAGGTTCGCGCCGGCGGCATTGGTGCGCAGGTTGCCGCGCACGGAGCCGTCGGGGTTCATGTTCGGCACCACGTAGAACACAGCCTCTTTCAGGCACTGGCTGGCGAAAGGATCGGCCGGGTCGAGCAGCGCTTCCAGCATGCCCTCAACGAACCATTCGGCCATCGTTTCGCCCGGATGCTGGCGTGCGATGACCCATACCTTCTTCTCCGCTTCAGGATCGCCGACGATCAGCATGTTCATGTCGCGGCCATCGATGGTGCTGCCCAGGTCCACGAGCTGGGTCAGTGGCGACAGCTGCGCGCTGTCCAGCAGCGACAGGTGTCGCTCCCACGAATAGGGCTCGAAGTAGGCGTAGTACACGCTGTCGAATTCAGGCGCGTGCTCGATGGTCATCACTTCGCCATCGAAGCTGGTAGGAACGCGGAACCAGGTGTCGCGGTCGTAGCTGGCGACGGCCTGGTAGTCCTTCCAGCCCTCCGCGTAAGTGGCTTTGCCTGCGTTCAGGAAGCGGATCGTCAGCGGCACGGCCTGCGCGCCCTGCACGCGGAAGTAGAACCACTGGATGATATCGGCGGCGTTATCCTTGCGGATATTGAGGTCGATATCGCCGGCGCTGGTAACGCTGACCACATCGATGGCGCCAGCGTCGAACTGGCTGCTGATCTTGATAGACATTGTGTGTCCTGTAAAAATAAACGGATGCGCCGTAGCGCAGAGGCGACATGATAGCGGCTTTGCGTCCGGTCCGCACTTTGCGCCGCACCAAAGCTACAATGCAGCAACATTTTCTTAATTGGGGACAGACCCTGATTAACTACGAGGAGACCCGCCGATGCAACGCCGTTCCTTCCTGAAGAAAACCGCCGCCGGCGCAGGCGCCGCCACGCTGGCCGCTCCCGCACTGGCGCAAACGCATCCAACCGTCAACTGGCGGCTGGCAAGCAGCTTCCCCAAAACGCTGGATACGATCTACGGTTCGGCCGAGCAGTTCGTGAAGCGCGTGGCCCAGCTCACCGGCGGCAAATTCGTGATCCGCCAGTTCGCGGCAGGCGAAATTGTCCCCGGCCTGCAGGTAATGGACTCCGTGCAGAACGGCACCGTGGAAATCGGCCACACGCCTGCCTACTACTACTTCGGCAAGGATCCCACCTTCGCCTTCGACTGCGCGGTGCCCTTCGGCCTGACTTCGCGCCAGCAGACCGCATGGTTCGACCAGGGTGGCGGCCGCGAGCTGCTGCGCGAGTTCTACAAAGGCTACGGCATCATCAACTTCTTCGGCGGGAACACGGGCACGCAGATGGGCGGCTGGTACCGCAAGGAGATCAAGTCCGTGAAGGACATGCAGGGCTTGAAGATGCGTGTGGCCGGTTTCGCGGGCCGTGTGATGGAGCGCATGGGCGTGGTGCCGCAGCAGATTCCCGCTGGCGATGTATATGCCGCGCTGGAAAAAGGCACTATCGACGCCGCCGAATGGGTTGGTCCGTACGACGACGAAAAACTCGGCCTCGCGCGCGTGGCGCCGCACTATTATTCGCCGGGCTGGTGGGAGGCGGGTCCGCAGCTGTCCTTGTACATCAACATCAAGGAATGGGAAAAGCTGCCCAAGGAATACCAGGCCGCGATTGAAGCCGCGAGCTACGAGTGCCACGTCGCCATGCAGGCCGACTACGACGCGAAGAACCCCGCCGCACTGGCCCGCCTGATCAAGAACGGGGCCAAACTGCACAACTTCTCCAAAGACGTGATGGACGCAGCCTGGAAGCATTCCCAGGCCGTGATGGAAGAAGAGGCCGCGAAGAACGCCAAGTTCAAGAAGATCTACGAGCCCTGGAAGAGGTTCCGCCAGGACCAGAACCAGTGGGCCTCCGTCGCTGAAGCCACCATGCAGAACTACCTCATCTCCGCCAGCCGCCGCTGAGATGATTTGCTGAGCTACCGCAATAGCATGGCACTGGGGCGCTGCTACTTTCGCGATTTTGGCGCGGGAGTAGAATATGACACCGACACTGTTCCACGCGAGCGAGGCTTCATCGTAAGGAGACCGAAGATGGTTGGGTTAAGCACTTCGGCGATCAAAGTCCTTGAGTTGAATATGCATGGCTGTATTCTGCAGATCGGAGGCGATACCGTTCCCTTAGCATTTGCAGACTTCCCATGGTTCAGGGGCCTTAGCGCGGTTCAAATCGAGGATGTCAGGTTGACCGGCCGTGAGCACTTCTATTGGCCAGCGCTTGATGTCGACCTCTCGCTTTCCTCGATCAGAAACCCCGCGGATTTCCCGCTGATCGCACGCTGAACTGGCTTAGTGCAGGCCGCCAAAACGGGTGAGGAAGCTGGCGCCGGACGGCGGCGTGAAAGGGGCTTCGCGCTGGAGGGCGGCGAGGATGTGCTCCGATGAGGCACGGTGCGTGCGCTGGTACAGCTCGCGCGCCAGTTCGTAGGCCACAGTGCCCGGCCACGGCGTCGGCAGCAGTTCGATCGGCAACTGCGGATCGTGCAGCTGCACCCGGCGGTAGGCGTGAATCACCAGCGTGCGCAGCATGAAGGCCTGTTGCGGGTTCGGGGTCTCCGCCGCCAGCAGCGCAAGCAGCGGCGAGAAGCGGGCCACGAAGCGCTCGTAGCCCTCAATCACTTCGGACAGATCCCATCCCTCGGCCACCAGGTCCGACAGCGGCTTGCTTTCCACACCGGGCAGTTGCGCCGCCTGGACCACATATACCTTGCCGCGCATGCCCGTGCGGCCCAGCAGCGCATCCAGCGCCTCCGCATCGCCTGCCGGATGGGACGCGATGCCCGGCGCGATCATGCTGTAGCCCTCCCACAGCAGTTCCTTGCGCAGCGCGGTGCGCTCGGCGGCAGAGAGGCTGTTCGCACCGAGCACCAGCGTCCAGCTGCCGTCCCAGTGCAGGTTCAAGGGCGCGTACACGCGGCGGAAGGCGCGCGTGAAACGGCGCATCGCTTCCGGCGTGATCGCGTAGGAACTGCGGCGGCCGTCGCGCTGCGATCCCAGCCAGCCCTCCTGCGCCAGCCGGAATACGGAAGTCCGCAGCAGCCGGTCATTCACGCCGAACGGTTCAAGCAGCTCGATCAGGCTGCCCAGCCATGCTTCGCCACCGTGCGGCGCAATGGCGTCGCCAAAAATCGTCATGACGAGCGACTTCGAGCGGGGCGGTTCCGCAGCCAGGAAGGCGGCGATCCAGCCGTCAAGGGAGTTGATTTTCTGCATGGATAGTATTTTACCCAGCTCAAGGCAAGGGATACGGATTTTTTATATGACACAAAAAAACCGTAGTCAAACAAGATTTTGTATCGTATGATGGACTGATACCAGATTGGAGACAAGCCATGTACGCACAAATGGTGGAGACCGGACTGAAAAACGTCCGTACCGTCGATGACATGAGCGAGGAAGAACGCGCCTTCCAGGCGCGGATCGACGCCGGCATCAAGATCGAAGCAAAAGACTGGATGCCCGAGGCCTACCGCAAAACCTTGATCCGCCAGATCTCGCAGCACGCCCACTCGGAAATCGTCGGCCAGTTGCCTGAGGGTAATTGGGTGACGCGCGCTCCGACCCTGAAGCGCAAGTCCATCCTGCTCGCCAAGATCCAGGATGAAGCGGGCCACGGCCTTTACCTCTACAGCGCCGCCGAAACGTTGGGCGTCTCGCGCGACGAGCTGCTGGCCGCCCTCCATTCGGGCAAGGCCAAGTATTCGAGCATCTTCAACTACCCAACCCTGAGCTGGGCCGACATGGGCGCCATCGGCTGGCTGGTGGACGGCTCGGCCATCATCAACCAGATTCCCCTGTGCCGCTGCTCCTATGGCCCGTACTCGCGCGCCATGATCCGCGTCTGCAAGGAAGAATCCTTCCACGCGCGCCAGGGCTACGACATCATGATGGCGCTCGCCAAAGGCACACCGGAACAGAAGGCGATGGCGCAGGACGCGCTGAACCGCTGGTGGTGGCCGTCGCTGATGATGTTCGGCCCATCCGATGCCGACTCGGTCAACAGCGCGCAGTCCAGCAAATGGCGCATCAAGCTGTTCTCGAACGACGAACTGCGCCAGCGCATGGTGGACCAGACCGTGCCGCAAGCCGAATTCCTGGGCCTGACCATTCCCGACCCCGACCTGAAATGGAACGCGGAGCGCGGCAGCTACGATTTCGGCGAAATCGACTGGTCCGAATTCCACAACGTCCTGAAGGGCAACGGCCCCTGCAACCGCGAGCGCCTGCGCACCCGCGTGAAAGCCTGGGACGACGGCGAATGGTTCCGCGATGCGCTGGTGGCGCACGCAGAGAAAAAACAAGCAAAGAAGGCTGCGGCCTGAGGAGACAAGAATGAGCAAGGAATGGCCACTGTGGGAAGTGTTCATCCGCAGCCAGCACGGCCTGGCCCACAAGCACGTGGGCAGCCTGCATGCGCCGGATGCGGAAATGGCGATCAATAACGCGCGTGACGTCTACACGCGCCGCAACGAAGGCGTGAGCATCTGGGTGGTGCGCGCGGCCGATATCGTCGCCAGCAGCCCTGCGGACAAAGGCGCGCTGTTCGAGCCGTCCAACAGCAAGGTATACCGCCATCCGACTTTCTTCCCGATGCCGGAAGAAGTGAAGAACCTGTAAGGCGGACGCCATGGATCACAAAGTCAATTACCTGCTGCGCCTTGGGGACAACGCACTGGTGCTGAGCCAGCGCCTGTCCGAGCTGTGCGGCAAGGGTCCGGCGCTGGAAGAAGATATGGCGCTCACCAATGTGGCGCTCGACCTGCTGGGCCAGGCGCGCATGTGGTTCACCTATGCGGGCGAACTGGAAGGCAAGGGCCGCGACGAAGACCAGCTGGCTTACCTGCGCGATGCACACGACTTCCGCAATGTGCTGCTGGTGGAGCAGCCGAACGGGAACTATGCCGACACTATGATGCGCCAGTTCTTCTTCGATACCTGGCATTACTTCCAGATCGGTGCGCTCACCAGATCGTCCGACGCGCGCATTGCGGAAATCGCGGAGAAGTCGCTCAAGGAGGTGACTTACCACCTGCGCCGCAGCGGCGACCTGGTCGTGCGCCTCGGCGATGGCACGGACACCAGCCATGCCTATGCGCAGACGGCAGCGAACGAGTTGTGGATGTACAGCGGCGAAGTCTTCAACTACGACGAAACGGACGAAGCGATGGTGGCGGCAGGGGTGGCGCCGGCTGCCGCGCCGCTGCGCCAGCAATGGTTCGACCACGTTGCCGACATCTTCGGGGAAGCCACGCTGACCATGCCCCCGGTGGATGCCTGGATGCAGAAGGGCGGCAAGCAAGGCCGCCACAGCGAGCACCTGGGCTACCTGCTGGCCGAGATGCAGTTCCTGCAGCGCGCCTACCCCGGCGCGGAGTGGTAAGCATGCAAGCCGCGCCTTCGTCGTTGCCGCGCAGGCGGCAACCCAGGAGCGCCGACGAGGTCTGGGCGCTGCTGGCAGAGGTCCCCGACCCCGAAATCCCCGTGATTTCGGTGGTGGACCTCGGCATCGTGCGCAATGTGGAATTCGATGCCGGCGGCTGCACCGTCACCATCACCCCAACCTATTCCGGCTGCCCCGCCATGCAAGTGATCGCCGATGCGGTGAAGGACGCCCTGGCCGCGCATGGCGTGCCGGACGCGCGCATCGTCACCCAGCTCTCGCCCGCATGGACCACGGACTGGATGAGCGAATCCGGCAAGGCCAAGCTGCAGGGCTACGGCATCGCGCCGCCCGCGCAGAAGGTCATCGACATCAGCGGCCTGCGCGGCGGCGCAACGGAGCGCGGCCCCGGCAGGCTCGAAATGCCGGGTGTGGCCTGCCCGAACTGCGGATCGCATCATACGGAACTCACCAGCCAGTTCGGCTCCACGCCCTGCAAGGCCCTCTACAAGTGCCTGGACTGCCGCGAGCCCTTCGACTACTTCAAGTGCCACTGAACACCATGAGCAAATTCTATCCCCTGTCCGTCGCCAAGGTGCACAAGGAAACGCGTGACTGCATCGCCGTTACTTTCGCCGTGCCCCCGGAACTGCAGGACAGCTTCAAGTACCAGCAGGGCCAGCACCTTACGCTGCGCGCCATGGTCAACGACGAAGACCTGCGCCGCTCGTATTCCATCTGTTCGGCGGTGCAGGACGGCGCGCTGCGCGTGGCCATCAAGCGCACGCAGGGCGGCGCCTTTTCCACCTGGGCGAACGACACGCTGAAGCCCGGCGCCACGATTGAAGTCATGCCGCCCATGGGCCACTTCAACGTGCCGCTGGCGGCCGAGCAACAGCGCAACTACCTGGCGTTTGCGGCAGGCAGCGGCATCACGCCGGTGCTGTCGATCATCAAGACCACGCTGCTCACCGAGCCGCGCAGCAAATTCACGCTCTTCTACGGCAACCGCGCTTCATCGTCGGTCATCTTCAAGAATGAACTGATGGAACTGAAGGATAGCTACCTTGAGCGCCTGAACATCGTGTACGTGATGAGCCGGGAGCAGCAGGACATTGAACTGTTCAATGGCCGCATCACCAAGGAAAAAACGCAGCAGCTGCTGCAGCACTGGATCGATATCGAAGACTACGACATCGCCTTCATCTGCGGCCCGGAAGACATGATGCACGGCGTATCGGAAGCGCTGCAGGAAGCAGGCATGCCGAAATCGAACATCAAGATCGAGCTGTTCGCCGCCAGCATTCCGAAGCACCAGCACAAGCCGCGCCCGCAAGCCGATGGCGCATCGCAGCAGACCGAAGTCACCGTTATCCTCGACGGCAATGCCGCCACCTTCACGATGGACAAGGAAAAGGAATCCATCCTCGACGCAGGCCTGAAGGCCGGCCTTGAAATGCGCTATTCGTGCAAGGGCGGCGTGTGCTCCACCTGCCGCTGCAAGGTCATTGAAGGCAAGGTGGATATGGACGTGAACTACGCCCTGGAAGACTACGAAATCGCGCGCGGATTTGTTTTATCTTGCCAGAGCTTCCCCGCAACAGACAAAGTTGTGATCGACTTCGACCAGGCCGAATAAGATCAGGGTCTGACCCCAATTAGGAAATATTACGGAGACGATATGGCTTTCGAGAACATTCTGTTTGAAATCACGGAAGGCGTAGCGCAGCTGACGCTGAACCGCCCGGACAAGCTGAACAGCTTCACCCAGGCCATGCACCTGGAAGTGCGCGAAGCGCTGGCCCAGCTGCGCGCCGATAGGACGGTGCGCGTGCTGGTGCTGACCGGTGCGGGCCGCGGCTTCTGCGCGGGCCAGGACTTGTCCGACCGCGCGGTGGAGCCGGGCGCGAAAGGCGTCGATCTCGGCGACTCCGTCGAGAAGTTCTACGCGCCGCTGGTGCTGGCGCTGCGCGACCTGCCCATGCCCGTCATCTGCGCCGTGAACGGCGTTGCGGCCGGCGCCGGCGCCAACCTTGCGCTGGCGGCAGACATTGTGCTCGCCGCCAAATCGGCCAGCTTCGTGGAAGTGTTCTGCAAACTGGGCCTGATTCCGGATACCGGCGGCACCTGGATCCTGCCGCGCCTTATCGGCCACGCGCGCGCCACCGGTCTCGCCATGCTGGGCGAGAAGCTGAGCGCCGAACGCGCCGAGCAGTGGGGTCTGATCTGGAAGGCCGTGCCGGACGAAGAACTGATGAACGAGGCGCTGGCCATGGCCCGTCATTTCGCCACTGCGCCCACCAAGGGACTTGCCTTCACCAAGAAAGCCTTCCAGCTCAGCTACGGCAACACCCTGGAGGACCAGCTGAAGCTGGAAGGGCAGATGATGCGTGAGCTGGGCAACAGCCACGACTACCGTGAAGGCGTGGACGCCTTCATCGCCAAACGCGCACCTCAATTCAAAGGAGAGTAAGGCATGGCAGCTATCGCACAGGGAAGTGTTGTCGCCGTCATTGGCAGCGGCGCCATGGGTTCCGGTATCGCACAGGTAGCAGCGGTGGCCGGGTATCAGGTCAAGCTGTTCGATATGCGCCCTGAAGCGGTGAGCAAGGCCATTGCCGATATCGGCGCGGTGTTCGGCAAGCTGGTGGAGAAGGGCAAGATGAGCGCCGCCGACGCGGATGCGGCGCGTGCCCGGCTGCACGGGGTGTCCGGCCTGGGCGATGTGGCCGATGCCGCGCTGGTGGTGGAGGCCGTCGCCGAAAATCTCGACGTCAAGCGTTCGCTGTTCGGCGACCTGGAAGGCATTGTGTCGGATGACGCCATACTTGCCACCAACACCTCCTCCATTTCCGTGACGGCGATAGCCGCGAAGCTGCGCCGGCCGCAACGCCTGGCAGGCATGCACTTTTTCAATCCGGTGCCGCTGATGGCGCTGGTGGAAGTGGTGAGCGGCCTTGCCACCGATCCCGCCGTTGCGCAGACGGTCTACGATACGGCTGCCGCCTGGGGCAAGAGCCCGGTGCATGCCAAATCCACCCCGGGTTTCATCGTGAACCGCGTGGCACGCCCTTACTATGCCGAAGGATGGCGCCTGCTGAACGAGCAGGCCGCCGATGCCGCCACCATCGACGCCGTGATGCGCGAGGCCGGCGGCTTCCGCATGGGGCCATTCGAGCTGATGGACCTGATCGGGCATGACGTGAATTTCTCCGTCACCCAATCCGTATTCAGCGCCTATTACAACGATCCGCGCTTCACGCCGTCCGTGCTGCAGCAGGAAATGGTGAACGCGGGCTTCCTCGGCCGTAAAGCGGGCCGCGGATTCTACCAGTATGGCGAAGGCGCCGCCGCGCCGCAGCCGAAAGCGGAAGCACCTCAGCCGAAGCCGGAATACATCGGCTACAGCATCGAACCGGGCATGAGCGGCAAACTCACCGAGCCCATGGTGGAACGCCTGCGGGCACGCGGCATTGCCGTCACAAACCGCAAGTCGGCCGAAGGGCATTCGCACGCAGAAGAGCCGGCATTCCACTGCAATGGCGCCGCCATCTATCTTACCGATGGCCGCACCGCGACCCAGCGTGCCGCAGACAACCGCCACCCGGACACGGTGGTCTATGACCTGGTATTCGACGCGGCATCGTCGCCGCGTATCGCCATCGCCGCGGCGGAGCAGTGCAATCCGCGCGCAGTGGATGCCGCCGTGGGCATGTTCCAGGCCGCGGGCTTCACTGTCACCCGCCTCGATGATGTGCCGGGCCTGGCCGTGATGCGCACCGTCGCCATGCTGGCCAACGAGGCGGCGGACGCTGTGCAGCAGGGCGTGTGCAGCGCGGCGGCGGCCGATACCGCGATGCAGAAGGGCGTCAACTACCCGCGCGGCCCGCTGGCCTGGGCGGACATGGTGGGTGTGAAGCATATCGTGAAAGTCCTCGACAATATGGCGCAGGCTTACGGCGAGGACCGTTACCGCGTGTCGCCGCTGCTGCGCCGCAAGCAGGCCAGCGGGGCGAAGATCCATGCATGACGCAGGCATTCCGGTGACGGCGCAAGCCCTGGCCGAAGCCGCAGGTGCGGCCATGTTCGCACGCGATACGGCGAGCAAGGGACTCGGCATGGAACTGGTTGAGATCCGTCCCGGCTATGCGCGCATGACGATGCAGGTGCGCGCCGACATGCTGAACGGCCACCTGAGCTGCCACGGCGGCTTCATCTTCGCGCTGGCCGACAGCGCCTTCGCCTTCGCCTGCAACAGCCACAACGTGGTGACTGTGGGTGCGGGCTGCACCATCGACTATCTGGCGCCCGGACGCCAGGACGACATGCTCACCGCCGAAGCGGTCGAGCGTGCGCTGGCCGGCAAGACCGGCATCTACGACGTCAACGTCACGAACCAGGAGGGCCGCCTGATCGCCACCTTCCGGGGCAAATCGCACCGGATCGGCGGCGAAGTGGCGCCCCTCCAGAGCTGAGAGGAGACCCGCAATGGTCCAAAGAAGTCCTGCTCCATCGGACCTGGAACCGATCGAGCGCGCCAGCCGCGATGAGCTGCAGGCGCTGCAACTGGAGCGCCTCAGGAAGTCGCTGCGCCACGCCTATGACAATGTGCCGCACTACCGCGCTTCCTTCGACGCGAAGGGCGTTCACCCGGACGACCTGAAAACGCTGGCGGACCTGGCGAAGTTTCCCTTCACCGACAAGAAGACGCTGCGCGACAACTACCCCTTCGGCCTGTTCGCCGTGCCGCGCGAGAAGGTGGTGCGTATCCACGCTTCCAGCGGCACCACCGGCAAGGCCACCGTGGTCGGCTACACGCAGAACGACGTGAATATGTGGGCCGATATGGTGGCGCGCTCGATCCGCGCGGCGGGCGGGCGCACCGGCGATATGGTGCATATCTCCTACGGCTACGGCCTGTTCACGGGCGGACTCGGTGCACACTACGGCGCGGAACGCCTCGGCTGCACGGTTATCCCAATGTCAGGCGGGCAGACCGAAAAGCAGGTGCAGCTGATCCAGGACTTCAAGCCATCCATTATCATGGTCACGCCGTCCTATATGCTGAACATCATCGAAGAGTTCCAGCGCCAGGGTCTCGATGCGGCGGAATCGTCGCTCAAGGTCGGCATCTTCGGCGCCGAACCCTGGACCGGCGCCATGCGCAGCGAGATCGAAAAACGCGCGGGCATCGATGCGGTGGACATCTACGGCCTTTCCGAAGTGATTGGGCCCGGCGTCGCCAGCGAGTGCATCGAGAGCAAGGACGGTCCGGTCATCTGGGAAGACCATTTCTACCCGGAGATCATCGATCCCGAAACGGGCGAGGTGCTGCCGGACGGCTCCGAAGGCGAACTGGTATTCACTTCCCTCACCAAGGAAGCGATGCCCGTTATCCGCTACCGCACGCGCGACCTCACGCGCCTGCTGCCGCCGACTTCGCGCTCCATGCGCCGCATGGACAAGATCACCGGCCGTTCGGACGACATGCTCATCATCCGCGGCGTGAACGTGTTCCCGACCCAGATCGAAGAACTGATCCTGAAAATGCCGAAGCTCGCGCCGCAGTACCAGCTGATCGTGACGCGAGACGGCCACCTGGACAAGCTGGATGTGGTCGGCGAACTGCGTCCCGAGCTGACCGGCAAGCTCACGGAGAATGAAACCGAAGCGCTGGCGCGGGAGCTGGAACACCATATCAAAACCTGTGTTGGCGTGAGCACCAAAGTGCGGCTGCTGGCCGCGAACAGTATCGAACGCACCATGACCGGCAAGGCCAAACGCGTGCTGGACAAGCGCCCGAAATAAAGGAAAAGAACCAATGAACGAAGCATTCATCTGCGACGCCGTGCGCACCCCCTTCGGCCGCTTCGGCGGCGTGCTGGCCCAGGTGCGGGCGGACGACCTGGCCGCCGTGCCGATCGCCGCGCTCATGCAGCGCAATCCCGGCGTGGACTGGTCGAAAGTCGATGACGTCTACTACGGCTGCGCCAACCAGGCCGGTGAGGATAACCGCAATGTGGGCCGCATGGCGGCGCTGCTGGCCGGCCTGCCGGTGGAGGTGCCCGCCAACACCATCAACCGGCTGTGCGGCTCCAGCCTGGATGCCATCGGCATCGGCGCGCGCGCCATCAAGTCTGGCGAAGCGCAACTGGTGATTGCGGGCGGCGTTGAAAGCATGACGCGCGCGCCCTTCGTGATGGGCAAGGCAGACAGCGCCTTCTCCCGCTCCGCCAAAATCGAGGACACCACCATCGGCTGGCGCTTCGTGAATCCGCTGATGAAGGCAAAGTACGGCATTGACAGCATGCCCGAAACCGCCGAGAACGTGGCCGAAGAATTCAACATCAGCCGCGCGGACCAGGATGCGTTCGCGCTGCGCAGCCAGCAGCGCTGGGCCGCCGCCCATGCGGCGGGACACTTCAGCACCGAGATTGTGCCAGTCACCATCCCGCAGAAAAAAGGCGATCCGAAAATTGTGGACACCGACGAGCACCCGCGTCCGGAGACCACGCTGGAACAGCTGGCAAAGCTGAAGGGGGTGGTAAAGCCGGAAGGCACCGTCACGGCGGGCAATGCATCCGGCGTGAATGACGGCGCCTGCGCCGTGCTGCTGGCTTCCGCCGCGGCAGTCGACCGTTACGGCCTGAAACCACGCGCCAAGGTGCTGGGCATGGCCACCGCCGGCCTGGCGCCGCGCATCATGGGCTTCGGTCCTTCGCCGGCTTCGAAGAAGGTGCTGGCCCAGCTGGGCCTTGGCATCGAGCAGATGGATGTGATCGAGCTGAACGAAGCTTTCGCGGCACAAGGCCTCGCGGTCACGCGCGACCTTGGCCTGCCTGACGACGCACAGCATGTGAACCCGACGGGCGGCGCCATCGCCATCGGCCACCCGCTGGGCGCATCCGGCGCGCGGCTGGTAACGGCTGCGGTGAACCAGCTGGAACGCACCGGCGGCCGCTATGCGCTGTGCACCATGTGCATCGGCGTCGGCCAGGGCATTGCGCTGGTGATCGAGCGGGTCTGAAGCCATGGTCAAGGTTTATGAAATCAACGGCGTGCGCCCTGTGGTGCATCCCACTGCCTATGTGCACCCCACGGCGGTGCTGATCGGCGACGTGATCGTCGGCCCCCGATGCTATGTTGGCCCACTGGCCTCCCTGCGTGGCGACTTCGGGCGCCTGATCCTGGAAGAAGGCTGCAATGTGCAGGATGGCTGCGTAATGCATGGCTTCCCCGATTCCGACACGGTGGTCGAAGCGGATGGCCATATCGGCCACGGCGCGGTGCTGCATGGCTGCCGCATCGGCCGCAATGCGCTGGTCGGCATGAACGCCGTGGTGATGGACAACGCCGTAGTGGGCGCGGAAAGCATCGTTGCCGCCATGAGTTTTGTGAAGGCCAATATGGTGATTCCGCCGCGCAGCATGGTGGTCGGCACACCGGCTCGCGTGCTGCGCGAGGTCAGCGACAACGAAATCAAGTGGAAGAGTTCCGGCACTGCGCAGTATCAGGAACTGGCCGAGCGCTCGCTGGCCACCATGCGCGAAGTGGAAGCCCTGGCTGAAGTGGAGCCCGGCCGCCAGCGCATGCAATGGGATAGCGCACTGCCGCTGCACCTGCACAAGAAAGCGTCCGAATAACGCAAGAACCCTGGAGACAACGATGTCCAACGTAGCAACCCTGCAAAGCTTCATCGGCGGCCGCTGGCATGGCAAGGAAGCCGCCACGCCGCTGCACAGCGCCCTGACGAATAGCCTGATCTACCACACGCACGCGGAATCGATCGACTTCGCCGAAGCCGTGAGCTATGGCCGCAAGACCGGCATTCCATCGCTGATGGCGCTCGACTTCCAGCAGCGCGCCGCGCGCCTGAAAGCGCTTGCGCTGTACCTGATGGAACGCAAGGAGGAGCTGTACAAGATTTCCCACCTGACCGGCGCCACGCGCGCCGACAGCTGGGTGGACGTGGAGGGCGGCATCGGCACCCTGTTCGCCTATGCCAGCATGGGCAGCCGCGAACTGCCGTCGTCCAATGTGCTGCACGAAGGCCCGGCCATGCCGCTGGGTAAACGCGGCGGCTTCTCCGGCACGCACATCCTGGTGCCGCGCGGCGGCATTGCGGTGCACATCAATGCCTTTAACTTCCCGATCTGGGGGCTGCTGGAAAAGTTCGCACCAAGCTTCCTCGCTGCGATGCCCTGCATCGGCAAGCCCGCGACGGCAACCAGCTACCTCACGGAAGCGCTGATCCGCATGGTGCACGATTCCGGCCTGCTGCCGGACGGCGCGCTGCAACTGGTGATCGGCAGCACGGGCGACCTGCTGGACCGCCTGACGGGCACTGACGCTGTTACCTTCACCGGTTCCGCCGACACGGCAGCCAAGCTGCGCGCCAACCGCAACCTGATCGCGAACTCGGTGCCCTTCACCGCCGAAGCGGACTCGCTGAACTGCGCCATCCTCGCACCTGACGTCACGCCGGACGATCCGGAATTCGACCTCTTCGTGAAAGAAGTGGCACGCGAAATGACCGGCAAGGCCGGCCAGAAATGTACGGCCATCCGCCGTATCATCGTGCCGCGCCAGCAGGCTGACGCCGTGGCGGAGCGCCTGCGCGAGCGCCTCGCCAAGGTATCGGTGGGCGACCCGTCAATCGAAGGCGTGCGCATGGGCGCGCTGGCATCGAAAGATCAGCAGCGTGACGTGGCGGCGCAGGTAGAGCGGCTCGCCGCCGGCAATGAACTGGTCTTCGGCGCCAATGGCGACCTGAAACTGATCGGCGAAGGCGTGGCGGATGGCGCCTTCTTTGCGCCGACGCTGCTCATGTGCCGCAACGCGATGGACAACGACGCCGTGCACGACGTGGAGGCCTTCGGTCCGGTCAGCACGATGATGACTTATGACGGCATCGACGAAGCGCTGGCACTGGCCGCGCGCGGCAAGGGCAGCCTGGTGTCCACGCTGGTAACAAAAGATCCGAAGACCGCGGCCTACGCGGTGCCGATGGCGGCCGCGCACCATGGCCGCGTGCTGGTGCTGGAACGCGAAGCCTCGGTGGACTCCACGGGCCACGGCTCGCCGCTGCCGCAGCTCAAGCACGGCGGCCCGGGCAGAGCGGGCGGCGGCGAAGAGCTGGGCGGCATCCGCGCCGTGAAGCACTTCCTGCAGCGGGCGGCGGTACAGGGCTCGCCCACCATGCTGGCCGCCATCACCGGCGAGTATGTGCGCGGCGCGGCGGTGAACGAAAGCGACATCCACCCCTTCCGCAAATACTTCGAAGACCTGCAGGTCGGCGACTCGCTGCTGACGCACCGCCGCACCGTGAGCGAAGCGGACATCGTCAACTTCGGCGGCGTATCGGGCGACTACTTCTACATGCACTTCGACGACATCGCCGCGAAGGACACGCAGTTCGGCAAACGCATCGCGCACGGCTACTTCGTGCTGTCGGCGGCCGCGGGTCTGTTCGTCTCCCCGGCGCCCGGTCCGGTGCTCGCCAACTACGGCCTGGACAACCTGCGTTTCATCACCCCGGTCGGCATCGGCGACACCATCCGCGCCCGCCTCACCTGCAAGCGCAAGGTCGACCGCAACCGCAAGGACGACAAAGGCATCGGCCAGGGCGTGGTGGCCTGGGACGTCCAGGTCACGAACCAGAACGACGAACTGGTGGCCAGCTACGATATCCTGACGCTGGTCTCCAAGCGCAGCTGACTTGAGCCAGCCAGCCAAAAAAAACGCGGCCCGAAGGCCGCGTTTTTTATTTCTTCTCCGGCTCCGGTGGAGGCTCCGGTTTCTCGACGTCGGAGGAGAAGTTGAGCTGGGGAGGCGCATCCTCGGCTGGGGTATCGGCTGCCGGGGCAGGGGTGCCGTAATCGGCCGGGGCTTCGATCTTCAGTTCCAGCTGCTCGTTCATATTGGTTTTCTGGTCGACCGATACCAGGCTCGGGAAGGCGATGATCAGCGCCACCATGACGATCTGGATGCAGACGAAAGGTATTGAACCCCAGTAGATGTCCGAGGTCTTCACTTCCTTCGGCGCCACCGAACGCAAATAGAACAGCGCGAAGCCGAACGGCGGGTGCATGAAGGAGGTTTGCATGTTCACGCCCAGCAGCACGCCGAACCAGATCAGGTCGATGCCCAGCTTCTCCGCCACCGGTCCCACCAGCGGCACCAGGATGAAGGCCAGCTCGAAGAAGTCGAGGAAGAAGGCCAGCAGGAAGAACATGATGTTCACCACGATCAGGAAGCCCGTGGTGCCGCCCGGCAGGCTGGAAAGCAGGTGCTCCACCCAGAGGTCGCCGTTCACGCCGCGGAACACCAGCGCAAACACGGTGGAGCCGATCAGGATGAAGATCACGAAGCAGGACAGGCGCGTGGTGGACATCATGGCCTGCTTCAGCAGGCTGAAATTCAGGCGCCGGTTCATCATGGCCAGCAGGATGGCGCCCATCGCGCCCATGCCGCCGCCCTCGGTCGGCGTGGCGACGCCGATGAAGATGGTGCCCAGCACCAGGAAGATCAGGGCCAGCGGCGGAATCAGCACGAAGACCACGCGTTCAGCCATGCGTGACAGCAGGCCAAGCTTGAAGTAGCGGTTGGCCAGCGCGAACACGAAGGCGCCGACAATGGCCAGCGCCGCGGAGAAGATGCCCACTTCGTCCTGGTGCGCCTGCGGATGCGCCGCATCGTAGAAGTGCGCGAAGGCGTAGGCGCCGGCCACCGCCGCCACCAGCAGCACGAACAGCGAACGCACGCCGCTGTCGCCGTTCGGTTCGCGCAGGTTGCGCGCTTCCAGCGGCAGCGCCGGCACATAGGCCGGCTTGAAGATGGACACCGACAGCACATAGCCTGCATACATGGCCGTCAGCAGCAGGCCGGGGATGAAGGCGGCGCGGTACATGTCGCCCACCGAGCGCCCCAGCTGGTCGGCCATCACGATCAGCACCAGCGAAGGAGGGATGATCTGCGCCAGCGTGCCGGAGGCGGCAATCACGCCGGAGGCCAGCTTGCGGTCGTAACCGTAGCGCAGCATCACGGGCAGCGAGATCAGGCCCATGGAAATCACGGAAGCCGCCACCACGCCGGTGGTTGCCGCCAGCAGGGCGCCGACGAAGATCACGGCATACGCTACGCCGCCGCGGATCGGGCCGAACAGCTGGCCGATGGTGTCCAGCAGGTCTTCCGCCATGCCCGAACGTTCCAGGATCAGGCCCATGAAGGTGAAGAAGGGAATCGCCAGCAAGGTATCGTTGGCCATGATGCCGAAGATGCGGTTCGGCAGGGCCTGCAGCAGCTCGGGTTTGAGCAGGCCCAGTTCAATGCCGACCAGGCCGAAGAACAGGCCGTTGGCCGCCAGCGCAAACGCCACCGGGAATCCCGACAGCAGGAAGATGACCAGCGCGCCGAACATGATCGGCGCCAGGTTCGCAATGAGGAAGGCTTCCATGTCTCTTGATCCGTTCTGTTTTAGTTGATCTGGTTAGCGGATTTGATCGCCTCGATCTCTTCTTCGGGCGTGGTAGCGTGCTTGGTGAAGGCGCTGGCATCGAGCTTGCCCTGCAGGTAAGCCACCCGTTTGATGAATTCGGAGATGCCCTGCAGGATCATCAGCGCGAAGCCGACGGCGACCAGGATCTTGGCCGGCCATACGATCAGGCCGCCGGCGTTGCTGGACATTTCGGCGCTGCGCACCGATTCGATGCCGAAGGGGATGCCGTAGTACAGGATGACCAGGGAGATCGGGAACAGGAAGAAGGTCAGGCCGAACAGGTCGATCCAGACCTGCGTGCGGCGCGAGAAGCGGCCTGCGACCACGTCGATGCGCACATGCTCGTCACGCCGCAGCGTGTGCGGCGAGGCGAGCATGAAGACGGCGGCAAACAGGTACCACTGGATTTCGAGCCACGCATTCGAGCTCATATTCAGCGAGTAGCGGATGATGGCGTTGCCGGTGCAGATGACGACGGCAAGCAGCAGCGCCCATGAGACGGCAGTGGCTATCCTGTCGTTCAGGGCATCGATTGCTCGTGAAAGTGGCATGAACATCTGAGAAGTCTCCTGTTATGAATTTTATGTCCCGGAAGTGCTGCTTGCCGCTGATGCTGCGTATTACATGGTGAGCTGCTTCCTCACGCGGGCGATGGCGGCGCGGACCTGGTTCGGGGCGGTGCCGCCCACGTGGTCGCGCGCGGCAACGGAGCCTTCCAGCGTCAGCACCTCGAACACGTCTTCACCGATCAGGGAAGAGAACTGGCGCAGCTGGTCCAGCGACAGGTCAGCCAGGTCGCAGTTCGCATCCACGCAGGAGCGCACGGCGTGCGCCACGGCTTCGTGCGCATCGCGGAAAGGCAGGCCTTTCTTCACCAGGTAGTCGGCCAGGTCGGTGGCGGTGGCGTAGCCCTGCAGCGCCGCGGCGCGCATCGCTTCCGGCTTGACGGTGATGCCGCCTGCCATGTCGGCGAAGATGCGCAGCGTGTCGACCACGGTGTCCACGGTGTCGAACAGCGGTTCCTTGTCTTCCTGGTTGTCCTTGTTGTAGGCCAGGGGCTGGCCCTTCATCAGGGTCAGGAGGCCCATCAGGTGGCCGTAGACGCGGCCGGTCTTGCCGCGCGCCAGTTCCGGCACGTCCGGATTTTTCTTCTGCGGCATGATGGAGGAGCCGGTGCAGAAGCGGTCCGCGATGTCGATGAAGCCCACGCGCGGGCTCATCCAGATCACCAGCTCTTCGGACATGCGCGACACGTGCGTCATGATCAGCGAGGCGGCCGCCGTGAATTCGATGGCGAAGTCGCGGTCGGATACGGCGTCCAGCGAGTTGTGGCACACATCGTCGAAGCCCAGCGTCTGCGCCACGCGCAGGCGGTCGATCGGGAAGGTGGTGCCGGCCAGCGCGGCGCTGCCCAGCGGCAGGCGGTTCACGCGCTTGCGGCAGTCGGCCATGCGTTCGGCATCGCGGCCGAACATCTCGACATAAGCCAGCATGTGGTGGCCGAAGGTGATCGGCTGCGCCACCTGCATGTGGGTGAAGCCCGGCAGGATGGTGTCCGCGTGTTGCTCGGCCAGGTCGGTCAGGGCGCTGCGCAGCTGGTGCAGCAGGCCGGTGATGTCATCGATGGCGGAACGCACGTAGAGGCGGATATCGGTAGCAACCTGGTCATTGCGGGAGCGGCCCGTGTGCAGGCGCTTGCCCGCGTCGCCCACCAGTTCGGTGAGGCGTTTTTCGATATTCAGGTGAACGTCTTCGAGGTCCAGCAGCCATTCGAACTTGCCGCTGTCGATTTCCTGGCTGATCTGCGCCATGCCGCGCTGGATGTCCGCCAGGTCGGCAGCGGGAATGATGCCCTGGGCGGCGAGCATCTCGGCGTGCGCCAGCGAGCCCTGGATGTCGGCCTTGGCCATACGGTTGTCGAAGAAGACCGAGGCGGTGTAGCGCTTCACCAGATCTGAGACTGGTTCGGAAAAACGCGCCGACCAGGCTTCGCTTTTTTTGGAGAGTTGTGCTGTCATGATGGAATCCGGTTGTTTTACCGATTATAAACAAGGTTGGGCGAGGGGGCTAAACCGGCCATTGGGGGGATATTGGTGTTATTGTTGCTTTTTTATCGTTCAAGGAAAAACCGATGAAGAAACTGGCAGTATTGACTATCCTGTGGGCAGCGATGTCCGGCGCCATGGCGCAGACCGCGAAACCGGCCGACGTGGCCACCGTGGACGGCATTATCGCCGCCTTGTACGACACGATCTCCGGCACTGCAGGCCAGCCGCGCGACTGGGACCGCCTGCGTTCCCTGTTCAAGCCGGAAGGCCGCATGGTGGTCCATGGCCCCAACAAGGAAGGCGGCATGACCACCCGCGTCCTGACGGTGGAGGACTACATCTCCCGCGCCGGCGCCAACTTCGCCAAGGAAGGCTTCTTCGAATCCGAGCTGTCCCGCAGCAGCCAGCAGTTCGGCCAGATTGCCCATATTTTCAGCACGTATGAAGCACGCCATGCCAAGGGCGACAAGCCCTTCATGCGCGGCATTAACAGCATCCAGCTGGTGAACGACGGCCAGCGCTGGTGGGTGCAATCCCTGCTGTGGCAAGCCGAGAGCGAGAAGAACCCGCTGCCGGCGGAGTACCTGAAGCCGCGCTGATGGCCACATTCGCCGTCAGCGACGACAGGGCGCGGCTGGACATTGCACTGATCCACCGCTTCCTCAGCGAACAATCCACCTGGGCCATCGGCATTCCGCGCGAACTGGTGGAGCGCAGCATCGCCAATTCCCTGTGCTTCGGCGGCTACCTGGACGGCAGCCAGGTGGCTTTCGCCCGCGTTATCACGGATGGCGCAACCTTTGCGTACCTGGTGGACGTATTCGTGCTCCCGGAACACCGCGGCCGGGGGTATAGTTTAGCCATGATGGATGCGGTCATGGCCCATCCCTCGCTGCAAGGCTTGCGGCGCTTCATGCTGGCCACCAGCACGGCGGCGCCCTTGTATGAGCGATACGGTTTCGCTCCGCCCGCGAAACCGCAGGCGCTGATGGAGCGGAATTTCCCGGACATTTATGAAAAGGGGTAATCCATGGTCAAGCTGCTGCCTGTTCGAACCATTCGTTTCTGGCTCGTTCTTGCTGCAATGTTGACCGTACCCCTGCACGCAAAAGAGGAACAGAAGCAGCCGTCCGCGCGCGCGACCAATGTTCCCCCGGTAGTGCCGCCAGGCCGGCCGGTGCTGCCGCCGGCCGCTGCGGTCCCCGCGACGACGCCGCCTTCCGCCGACACGCCCGCGCCAACGGCAAAGCCGCCGTCGGCCCAGGCGCAAGGGTCCCTGGTCATCATCGGGGGCGGCCTGCGAGGAGACAATGCCGACGTCTGGCAGCGCGTGGTGCAGCTGGCCGGCGGCAAAGGCTCGCGCATCGCCGTGTTCCCGTCGGCCGCGGGCAATCCCGAGCGCGCTGCCGCCACCATCATCTCCTATCTCAGGAAATACGGCGCGGACGCTTTCGCCGTGCCGGTCGCCGTGCGCCTCGCCGGCAGCGACTACCGCAAGGCGGCGGACGACGCGGCGCTGGCCAAGAAAATCCGCGACTCGGACGGCGTCTATTTTGCTGGCGGCGACCAGGGGCGCATCACCAAGGCACTGATCCGCGAAGACGGCTCGCACACCCTGGCGCTGGAAGCGGTGTGGGACCTGTACCGTCGCGGCGGCGTAATCGCAGGCACCAGCGCCGGCGCAGCCATCATGAGCAGCACCATGTTCTACAACCCGAAAGCAGTGCTCTCCATGCTGCGCAGCGGGATTACGGACGGCCACGAAATAGCGCCGGGCCTGGGTTTCATCGGCGACGACGTGTTCGTGGACCAGCACCTGCTGGTGCGCGGCCGCTTTGCGCGCATGATTCCCGCCATGCTGGCCAAGGGCTACCAGCTGGGCCTGGGCATCGACGAGGACAGCGCCATGGTGGTGAACGCGCAGCGCGAGGTGGAAATCATCGGCTACAAGGGGGCGCTGCTGATCGACATGTCGCGCGCCGAGACGGACAAGGACAACCCCAACTTCAACGTCAGCAACGTGGTCATCAGCTATCTGGACCGGGGGGACAAATTCAATATCGCCTCGCGCCGCTTCATTCCCTCGGCCGACAAGGCGGGCGGCCGGCTCGATCCGGCGCGGCCCTTCCTGCGCGGCCCGGTCTACAGCAACGATATCCTGGGCAACAGCGCCGTCATCGACCTGATGGAGCGCCTGATCGACAGCGACCAGCAGGAAGCCATCGGCATCGCCAGTGGCAACCCGCGCAGCGCAGGCCCGGAACTGGGCTTCGAATTCCGCTTTTCCCGAACGCCGGACAGCATGGGTTACGTCTCCAGCGTGGCTGAGGCATACTCCGTGCTCAACGTGCGCCTCGATGTGCGTCCCATTGAAATTGCACGGCCCCTGTACCAGTACAAATAACAAGGAAGACCTGAATGAAGAATGCACTGTTCGCGCTGCTGCTCTCGGCGGCAGCGGCGGGCGCGCTCGCTGCGCAGCCAGCCACCATGCGCCTCGACTATCTCCACACCGGCAATGCCCTCAGCGAAAGCTACGCCATCGAGCGCGTGGTGCTGGAGCCGTTGCCATGGCCCGGCGATATGGACCGCAGCATCGACGACACCAACCGTGGCGTCAACAAGGTGGAAGTGGTGGATATCAAGACCGGCAAGCTGCTGTATTCGCGCGGTTTCTCCACCATCTTCGGCGAATGGCGCACGACGGAAGAAGCATCGAAAACTTCGCGCGGTTTTGGCGAATCGGTGCGCTTCCCGAAACCTGAGCAGCCTGCGCGCGTGCGCATCCTGAAGCGCGATGAACGCAACGAGTTCTCGATTGTGTGGAGCGTGGATGTGGACCCGAATGCGCTGGACGTGGTGCGCAAGCAGCCGCCCGCGCCGGCCAAACCGATTGCCATCCGCGTCAACGGCCCTTCGCCGCAGAAGGTGGACCTGCTGATCATGGGCGACGGCTACACGAAAGCCGACCTGCCGAAATTCGAGCAGAGCGCGCGCAAGCTGGCGGACTACCTGTTCAGCGTGTCGCCGTTCAAGGAGCGCGCGAAGGACTTCAATGTGTGGGCGCTTGCCGTGCCAACCGAGGAATCCGGCGTAAGCCGTCCCTCGACGAACACCCATCATTCCTCCGCACTGAACACGCGCTACGATATCTTCGGCAGCGAGCGCTATGTGCTCACCACCGACAACCGCGCGCTGCGCGATATCGCCCAGCACGCGCCATATGAGTTCATCGAAATCCTCGTCAACAATGAGACCTACGGCGGCGGCGGCATCTACGGCCAGTTCAGCACGGCGGCAGCGAACAACGACTGGGCCAACTACCTGTTCGTACACGAATTCGGGCACCACTTCGCGGGCCTGGCGGACGAGTACTACACCTCGCCGGTGGCCTATCAGTCGACGGGCGAACGTCCGGAGCCATGGGAACCGAATGCCACGGCGCTGAAGGATCCGGCGAACCTCAAGTGGAAGAAGCACGTTCACGCCGGCACGGCGCTGCCGACCGCATGGCCGAAGGACGAGTATGAAACGCATTCGCGCGAATACCAGAAGAAGCGCGCGGCCCTGCGCAAGGAGAACCGTCCCGAATCCGAGATGAGCAAGCTGTTCAGCGAAGACCTGGCATGGAGCAATGCGCTGTTCTCGAAAGCGCCGAATGCGAAAGTGGTGGGCGCCTTCGAGGGTGCAAACTACGAGGCGAAGGGCTACTACCGTCCGCAGCAGCAGTGCGTGATGTTCGACCGCAGCGAGGCCTTCTGCACCGTGTGTGCCGAGGCCATCGGGCAGACCATCGACCTCTACTCACGTAAGTAAAGAAACAAAATGTTTCATGGTGCGGTGGCGCACAGTCCATGCTGCTGAGCGTGACTATTCTGGATGCGTGACAACAACAAAACGCATCCAGACCACTAAAGAAAGGCATCCATCATGAACAAACTGCTCGCAACCCTGATCGCCGGCGTATTCGCCTCCGCTGCTTACGCCCAAACCACTCCTGCAGTGAACCCTGACGTTGCCAAAGAGCAAGCCAAGGCCAACAAGGACATTGCCAAGGCTGAATCGAAGGAAGCGAAGAAAGCGGCTGAAGCCGACAAGGACGTGGCGAAAGCCCAGGCCAAGGCTGACGAAAAGAAAGCCAAGGCCCATGCCAAGGTCGACAAGGAACACGCCAAGGCTGCTGAAAAAGTAGCGAAGGCGGATCCGGAAGACAAGATGAAGGCCGAAGCCAAAGGCGACAAGGAAGTGGCCGAGGCGAACGCCAAAGCCGCCAAGGTTGACGCCAAGCAGGACGCCAAGGTAGCGAAGGAAATGGCCGAAGCCAACAAGGACAAGGCACAAGCCGCCGCCAAGACCGCCGAAGTCAAAGGCAAAGCCGCCGCCGACGTCAAAGCCGAAGCTGCCAAGCACTAATCGCTACGGCCCAGCCCGTGTCCACCTCGGGGTCAGACCCGAAAGTGGACACGAGCCGAACCGTAGTCAAGACAAAGCCCGTACTGCGATGGGGTTTTCCCCAGCAGCACGGGCTCTTTCGTATCTACGCCTGGGTTCGTGTCCACTTTCGGGTCTGACCCCGAGGTGGACACGGGCTCAGCTTTATCTGCTCTTACGAGTTCGGCAGCAGGCCGGTGGGCTTGATGCGGGTCGGCATAGGCTTGCCTTTGCGGGCGCGCTTGCCGATGTGCGGCTGCAGCGCTACCGCACCGAGCTTCTCTTCCTTCGGCTTGGAGGCGTTGCCGATGCCAAGCACCGTCACGCCTTTCTGCGTGATGGCGCGGGCGGCGACCAGTTTTTCCTTGTCGCCCAGGTCCATCAGTGTGACGCCGCGGCCGCCGTTGGATAGCACCTTCATCTCATCCATGCCGAACACCAGCAGGTTGGCTTTCTCCGAAATGACAGCAATCGCGCTGCTGCCTTCCGCAACCACGCTTGGCGGCAGCGGTTTGGCGCCGTCGTCCAGCGTAATGAAGGCTTTGCCGCCTTTGAGGCGGCTCACCATATCGCCAGCCTTCGCAATAAAGCCGAAGCCTGCATCGGATGC
This sequence comes from Pseudoduganella rhizocola, assembly GCF_045984285.3. Taxonomy (NCBI): domain Bacteria; kingdom Pseudomonadati; phylum Pseudomonadota; class Betaproteobacteria; order Burkholderiales; family Oxalobacteraceae; genus Pseudoduganella; species Pseudoduganella rhizocola. The sequence goes on from NZ_JBJQIK030000001.1 coordinate 101,925, forward strand.
CAGCAGCAACTGCGTGCTGGCCGGCCCGGCGAAGTAGTGCAGCAGGCGCGCGCCACCGGACAGGTCCACCAGCGTGGTGATCGGCACGCCATCGCCGCGCGCGTTCGGCAGCGCGGCCACCGGCACGGAATACACCTTGCCGTTGTCGCCGAAGCCGAGCAGGGTGTCCACCGTGCGGCATTCGAAAGCGCCATACAGCGAATCGCCCGCCTTGAAGGTGAATTGCGACGGATCGTGGCCGATGCCGGTACGCGCGCGCACCCAGCCTTTTTCGGAAATAATGACGGTCACCGGTTCATCGGCCACCTTCTGCTCGACCACCGCTTTCTGCGCTTCTTCGATATGCGTGCGGCGCGCGTCGCCGAACTGCTTGGCGTCCGCTTCGATTTCCTTGATGATCAGGCGCTTCATCGACGATGGGTTGTCGAGCAGGTCCTGCAAGGTCTGCTTCTCCTTGCGCAGCTCGGCCAGTTCCTGCTGGATCTTGATCGCTTCCAGGCGCGCCAGCTGGCGCAGGCGGATTTCAAGGATGTCCTCGGCCTGGCGGTCGCTCAGGCGGAAGCGGTCGATCAGCGCCTGCTTCGGTTCATCCGAGTTGCGGATGATGTGGATCACCTCGTCGATATTCAGCAGGATGGTCTCGCGGCCTTCCAGGATGTGGATGCGGTCATCCACTTTCGACAGGCGGAACTGGGTGCGGCGCGTGACGGTGGAGAAGCGGAAGTCGATCCACTCCAGCAGCACTTCGCCCAGGCCCTTCTGGCGTGGACGGCCATCGCCGCCGATCATCACCAGGTTCATTGGCGCCGAGGTCTCCAGCGAGGTGTGCGCCAGCAGCATCAGCATGAATTCGGTCTGGTCCTGGTTCTTGGACTTCGGCTCGAACACCAGGCGCACCGGTGCAGCGCGGCCCGATTCGTCGCGGATGGTGTCCAGCGAACCGAGAATCAGCGACTTGAGCGCCAGCTGTTCCGGCGACAGCGCCTTCTTGCCCAGCTTGACCTTGGGATTGGTCAGCTCTTCAATCTCTTCCAGCACCTTCTGCGCCGAAGTACCCGGCGGCAGTTCGTACACCACGGCCTGCCACTGGCCGCGCGCCAGTTCTTCGATCTTCCAGCGTGCGCGCACCTTCATGCTGCCGCGGCCGGAGGCGTACATATCGGCGATCTGCGCCGCAGGCGTAATCAGCTGGCCGCCGCCCGGATAGTCCGGACCCGGCACAATATTCATCAGCTCCGCATGCGACAGCTTAGGATTGCGGATCAGCGCCACGGCGGCATCCGCCACTTCACGCAGGTTGTGCGAAGGGATCTCGGTGGCCAGGCCCACGGCAATGCCGGATGCGCCGTTCAGCAGCACCATCGGCAGGCGCGCCGGCAGCAGGGCCGGTTCTTCGGAGGAGCCGTCGTAGTTCGGAATGAAGTCCACCGTGCCCTGGTCGATTTCATCGAGCAGCAGGCGCGAGATCGGGGTCAGGCGGGCTTCGGTGTAACGCATGGCAGCCGCGCCATCGCCGTCGCGCGAACCGAAGTTGCCCTGGCCGTCGATCAGCGGGTAGCGCAGCGAGAAGTCCTGCGCCATGCGCACCAGCGCGTCGTACACCGACTGGTCGCCGTGCGGGTGCAGCTTGCCGAGCACGTCGCCCACCACGGTCGCGGACTTGCGCGGCTTGGCGGTGGCGGAAAGGCCCAGCTCATTCATCGAATACAGGATGCGGCGCTGCACCGGCTTCTGGCCGTCGCACACGTCCGGCAGGGCGCGGCCCTTCACCACGGAGATGGCGTAATCGAGGTAGGCGCGTTCGGCGAAGGTGGAAAGGGTCAGCGTTTCGCCGCCCTCGCCACCGTCGTTGCCGCCCGGCTGTTCCGGCTGCGGCTCGTCAAAGAGATTTGCTTGGGTCATAGTGTGTTCTTAAATCAGATATCCGCTTCTACTTCGTTGCCGTGTTCTTCGATCCATGCGCGGCGGGCGGCGGCTTCGCCTTTACCCATCAGCATATTGAAGCGCGCAGCGGCTTCGGTATGCGCGAAGTCGCCCAGCGATACGGGCAGCAGGCGGCGCGTGTCCGGGTTCATGGTGGTTTCCCACAGCTGCTCGGCGTTCATCTCGCCCAGGCCCTTGAAGCGGGAAATCGACCAGCTGCCGTCCTTCAGGCCGTCCTTGCGCAGCTTGTCCTCGATGGCGGTCAGTTCGCCGTCATCCAGCGCGTACAGCTTCTGGATCGGCTTCTTGCCGCGCGCCGGCGCATCCACGCGGTACAGCGGCGGACGCGCAATGCAGATATTGCCGTTCTCGATCAGCGCCGGGAAGTGGCGGAAGAAGAGGGTCAGCAGCAGCACCTGGATGTGGGAGCCGTCCACGTCCGCATCGGAGAGGATGCAGATTTTCCCGTAGCGCAGGCCGGACAGGTCGGGCGCATCGCCCACGCTGTGCGGATCGACGCCGATCGCCACCGCGATATCGTGGATCTCGTTATTGGCAAACAGGCGGTCGCGGTCCGTCTCCCAGGAGTTCAGCACCTTGCCGCGAAGCGGCAGGATGGCCTGGAATTCCTTGTCGCGGCCCATCTTGGCGGAACCGCCTGCGGAGTCGCCCTCCACCAGGAACAGTTCCGTGCGCGCGGTATCGTTCGATTCGCAGTCGGTCAGCTTACCCGGCAGCACAGCCACGCCGGAGGATTTTTTCTTCTCCACTTTCTGCGCGGAGCGCAGGCGGGACTGGGCCTGCTTGATCACCAGCTCGGCCAGCTTCTTGCCGTAGTCGATATGCTGGTTCAGCCACAGCTCCAGCGCAGGCTTGGAGTAGGTGGACACCAGGCGCACCGCATCGCGCGAGTTCAGTCGTTCCTTGATCTGGCCCTGGAACTGCGGGTCCAGCACCTTTGCGGACAGCACGAAGGAAGCGCGCGCGAACACGTCTTCCGGCAGCAGCTTCACGCCTTTCGGCAGCAGCGAGTGCAGCTCGACGAAGTTCTTCATGGCGCTGAACAGGCCTTCGCGCAGGCCGGATTCGTGCGTGCCGCCGTTCGGCGTTGGAATCAGGTTGACGTAGGACTCGCGCACGATCGCGCCTTCCTCCGTCCATGCCACTACCCACGATGCGCCTTCGCCTTCGGCGAAACCTTCCGCATCGGGGCCGGCGAACTGCTCGCCTTCGAACAGCGGCACCACGGTTTCGCCGTTCGAGGTCTGCGCCAGCGCTTCATTCAGGTAGCCGCGCAGGCCGTCGTTGTACTGCCATACCTGCTTGTCGCCGGTTTTGCCGTTGATGAGGGTAACGGTAACACCGGGCAGCAGCACGGCCTTGGAGCGCAACAGGCGCTGCAGCTCGACCTGGGAGATCAGCGGGGAATCGAAGTATTTCGGGTCCGGCCATGCGGTCACGCGCGTGCCGGACTTCTTGCCGTCTTTCGCGGTGGTTTCTGAAGCCAGCGGCTGCACCAGGTCGCCGTTCTCGAAGGCGAGATGGTGGTAGACATTGCCCTTGTCGTCCTTGCGCCATACCGAGATTTCAAGCCGTTTGGACAGCGCGTTGGTCACCGATACGCCCACGCCGTGCAGGCCGCCGGAGAAGGCGTAAGCGCCGCCCGAACCCTTGTCGAATTTGCCGCCCGCGTGCAGGCGGGTAAATACAATCTCCACCGTCGGCACGTTTTCTTCCGGATGCAGGCCGACCGGGATGCCGCGGCCATCGTCTTCCACGGTCACGCTGCCGTCGGCATTCTGCGTGACGATAATATTTTTGCAATGGCCGCCGAGCGCTTCGTCCGAGGCGTTGTCGATCACTTCCTGGATGATGTGCAGCGGATTCTCGGTGCGGGTGTACATGCCCGGGCGCTGCTTGACTGGTTCCAGACCTTTCAGGACCCGGATGGATGATTCGCTGTAATCGGAAACAGGTTTTTTAGTGGCCATACTAGAGAAAGCGGTTCTTGGTTAATGCGGACGCCTGCGCATTCTATCCTCAACGAGGTCAAATGGCCGAATCCGGGCGGGAACTGTGGTTAAATGCCGTAAAAACAACGTCAACATCGCATGTCCGCAGAGCAGACCGAGAAGTTCCCGTTCGCCGTGCGCCTGGTCGGCTTTCCGCCGCAGGCTGCCGCCGCCATCGCCAGCGGCCTGCAACGGGCGCCGGACAAGGGGCCGGCGTATTTTTGCCTGTCCGCGCACTCTTTGCAAGAGCCGGATTTATATTTAGCTAACGGAACCCACCTGTCCACGCTCGCCGCGCTGGATGGGCTCACGCAGGGGGATATTCGTCCCGCCCTGGTGCTGGGGGCGCCGGGCCTGGACCTGGCGCATCCCGATTTCCCCTATCCGAACCTGCGCCTGCCGGTACAGTGGGACAGCGTGTACCACGAGCTGGGCAAGCTGGTAGAGCGCCGAGCCGAAGCGCTGGCCGCGCGCGCCGCCAGCGGCCTGCCGCCCATGCCGGAGCGCCGCCGCGCGCCGCGCGTGGACCTCGACCTGACCGATCCCGCCGAATACATCGCCATGCGCCAGCCGCCGTTGCAGGGCGAGGTGCTGGTGCTGGACCGCAGCGATGCGTTTGCCCAGCACATCACGAGGCTGATGCGCCGCCATGGCGTCACCGCGTCGTGGGCCGCCGGCACTGACGATGCCGTCGCCGCCTGCCGCACGCGCCCCGTTGCCGTGGTGCTGATCAACACCTCGCTGGAGGATATGGACGCCTATGCTACAGCCGAGGCCGTGTCCACCTCGGGGTCAGACCCGAAAGTGGACACGAGCTCGGCTGTAGTGCTGATGCTGTCGGCGGGGGCGGTGTTCGACGAGGCGCGCGCGGCGGCTTGCGGCATCGCGGGCTCGCTGGACAAGCCGGTTTCGGATGCGACATTGCGTTCCGTGCTCAAACGGCTGATGCGTTTGCCCTGATTTTTACATTCCGTTTACGCCCCATCATGAAGTCTTTACGCCCTTTTTAGGCGCGTCCCGATAAGCTCGAATCCATCAAAACAGACCTGAAAGGGATCGCGATGGATGTCGTATTTATTGGCCTGATCGGCGCATTTGCGCTGCTGGCCTGGGCCATGGCCGCGGGCTGCGGCAAGCTGGGAGGGGAGCAATGACTACCTTCTATCTGATCGGCGCGCTGGCCGCCGCGGGCCTCATGGTGTACCTGCTCGTCGCCCTGCTGAAGGCGGAGGAGCTGTAAATGAGCGCACAATCCCTCCTGCTGCTCGCAGCATTCCTCATCGTCCTGCTGGCGCTGGCCTGGCCGCTGGGCGCATTCCTGGCGAAGGTCGGCGACGCGGACATCAAGCCGCTGCCGGGCTTCGGCTGGCTGTTCCGCGCCGAACAGGCGCTGTATAAACTGGCGGGCGTGAAGCCGCAGGAAGGCGGCGGCTGGAAGTCCTACGCCATTGCCCTGCTGCTGTTCAATACGCTGGGCGTCTTCTTCGTCTATGCCGTGCAGCGCCTGCAGGCATGGCTGCCGCTGAATCCCCAGTCCATGACGAACGTCAGCCCGGATTCTTCCTTCAATACGGCCGTGAGCTTCGTCGCCAACACCAACTGGCAGGGCTATTCCGGCGAGCAGACCATGAGCTATTTCACGCAAATGGTGGCGCTGGCCGGACAGAACTTCTTCTCCGCCGCGACCGGCATTGCGGTGGCCTTCGCGCTGATCCGCGGCTTCGCCTCGCGTTCCGGTAAATCCATCGGAAATTTTTGGACCGATATCACGCGCGCCACGCTCTATGTGCTGCTGCCGCTGTCGCTGCTGATGGCGGTGTTCCTCATGGGGCAAGGCGTGATCCAGAACTTCGACGGCTACAGGGAAGTGCAGTTGCTGGAGAAGGTGGACTACAGCGTGCCGAAGCTGGGCGCGGACGGCCAGTCCCTGAAGGATGAACAGGGCCAGCCGGTGATGGAGGCCTTGACGGCCACTACCCAGACCATCGCCATGGGCCCCGTCGCTTCGCAGGAAGCCATCAAGATGTTGGGCACGAACGGCGGCGGCTTCTTTAACGCTAACTCGGCGCATCCCTTCGAGAATCCGACTGCGCTGAGCAATTTCTTGCAGATGCTGGCCATCTTCGTGATCCCGGCCGGACTGTGCTTCGCCTTCGGCCGCATGGTGGGCGACCAGCGCCAGGGATGGGCGGTGTTGGGCGCAATGACCGTTATATTTGTCGTGATGACGCTGGTGATCTTCGCCGCGGAACAGCAGGCGCATCCCGCACTGCAGGCGCTGGGGATCGATCCGGCGGGCGGCAATATGGAGGGCAAGGAGACGCGTTTCGGCATCAGCGCCTCCGCACTGTTCGCTGCCGTGACGACCGCCGCCTCCTGCGGCGCCGTCAACGCCATGCACGATTCGCTGATGCCGCTGGGCGGCGCGGTGCCGCTGCTGCTGATGCAGTTCGGCGAAGTGATCTTCGGCGGCGTGGGCTCCGGCCTGTACGGCATGCTCATCTTCGCCATCATGACGGTGTTCATCGCGGGCCTGATGATCGGCCGCACGCCGGAATACCTCGGCAAGAAGATCCAGGCCTATGAAATGAAGATGACTTCCATCGCCATTCTGGTGACGCCGGTGCTCGTGCTGGCCGGTACGGCGGTGGCCGTGATGTCGGACCTCGGCACGGTAGGCATTGCCAATCCGGCGGCGCATGGCTTCTCGGAGATCCTGTATGCCTTCAGTTCGGCCGCCAACAACAACGGCAGCGCATTCGCCGGCCTGTCCGCCAACACGCCGTTCTACAACACCATGCTGGCCATCGCCATGTGGTTCGGACGTTTCGCCATGATCGTGCCGATCCTTGCCATCGCAGGCTCGCTTGCTTCCAAACCCCGCCTTCCCGTGAACGAGGGCACGATGCCGACCCACGGTGCGCTGTTCATCACGCTGCTGGTTGGCGTGGTGGTGCTGGTCGGCGTACTGAATTACGTTCCCGCGCTGGCCCTGGGCCCCGTGGTCGAACACCTGCAACTTTTCTCGAAATAAGAGGTTCCCATGTCACGCAACAAGCTGACACTTTTCGACAGCAAGCTGGTGGGCCCGGCCCTACTGGAGGCCTTCCGCAAGCTGCATCCGCGCGTACAGCTGCGCAGCCCTGTGATGTTCGTGGTGTACGTCGGCAGCATCATCACCACGCTGCTTGCCATCCAGGCAGTGGATGGCAAGGGCGAAGCGAGCTTCGGCTTCATCCTGGCCACCGCGGTCTGGCTGTGGTTCACCGTGCTGTTCGCGAATTTCGCGGAAGCGCTGGCGGAAGGCCGCAGCAAGGCGCAGGCAGAATCGCTGCGCGCATTGAAGCAGACCGTCATCGCGAAGAAGCTGTCCACGCCTCAGTACGGCACCACCTGGCTGCCGGTGCCGGCCACCGACCTGCGCAAGGGCATGACGGTGCTGGTGGAGGCGGGGGATGTCATCCCGGCCGACGGTGAAGTCATCTCCGGCATGGCTTCGGTGGACGAAAGCGCCATCACCGGCGAATCCGCGCCGGTGATCCGCGAATCTGGCGGCGATTTTTCCGCCGTCACCGGCGGCACGCGCGTGCTGTCGGACTGGCTGGTGGTACGCGTCACCGTCAACCCCGGCGAGGCCTTCATCGACCGCATGATCTCGATGGTGGAGGGCGCCAAGCGCCAGAAAACCCCGAACGAAATCGCGCTGACCATCCTGCTGGTGGCCCTCACCATCATCTTCCTGGTGGTGACGGTAACGCTGCTGCCGTTCTCGCTGTTCTCGGTGGCGGCTGCGGGAGCCGGCGCGCCGGTGACGATGACTGTGCTGATTGCGCTGCTGGTCTGCCTGATCCCTACGACCATCGGCGGCCTGCTGTCGGCGATTGGCGTGGCGGGCATGAGCCGCATGATGCAGGCGAACGTCATCGCCACCTCCGGCCGCGCCGTGGAGGCTGCCGGCGATGTGGATGTGCTGCTGCTCGATAAGACGGGCACCATCACGCACGGCAACCGCCAGGCGGCCAGCTTCCTGCCCGCGCCCGGCGTGAGCGAAGAGCAGCTGGCGCGTTCGGCAAAGCTGGCTTCCATGGCCGACGAAACGCCGGAAGGCCGCAGCATCGTGGTGCTGGCCCGCCAGCGCTTCAATATCCATGAGGCGGATACCGCCGTGGAAGGCGCCACCTTCGTGGAATTCTCGGCCCAAACGCGCATGAGCGGCGCCGATATCGGAGAACGCGAAGTGCGCAAGGGCGCAGCGGATACCGTGAAGCGCTATGTGGAAACGCTGGGCGGCAGCTATCCGGCCGAGGTGGCGCGTAGCGTCGATGCCGTGGCGCGCCGCGGCGCCACGCCGCTGGTGGTGGTCGATAATATGCGTGTAATGGGCGTGGTGGAGTTGAAGGATGTCGTCAAGGCGGGCATCAAGGAGCGCTTCGCGGAGCTGCGCCGCATGGGCATCCGCACCGTGATGATCACCGGCGACAACAAGCTGACTGCCGCCGCCATCGCCGCCGAAGCTGGCGTGGATGATTTCCTGGCCGAAGCCACGCCGGAAGACAAGCTGAAACTGATCCGCAGCTACCAGGCCGAAGGTCGCCTGGTGGCGATGACCGGCGACGGCACCAACGACGCTCCGGCGCTGGCGCAGGCCGACGTGGCGGTCGCCATGAACAGCGGCACGCAGGCGGCCAAGGAAGCCGGCAATATGGTGGACCTGGACTCCAACCCCACCAAGCTGCTGGAGATCGTTGAAATCGGCAAGCAGATGCTGATGACGCGCGGCTCGCTCACCACGTTCTCGATCGCGAACGATGTGGCGAAGTACTTTGCCATCATCCCGGCGGCCTTCGTCGGCACCTATCCGCAGCTGAAGGCGCTGGATGTGATGCAGCTGACCAGCGCCAATTCGGCCATCATGTCCGCCGTGATCTTCAATGCGCTGATCATCGTGGCGCTGATTCCGCTGGCGCTGAAGGGCGTGAAATACCGCGCCATTGGCGCCAGCCTGCTGCTGCGCCGGAACCTGCTCGTGTACGGCCTTGGCGGCATTGTGCTGCCTTTCATCGGCATCAAGCTGATCGACATGGTGCTCGCCGCACTCAATCTCGCATAAAGGAACAACCATGATTTCCCACCTGCGTCCCGCACTGGTGCTGTTCGGCGCCCTGAGCATCGTATGCGGCCTTATCTATCCCTATGCCGTCACCGGCATCGGCCAGGCGGTGTTCCCGGAACAGGCCAACGGCAGCCTGGTTCAGCGCGGCGGCATCACCGTCGGCTCGCGCCTGATCGGCCAGAGCTTCACTTCGCCGCGCTATTTCTGGGGCCGCCCATCGGCCACCGCGCCGATGGCGAACAATGCCGCCGGTTCGGGCGGCTCCAATCTGGGCCCCCTGAATCCCGCACTGGCCGATGCCGTAAAGGGCCGGGTGGACGCGCTGAAAGCGGCCGATCCAGGCAATACCATGCCGATTCCGGCGGACCTCGTGACCGCTTCGGCCAGCGGCCTCGATCCCGAGATCAGTCTGGCCGCCGCGCGCTACCAGCTGCGCCGGGTAGCGGCGGCACGCGGACTGCCGCAATCCGCCGTGGAGACTCTGATTGCACAACATGCACAGGAGGCCCTGTTCGGCATCTTCGGCGAAGCGCGCGTGAACGTGCTGGAGCTGAATCTGGCGCTTGATGCGCTGCACAAGTAAGATGTGAACATGCTTCCTCTCGACAGCCAACGCCCCAACCCGGATGACCTGCTCGCCCAGGTGCAGGCCCAGGAGAAAAAAGCGGCGCGCGGCCGCCTGCGCATCTACTTTGGAGCCTCCGCCGGCGTGGGCAAGACATACGCCATGCTGGCGGCCGCCCACAAGCTGCAGGCCGAAGGACTGCGCCCGCTGGTTGGCATCGTCGAGACGCATGGCCGCAGCGACACGGCGGCCATGCTGGCCTCCCTGGAAGTGCTGCCGCTGAAGCAGGTGGATTACCGCGGCAGGAGCCTGCCCGAGTTCGACCTGGATGCGGCGCTGGCGCGCAGGCCCGAACTGGTGCTGGTGGACGAGCTGGCGCATTCCAATGCCCCCGGATCACGCCATCCCAAGCGCTGGCAGGATGTGGAAGAACTGCTGGAAGCAGGCATCGACGTATTCACCACGGTGAACGTGCAGCATCTGGAGAGCCTGAACGACGTGGTTGGCGGTATCACCGGCATCCGCGTGGCGGAAACCCTGCCGGACAAAGTATTCGACCAGGCCGACGAAGTGGTGCTGGTGGATGTGCCGGCGGATGAACTGCTGGCCCGCCTGCGTCTCGGCAAGGTCTACCGCGCGGCGCAGGCGGAACAGGCGGCGCAGAACTTCTTCCGCAAGGGGAACCTGATCGCACTGCGCGAGCTGGCGCTGCGCCGCACGGCCGACCGCATCCAGGACGACGTACAGGCCTACCGCGTCGAGAAATCCATCAGCCCCCTGTGGAAGACCGGCGCCGTGCTGCTGGCCTGCGTGGGGCCGCGCGCCGGGGCCGAACATGTGGTGCGCAGCGCGGCGCGCCTGGCCGGGCAACTGAACGCCGAATGGCATGCGGTCTATGTTGAAACACCGTCCTTGCAGCGCCTGGCCGCGCCGCGCCGCGAGCGCATCCTGCAGGTGCTGAAGCTGGCCCAGGACCTCGGCGCGACGACTGCGGTGGTGACGGGGGATGATATCGCCGCCTCGCTCACGGCCTATGCCAGCGGCCAGAATATATCGAAACTGATCATGGGCCGCGCCGGCACCAATTATTTCTGGCGCCAGCCCCATCGCCTGCGCATTGCCCAGCTGGCGCCGGAGGCCGACCTGATCGAAGTCGGCGCATCGCCTTTCCAGCCCGGTGAGGCCGTGCGCGGCAATGCCGGTCCCGACATGCCGCGCAGCGAGGGCGAAGTGCTGCCCGGCGAGCACCGCCTGTCGCGCTATCACCGCTACGTGCTCGCGGCGATGGCCAGTATGGTGCTCGGCGTATTCGTGATGCCGCTCGAACGGTATCTTGACCTCACCAATATCGCGATGCTGTACCTGCTGGCCGTATTGCTGGTGGCTTTCAAGCTCGGGCGCGGTCCCGCCACGCTGGCCAGCGTGATCGGCGTGGCATGCTTCGATTTCCTGTTTGTGCCGCCAAAATTCTCGTTCTCGGTCAGCGACCTGCAATACCTCGTCACTTTCGGCGCCATGCTTGCCGTCGGCCTGCTGACAGGCCACCTCGCAGCCGGATTGCGCTTTCAGGCGCGGGTATCCGCGCACCGCGAAACACGCGCCCGCGCCCTGTATGAGTATGCGCGCGAGCTGACCGGCGTGCTGCAGACGGAGCAGATCTTCGAGATCACGCAGCGCTTCCTGCAGCGCTCCTTCCGCGCCCGCGTAACGCTGATGCTGCCCGATGCGGCTGGCCGTTTGCAGGTGGCGCCCGATGCAGGCGTGGATGCCGGGATTGCGCAATGGTCCTTCGACCATGCTGAGCGCGCCGGATTCGGCACCGACACATTGCCGTCTTCGCCGGTGTTCTATTTGCCCCTGATTGCGCCGATGCGCACGCGTGGAGTGCTCGCACTGGAGCCGCAGGACAGGCGCTGGCTGCTGATTCCCGAGCAGCGCCGCCAGCTGGATACCTTTGCCGCGCTGGCCGCGATTGCTCTGGAGCGCGTGCATTACATTGAAGTGGCGCAGGGCGCGCTGGTGCAGATCGAGTCTGAGCGGCTGCGCAATTCGCTGCTGGCGGCGCTGTCGCATGACCTGCGCACCCCGCTTACCTCACTGGTCGGGCTGGCGGAATCGCTCGCGATGTCGAAACCCGCGCTGGCGCCGGAACAGCTGGACCTGGCCCGTTCGCTGCAGGAAGAAACCCTGCGTATGAGCGCACTGGTGGCCAACCTGCTGGACATGGCGCGCATCGAAAGCGGCGCAGTGAAACTGAACCTGCAATGGCAGTCGCTGGAAGAGGTGGCGGGCAGCGCACTGCGCGCCAGCCGCGGCCTGCTGGCGCAGCACCAGGTGGCCACCCGCCTGCCCGCAGGCCTGCCGCTGGTGCAGTATGACGCCATGCTGATCGAGCGCGTGCTGTGCAACCTGCTGGAGAACGCCGCCAAGTACACGCCGGCCGGCAGCACCATCACCATCGCCGCTGCGCTTCCGGGGGAGGAATACTCGCATATCACCGTGAGCGTCAGCGACAACGGCCCCGGCCTGCCTCCGGGCCAGGAAACGGCCATCTTCGAGAAGTTCACGCGCGGTGAACGCGAATCGGCCAAGCCGGGCGTCGGCCTGGGCCTCGCCATCTGCCGCGCCATCGTGCACGCGCATGGCGGCAGTATCCGCGCCGTGCGTTCGGAAGAAGGCGGCGCATCCATCGAATTCACGCTTCCGCTGAGGACTCCGCCCGCGATGCCTGAGGAAACAGAACTATGAATCAAGTCCATAATCCGGCGCCGGTCGCCCTGCTGATCGAAGACGAACCGCAGATCCGCCGCTTTGTGCGCCTGGCGCTCGAAGGCGAAGGCTGGCAGGTGCAGGAAGCGGCCACCATGAACCGTGGCCTGATCGATGCAGGGACGCGCCGTCCCGACCTCGTCATCCTCGACCTCGGCCTGCCCGATGGCGACGGCATCGACCTGATTGCGGACCTGCGCAAATGGTCATCCGTACCCGTCATCGTGCTTTCGGCCCGCGTGAGCGAGGAAGAAAAGATCCGCGCCCTGGACGCAGGCGCGGACGACTACCTGACCAAACCTTTCGGCGTCGGCGAGCTGCTGGCCCGTGTGCGGGCTGCGCTGCGCCGCCAGCGCAAGCCGGGCGCCGATGCGGCGGGCGTGGTGCAATTCGGCGAGGTGAAAGTCGACCTGCCGAAGCGCCTCGTCACACGCGGCGGCCAGATGGTGCACCTGACGCCGACCGAATTCCGCCTGCTCTCGGTGCTGGTCAATAACGCCGGCCGTGTGGTCACGAACCCGCAGCTGCTGCGCGAAGTGTGGGGACCGTCGCACTCCGAAAGCGGCCATTACCTCCGCATCTACATGGGGCATCTTCGACAGAAGCTGGAAGAGGACCCCGCCCAACCTGCTTACCTGCTGACTGAAACCGCAGTCGGCTACCGCCTCCTGCTGCCGGCCTAGACGACAGCAGACCCACGCAGCAATGAAGCCAGCTGCGCCTCCCTCGCGGGCGGCGAAGGCTTCGCTCATCCCAACACTTTGAAAGCACATCATGAAACATTTGATTCTTGCCACCGCCATCTCCGCCGTTTTCGCCGCGCATGCGCATGCCGGAGACTTCAGCCTCAATGCCGCCGCCGTTTCCGACTACCGCTATCGCGGCATCTCGCAAACCCGCCTGCAGTCCGCACTGCAGGGCGGTGCGGACTGGGTGGACAGCGGCTCCGGCCTGTACGTGGGCGTATGGGCGTCCACCATCAAATGGACGAAGGACGCGGGCGGCGGCGGCAGCACGGAATGGGACATCTATGCAGGCAAGCGTGGCGACATCGCCGAAGGCGTGAGCTACGACGTGGGCGTGCTTGGCTATGCCTATCCGTCGAATGGCCTGAACCCCAGCGCGAACACCCTGGAGCTGTATGGCCAGATCGGCAGCGGCCCGTTCACGCTGAAGTACTCGCACTCCACCACCAACCTGTTCGGCTTCGCCGACAGCAGGCATAGCGGCTACATCGACGGCACTTTCAGCAAGGAGATCGGCGAGGGCTATGGCGTCAGCCTGCACGCCGGCCACCAGCAGGTGAAGCACAACAGCAAGGCAAGCTACAGCGACTGGAAGGCTGGCATCAGCAAGGATTTCGGCGTCGCTACAGTGACGCTAGCCTACGTTGGAACCAACGCGGACAGAAATGCCTATGCCTCGCCGGCGAACGGCAAATTCACAGGCAGGAACGCCCTGCAGCTGATGGTTGCCAAAACTTTCTGAGCGCTTATTTGCTCAGCGTGCGCATGGCCCGCTCAAGGCCTTCGATGGTGATCGGATACATGCGGTTGTTCATCAGCTGCCTGATCACGGAGATGGACTGGCGGTACTGCCACAGCCCTTCCGGCTCGGGATTCAGCCAGATGAATTTTGGGAAGGTGGAGGTGAAGCGCGCCAGCCATTCGGAGCCCGCCTCCTCGTTGTTGTATTCCACAGAGCCGCCCGGCTGCAGGATCTCGTAGGGACTCATGGTGGCGTCGCCGACGAAGATCAGCTTCGTATCGGGCGGGTATTTGCGCAGCACGTCCCAGGTGGGGAAGCGTTCCGAATTGCGGCGGCGGTTGTTCTTCCACAGGTAGTCGTAGACGCAATTGTGGAAGTAGTAGAACTCCATGTTCTTGAATTCGGTCTTCGAAGCCGAGAACAGTTCCTCGGTGCGTTCGATATGGTCGTCCATGGTGCCGCCCACGTCGAACAGCATCAGCACCTTCACGTTGTTGCGGCGCTCAGGCTGCATCTTGATGTCGAGGTAGCCCGCGTTGTTGGCGGTGGCGCGGATGGTCTGGTCCAGCGCCAGTTCCTCGGCGGCGCCTTCGCGCGCGAACTTGCGCAGCCGGCGCAGCGCCACCTTGATATTGCGGGTGCCCAGTTCGCGGTCGCCGTCGTAGTCCTTGTAGGCGCGGGCTTCCCACACCTTGACTGCCGTGCGGTTGCCGCCCTTGCCGCCGATGCGGATGCCTTCGGGATTGGTGCCGCCGTTGCCGAAGGGCGAAGTCCCGCCGGTGCCTATCCACTTGCTGCCGCCTTCGTGGCGTTCCTTCTGTTCCTTCAGCAGCTCGTTGAGGCGGTCCATCAGCTTGTCGTAGCCGAATTTCTCCAGCGCGGCCTTCTGCTCTTCGCTCAGTTCGCGCTCCATGCGCTTCACCAGCCATTCCAGCGGAATCGCGCTGCTGGTTTCGAAGGCGCCATTGATTCCTTTGAAATACTGCGCGAAGGCGCGGTCGAACTTGTCGTAGTTGGCTTCATCCTTCACCAGCGTGAGGCGGGAGAGGTAATAGAAGTCGTCCATCGACGGCGCGATGACGTTCTTTTCCATCGCTTCCAGCAGCGTGAGGAATTCCTTGATCGTGACGGGAATCTTCGCGTCCTTCAGCGTGAAGAAGAAATCGATCAGCATCAGCGTTCCTTGGTCAACAGGTAGTTCAGCTGCGCCTTCACTTCCGGCCATTCGCCGCGCGCGATGCTGTACATGACTGTGTCGCGCACCGTGCCGTCACGCCGCATCATATGGTGGCGCAGCACACCGTCTTTCTTCGCGCCGAGGCGTTCGATGGCGGCCTGCGAGCGGTGGTTGTAGTTATCGGTGCGGAAGCCGACCAGCGCGCAGCCCAGCGTTTCGAAAGCGTGCGTGAGCAGCAGCAGCTTGCAGGTGGTATTGACGTGGCTGCGCTGGCGGCTCTGGCCGTACCAGGTGTAGCCGATTTCGGCGCGCGAGATATTGGGTACGATGTCGTGATAGCTGGTGCTGCCGATCACTTCATCGGTGGTGGCGTCGATCACGGCGAAGGCGAGGCGGGCAGGGCGCATCTCCAGCGCGGTGGCGATATAGGCCTCCGCCTGGTCCGGCTCGGGAACGGAGGTGATGCGCAGCTTCCACAGTTCGCCGTCCTGCGCGGCGGCGCGCAGGCCGTCCGCGTGGCGCGGCGCCAGCGGTTCGAGGCGGATGCCGTTCAGCTCCAGCGTGACGGGCAGGGCGTCTTTCATCAGCGGTTGGTCCTCGACATGAACATCAGGCGTTCGAACAGATGCACGTCCTGTTCGTTCTTGAGCAGGGCGCCGTGCAGCGGCGGCACGGCGGCCTTGTTGTCGGGATTGCGCAGCGCTTCCGGCGGAATGTCCTCGGCCATCAGCAGCTTGAGCCAGTCCAGGAATTCGGAGGTGGAGGGCTTTTTCTTCAGGCCCGACACCTCGCGCACCTGGTAGAAGGTGTCCAGCGCCTGGGCCAGCAGCTCGCGCTTCAGGTTCGGATAATGGACCTGGACGATGGCCTCCATCGTGTCCTTGTCAGGGAATTTGATGTAGTGGAAGAAGCAGCGGCGCAGGAAGGCGTCCGGCAGCTCCTTCTCGTTATTGGAGGTGATGATGACGAGAGGGCGGTGCTTCGCCGTGACCATTTCGCGCGTCTCGTAGACGTAGAACTCCATGCGGTCCAGCTCACGCAGCAGGTCGTTGGGGAATTCGATATCGGCCTTGTCGATCTCGTCGATCAGCAGCACGACCGGCTCCGGCGCGGTGAAGGCCTGCCACAGCACGCCCTTGACGATGTAATTATGGATATCGCGCACCCGCTCGTCGCCCAGCTGGGAGTCGCGCAAACGCGACACTGCGTCGTACTCGTAGAGGCCCTGCTGGGCCTTGGTGGTGGACTTGATATGCCACTGCATCAGGGGCATGTTGAGGGCGGCCGCTACTTCCTCGGCCAGCATGGTCTTGCCGGTGCCCGGCTCGCCCTTGATCAGCAAGGGGCGCTGCAGCGTCAACGCCGCATTCACGGCCAGTTTCAGGTCATTGGTGGCGACGTAATTCTCGGAGCCTTCGAAGCGTGGCGCAGGCGATTGCATGGACGGATTTCCCGGTGAAAGTGGAAACTTCCGAGTATAAGACAGATCGCCAAACGGGGTCCTTGGCATGGAAGAAACAATGTGGACTTCCGGAACCTTCTCAGGTTAGAATCGCAGGTTGATAGTGCAAAAGTCAACTTTTGCGACGGCAGTATCCGATTACCATTGATGAAGCTAGCCAACATGATCAAAAATCTCTTCGCACTGCTCGCGCTCGCCGGTGCTGCTCAGGCAGTGACTGCGGCCGAAATCGTCGGCAAGGCCGAGGCCGCACCGAACAAGATCGAAATGTGTATCGGATGCCACGCCATTCCCGGCTACAAAGCGACCTTCCCTGAAGTGTTCCAGGTGCCGAAGATTGGCGGCCAGTCTGCCAAGTACATCGAAAACGCGCTGCGCGGCTACGCCAAGGGCGAGCGCAAGCACCCATCGATGAAGGGCATCGCCGTGAGCCTGAGCGACCAGGACATCGCCGACATCGCCGCTTACTACTCGAAGCAGAAATAAGGGACACAGCATCATGAAGAAAATCGTATTCGCTCTGATCTGCTCGGCCCTGTCCTTCAGCGCTGTTGCCGGCGGCAATGTTGCTGCGGGCAAGGCCGTTGCCGACAAATACAGCTGCTTCGCTTGCCACGGCAAGGACTACAACACCCCGATCGACCCGAGCTATCCGAAGCTGGCCGGCCAGCACAAGGACTACCTGGTGCACGCCCTGACCGCCTACAAGCGCGGCGACGGCGCCAACGGCCGCAGCAACGCCATCATGACCGGCCAGGTCAAGCCGCTGAGCAACCAGGACATCCAGGACCTGGCAGCCTACCTGCACAGCCTGCCTGGCACCCTGGTCAACCACCGCTGATCTTCAGCCGGTCCCAGCAAAAAGCCCGCAGCCGCGGGCTTTTTTGTTGCCGGAAAATGTTGCCTAGAAATTGGGGACAGGCGAGGGCGCCGAGCCCCGAACTGGAAAAATAGGGTCTGTCCCCAATTTCTAAAAAATAGGGTCTGTCCCCAATTTCTAAGCAACATTTCCTAGAGGCGGCGCTTGATGGACTCGATGTAGGCTTCGCCGTCCGGCGGCAGGCCGCTGCGCTGGGATTTCCAGATCATCTCGCCCAGGCATTCCATGATCTGGTGGTGGGCTTCGTGCGCGGAGTCGTATTTGCGCGTCAGCGCTTCGCTGGCGGCGCGGATGCCGCGCGGGGAGTCGATCGAGACCTGTTCGCTGATCGACAGGTGCATCGCCAGGTGCAGGAAGGGGTTGGCCTGGCCGCCTTCCACCGAATAGTCGCGCGCCAGCGCCGCTTCCACGTCGCTCAGCGCGTCGTCGTATTCGGGATGCTGCAGCACCCAGTCCAGCGCCATGGCTTCGAGCGGAGTGAGGACTTCTTTGGCGCGGTGCTTGCGCTGTACGTCGCAGAAGAAGCGCCGTACGTCGTGGGAGGAGGGTGTGAACATAGGGGCGCTATTGTACAAAAAAAAGGCAGCCCATGCAGGCTGCCTCTCTTTTATGGCTTGGTGGCCAGTTGCGCTTCGCCGCAATCGGCTTCCGGCGCCGGTGCTGCTGCCACCGCCGGCGGCGGCTGCCGGTTGGCGGGCGTGCCGGGCTGGCTGCGCGGCTGGCGCAGGTAGCGCGAGTTGTGGCGCCGTTCGCCATGCGGCGGCCAGCTCAGGAATCGTGATAATTCCTGCAAGGCGCGCTGGTAGACCTCACGCTTGAATTCAATCACCACGTCCAGCGGCACCCAGTATTCATGCCAGCGCCAGGCGTCGAATTCCGGATGGTCGGTCACCCGCAGGTTCACATCGCAATCCCGGGCGCACATGCGCAGCAAAAACCAGATCTGCTTCTGGCCACGGTAATGGCCGCGGATCTCGCGCTTGATGAAGTGGTCCGGCACCTCGTAGCGCAGCCAGTCGCGCGTGCGGCCCACGATTTTCACGTGTTCCGGTTTCAGGCCGATCTCTTCTTCCAGCTCCCGATACATTGCCTGTTCGGGTGTTTCGCCGTACTTAATGCCCCCTTGCGGAAACTGCCATGAGTGCTCGCGCACCCGTTTGCCCCACCACACCTCATTGTGAGAGTTGAGCAGGATGATGCCGACGTTGGGGCGGAACCCTTCCCGATCGAGCATATTGCACCTCAAACTTTCTGCGGCCGAGCGATCCTCTTACATTTTTGCCCACAAATCTGCCTTCCGGCTGCGTTTTCGGGGTACGAAAACGGCCGGAATGCCCGCAATTGAACGCATTTGTATAAAGTATGGACGCATCAGCCAGCTAATCCTTTAAAATTAGGTTGATTATAACCCTCTCTTTTTAAAAAGAATTCACTGTTATGCGTGCTTCCCGTTTTTTTATTTCCACTCTTAAAGAAGCGCCTTCCGACGCCGAAATCGTCAGCCACAAGCTGATGATGCGTGCCGGCATGATCAAGCGCCTGGGTTCCGGCATCTATACCTATATGCCGATGGGCCTGAAAGTTATCCGCAAGGTGGAAGCCATCGTCCGCGAAGAAATGAACACGGCCGGCGCCATCGAGCTGCTGATGCCGCTCGTGCAGCCGGCGGAACTGTGGCAGGAAACGGGCCGCTGGGACAAGATGGGCCCGGAGCTGATGCGCGTGAAAGACCGCCATGGCCGCGAGTTCGCCATCCAGCCGACTTCCGAGGAAGTGATTACCGATGTGGTGCGGTCGGAGATTAAATCCTACCGCCAGATTCCGTTGAATTTTTACCACATCCAGACCAAGTTCCGCGACGAGCGCCGCCCACGTTTCGGCCTGATGCGCGGCCGCGAGTTCACCATGAAGGATGCCTATTCCTTCGACCGCGACCTGGAAGGCATGCAGAAGTCCTACCAGATCATGTTCGACGCCTACACGAAGATCTTCACGCGCTTCGGCCTGAAGTTCCGCGCCGTGGCGGCCGACAACGGCGCCATCGGCGGTACCGGTTCGCATGAATTCCACGTGATCGCCAGCACCGGCGAGGACGCGCTGGTCTACTGCCCGACTTCCGATTTCGCGGCGAATATCGAGGCTGCGGAAGCCATTGCCACCGGCACCCGTCCTGCGGCATCGGCAGCGCTGGCCAAGACTTCCACGCCGAAGGCGTCGAAGTGCGAGGACGTGGCCAAGCTGCTCGGCATCGACCTGAAAAACACCGTCAAGACCATTGCGCTGACCGTGGAGCAGGAAGAGGGCAAGAAGCAGCACTTCATGCTGCTGCTGCGCGGCGACCATGAGCTGAACGAGATCAAGGCAGGCAAGGTTGCCGGCCTGGCCAACCACCGTTTCTCGACCGAAGCGGAAATCGAAGAAGTCTACGGCTGCAAGCCGGGCTACCTCGGCCCGATCGGCACCAAGGCTCCTGTCACCGTGGTGGCCGACCGCACCGTGGCGCTGATGGCGGACTTCGTCACCGGCGCAAATGAAGTGGACTACCACTACACCGGCGCGAACTGGGGCCGCGACATGGCCGAACCTGCCATCGTGGCCGACCTGCGCAATGTGGTGGAAGGCGATCCGTCGCCGGACGGCAAAGGCGTGCTGGCGATTGAACGCGGCATTGAAGTGGGCCACGTGTTCCAGCTCGGCACTGCGTATTCGGAATCGATGAAGGCCACCTTCCTCGACGAGAACGGCAAGCCTGCGCCGCTGCAGATGGGCTGCTACGGCATCGGCATTACCCGTATCCTGGGCGCGGCCATCGAGCAGAACTTCGATGACAAGGGCATTATCTGGCCAACTTCGCTGGCGCCTTTCGAGCTGGTGCTGTGCCCGATGGGCTACGACCGCAGCGAAGAAGTGAAAACGGAAACGGACAAGCTGTACGAAGCCGCCGTGGCGGCGGGCATCGACGTGATCGTGGATGACCGCGGCCTGCGTCCGGGCGCAATGTTCGCGGACTGGGAGCTGATCGGCGTGCCGCACCGCGTGGTGATCGGCGACCGTGGCCTGAAAGAAGGCCAGCTGGAATACATGGGCCGCCGCGATGCCGAGGCGACCAACGTTCCGGTGGCGGACATCCTCAGCTTCATCAAGGGCAAAGTGCAGCAATGAGCACGGCGCGTGCACATCAGCAATCCGGCGGCCGTGAGCGCCGCCGCTGGTGGGCGCGTCCCCTGCGCTGGTGGTACACCTTCGCCTTTGCCACCGGTGTGCTGAGCGCACCGCTCGGCTTTGCGGGCAACCAGAAGGAGGAGGCGCTGGCCGACTCCGTCCGCGTTGCCCTGCACAACGTCATCATGGATGCGCGGCCGCCCAAGCCGCGCTTCACCGATCCCGCCGAGCAGCAGCGCTATAACGCCTGGCTGGCGGAGATGTCGCAGCGCCTGAAGCGCAAGCTGCCGGATGAACAGGTGCGCACCGAGTTCCTCGAAACCGTGTGGTATGAATCGCGCCGTGCCGGCCTGGAACCGGGCCTCGTGCTGGGACTGATCCAGGTGGAATCTGCCTACCGCAAATACGCCGTCTCCATCGTGGGCGCGCGCGGCTATATGCAGGTGATGCCTTTCTGGACCAATGTGATCGGCGACAGCGACCGCCGCAAACTGTTCAATATGCAGACCAACCTGCGCTACGGCTGCGCTATCCTGCGCATGTATATCGATATGGAGCAGGGCAACCTCTATCTCGCGCTGGGCCGCTACAACGGCAGCCGCGGGCG
Source organism: Pseudoduganella rhizocola (assembly GCF_045984285.3). NCBI lineage: Bacteria > Pseudomonadati > Pseudomonadota > Betaproteobacteria > Burkholderiales > Oxalobacteraceae > Pseudoduganella > Pseudoduganella rhizocola. The sequence continues at coordinate 123,083 of NZ_JBJQIK030000001.1, forward strand.
CCCGGAGTATCCGAACGCCGTCCTCAAGGCCTGGAACAACTGGAAGTAATCAGGCTGTCATGGATTTTCGGCTAAGATGGCCGCTTTCCATAGCAGGAGCAGGTATGCGTTTCAGGATTGCGGCACTGGCCATCGCCGCCGCCATGACAGCAGGTTGCGCAGGCGTCCCCACGGCGGCGCCAGCCCCTTCGGCGCCACGCAACATCATCCTCTTGGTCGGCAGCGGCATGGGCTTCAATACACTGACCGCTGCACGTATTTATGCCGTGGGCGAGTCGGGCGACCTGGCGATCGATACCTTGCCGGAATCGGCTTTCGTAAAAACCTATTCGAACGACCGCCAGGTGACGGATGAAGCCGCGGCCATGTCCGCCTTCCTCAGCGGCCGGAAGACCAATAGCGGCGCATTCTCCGTGGAGGGCTGCCCCGACGGCAAGCCGGCGCCCACGCTGCTGGAGCTGGCGGCGCAGCGCGGCATGCGGACTGGCCTCGTCACCAACGTGCCGGTGACGGATGCGCTGGTCGCGCCCGCGTTTGTGCATGGTTGCTCGCATCCCGGCGGTGCGGTTGCTGCTGCCGCGCTGGTGCCGGGCGGCGCCGGCTTCAACGCAGCGCTGGGCCAGGGCATCGACGTGCTGCTGGGCGGCGGTGCTGCAGACTTCACGCAGCGTGCAGATGGCCGCGACCTGCTCGCGGAATTGCGCGCGCAGGACTACGCGCATGTGCAGAACCTCTCCGAGCTGGATATGCCGCAAGCCGCACGCAGCAAGCGCCTGGTTGGCCTGTTCGCGCCACGTGACATGGCTGGCGATACGGCGCGCGACGTAGCCAGGCAGCCCAATATGGCGCAGATGACGGGAGAAGCCATCGAGCGTCTGTCGCGCGGCGGCAAGGGCTTTGTGCTGGTGGTGGCGAATGGCCTGATCGACCGCGCGGCGCACCAGTCGGATGCGCGCATGGTGCTGGAAGAAGTGACTGCATTGGACAAGGCCCTGCGCACCGCCATCGAGGCGATGCAGCAGCGTGATCCGGGCCTGAAGAACACGCTGATCGTCGCCACCGCGAGCCATGACAGCACGCTGGTGATGAACGGCTATTCCATCATCACCGGCAAAACCACGCCTGCGGAACCGGGCGTGCTCGGCCTGCTGCGCTCCTACTCGAACGGCAAGATCTACAAGGACGGCGACGGCGCGCCATTCACCATTATCGGTTTCGGCAATGGCCCGAACCGCGTGGACGGCAAGCGTCCGGGCACGCTGGATGCGGCAACGGTCGCCGCTCCGCACTATCAATACGAATCGGTCATCCGCATGGCGCCCGATGCCAGCACCCACGGCGGTACCGACGTGTATCTTGGCGCCATCGGCGCGGGCGCGGAAAACTTCCGCGGCACCATCGACAATACCGAAGTGTTTAAACTGATCAAGGCGGCAGCAGGACTATGAAGCAGCTCATTCTGGCAATCGCGATCGCGGCCATCGGCGGCCAGGCCGCTGCGGCCGACGCAAAGAACATCATCTTCTTCCTCGGCGACGGCATGGGACCCACCGTGATTACGGCAGCCCGTATCCATGGCTATAAGGAAGAGGGCCTGCTCAAGTTCGAACGTCTCGAACGCGTGGCGCGGCTCAAGACCTATTCGCACGACGCGCAAACCACCGACAGTGCGCCGTCCATGGGTTCCTATATGACGGGAGTGAAGATCAATAATGAAGTGATCTCCATGTGGGACTCGAAGCCCAGCGCGCCGAAGAAGGACGCTAACGGCAACTGGGGCATCGATACCTGCGCAGCCGGCAACGGCAAGGCGGTGCCGACCATCCTCGAACTGGCGAAGGCGCATGGCAAGTCGGTCGGCGCAGTCACCACTACGGAAGCGACGCACGCCACGCCTGCCTCCACCTACGCGCACCACTGCCACCGCAATTCCGGCTTTGCCATTGCGGTGCAGGCCGTGCCGGGCGGCGCCGGCTACAACCCGGCGCTGGGCGATGGCCTCGATGTGCTGATGGGCGGAGGCGCCGCGCACTTCACGCCGTTTGACAAGGCGGCGAACCCGAAGGGCCGTCCTGATGGGCGCGACCTGCTGGGCGAAATGGCGGCGCATGGCTATGCCGTCGCACGCAGCCGCAGTGAGATGCTGGCTGCGAAACCGGGCCGCAAGTTCGTGGGCCTGTACGGCGACGGCCACCTGGAGTATGAGCTGGACCGCACCGCGACGCCGCCGCGTGGCGAGGGCGCGAAGCAGCCCAGCCTGTCCGAAATGACGAGCAAGGCCATCGAACTGCTGGCGCTGAATCCGAAGGGTTTCTTCCTGATGGTGGAAGGCGGCAAGATCGACCACGGCCTGCACGGTTCCAACGTCAAGCGCGCCGTCGTGGACCTGCTGGCCTTCGATGACGCGATCCAGACCGCGATCGACCGCATGCAGGAGCGCGATCCCGGCCTGCGCAACACGCTGATCGTCATCACGGCGGACCATGACCATACGCTGGCCTTCAATGGCACCGCCAAGCGCGGCAGCCCGGTGCTCGATATCGTGCGCGGTGCGGATGGCTCGCCGGCGCGCGATGCGGACGGCCATACCTACACCACGCTGGTGTTTGCGAACGGCCCGAACCGCAAGCTGGAGCGCGCCGATATCAGCAGCGAGGAAGCCCTGGCGGACGACTACCAGCAGGAGACCAGCATCCGCCGCAGCGGTGAAACCCACGGCGGCGGCGATGTGAAGCTCTATGCCGTGGGCGCCGGTTCCGCGGTGTTCAAGGGCACGATGGAGAACACCAGGGTGTTCGACCTGATGAAGGCTGCCTACGGCTTCTGAGCGGCGCCATGGCGCAGCGCGTCCGGCACCAGCGCTGCGCTGCCGAGAACCAGCGCCGTCAGCAGCAGCGCAACCGGGAGCAGGCCGCGTTCCAGCAGGGGCGCGGCGGCCATCGTGGCTGCCGAGGTAGCTGCGAAAGCCAGGAACATCAGCAGGCCTGCGGCCTTGCCCGCATGCTGCTGCGCCAGCGACAGTGCGCGCGACATCGTGGATGGCCCGCGCACGCCAAGGCCGCAGCAGAACAGGGCCCAGCAAACAATCAATCCGATGATCGATTTCAGGCCGAGCAGCGCAAGCGCCGTCATGCCTATGCCGGATGCGAGCTGCATCAGCACGCCGGTGCGCACCAGCGTTTCAACGCCGTAGCGCTGCACGGCCTTCGCGCCACGGGTGGCTCCGAGCATGAAGCAGGCCACGCCGCATATCTGCAGCGCCGCAAAGGAACTGACCTCCTCGCCGATCCAGTGCGTGACGAGGTAGGGCGCACTGGCCACGAACATGAGCAGGGCGCCGAACATCAGCGCATAGCTGAAGGCATAGCGCAGGAAAGGACGGTTGTGCAGCAGGGCTTGCGGGGCCTGGGCATCGGCGTCCGGCGGCGCCGCATGCGCTGCATGGGTGCTGACGATGCGTGAGACCATCGGCGCCAGCGCGAGGGCGAGCAAGGCAATAATCCAGAAGGCGTAGCGCCAGTCGGCCAGCATCACCAGCGCGGCGCCCGCGACCGGGCCAAGCGCGGGAATCACCGATTCGGCCATCGCCACCACGGCCATGGCGCCTACGCCTTCCGTCTCGCTGAAACGGCGGCGTATCAGCGCAGGCACGGCGACCGTTGCGGCGCCGGCGCCCAGGCCTTGCAGCAGGCGGCCGGCAAGCATCAGCTCAATGCCGGAAGCGAGTGCGCACATCACGCTGCCAATCGCCAGAAGCGCCGTGCCGGTGATGATAGTGCTGCGGTCTCCGAAGCGGTCCGCTGCCCAGCCCCAGGCCAGCTGCGAAGCGGCCAGCGCGAGCATGAAGACGGCCATCGTGGCCTGGGCTGCCGTCACGGAGGCGGCGAGCTGCTGCTGCATGGCGGGCAGCGCGGGCAGGTAGAGATCGGAAGCGAGGAGGCCGACTGCGGTCAGGCTGGCGAGGGGCAGGGCGAGGCGGTATTGTGGCGTCATATAAAAAAAATGCCCCGATCGCCAGGCGTCGGGGCCTTCGGCCGGCACTGCGGCCGGGAGAGCTTATTTCAGGTGATCGGAAATCAGCTTGGTCATTTCGAACATGGACACTTGGGCTTTGCCGCCGAAAACGGCTTTGAGCTTGTCGTCTGCATTGATCATGCGGCGGTTCGCTGCATCCTGCAGATTGTGCTTCTTGATGTAGTCCCAGACTTTCTTGGTCACTTCGGTGCGTGGCAGGGCGGAGGAGCCGACCACGGCGCCCAGGGCTGCCGATGGGGTCATCGCCTTCATGAATGCTGCGTTGGGCTTGCGTGCTGCGGGTGCTGCTTTCTTTGCTGCCGGCTTAGCTGCTGCCTTTGCTGGTGCTGCTTTTTTTGCCGGTGCCTTTGCGGCGGCCTTCTTTGCTGGTGCTGCTTTCTTGGCTGCTGTTGCCATATTCGAGCCTCCCTAAACAAACAATGGAAAATTGCGCAATACAATCGCACGGCTAATATTGGTGGGGTTTTTCGCACTATGCAAGTGTTTTTCGCGATTTTTCAAGGAAACGACGCGTAAAGCCCGCCAACAAAGACAAAAAGCCGCATCGGAGCGGCTTTTTGGTGCATTGCCGCAGACCCTCAGTGCGGCACGACGAGCTTCAGAATCGTTTCGCCGGCGATCACGCCGACCGTATACGGTCCCGCAGGCGCCAGCGAGACCCGGCCTTTCAGCCCGCTGGCAACCACGGTTTCGCTACCGTTTGCGGCAGTGCGGACCACGTCCCAGACATTGGTCCAGCCGTTCGGGTCCGTGCGGCGCGTTGTGTACCGGCTGCCGTCCGGCGCCACGCCGATGCCCGGCGGCAGGGCGGCGATGGTGGTGGTGCTGCCGTCGGCGGAGATCTTCCTGATGATGGTACTGCCGTTTTTCGTGTCCTCTGCATACAGATTGCCGTCGGCGTCGACGCCGAGCAGGCGCGCGGCGGCGAAACGCGCTTCGGTGGCGGAACCGTCCACCGGGCTCAAGGTGCAGCTGCGGCTGGGAGGGCAGCCTGCCAGCACGGAGAATTTGCCGTCTGCCGTGATCTTGTAGACGGCGCTGCCGCTGTTGCTGCCGCGCGGGCCGAATTGCTGGATATCGCTGAAATAGACCGTGCCTGCGCGGTCCACGGCCATGCCGTTCGGCGTGCCATTGTCTTCGCCGGCGCCGAGCGTCGTCACCTGGCCTGATGCCGAGATCTTGCGCAGCGTGGAGCCGCGCGTGCCGATTACACAGAGGCAGTCGGCATAGGCCGTGCCGGGATGGTCCAGCACAAACAGATTGCCCTGGCGATCGGCGGCGATGGCGTTGGGCTGGGCGAAGCGCGCTTGCGTTGGCGGTCCGTCCAGCGCCAGGCCGCTGCCCTCCTGCAGGCCGGCGAAGGACTGCGCTTTGCCGTCCGCGCCGATGTGCAGGATTTCGCCGGTGTAGGCCAGCATCAGGCGCAGGTCGCTGCCCAGTGCCATGTACAGGGGCCCGCCCACGGTTCTCGGCAATGATGCGTTGTCGGTGTTGAACACGACGCTGACGTCATTGGACGCACTTATCCTGTAAAGCGTGCGGCCAGCAGCGTCGGGCGGCGCCAGCATGTAGAAGGCGCCGTCCGGGGCGGCCAGGAGGCCCAGGACAGACCGCTCTTCGGGGAACGGAAGGTCTACCGTGGTCACGACGCCGGCCGCCGACATGCGGCGGAAGAAGATGCTGTCCTTGATGAGCAGGTTGCCTTCGTCATCCGCGCCCGCCGCAGTGATGAAATTGAAGCGCGCGGCGCTCCCGGTGCCGTCGGCCGGCTTGGCCGAGCCCGACGGAGCGGCGGCCGGATCGCCCGCCACCGTGCTCAGTGCGCCATCGGCTGCCAGTTTGAGTACGGCCGTAGGCTTGAAAAGATAGACCGCACCGTTGGGGGCCTTCTGGATATTGAAGACCATATCGAGCGCCGCACCGGAGAGCGCGACGCTGGCCGTGCCGGCGGGGCCGATGCGAAGCAGCTGGTGGCCGGAGTTCAGGTGGGTCATCACATACAGCGCGCCGTCGCTGGCGATGGCCAGGCGCGAATACTGGCTGTGCGGGAAGTCGTTGTAGCTGGCGCTGTTGCTGTAGATGGTGCTGACGTCGCCGGCAGCGTTGATCTTGCGGATCGTGAGCCGCTGCCAGTTCCCATCATATACATAATAGCCGCCGGCCTTGTCGGCAACGATGGACTGGATCGAGGTGAAGGACGCGGCTGCACCCTTGCCATCATCGAAGCCCTGCTGGCCGGCGCTCCCCGCCACAGGGTATGTGCCGGGCGCGCCAGGATCCGGATAAATGGTGAGCGTAAGGGCCTTGCTGCCGCCGCCCGCGCTGGCCGTCACCACGACATCGGTATTGGCGCCAACGCCGCTGGCGGGGGGCGTGTAGCTGACGCTGTTGCCGCTGGTGGCTGACAGGCTGCCGGGTGCCCCGGCGGCGAGCTGCCAGCTGATGGCGGCGCCGTTGCTGGCGCTGGCCGTCAGGGCAACGGCGGCGCCGCCAGCGAGGACCTGGTCGGCAGCGGCGCTGGCGGTCACGCTTACAGGCGGCGGCGGTGGTGGCGGCGTTTCGGGCGCACTGCCGCTACCGCCGCCGCACGCGGCGAAGAGGCAGGCGAGAAAAACGGTTGCGAGGATATTTTTCATACCGATGATCTTAGCGAACATGCAGGCTGAAAAATTCTCCATTTGTAACGGGAGCATGAAAAAAGCCGCCCGCAGGCGGCTTTTTCGTTACCGGCTGTAACAGCTCAGCGCAGGCCCGGCATCATGCCCTTCATGCTGCGCATCATTTTCATCATGCCGCCGCCGGACAGTTTTTTCATCATGGTCTGCATCTGCTCGAACTGGTTCAGCATGCGGTTCACTTCCTGCACCTGCACGCCGGCGCCGGCCGCGATGCGGCGCTTGCGGGATGCCTTGATCAGCTCAGGCTTGGCGCGTTCGGCCGGCGTCATGGAGTCAATGATGCCGACCATGCGGCGCACCTGCTTGTCCGCCTGGTCCATATTGGCGCCGCCGGCGGCCTGCTGGAACTGGGCCGGCAGCTTGTCCACCAGGCCGGCCATGCCGCCCATCTTCTTCATCTGTCCCAGCTGCGACTTGAAGTCGTTCATGTCGAACTTGCCGCCGGACTTGACCTTGGCCGCCAGCTCGGCTGCCGCTTTCGCATCCACACCTTTGCGCGCTTCTTCCACCAGCGCCAGGATGTCGCCCATGCCCAGCACGCGGTTGGCCATGCGCGACGGATCGAAGGCTTCCAGGCCGTCCAGCTTTTCGGACACGCCGGCAAACTTGATCGGCTTCCCCGTGATGTGGCGCACGGACAGCGCCGCGCCGCCGCGCGAATCGCCATCGAGCTTGGTCAGTACGATACCCGTCAGGGGCAGGGCATCGTTGAAGGCCTTGGCGGTATTGATCGCATCCTGGCCGAGCATCGCGTCGACCACGAACAGGGTTTCCACCGGCTTCACCGCGCCGTGCACGGCGGCGATTTCCTTCATCATCTCTTCGTCGATACCGAGGCGGCCGGCGGTGTCGATGATCAGCACATCGTGGTAGTGCTTCTTCGCCCAGTCCAGCGCGGCCAGCGCGATGTCGACCGGCTTGTCGGCGGCTGTGGACGGGAAGAAGTCGGCGCCAACCTGCTGCGTTACCGACTGCAGCTGGGCGATAGCGGCCGGACGATACACGTCGGCGGACACCGTCAGCACCTTTTTCTTCTTCTCTTCCTTGAGGTATTTGGCCAGTTTGCCGGTGGTGGTGGTTTTACCCACACCCTGCAGGCCGGCCATCAGGATGATGGCGGGCGGCTGCTGGGCAAAACTGATCTGGGACGCTTCCGGTCCCAGGTCGGCGCCCATCAGGGCGGCCAGTTCGCGCTGCACCACGCCCACTAGGGCCTGGCCCGGCGTCAGCGAGGAAATCACCTCTTCGCCGAGTGCCTTTTCCTTCACCTTCGCGATGAATTCACGCACGGCGGGCAGGGCCACGTCGGCCTCCAGCAGCGCCATGCGCACTTCTCGCAGCATCTCGGCCGTGTTGGCCTCGGTCAGGCGTGCCTCGCCGCGCATGGTCTTGACGACTTTGGCAAGGCGTTGGGTCAGATTGTCTAGCATGTGGCCTACCTACTAATATAAATATGGCGGAAACCTGCCATTTTACCCGACTGCCGGGCCCCATGCGGCACCGCTTGGGCGGCCGCACCCTCACACATTGTCACAATGGTGCACACTTTCAAGCCCCGCGGGCGCCGATTGTTTGACAAGCCGCGGCCGGGCCGTCATCTTGCTGGCTGGTCCCATACAGGAGAGATGAGTGTTCAACGAAGCCACCGCAGCAGCGCCGGCGCCGGTCGAAACGCGCGAGGAAATCACCTTCAGCGCCACCGGCGGCGAATATTTCCGTATCTGGATCGTCAACCTGCTGCTGACGATCGTCACGCTGGGCATCTATTCGGCCTGGGCCAAGGTGCGCCGCAACCAGTATTTCTATTCCAGCACCCGGCTGGCGGGCAGCAGTTTTGAATACCACGGCACGCCGGTGGCCATCCTCAAGGGACGCCTGATTGCGCTGGCGCTGTTCGGCGTCTATAACCTGGCCTTCCGCATTTCGCCGGCGGCCGGGCTGGCGATGTTCGCCGTGATGGCAGCAGCGATGCCATGGCTGCTGTGGCGCAGCCTGCAGTTTTCGCTCCATAACAGCAGCTACCGCGGTATCCGCTTCGGTTTCGACGGCAGTGCGCGGCAGGCTTACGTGGCCTTCCTGGGCATGGCCGTGCTCAGCGCGATCAGCTTTGGCCTGCTCGCCCCCTTCGCCCACCAGCGCCTGAAGAAATTCCAGCATAGCGAGGCGCGCTATGGCGCCTCGAAGTTCTCCTTCGACGCACCGGTAAGTGGTTTCTACAAGATCTACCTGGTGCTGTTCGGCTTGATGGTGCTGGGTACCGTGGTGTTCTTTGGCGTGATCACTGCCCTGGTGGTAGGGGCGAGCGACCGCGCACAGGCCGCGAACTACGGCTCGATCGTCGGCATACTCCTGATTTACCCGTGGGTTCTTGCCTCGACCTGGCTCTTCATGGCCATGCTGCAAAACCTGGTCTGGAACCATACGCAGCTTGGCGCGCACCGCTTCCAGTCGGCCATGCGCTGGGGCCGGCTGGCCTTTATCTATGCGACCAATACGGTCGGCATCATTTTCACGCTGGGCTTCTACACGCCCTTCGCCAAGGTGCGCGCCATGAAGTACCGCCTGGAGTCGATTTCGCTGCAGGTATCCGGCGGATTGGATGATGTGGTGGCGCAAAGCACGCCGGACGTGAACGCAACCGGTGAGGGCATGGCCGACTTCCTGGGCGTGGATCTCTCGATGTGATGGAAATTGTCAGCGGGCGCTATTTTGACGGCAAAACCTCGCGTGCGCATCAGGCCAGCCTGAGTGTGCGCGATGGCGCGGCGTGGCTGGAGGGGGATGTGACGCGCCATGCGCCACTGTCTTCCTTGCGCGTGTCCGAGCGCACGCGGCATGCGGCGCGCAAGGTGACCTTCGACGACGGCGCCTTTTTCGAGCCGGACGACATGGCCGCCTTCAACCGGCTGCTGGATGCGAGCGGCCACCGCGACAGCGGCGTGGTGCGGGCCCAGCAAAGCTGGAAGCTGGCGCTGGGGGCACTGGCCGCCACGGTCATTGTGCTGGCGCTGGCCTACCGCTATGCTCTGCCGGGTGCGGCGGCGGCCGTTGCGCGCGTGCTGCCGCAATCGGTGGAGCGGCAGATGGGCGAGGGCGTGCTGGAGCTGCTGGACGAGCGCCTGCTCGCGCCCAGCAAACTAAGCGCCGAACGGCAGCGGCAGATTGCGGCGGAATTCGCGGCGCTGCGCCAGCCGCACGAGGACCGTCAGCCCTACCGCCTGCTGTTCCGCAAGAGCCGCCTCGGCCCCAATGCCTTTGCGCTGCCATCCGGCGACATCATCCTGACCGACGAAATGGTGAAGCTGCTGGATAACGACCGGGCCGTGGCCGGCGTGCTGGCGCACGAACTGGGGCACCTGCACGAACGCCATATGTCGCGCCGCCTGATCCAGACGTCGGCCGTCGCCGCCGTCACCACGCTGCTGTTCGGCGACGCCAGCGGCTTTATCGCCAGCCTGCCGGCCGTGGCGCTGGACATGCACTATTCGCGCGATGCGGAAACGGAGGCGGACGATTATGCGGCGCGCATGCTGCGCCACAACGGGCGGCCGCTGGCCGACCTGGAAGCCGTGTTCACGGCGCTGGACAAGCTGGAGAAGGAGAATGCCATGTCCATCCCCTACCTGAACAGCCATCCCCCGAGCGCGGAGCGGCTGCAAAGAGTGCGCCATCTGGCGTCCGCGCCCTGAAACCTTGTATGATCTGAACAGAACACCCCGCTATTTTCTTTTTCAGGAGACGCTCATGAAACTGAAGTTGATCGGCAAGTCGGTGGCGCTGTTGGCAGCGCTGGTGATGGCAGGCGGCGCGCAGGCGCAGGAAGTGGTCAGGCTGGGGAACCTCAAGTTCGCGCATTATGGCGCTGTGTCGTATATCAAGGAGATCGCGCCGAAGTGCGGGATCAAGGTGGAAGAACATGTCTTCGCCAAAGGCCTGGACGTGATGCAGGCCATCATCGCCGGGGAGCTCGATGTGGGCACCACGGCATCTGAAGCGGCCATCTCGGGCCGCGCCGGCAACGCCCCCATCGTGGTGGTGGCAGGCTTCGCCAAAGGCGGGGCGCGCCTGGTGGGCCGCACCGACCTCAAACTCAAATCCGTGAAAGACCTGAAGGGTAAAAAGGTCGGCGTAACGCGCGGCGGCATCCAGGAAGTGCTGCTGCTGGCGGAACTGCAGCAGAACGGCATGACGGCTTCCGAACAGCCGGGCAAGGATGTGCAGCTGGTCTTCCTCGCCTATGCAGACCTGAACCAGGCGCTGCTCGGCAAGAACATCGACGCCATGATGCAGTCGGAGCCGCAGTCCTCGCAGGCCATCAACAAGGGCTTCGGCACCGAGATCCTGAAACCGTACGACACGCCGATCGGCGAACCGGTGCGCACCATGGTGATGACGGAGAAGTTCTACAAGGAGCGCCGTCCGGTGGCGGAGAAGTTCATGCGCTGCTTCGTGGAGGCCACCAAGACCTTTATCGAAAACCCGGCCACGGCGGAAAAATACGTGCGTGAAGTGGTGTTCAAGAACCAGATCACCAAGGACGATTTCGAAGACGCCATCGGCAACTCGCCCTATTCCTACGACATCACGCCGGAGCACATCCAGATTACGACCGACGTGATGGTGAAGACCGGTGTGGGCCGCATGAGCAAGCCGCCCGTCGCCAAGGACTGGGTGCGCACCGACCTGCTGGAGCAGGCGAAAAAAAGCCTGGGCGTGAAGTAAGGAGCGCCCATGGCACGAATCGCCTGGCGTGAAGTGGGTGTCGGCCTGGTTGTGCCGGCGGTGGTGATCGCAGTGTGGCAGCTGGTGGCGCAGAAGGGCTGGGTCAATCCGCAGGTGCTGCCGTCGCCGCTGGCGGTGGTGACGAAGTGGATCGAATACCTGCTGCCATTGCAGGCGCGCGACCCGGCGGCCCAGAGCTGGCTGGCCTGGGCGCTGTCCGGCGAGCTGATTCACGATTCGCTGGGCAGCCTGTACCGCGTGGTGGTCGGCTTCCTGATCGGTGGCGGGCTGGCGCTGCCCATCGGGCTCGCGATGGGGGCCAGCGCGCGGGTCTATGCCTGGCTTAATCCGCTGGTGCAGCTGCTGCGGCCCATTCCGCCGATTGCCTATATACCGCTGTCCATTCTCTGGTTCGGACTGGGGAATCCGCCTGCCGTATTCCTGATTGCGCTGGGCGCCTTCTTCCCGGTGCTGATGAATACCATCGCGGGCGTGCGGCATGTGGACGGCATCTACCTGCGGGCGGCGCGCAATCTCGGCGCTTCCGGCCTTACCCTGTTCGTGCGGGTGATTCTGCCGGCGGCCGTGCCTTATATATTGTCGGGCGTGCGGATCGGGATCGGCACCGCGTTCATTGTGGTGATCGTGTCCGAGATGATCGCGGTGAACAATGGCCTGGGCTTCCGCATCCTCGAAGCGCGCGAGTACTTCTGGTCCGACAAGATCATTGCGGGCATGATCACGATCGGCATGATCGGGCTGGCCATCGACATCATCATGAACCGCATCAATAACTACCTGCTGCGCTGGCACCGTGGACTGGAGAACTGAGATGAGCGACGCGCATATCGTTGTATCGCAGGTCAGCAAGGTATTCAGCACGGGCGAGCGCGATGTGGTGGCGCTCCAGGACATAAACCTGGAAATCCCGCGCGGGCAGTTCGTCTGCCTGCTGGGGCCATCGGGCTGCGGCAAGTCCACCTTGCTGAATGCGGTGGCGGGCTTTGCGCCGCCCTCCAGCGGCGAGATCCGGGCCGACGGTGCGCTGGTGACGGCGCCGGGGCCTGAGCGCGGCATGGTCTTCCAGGAGTACGCGCTGTTCCCGTGGATGACGGTGGCGGACAACGTCGCCTTCGGGCTCGAAATCAAGGGGCTGCCGAAAGCGGAGATCCGCGAAACGGTGGACAAGCTGCTGAAAATGCTGTCGCTGGGCGACTTCCGCAACCGCTTCCCGAAGGACCTGTCGGGCGGCATGCGGCAGCGGGTAGCGATTGCGCGGGTGCTGGCACTGGACTCGCCCATCATGCTGATGGACGAACCCTTCGGCGCGCTGGACGCGCTCACGCGGCGCAACCTGCAGGACGAGCTGCTGCGCATCTGGTCCGAGTTGAAAAAGACCATCATCTTCGTCACCCACAGCATCGAAGAGGCGATCTACCTGGCCGACCGCATCGTGGTGATGACCTACCGCCCGGGCACGGTCAAGCGCGACATCCTGGTCGACCTGCCACGGCTGCGCGACCCGGCCGCCCCCGAGTTCAACGCCCTGAAGCGCGAGCTCGGCCAGCTCGTGATGGAAGAACAGCAACGTCACCACAACGACGAACTCCGCCTCGCCGCCGTCGACTGAGGCCGCCTGCGACACCATGGGGTCAGGCCCCATCTGTCATGTACAGTTGTAGTTTGCCGCACACTCGGTTGAAACTGTACCTGACAGCGGTGCCTGGCCCCATGGTGTCGCGAGCTCGGCTGTGAGGTGGGGCGCGGTTGGTGTAAACTGGGCTGATGCAGACTTATTTCCTGATTGCGGCAGTGGCGCTTTACCTGGCTTGCGCCGTGCTGCCGTCCCGTAGGACGACCTTGATTGCGGCCGTCACCGCCGTGGCGTGGCTGCTGCATGGCGCTGCGCTGTGGTCGGATGTGATCGCGCCCGGCGGCTCCTTGCGGCTCGGCTTCGCTGCCATGCTGTCGTCCGCGCTGTGGATCTCCGTTGCGGCTTACTGGATCGAGAACCGCAACTATCCGCTCGATGGCCTGCGCCGCATGGTCATGCCCTGCGCAGCGGCGGCCGTGGCCCTGCAAGCGGTGTTCCCCGGCGCGCTGGTATCGCTGGAGGGACGCTCGGTGACCTTCGGCTGGCATATCGCCGTGGCCACGCTGGCCTACAGTACCCTCACCATCGCGGCCTTCCATGCCGTGCTGATGGCGCTGCAGGAGTCGCGCCTGCATACGCGCAATGAGCGCGCCGGTTTCCTGTGGGCCGCGCTGGATCAGCTGCCAGCCCTGCTGACCATGGAGAAGCTGCTGTTCCGCCTCATTGCCTTCGGCTTCGCGCTGCTCAGCCTTACCGTGCTGTCGGGGATCGTGTTTTCCGAAGAATTGTTCGGCCAGGCCCTGAAGTGGGACCACAAGTCCGTGTTCACGCTGCTGTCCTGGCTTCTGTTTGCGGCGCTGCTGGCCGGCCGCCACTTCCGTGGCTGGCGCGGCAAGACGGCGCTGAGTTTTACGCTGGCCGGGTTCGCAACCCTGCTGCTGGCTTATGTGGGCAGCCGCTTCGTGCTTGAAGTGGTGCTGCATCGAGGATTTGCATGACACGTATTCTGTTCTGGCTGGCCCTGGCCTTCCTGGTCGTTGCCGCCATCCGTTCCAAACTGAAGAGCAACAGCCGCCCCCCGAAGCAGCAGCCGCCGGTGCGCCGCGCGCCGCCGAAGGAGGCCGAGACCGAGCCGATGCTGCAGTGCGCCCACTGCGGCGTGCATTATCCGGCGTCGGAAAACGTGCCGGCCGCGGGCCGCAATTACTGCAGCGCCGCCCACGCGCCGACTGCCTGAGCGGTGATCGCGCGCCTGCCCACCCTGTCGGCTGAATCGCGCGAGACCTTCTGGCGCTCGCTGCAAACCCTGAACGGGACGCGGGTCGTCATCGCCATGGTGCTGCTGGCCTACCTGGCCTTCGATACGCGCGGCCAGCGCAGCGACAGCACCATCGTCAATATTCAGCTGTGCGCGGGCTACCTGTTCCTGGCGCTGGCCTTCATGCTGAGCGCTGCCTGGTGGCGCAAGCGCTTCATGGTGCAGCTGGGCGTGCAGGTGGCCTGCGACCTGATTTTCATCTCGCTGCTCTATCTGGCCGCCGGCGGCGTGCGCAGCGGCCTCGCCATTCTTTACCTGTTCCCGCTGGCCGGCTGCGCCATCCTGGCGCCGCTGATGCTGTCGCTGTTCGCCGCGTCGCTGGCGGCGCTGTTCATGCTGGCCGAGAGCACTTACCGCATCTTCCTGTCCGACAGCGAGGCGGCCGTGCTGCAGGCCGGCCTGTATGGCGCGGCCTTCTTCGCCGCCGTGCTGGTGGTGAACCGCATGGCGGCAAAGCTGATCGGCCAGGAGGAACTGGCGGTACAGCGCGGCATCGAGGTGGGCGTGCAGCAGGCGGTGAACCGGCTGGTGATGTCGCATGCCGGCGACGGCATTATTGTGCTGGGCGCGCAGGGCCAGGTGTATGCCAGCAATCCGGCGGCACAGCAGATGCTGGGGCTGACCGAATCGATTGCCGATTTCCGCCTGAGCGACAATCCCTCGCTGCTGCCGGTGGCGCTGGCCTACGATGAGTGGCGCGCCAATCCCGTGCAGTCCAGCGCCTTCATCAATGTGAAGCCCTATACCGACCCGGCACTGCAGGAGATGACGGCGGCATGGAGCGCGCGGCGCGATGTGGTGGCGCACCTGAAAGTGCGCTTCGCCGCAGCCGATACCGCGCCGCTGGGCACCGAGCGCAATGTGATTTTCCTGCAGGACGTGACGGCCATCGAAAACCAGGCGCAGCAGCTCAAGCTGGCTTCAATGGGGCGCCTCACGGCCAGTATCGCGCATGAGGTGCGCAACCCGCTGTCGGCCATCGGCCATGCCACGTCGCTGATGGCGGAGGACCTGAAGGAGCCGGTGCACCTGCGCCTGCTGAAGATCGTGGGCGACAATGTGGCGCGCGTCAACCGCATGGTGGAGGATATCCTGCAGCTGTCGCGCAAGGCCCAGAGCCACAGCGAACCGCTGGCGCTGGACCAGTTCCTCACCGAGCTGAAAGCGGAGTTCGACGATACCCACGCCATTGCGCCGGAGGTGCTGTGCCTGGGCGGCGTGGCCCGCCATGAGGTGCGTTTCGATCCCCTGCACCTGCGTGAAGTGGTGCTGAACCTGCTCAACAACGCGGTGCGCTATGCCAGCGGCGGGCCGGAAAGCATTCGCATGTTCGTGGTGAGCTCGCGCGGCCGGCCGCTGGAGCTGCACGTGCAGGACGATGGTCCCGGTATTTCGGCCGAAGTGCGGGCCCACCTGTTCGAGCCTTTCTATACCACGTCCAGCAAGGGCACCGGCCTCGGTTTGTACCTGGCGCGGGAACTGTGCTTGAATAACGAGGCCATGCTGGACTATGAATACCGTTTCGACAAGGATGTGCTGCCGGACGGCAGCCGCAAGTCCAGCGGCCGTTTTGTGATCACTTTTGCACGCCCGGCGCCGCGCTGAGCCAACACACACTATATATATGAGTTCTCCCCGCGTTCTGGTAGTGGATGATGAAGCCGACCTGCGTGAGCTGCTGGAAATCACGCTGCTCAAGATGGGCCTCGACGTGGACAGCGCCGAAACCCTGGCGCAGGCGCGCAGCTTCTTCGCTGGCGGCGACTACCAGCTGGTGCTGACGGATATGCGCCTGCCCGACGGCCTTGGCCTGGAGCTGGTGCGCGAGGTGGCGGCCAGCGGCCGCAATACGCCGATTGCGGTGGTGACGGCTTTCGGCAGCGCGGATAACGCGGTGGTGGCGCTGAAGGCCGGGGCTTTCGACTACGTGAGCAAGCCGGTGCAGCTGGACCAGCTGCGGGTGATGGTGCAGTCGGCGCTCAAGCTGAACGCGGCGGAGGCGCCGTCCGCCCCGCGCAGCGAACCGGTGGACAGCCGCCTCAAGGGCCAGTCGGCCTCCATGCAGGCGCTGCGTGCGCAGATTGCCCGGCTGGCGCGTTCGATGGCGCCCATCTCCATTACCGGCGAGTCGGGCAGCGGCAAGGAAGTGGCGGCGCGCGAAATCCATGCTCAGAGTTCGCGCGCGGACAAGCCCTTTATCGCCGTGAACTGCGGCGCCATTCCGGAAGCGCTGATGGAGGCCGAGTTCTTCGGCTACCGCAAGGGTGCCTTCACCGGGGCGGCCGATGAGCGCGACGGTTTCTTCCAGGCGGCCAACGGCGGCACCCTGATGCTGGATGAGGTGGCGGACCTGCCGCTGGCCATGCAGGTGAAACTGCTGCGCGCCATCCAGGAGCGCCGCGTGCGCAAGATCGGCGCCACTGCCGAGGAACCGGTGGATGTGCGCATCATCAGCGCCACGCACCAGGACCTGGCGCGCTGCGTGGAGCAGGGCAAGTTCCGGCAGGATCTGTTCTATCGGCTGAATGTGATCGAGCTGTCGCTGCCGCCCTTGCGCGAGCGGCTGGACGATTTGCCCGTGCTGACCGGTGCCATTCTTGAGCGCCTTGCCCGTGGCGGCGAAAAGCCGGTGCTGGGGCCGGGCGTGCTGGAACAGCTGTCCTGCTACAGCTTCCCCGGCAATGTGCGGGAGCTGGAGAATGTGCTGGAGAGGGCGCTGGCGTTCTCGAACGATGGGGTGATCGAGGCGGCCGACCTGTCCTTGAAAGGGGCGCAGCTTGCAACGCAGGCGCCCGCGCCACAAACCGCCGCTGCATCGGCGCCCGCCGCCGAAGCGCTGACCTCCGCTTCGCTGGCCGCCGCCGCATTGGCCCCGGCGGCTGCGCCCATGGCGGCAGCCCCCGCGCCCGGGCCGGTGGACGCAACGCCACAGGCATACGGCAGCCCGGGCGCTGCGCATGCCGCACCGGCGACGGAGCCGCGCCCGGACGGCGGCACGCGCATGCCGCCGCTGCCGGACCTCAGCATCCTGCCGGACGACCTGCCGGCCTACCTGGAAATGGTCGAGCGCGAGATCATCCAGCGCGCCCTGGTGCAGACCCAGTACAACCGCACCCAAGCCGCCCAGCTGCTCGGCATCAGCTTCCGCCAGCTGCGTTACCAAATGCAGAAACTGAACATCTCGGCCCCCAATTCCTGAACTCACACGTCCGCGCCGCATCGACTATAATGCCGCTCCGCCGCGCGGACCCCACCGCATTGCTGTGGCGAAATCGCCAATTCCGGCGCTTCGCGAGACCACTGTTGCCCAAGAAAACGGCAAGTAAAAAACCAGTGTTAGCGCTTGCTAACGGGAAGCGCCTAGCGCTTTCGGGGGGTCTCAAAAGTCAATAAAAAAATTGGCTAAAAATCTAAATTTTTTTACGGTGAAGTCCTTGTCACCTCTGAAGTGCGTCACTACAATTAGTGGATCACTTTGAGCTTCGCACTAAATCTAGTGGTCTTAGTGGCTTTACACTACAAGTTGCTTTTTTACAATAAGAGCACAAACTCCAACCTTCGCATGCTGTTCTCAGGGAGCTGAAATGCAATCTACTCAAGACATGACCATCAATCCAGCGGCGCCGCTAGCGGGCGCAGCAGGCGTGCCTGCCGGCGGCCTGACGACGCCGGCCAGCGCGCTGGGCGACTACCGCATCATCCGCCGTAACGGCGCCGTAGTTGCGTTCGAACCGTCGAAGATCCAGGTCGCGATGACCAAGGCCTTCCTCGCTGTGAATGGTGGTCAGGGTGCCGCTTCCGCGCGCATCCGTGAACTGGTAGAACAGCTCACTAATAGTGTGGTCACGGCGCTGGTGCGCCGCCAGCCGTCCGGCGGCACCTTCCATATCGAAGACGTGCAGGACCAGGTGGAGCTGGCCCTGATGCGCTCCGGCGAACATGATGTGGCCCGCGCCTACGTGCTGTACCGCGCCAAGCATATGGAAGAACGCCGCCTGAAAAAGGAAGCGCAGGGCGCCGGCGCCATCGCCGAACCGCAGCTGCATGTGACCGAGAACGGCGCGCGCCGTCCGCTGAACATGCAGGAAGTGCGTGACCTGATCAACGCCGCCTGCTCCGGCCTGGAAAAACACGTCGATGCCGACGCCATCCTGGCCGAAACCGTGAAGAACCTGTACGACGGCGTGCCGGTCGAGGAACTGCACAAGTCCGCCATCCTGGCTGCCCGCGCGCTGATGGAAAAGGATCCGGCCTACTCGCAAGTGACCGCCCGCATCCTGCTGCACACCATCCGCAAGGAAGTCTTCGAAAAGGAAACGCCGCAAGCGAAGGCGGCTGCCGAGTACGTGGAGTACTTCCCGAAATACATCGCCAAGGGCATCGAGAACGAGCTGCTGAACCCTGAGCTGGCCAAGTTCGACCTGGCCAAGCTGGCCAAGGCCCTGGTGGCCGACCGCGACCTGCAGTTCGGCTACATCGGCCTGCAAACCCTGTACGACCGCTACTTCCTGCACGTGCGCGATGTGCGCATCGAAATGCCGCAGGCTTTCTATATGCGCGTTGCCATGGGCCTGGCGCTGGAAGAAGCCAACCGCGAAGCGCGCGCCATCGAGTTCTACAACCTGCTGTCGACCTTCGACTTCATGTCGTCGACCCCGACCCTGTTCAACTCCGGTACGCTGCGCTCCCAGCTGTCTTCCTGCTACCTGACCACCGTCTCGGACGACCTGGAAGGCATCTACGACGCCATTAAGGAAAACGCACTGCTGGCGAAATTCGCCGGTGGCCTGGGCAATGACTGGACCCCGGTGCGCGCACTGGGCGCCCACATCAAGGGCACCAACGGCAAATCGCAAGGCGTGGTGCCGTTCCTGAAAGTGGTGAACGATACCGCCGTGGCGGTGAACCAGGGCGGCAAGCGCAAGGGCGCGGTCTGCGCCTACCTGGAAACCTGGCACATGGACATCGAGGAGTTCCTCGACCTGCGCAAGAACACCGGCGACGACCGCCGCCGCACCCACGACATGAACACCGCGAACTGGATTCCGGACCTGTTCATGAAGCGCGTGATGGAAAAAGGCGACTGGACCCTGTTCTCGCCATCGGACTGCCCGGACCTGCACGACAAGGTGGGCAAGGCCTTTGAACAGGCTTACCTGGGCTATGAAGCCAAGGCTGCCGCCGGCGAAATCCGCGTATTCAAGAAAGTGGCTGCGCTGGACCTGTGGCGCAAGATGCTGTCCATGCTGTTCGAAACCGGCCACCCATGGATCACCTTCAAGGATCCTTGCAACATCCGTTCGCCGCAGCAGCATGTGGGCGTGGTCCACAGCTCGAACCTGTGCACCGAAATCACGCTGAACACCAATGAGACCGAAATCGCGGTCTGCAACCTCGGTTCCGTCAACCTGCCGGCCCATATGAAAGAGGGCAAGCTGGATCACGTGAAGCTGCAGAAGACCATCCGCACCGCGATGCGCATGCTGGACAACGTGATCGACATTAACTACTACGCCGTGGACAAGGCCCGCAATGCGAACATGCGCCACCGTCCGGTGGGCCTGGGCATCATGGGCTTCCAGGACTGCCTGCACATGATGCGCGTGCCATACGCTTCGCAGGAAGCGGTGAACTTCGCCGATACCTCGATGGAAGCGGTGTGCTACTACGCCTACCTGTCCTCCACCGAGCTGGCGGAAGAGCGCGGCCAGTACGAGTCCTACAAAGGCTCGCTGTGGGACCGCGGCATCCTGCCGCAGGACTCCGTCAAGCTGCTGGCCGAAGAGCGCGGCGGCTACCTGGAGCAGGACATGTCGTCCTCGATGGACTGGACCCCGGTGCGCGAGCGCATCAAGCAGTTCGGCATGCGTAACTCGAACTGCGTGGCGATCGCTCCGACCGCGACCATTTCGAACATCATCGGCGTGTCGGCCTGTATCGAACCGACCTTCCAGAACCTGTATGTGAAGTCCAACCTGTCGGGCGAGTTCACCGAAATCAACGCCTACCTGGTGCGCGACCTGAAAGCGCGCGGCCTGTGGGACGAAGTGATGATCGCCGACCTGAAATACTTCGACGGCTCCCTGTCCAAGATCGACCGCACCCCGCAAGACCTGCGCGACATCTACGCAACGGCCTTCGAAGTGTCGCCAAGCTGGCTGGTGGAAGCTGCTTCCCGCCGCCAGAAGTGGATCGACCAGGCGCAGTCGCTGAACATCTACATGGCCGGCGCATCGGGCAAGAAACTGGACGAGACCTACAAGCTGGCATGGCTGCGCGGCCTGAAAACCACCTACTACCTGCGCACCATCGCAGCGACGCACATGGAGAAATCGACCTCCAAGACCGGCGCGCTGAACGCTGTGCCGGTGGATGGCGGCCTGTCCGCCGCTGCGTCGGCAGCTTCCTCGACCGCCGTGCCAACGGCCGCCGCACCGACCACGGTGCAAGAGATCCAGGAAGGCGCCGCCTGCTACCTGCGTCCGGGCGACCCAGGCTTCGAAGAGTGCGAAGCCTGCCAGTAAATAAACGACGCCGCCCTTCGGGGCGGCTTTTGACCCCTTAAGAGGAAAAAGAAGATGCTGTCTTGGGACGATGAAACCGCGGCCGCGCCGCGCCAACCACAGATGCCAGCTGCCGCCGCCGAAGGCGAATCCACTGCCGAGCAGGTCGCGCTGCGCGTGAATGCCGATGACAAGCGCGTCATCAACGGCCAGACCGACGTCAACCAGCTGGTGCCGTTCAAGTACAAATGGGCCTGGGACAAATACCTGGCCGGCTGCGCCAACCACTGGATGCCGCAGGAAGTGAACATGCAGCGCGACATCGAGCTGTGGAAGAACCCGAACGGCCTGTCCGAAGACGAGCGCCGCCTGGTGAAGCGCAACCTGGGCTTCTTCGTCACCGCCGACTCGCTGGCCGCCAACAACATCGTGCTGGGCACCTACCGCCACATCACGGCGCCGGAATGCCGCCAGTACCTGCTGCGCCAGGCCTTCGAGGAAGCGATCCACACCCACGCCTACCAGTACATCGTGGAGTCGCTCGGTCTGGACGAGCAGGAGATATTCAACGCCTATAACGAAGTGAAGTCGATCCGCGACAAGGACCAGTTCCTGATCCCGTTCATCAACACGCTGACCGACCCGGCCTTCACCACCGGCACCATCGAAAACGACCAGAAACTGCTGAAGTCCCTGATCGTGTTCGCCTGCCTGATGGAAGGTCTGTTCTTCTACGTGGGCTTCACCCAGATCCTGGCGCTGGGCCGCCAGAACAAGATGATGGGCGCCGCCGAGCAGTACCAGTACATCCTGCGCGACGAGTCGATGCACTGCAACTTCGGCATTGACCTGATCAACACCATCAAGCTGGAAAACCCGCAGCTGTGGACCGCCGCCTTCAAGGAAGAGATCAAGGCGCTGTTCCTGGAAGCCGTGGAACTGGAATACCGCTATGCGGAAGACACCATGCCACGCGGCGTGCTGGGCCTGAACGCCACCATGTTCAAGGGCTACCTGCGCTTCATCGCCAACCGCCGCGCGGTGCAGATCGGCCTGGAGCAGCTGTTCGACCAGGACGAGAATCCATTCCCATGGATGAGCGAAATGATCGACCTGAAGAAAGAACGTAACTTCTTCGAGACCCGCGTCACCGAATACCAGACGGGCGGCGCGCTGAACTGGGACTAAAAACCTAGCAAGCCACAAACGAATGTTTGTGGCTTTTTTTTGAGCACAACGTTTTTGAATACGTATGCAAGACTTAAGATTCTTGTATAAAACCCGATACGAAAAAAGCCGAGCTCTAGTTATCGGTATCAATAGATATAAAAACGCGAGTCCACTCTCATTTGCGGTGAATGACGCGGAAGCTGTCAGAGACGCGTTGGTTGAGCACTTGTCTTTCGACTTGGAAGACATTGTCTTGCTAACTGACACCGCAGCAACTAAGGCAAATATTCTGAAAACGTATCTCGACCTAGCCGATGCTCATGTTGGACTAGATGATCGAGTGATTGTTTTCTTTGCAGGCCATGGACATACGCGCACGGGTATTCGTGGCGAAATAGGCTTTTTGGTCCCCTATGATGCCGACCTGGGGGATATGTCCACATTCATCCGATGGGATGAACTTACCCGGAACGCAGAGCTTATCCGAGCGAAACACATACTTTTTATCATGGATGCGTGCTACGGTGGCCTAGCGCTAACTCGAGCTGCAAAGGCGGGAACCGCCCGCTTTTTGAATGATATGCTGCACCGTACCGCGCGCCAAGTCCTCACTGCAGGAAAGGCTGACGAAGTTGTCGCTGATTCCGGAGGGCCTTTACCTGATCATTCGGTATTCACAGGCCATCTTCTGGAAGGTTTAGGCGGAAAAGCGGCCACTCCTGATGGCATTATCACCGCAAGTTCCTTAATGTCATACGTATACAACAAAGTATCGTCAGACAAAAACTCTCATCAAACACCGCACTATGGTTACTTTGAGGGCGACGGCGATATGATCTTGCTGGCGCCAGACCAGCAATACAGCGCAGCAGAGGGGACAGTAGTATTGGATCGCCTCGTAACCATACCTTATGCAGACATAGGGGAAGAATTAACTTCCACCTCAGCAAAGTTAAATCGTGCAAAAAAGTTGTTGGCCTCGGAAACCGGTGCGATCCAACTTCACGATATGTTGATCGAGGAAGTACGCAAGTACCTAGCCGCGACTACCGACGAAGAATTCGCACTTAATGACGCATATGCAGAAGAAGAATTGCTGTCTAGATTGGACCACTATGAGTCGGCGGTGAAGGATATCAGTATTACGCTAGCCTGTACGGCTTACTGGGGCAAGTCTAGTCACATCACAACTTTGCAAAAGTGTTTGGCGCGTGCGACCGACCGTTTCAGTGCCGGATCAGGCACGCAATTTTGGCTCGCGTTACGGTTTTATCCATTGATTCAGATGCTGTATGCAACAGGCATAGCAGCCGTAGATGGAAACAACTATTTGTCGTTAGCTGCGATCTTCAATGCGCCGGCAATCGAGGCAAACCATAGCGGAAAAACGGTAGGGTTGGGGGCGTTCGCGGCAGATGCGATCTTGTCACTCAACCGAGCCAACGTATTTGAGCAAGTTCCCGGGCACGAGAGAAATTACACTCCATTGAGTGAGTATCTCTTTAAGAGATTGCAACCGCTTTTAGATGACGCTTTCTTCTTAGGCCAGAGCTATGAGTCTTCGTTTGATCGATTCGAGATCATGTTTGCATTGGTTACGGTAGATGCTAGGTTGGTCGCTGACGATGGGGTGTGGGCTCCAATTGGTCGATTTGGATGGAAGTCTCGGAGACATACTTCGCCAGTTGCAGAAATCGTGAACGAATTTACGGCACAGAAAGAGGATTGGCCTCCATTACGCGCTGGGTTATTTGGCGGGAGCTATGAGCGTGCGGCCACCGCATTCACCGAATTTCAAGCCTTTATCGCACGGCTACGGTGGCATTGATTTTATCTGTGCTTTCTATGGCAGTGAGGGGAAAAACATCTCTACGAGCGTGCCCTGAGCGGGATTAGATGAGATCTTCAAGGTCCAGCCGAAGCGTTCGCAGATGCGGCGGGTGAGGAAGAGGCCGAGGCCCTGGCCGCCGCGGGATGGGTTGCGCAGGGCTTGGGTGTAGCGGCGGGCGGCGGCGACGGTGTCGAAGCCGGGGCCATGGTCCTGGATGCTGAGGCATCCGTTGGCCAGTTTGACTTCGATATCGCCGTCGTAGCTGTTCTCGGCGGCGTTGCGCAGCAGGTTGCCGACCACGATGCGCAGGAGGGCTTCCGGACTGTTGACCCAGAGCGGCTGCAGTTCGCCCACCACAAATTTGGCCGGTTTCCCGTCCAGCAGGTGCTCGTGATCCTCGACCAGTATCGCCACCAGGGCATCGAGCCGGGTGGTTTCAACGGCTACCTTGCCGTCTTCGCGCGAAAGGAAGAGCAGGGCCGACATGATCTCAGTCAGCTGCCTGGTGGTGGATTCGATGCGTTCCAGCGGCGCATTGGCGGCCGGCGGCAGGTCGTAGAGCTTCAGCAGGTCGACGGCGCCTGAGATGACCGCGATGGGCGTGCGGAACTCGTGGCTGGCCTGGTCGAGCAGGCTGCGCTCCCTTTCGATGAAGCGTTCCACGCGGCCGAGGTGGCGGTTCACCAGCACGGCAATGTAATCCAGCTCGCGCAGCGCGAAATCGGTTGGCAGGCGCTGCGCCGGCTGGGCGGGGTCGAGTTCGTCCATCCGCTGCGCCAACTGCTGGATGGGGCGCCGCATGCTGCGGTAGAGCCAGAGGATGGAAGCGACACTTATCAGGGCGCTCAGCAGGGCGACGTAGGCGCTGATCCGGGCACTCATGTTCTGGAAGTCCTCCAGGTCCGAAATGTCCATCGCCATGACTACCCGCCCGCTGCCGGCTGTGGATACAAGCACCGCGTAGCTCTGCTCCAGCTCGTACTCATCCATCATCTCTTCGTCATAGTAGCCGGGAGCCAGCGCCGCAAACTGGCGCGGCATGCCCGGCGGGAGCTCGCCGCCGTGCAGGTACCAGCCGCGCACGCGGCCTTCGGAAGGCAGGGGCTTGCCGGGGACCGGCTGGCCGTGGCTGAGGTACTGGGCCATGCTCGTTCTCAGAAGGTCTTCCCAGATCGGATGGGTGATCAGGTGCTGGCTCAGCTTGCCCTGGACCGTGAGCACGGCCGTCAGCAAGATGCCTGACAGGATGAACAGGGCGCTGATCTTGTACTGCAGGCTGCGCGTGCGGAAGGGGCGTTTATTCATCGGAGGCGCAGAGGCGGTAGCCGCTGCCGGCAATAGTCTTGATCAGTTTGCGCGCGGAGTTGCCGTCCACCGACTTGCGCAGCATGTGCATGTGGGAGCGCAGCACGTCGTTGTCGGGTACATCGTCCTGCCAGATCAGGGTTTCCAGTTCTTCGCGGCGCACGAGGGCGGGTGATTTCCGCATCAGCAGTTCCAGCAGCTGGCGCCGGACCGGCGTCATGGCCAGGCGCTTGCCGGCGCGGGTGACTTCCAGCGTGCCGAGGTCGAAGCGCAGGTCGTCCACCTGCAGCACCGGGGCGCTGGCCTGAGCGCCGCGCGCCCGCTGCGCCAGCACGCGCAGGCGGATTTCCAGTTCCGGGAGGGCCACCGGTTTGACGATATAGTCGTCCGCGCCGGTCTCGAAGCCCTGGAGCTTGTTCTCCAACTGGTCCTTCGCAGTGACCACGATGACCGGGATAGTGGACTTCAGGGCGCGCAGGCGCGCCAGCATCGCCATGCCGTCCATGCGCGGCATCATCCAGTCCAGCACCACCACATCGTACTGGTTGATGGCCAACAGGCTGAGGCCGGACTCGCCATCGGGGGCTGCGTCGGGATGGTGGCCGCAGGCCTCCAGGTAGTCGTAGATATTCGCGGCCAGGGCCGCGTTATCTTCGATAATGAGGACGTTGAGTGCCTGCGTGATCATGGAGCTAGTATCGCACCAATCAGAAGCCGCGGGAGACTCCGAAGAAGGCCGAGACGCTGCCATTCTTGTCCTTTTCCACCAGCGGACTGTCGGACATTTTGGACGGCAGCTTCTTGTACGACACGCCGCCGATGAACATCCAGCGCCCCGCAAAGGGCCGCATCACATCCACCCCGACGCGAGGCACGGCTGCGCTGCCGGGCTGGTAGCTCACCACGCCGCGCGCCACTTCTTCGGGCAGGGTGCCGTAGTAGTAGTTCGCCAGTTTTTTGGACATGTGCGAGATGCCGACATTGGGCACGATCCGCGCACCGCCCCACTGGAAGGGATAACCGTACTTCAGGCTGGCCTCGTAGCCTTTGCTGGCGCTGGTGACGTCTTGCCTGAGTCCCAGTTCCAGCTGGCCCATGCTGCCGCGCCAGGTGGCGGCCAGGCCGAGGTCCAGGCCATCGTCGCGGTCTTCGAGCAGCGCGCGGTTGATGCCGCGTTCGGCCAGTTCGCGGGTGCCGAAATCCTTGCGGTCGATGCCGTCCATGCGGCCCGACAGGGTGGCGTCGAGGGACAGGCCGTCCTGTTGCAGCAGATGGACGCCGCCGCCGATGCCGCGCCAGAAGAAACGCTCCCCTTCATAGGTGAGCAGGGGGACGGGTTTGACGCGGGTGCCTTCGCCCGCATAGACACTGTCGGAGACGGCGGCGCCGAGACCGAAGGCCCAGCGCGGCTTCTGGGCCGGTGAGGAGGCTGGGGACTGGGCGGCGGCGGCACCGCAGGCGAGGGACAGGATGGTGAGGGTGAATAAGGAAGACTTCATGAGAGTACCTGGGCAAGTTATAGGGGCAGGCGGCCACATTGCCGCCTGCAGGGCGAACTATGAAGCAAGCATGTCGTTGGAATGTCGCTGGCCTGCTCATTTGCCGGCATGCGCCGTCGGCACGACGGTGGTGTGGATGGCGCCCAGGTAGTTGCTCGTATAGCGCACCTCATTGCCGGGCTGGAGATAGATGCCGCGCGCGATCTCGCCCGCCACATAGCTGTCGATCACGGCGAGCTGCCCGGACCTGTACTTCTCCGCCATCAGCTTCCCGACGAGGGCTGCATCCGGCTGCTGGAAGATGACGCCATCGCCGGTGCCGGTGAGGATGGCGCTGCCGGTGCCGATGGCGGCACGGTTCACCATGGGGATACGGCCGCCCGCGTAGGGCCAGGTGCGGGTGCCGGCCTCGTCCAGGGTTTCCCTGACGATGGTGCGCAGGTCCTTCAGCATGTCGCGTGCGTGCGCCTGCTGCCGGCGGCGGCCGTCCACCCAGGTTTCGATGGTGAGCTCCCTGAGGAATGCCTGCCAGTCGCGCGGCACCACCAGCAGGGGACCGGCGGGGAAGCGGTCACGCCCGCTCTTTGCATCGGGGAAGCCGTCGCCCGATGTGAGGTTCCTGAGGTTGATGTTCCGGACCAGGGTGGCCCGGTCGGTGAAATCGCCGCACAGGAAAAAGCCCTTGCGGGCCTGTTCGAAGTCGGACAGGGAACGCAGCTCGCGGTCGAAGCGGGCGCAGACTTCCACTTCATAGTCGAGCATCATGCCCGGTCCGGCGGCGATGGCGGAACGCGGACCCGTGGCCTGCGACAGTTTCGGGAACAGGAAGGCCTCCTCCATGCCGACTTCCGTGCCGTGCGCAGGGTAGTTGGTGCCCGCGGCGATGTGCGCTAGCCCGCGCGGTCCCATGCCGAGCAGGCGGCTGGCCGGGTAGCTCTGCGCATACTGCGCGCCGCGCGCGAGCGCATCGAGGGTGGCCGGGTCGAAGCGGCTGATGACGTCGAAGGCATCGGCGCTGTAGAGGCCACTCAGTTCGCTCAGGTCGATGGCCTGCACCCGGTCTTCGGAGAGCGCGAGCACCAGCAGGGTGGCCGCATTGTCCCCCTGGCGGACCTGGGCGAAGGTGTGGGCCATGTCGATGGGAGCGAGGGCGCCGGCGGCGGCATGTGAAGTGAATGCGGCGGCCAGCGCAAGGCAGAGGGCGGGGAGAAAGTTTCGGTGAAAGGGCATGATGAGCTCCGGAAGTGAAAGACCCGGCATCGTAGCGATGGCATGTCATGCGATTGTCGTCCCCTCTCTATAATAGATGGATGACTGAACGCACCGAACTGTTCCCGCCGCTGGCGGCATCCCGCACCGGCTTCCTGCCGGTGGACGGCCTGCACATCCTGTACTGGGAGGAGGCGGGCAAGCCGGATGGCCTGCCGGTGGTCGTGCTGCACGGCGGACCGGGCGCCAACTCTTCGCCGCTGTGGCGGCAGTTCTTCGATCCCGCCTTCTACCGCGTGATCCAGTTCGACCAGCGCGGCTGCGGGCAGTCGCAGCCCACCGGCGAGCTGCGCGACAACACGACCGCCCACCTGGTCGCCGACATCGAAGCCCTGCGCCGCCACCTCGGCATCGAACGCTGGCTGGTGTTCGGCGGCTCCTGGGGTTCGACGCTGGCGCTGGCTTACGGGCAGGCCTACCCCCGGCAATGCCTCGGCTTTATCCTGCGCAGCATCTTCCTCTGCTCGGCCGAAGAGATAGCGTGGTACTTCGAGAACGGCCGCAAGTTTCACCCCGACCTCTATGCGGGGATGGCGGGCCTGCTGCCGCCGGAAGAGCGCGGCGACCTGCCCGCTGCGTACATGCGCCGCTTGGTGCACGGCGAACGTGCGGCGGCGATTCCCTTCGCCCAGGCCTGGGCAAACTTCGAATGCGCGCGGGCAAGCATCGCGGGCGGCGCGCCGCCGCTGCCCGACGACTTCGCGTGGACGCTGGCGCGTATCGAGGCGTGGTACTTCAGCCGCCATGGCTTCCTCGCGCCGGGTGCGCTGCTCGCCAATATGTCCCGCCTTGCCGGACTGCCGGCGGTCATCGTGCATGGAAGGCTGGACATGCTGTGCGCGCCACTGACCGCCTTCCAGGTGGCGGGCCATTACCCCGGCGCGCGGCTTCACATCATTCCCGACGGTGGACATACGGCCTTCGATCCATCGATGCGCGTCGCTTTGCTGCGTGCGGCAGATCAATTCCGGCGCAATCAGCGTTTTGATTGAGGACTTCAGTGCTTTGTTGTCTCTTTATGGCGACGGAGCTGAACGTGCGCTGCGCGCAGTCCGCCTGCGTTCATCGCATTGCCGCGTCGCTTTGCATACGCCCTTTAGATAAAGGCGCTATGCGAAGCATGACAAAACGGTGAATGCGAAAATCGAGGCTTCAGAGTGCTCCGCCGGGTACTTTGCGGGCTCGCTTATGTGCGCTGGTTCGCTGATCATGCAAAAAAAAGAGTAAGAAAATGATGCGTGCCCGTTGCGCAGTTGTAAGGTTTTCGTGTACTTTACGAACTTGAAAACGCGTGAATTTGCAAGCGCTCTTTTTTTGAGTGTGTTGTTACCGCAAAAAACGAACAAAAAATAGGACACAAGCTCGCACACATATGCTTAAGACCACACCGTATTCCGGCTGAACCGCCTCGCCTGACCCGTATCAGGCCGGGCGGTTTTTTCTTTGCGCCGATGTGACGTGATGTGGCAGTGGTTCCTGTCGACCGGAGCTGAGTACACGCCCTCGACCCGCCGCTATCTCTATATATATTCCCAGCCGCGGCTGCCAGCATCATCGCTGGAGCGGCGGTCAAGATGGCTGAAGTGCTGCAAAAGTGAGGAGTTGCAGCAGTTCAGCCGGTACCGAATTCATTAGCGCAAACATCGCTTTGCTTGTGCCGATGAATAATTCGCCCGGCGTCTTCGCGAAGGCCCGGACGGGTTTCAACTTATGTAAATCATCCGGATGAAGGAGAATTAAACATGGCAACTGCAGCAAAAAAACCAGCAGCCAAGGCTGCTACCAAGACCGCCGCTAAACCAGCAGCCAAGAAAGCAGCAGCTAAACCAGCAGCCAAGAAAGCTGCCGCTAAGCCAGCAGCTAAACCAGCCGCCAAGAAAGCAGCCGCCAAGCCAGTCGCTAAAAAGGCAGCAGCAAAGCCAGTAGCGAAAAAAGCAGCCGCCAAGCCAGCAGCGAAGAAGACCGTCGCCAAGGCAGCAGCCAAGCCAGCAGCAAAAAAAGTCGCAGCGAAAAAGCCAGTAGCGAAAAAAGCAGCAGCTAAACCAGCAGCCAAGCCAGCAGCAAAGAAAGTCGCTGCTAAAAAGCCGGCCGCTAAAAAAGTCGCCGCTAAAAAGCCGGTAGCTAAAAAAGCTGCAGCTAAGCCAGCAGCGAAAAAGACCGTAGCTAAAGCTGCTGCCAAGCCAGCCGCCAAGAAGCCAGCTGCGAAAAAAGCCGCTGCCAAGCCAGCTGCTAAAAAGCCAGCCGCCAAGAAAGCTGCTGCCAAGCCAGCTGCCAAGAAAGTAGCTGCCAAGAAGCCTGCTGCGAAGAAGGCCGCTGCTAAACCAGCCGCCAAGCCTGCTGCGAAAGCCGCTGCCAAGCCAGCTGCCAAGCCTGCCGCGAAGAAGCCAGCTGCCAAGAAAGCCGCTGCCAAGCCAGCTGCTAAACCAGCCGCTGCTCCTGCTGCTGCCGCCAAGCCAGCTGCTAAACCAGCACCGAAGAAAGCCGCTCCGAAGAAAGCTGCTGCCAAGCCAGCCGCTAAACCAGCTGCTGCCCCAGCACCAGCTGCCGCTGCTTCGGCTCCAGCCGCTGCACCAGCCGCGAAAACCGTGCTGGCTCCAGCCGCTGCCTGGCCTTTCCCAACCAGCACCCGTCCTTCCTAAGCTCGCGCTGAAGGCCTGATGGGCTGAAAAGCCGCTGTGTGAGACAATCGCACAGCGGCTTTTTTTATGGAGAATGCTCGTGTTTGATATCGTGAGGCTGATCGTCGATACCGTTGCCGGCCTGCTGGGCGGCGTGCTGCTGCTGCGTTTCTGGATGCAGGCGATCCGCGTGCGTCCGCCGTCGAGCGTGGCGCAGTTTACCTTCCAGCTGTCGGACTGGCTGGTGCGTCCGCTGCGCCGTATCGTGCCGGGCGTGGGCGGCTATGACTGGGCGAGCCTGATCGGGGCGCTGCTGGTGGTGCTGCTGGCGACGTCGATCCTGTTCGTGGTGGGCATGCCCGCCGAGATGGTGGGGCTGCTGGCGCTGCGCCGCTTCCTGCAGTGGATTATTTACGGCTTCATGTTCCTGCTGGTGATCGAGGCGGTGTTCAGCTGGATCAACCCGCATGCGCCGCTGGCGCCTTTCGTGCGCGCGCTGAATGAGCCGCTGCTGCGGCCGATCCGCCGCGTGGTGCCGCTGGTGGGGAATCTGGACCTGTCGCTGCTGGTGGCGCTGATCCTGCTGCAAATTGCCAACCTGGTGTTGGACAAACTCTTCCCGTTCTAATGTAGTCGTCCCCGCGCAGGCGGGGACCCAGGAGCTCCGCCAACGAAGCTCACCTGGGTCCCCGCCTGCGCGGGGACGACGGATGCCCCTCAGAAGCGGTAGCCGAAAGCCGCCTCGAAGCGGTCCGCAATCTCTTCCTTCGTCAGCACGTGGTTCTGGGCGCCCTTGTGGGCGATCTTGATCGCGCCCAGCAGGCTGGCCAGGCGGCCGGTGGTTTCCCAGCCCAGTTCATGGGTCAGGCCGTACAGCAGGCCGGCACGGTAGGCGTCGCCGCAGCCGGTCGGGTCCAGCACGGCTTCGGCCTGCACCGCCGGGATGTCGATGCGGGCGCCCTTGGTGTAGATCTCGGAGCCCTTCTCGCCACGCGTGACGATCAGCGCGTCCAGGCGGCCGGCGATATCCGGCAGCGTCAGGCCGGTGCGGTCCATCAGCAGCTCGATTTCATAGTCGTTGGTGGTGACGTAGGTGGCCTTGTTGATGAAATCGATCAGCTGGTCCGGCGTGAACATCGGCATCTGCTGGCCCGGATCGAAGATGAAGGGGATCTTCAGCTTGGACAAGGTGTCGGCGTGCTGCAGCATGCCCAGGTGGCCGTCCGGCGAGATGATGGCGATGCCGGCAGGGCCGGCCTTGGCCACGTCGTTTTCGTGGGCGAAGGACATGGCGCCGGGGTGGAAGGCGTTGATCTGGTTATTGTCCGAGTCGGCCGTCACAAAGCACTGGGCGTTGTAGGCGTCCTTCTTGATCATGATGTTTTCGGTGGAAATGCCCAGCTTCTGGAAGCGTTCCAGGTAGGCTGCGCAGTCCTGGCCCATGACGCCGACGATGCGCGGTTCGCCGCCCAGCAGTTTCAGGTTATAGGCGATGTTGCCGGAGCAGCCGCCGAACTCGGTGCGCATGGTGGGCACCAGGAAGGAGACGTTCACCTTGTGCAGCTGGTCGGCCAGCAGCGTGTCGCCGAAGCGGCCTTCGTACTGCATGATGATGTCGATGGCGAGCGAGCCGCAGATCAGGGAAGTCTTGTTCATGGTGCCTTCTTAAGGATAGAAAATTGCGATGTGGTAGCCGGATGCCTTGACCTGGCTGAGTTCAAAATAGAGCTTGATGGATTGTTCGCTGCGCGGTGCGAAGCCCTTGTCCACGTCGGCCTGGCTGGGCAGGTAGTCGCGCGGCGTGAACACGCGGCGCACCAGCGCCTTGTCGCTGGCGTCGTTCAGCGTGAGTTCGATCGAGGGCCAGCTTTGCGCGCTGCGTGCCTGGTTGCGCAGCACCGTGGCGAAGCTG
The DNA here is from genome assembly GCF_045984285.3 of Pseudoduganella rhizocola. Classification (NCBI taxonomy): domain Bacteria; kingdom Pseudomonadati; phylum Pseudomonadota; class Betaproteobacteria; order Burkholderiales; family Oxalobacteraceae; genus Pseudoduganella; species Pseudoduganella rhizocola. The sequence goes on from NZ_JBJQIK030000001.1 coordinate 155,537, forward strand.
AAGGTGTTGTCGGCCAGGGTTTGCAGTTCGCCCTGTTCAATGGCCAGCATGTCGATCTGCATCGGCAGGTTGACCTTGCAGCCCAGCGGTTCGCACAGGGCGTTCAGCGTGGGTTTCAGCGCCGGGAAGGCGGCGGCCAGCGGATTGCGGAAGGTGGTGACGCCTTGCGCGACGAGGGCGGCCAGCAGGATCGGGCTGCCGAAGGCCATCACGGCCTTGCTGATGCGGTGCAGGCGCTGGCGGCGGTTGGCGCGCTTGACGAAGCCGGGTTCCTCGGCGCTGCCATCATCTTCCGTGTCCACGGCGGCGGCCGCTGTCGCCGCTGCTGCTGCGCTGCCGGTAGCCGCCAGCGAGGCGCTTTCCGGGGCGGCGCCGATCAGGTCCGCAGCCGCAGCTTCGTCGGCGTTGCGGTTGGCCTCTTCATCCTGCTGGGTATCTGTTTCCTGTTCCTCGCTGGCGGCCGGCACGCCTTCGGCCGGCATAGCCTGCGATTCGTCAACTGACGCGGGAACGTCGGCGCCTTCGACAGGCAGGTCGTCGAAGTGATGGGCTTCATCGAGCGCTGCGGCGACCAGGTGCTCGCGTGCGGTGTCCTGCGCTTGGGGACTGGCCAGCGGATCGGTGAACTCGTCGGGGTCCACAATGAAGTCGAGCGATCCGGCAGGCTCCTCAGCGCTCGGTGCGGCTGCGTCGTCGGGATCGCGCGCTGCGGCCAGCTCTTCATCGACAGGGTGCACTGGCTCTTCGCCGGGCGGCGCTTCGTTATCGGCCGGCGTAACTTCGGGCGACGGCGCGGCAGCAGCCGCTTCGGCTGCTGAGGAAAAGTCGTCGGCGACCGCTTGGCCGTCAGTTGCGGCGATGGATTCGGCTTCTGCCGGAGCGAGCGAATCGGCCTCGGTCGGGGTGGCGGCGTCGACATCAAGAGGCGCGCCGGGCTGCTCATCGGCCATGGCGCTGGCCTCGGCATCCGCGGTGGGGCCTACGTCGGTGTCAGTCGCCGTGAAGGATTCCTCATCGGCTGGGGCAGAGCTTGCGGGTGGGGTATCTTCGTGGTCCGGCATGGCCGGTGCGGATTCGGCGAAGACGTCCTGCTCTACCAGCGGTAGCTCAGCGGCGGCTCCGTCATCGGCGGACGGCATCGCGTCTAGCAGCTGGGAAGTGGCAGGCGCTTCGTCCTGCGAATGCTCTTCGGCCAGCGCACCGGCAACAGTTTCGGGATCGAGATGATGCGGCGGTTCAACCGGCGCGAACGCCACCGGGACCGATGGCATGACAGGGGACGGTTTGGCGGCCGGTTCCACCAGCGCCGCATTACCGTCGAAGACTTCGTTACAGGCGCCGCAGCGGACTATGCCCCCGCGCAATTTCAACTGGTCGTGAGCGACCCGGAAGATCGTATTGCAGTGGGGGCATTTGGTGGCGAGCGCCATCGCGACAGGCGGGCCTTATCGCGCAGGCGGTACGGTATCGCTGCCCAGACGGCCGTGCAGCGCGACCCACCCATCATGTTCCGCCCACACGCCCATCTTGATGAAGGGAGCATAGGCCGCCGCCACTTCCTCCGCCTGGCGCGCCAGCACGCCGGACAGGATCAGGGAACCGCCATCGGCCACGCGGCCGGACAGCATCGGCGCCATCAGTTTCAGCGGCGACGACAAAATATTCGCCACCACCACATCGAAGCGCTGCTCCGCAAAGGCGGACTGCGCGAAGTCTTCGGGCACGAAGTATTCGATATCGGCGACGGCATTGCGTTCGGCGTTATCGCGCGCCGATTCGATGGCCTGCGGGTCGATATCCACGCCCGCTACCGGGGTGGAACCCAGCTTGCGCGCCACCATGGCCAGGATGCCCGAACCGCAGCCGTAGTCCAGCACCGACTTGCCGGGCGCGGGATGCGCCTCCAGCCATTCCATGCACAGGCGGGTGGTCGGGTGCGAACCGGTGCCGAAGGCCAGGCCCGGATCCAGTTCCAGCACCAGCGCCGAGGCGTCCGGCACTTCGTGCCAGCTCGGCACCACCCAGATGTTCTTGCCGATGTGGATAGGCTCGAACTGGGATTGCGTCAGGCGCACCCAGTCTTCATCTTCCACCTTGCGGGTTGTGAATTTGGGGACGGACGGCAGCTTCACGGCTTCCGCCGCGGCAGCCACGATGGCTGCCTGGTCGGCATCGACGTCGGTCAGGGCCACCACGCGGCTATGTTCCCACGCGGCTTCCTTCGGCTCCATGCCGGGCTCGCCGAACAGCGGTTTCTCCGCGTCGGTGCCTTCATCCGCATCCTCCACGGACACGGACAGGGCGCCCGCCTCCATCAGCGCGTCGGACAGGGCCTCCGCGTGATCGAGTGCGACTTCGATGACGATTTCAGTCCAGCTCATGAACCAGCCTTCGGCATTTCGGACAGGCGCTGCTCCAGGTAGTGGATGTTGGTGCCGCCTTCGATGAAGCGCGCGTCCACCATCAGCTCGCGGTGCAGCGGGATATTCGTCAGGATACCCTCAACCACCATTTCCGACAGCGCAATCTGCATGCGGCGGATGGCCTGCTCGCGGGTGGCGCCATAGGAAATGACCTTGCCGATCATCGAATCGTAGTTCGGCGGCACGAAATAGCCGGCGTAAGCATGCGAATCGACGCGGATGCCGGGACCGCCCGGCGCATGCCAGGAAGTGATGCGGCCTGGCGACGGCGTGAACTTGAACGGATCTTCGGCATTGATACGGCACTCGATCGAGTGGCCGGACAGCATCACGTCGCGCTGGCGGAAGCGCAGCTTCTCGCCGCAGGCGATGCGGATCTGTTCCTGCACGATGTCGATACCGGTGATCATTTCGGTGACAGGGTGTTCCACCTGCACGCGGGTATTCATCTCGATGAAGTAGAACTCGCCGTTCTCGTACAGGAACTCGAAGGTGCCCGCGCCACGGTAGCCGATCTTGCGGCAGGCTTCGGCGCAGCGGTCGCCGATCTTTTCGATCAGCTTGCGCGGAATGCCCGGCGCCGGCGCTTCTTCAATCACTTTCTGGTGGCGGCGCTGCATCGAGCAGTCGCGCTCACCCAGCCACACGGCGTTCTTGTGCTCATCGGCCAGGATCTGGATTTCCACGTGGCGCGGATTCTCCAGGTACTTCTCCATATAGACTTCCGGATTGCCGAACGCTGCGCCGGCTTCCGATTTGGTCATGGTCACGGCGTTCAGCAGGGCCGCTTCGGTATGCACCACGCGCATGCCGCGGCCACCGCCGCCGCCCGCCGCCTTGATGATGACCGGGTAGCCGACCTTGCGCGCAATTTGCACGATCGCCTTCGGATCGTCGGGCAACGCGCCGTCCGAACCGGGCACGCAAGGCACGCCGGCCTTGATCATGGCCTGCTTGGCGGAGACCTTATCGCCCATCATGCGGATCGCTTCCGGACGCGGGCCGATGAACACGAAGCCGGATTTCTCCACGCGTTCGGCGAAGTCCGCGTTCTCGGACAGGAAGCCGTAGCCGGGGTGGATCGCTTCGGCGTCGGTCACTTCAGCGGCGCTGATAATGGCCGGCATATTCAGGTAGCTCTGTGCCGAAGCGGCAGGGCCGATGCAGACGGATTCGTCGGCCAGCTTTACGTATTTCGCGTCCTTGTCCGCTTCGGAGTGGACCACGACCGTCTTGATGCCCATTTCGCGGCAGGCGCGCTGGATACGCAGCGCGATTTCTCCACGGTTGGCGATGAGGATTTTTTCAAACATGGCTTTTCTATGTTTGCGGGCGCCTGGCAGGGTAGGCAGGGCGCTCTTTGATAATGAGGGAATGCGCAGGCGGCACGGGGTGCCGCCCCTACGGCCTTAGCCGATCACAAACAGCGGCTGGCCGAATTCGACCGGCTGGCCGTTCTCGACCAGGATCTGGGTAATGGTGCCGGATTTGTCGGCATCGATTTCGTTCAGCAGCTTCATCGCTTCGATGATGCAGAGGGTGTCGCCTTCCTTCACGGTGGCGCCCACTTCGACGAAGGGCGCGCTGCCTGGAGCGGAAGAGCGGTAGAAGGTGCCGACCATCGGCGACTTCACGATATGGCCGGTTGGCGCTGCCGGTGCGGCGGCGACGGCGGCCGGGGCGGCAACAGGAGCGGCGGCGGCAGGTGCGGCCGGCGCGTAATGGGCCGGAGCGCCTTGCGGCTGCATCATCACGACCTGGTTCTGCGGCATTGCGGAGGATTTGACGATACGGACTTTGCTTTCACCCTCGGTTACTTCCAGTTCGGCGATATCCGACTCGGCAACCAGGTCAATCAAGGTCTTGAGCTTGCGTAGATCCATCTGAGACTCCGTTTATAGCTTGTTTTGAGAATTATATGCGGCGCGGCCAGGAAGCTTTTAATAGTCAAAATGCGCGCAGATCGCGTAGATTAACTGCTTTTTAAGGCAAAGTCGATGGCAAAACGATATCCGTCGATGCCCAGGCCGCAGATTGTGCCCCGCGCGATAGCGCTGAGGTAAGAGTGGTGGCGAAATGCTTCGCGCTGATAAATATTCGAGATATGGACTTCAATAAAGGGAATGGCCACACCCGCCAGCGCATCGCGCAAGGCAACGCTGGTATGGGTATAACCGCCCGGATTGATGACGATGAAATCCACACCTTCGCCGCGTGCGGCGTGGATACGGTCGACCAATGCACCTTCGTGGTTGCTCTGGAAGCAGGCCAGGCTTGCGCCTGCCGTGGCAGCCTGCGCTTTGGCAGCCGTTTCCACATCCGCCAGCGTGCTGGAACCGTAGACCTCAGGTTCCCGCGTGCCCAGCAGATTCAGGTTCGGACCGTTCAGCAGCAGCAGGTTTTTTGCCATATCTTCCTGACCAATTTCCGCGAAAGTTTCGCATTTTGCCGCTAAGCGCAGGCATTGGCAAGAAAAAAGAACTTGCCAAAAAGCCTACAAACTTGAGAGGTCGTTACGCAGCTGGTCGAATTTCAGTCGTCCGAGATAGGTCTTTTTCACCTGGCCGTCGGCGCCGATCAGCACCGTAAACGGCAGTCCGCCCTGGGTATTGCCGAAGGTGCGCGACAGGTCGCTGCCGCCGATGCCGCCCACATACAGGGGGTAGGTGATCTTCATGCGCTGGGCAAATTCGGCGATATTGGCTTGCGAATCGATACCGATGCCGATGATCTGCAGGTTTTTGCCCGCGCTGGCGGTCTGCAGCTCGGACAGTTCGGGCATCTCTTCCACGCATGGCGCGCACCATGGCGCCCAAAAATTCACCAGCAGGTTCTTGCCCTGCCACTGGGCCAGTTGCTGCTCCACGCCGTTCACGTCCATCATGCGCTGGCTGTACAGGGCTTTGGACGGGCCGGTTACATTGGGAGCGACGGTGGCGGTAATGGGCGGCGGCGCTTCCGCCTTGTGGCGGGTGCCGTACCAGGCGCCGATGGCGCCGAAGATAATGGCCACAAGGCCGTAGATCAGGAGTTTATTCTTCTTCATCAGGTTGGGAGCTGGTAGTTAATAGAGCGCGGACTTCCGCGATGCCGGCGCGGATTGGCTTGTCGCCCGCCCGCTGCTTCTTTGCGCCGCGCAGGTCGTCCTGTTCATACAGTTCGACATGCACGCCTTCCTTCTGCCAGATAAAGCTCACCGTCTCCACCGGTTCGTAGCGCGGGCCCTTGAAATGGTCGGATTCGGAGATCTCTATATTAAGGTTCTGATTCAGCAGGAAGATTTCCACATCTTTCGCGCTGTCGGCGAACACCTGCAGGCGAATATCGTCATGCTCGCCGGCGCTGCCATTCAGCACGGCGCCGGTGAGGTGGGGCTGGTACTGCTCCAGCATTTCCATGACCTGCAGCGCCACGGTGCGCAGGCGGAACAGGCGGGCCGGCTGGGTATCGGCGTTGAACAGGGCGTGGTAGAGGCGCACTTCCTCCTCCACCTGGGCATCGTCCGGCAGCAGGTCGCGCTTGGCGTTGGCCTGCGACTCGCCGAGGATCTGGCGCGCGGCCTTGCGCTTGGCGCTGCCGTAGTCGGCGCCGTCCTGCGCAACCATGCGCGCGGCGGCGGCCGCAATCTCGGCGCGCAGCTGCTGCACTTCGTCGTGGGGGTTCTGCATCATGGACGTGATGATACTCTGAACCGGATAAATCCAGCGCGTCAGGTAAAATCTCGTTCCTGACCAATTGCGATACTTACCATGCATATTCACATCCTCGGCATTTGCGGCACTTTCATGGGCGGTCTCGCCGTGCTGGCAAAAGAGGCGGGCCACCGCGTGACGGGCTGCGACGCCAACGTCTATCCGCCGATGAGCACCCAGCTGGAGGCCCAGGGCATTGAGCTGATCCAGGGCTTCGGGCCGGAACAGGTGGAGCTGAAGCCGGACCTGTATGTGATCGGTAATGTGGTGTCGCGCGGCAATCCGCTGGTGGAAGAGATCCTGAACCGCAGCCTGCCCTATGTCTCCGGCCCCCAGTGGATGGGCGACCATATCCTGCGTAATAAATGGGTACTGGCCGTCGCCGGTACGCATGGCAAGACCACCACCTCGGCCATGCTGGCATGGATCCTGGAAGATAACGGCTACGCGCCGGGCTTCCTGATCGGCGGCGTGCCGATGAACTTCGGCATTTCGGCCCGCCTCAGCGGCAAGGGCGCTGAGTCCGAATTCTTCGTCATCGAGGCGGACGAATACGATACCGCCTTCTTCGACAAGCGCTCGAAGTTTGTGCACTACCACGCCAAAACGGCGATTCTCAACAACCTGGAATACGACCACGCGGACATTTTCCCCGATATCGGCGCCATCGAAACCCAGTTCCATCACCTGGTGCGCACCGTGCCGGGCGTGGGCCGCCTGATTGTTAACGGCGACGAGGAATCGCTGCAGCGCGTGATGAAGCGCGGCTGCTGGGCCGAGAAAGAGACTTTCGGCAGCGCGCCGGACGCGCACTGGAAGATGCTGGAGCATCCGGACGGCTCCTTCGATGTGCTGTTCAACGACAAGCGCGAAGCCACTATCCACTGGAAGCTGACCGGCAAGCACAATCGCTCCAACGCGCTGGCCGCGATTGCCGCTGCGCGCAATGTGGGCGTGCCGATTGCGCAGGCGGCGAAGTCGCTGGAGAGCTTCGAAAGCGTGAAGCGCCGCATGGAAGTGCGCGGCGTGGTGAACAACATCACCGTGTATGACGACTTCGCGCACCACCCGACCGCGATCGCCACCACCGTGGGCGGCCTGCGCCAGAAACTGGGCCAGACGGGACGCATCCTGGCCGTGCTGGAGCCACGTTCCAACACCATGAAGCTGGGCGCGATGAAGGACGCGCTGCCGGGCAGCCTGTCCGAAGCGGACCTGGTATTCGGCTTCGGCAGCGAAAAGGCACTGGGCTGGAGCCTGGGCAAGGCGCTGGCGCCGATGGGCGATATCGCCTCGGCCTATGAAGACATCGACGTCATGGTGCAGGCGATCAAGGCAAAAGCCCAGCCGGGCGACCATATTGTAGTAATGAGCAACGGCGGCTTTGGCGGCGTGCATGGCAAGCTGCTTGAGGCGCTGAAGTAATGATCCTGTACCTGCACGGCTTTCGATCCTCGCCGCTGTCGATGAAGTCCCGCCTCACGTCGGAGCGCATGGCGCAGCTGGGCCGCAGCGCGGAATTCATCGCGCCGCAATTGCCCGCCTCGCCGAAGCAGGCGATGGAACTGGCGGAGAACCTGGTGCGCGGCGTGCCGCCTGAGCAGCTCACCATCATCGGCTCCTCGCTGGGCGGCTACTACGCCACCTGGCTGGCCGAGAAGCTGGGCTGCAAGGCCGTGCTGCTGAACCCCGCCATCGTGCCGCGCCTGGACCTGGACAAGCACGTGGGTATGACCAGCGAATACCACTCGGACAAGCCCTTCGAATTCAAGCGTGAATATATCGACGAGCTGCGTGCCTTTGAAGTGGAACGCATCACCATGCCGGGCCGCTACTTCCTGCTCGCCGCAACGGGCGACGAAGTGCTGGACTACCGCGACATGGTGAAGCACTACGAAGGCGCCCGCCAGCACGTGATCGAAGGCAGCGACCACGCCATCAGCGAATACGCGCAGTACGTGGACAGCGTGCTGGCATTCTGCGGGGTGGCATGAGAGAGCAGTCCCTGCGCCAGGCGAACTGGCATGGCCATGTACTGGCCGTGAACGCGCCTCAGCCGCTGCGCCACTGGCTGACCGGCGGTGGATCGCTGACGGCGAAGCTGAAAGCGCACAGCGGAACCTTCCGGGTGCAAAGGCTGCACCAGGAGACGGCGATCTGCCTGCGCGACGAAGCGGCCGCCATCGGCCTGCACCGGCCCGGCCGGGTGTGGGAGAGAGAAGTGCTGCTGCGGTGTGATAATACGCCCGTGGTGTTCGCGCACACCGTGGTGCCGATGTCCGCCGACGCATCGGACTGGCCCCTGTTCAGCGCCCTCGGCGAACGCTCGCTGGGCACCACGCTGTTCGGCGACCCCATGGTGCGCCGGGGCGAACTGGAATTTGCACGGCTGCGCGCGAGCCATCCGCTGGTCCAGCGTGCACGGGCCGCGCTGGAACGGAACGGCATTGCGCCGCCGGACGAACAACTGCTGTATGCGCGGCGCTGCCTGTACAAGCGCCGCGAGGGCACATTGCTGGTGACTGAGGTATTCCTGCCCCAGGTGCTGGCGCTGCGTCCCAACAAGATGATGAATACGAGATAAATAATGAACGTCTTTTTTGAAGAATCCGGCGATTTCAAAGTCGGTACCGTGCTGTCGCAGGCTGGCGAGGCTTATCAGGTGGAGCTGGCCAGCGGCAAGCGCAGCAAGGTCAAAGCCAAAGACGTGCTGCTGCAGTACGAGAAGCCCGACCCGGCCACGCTGATGGAGCAGGCCAAGGCCATCGCCGCCGACGTGGACCTGGACTTCCTGTGGGAAGTGGCCGGCGAAGAGGAATTCGGTTTCGCGGAACTGGGCGCCGAATATTTCGGCCACACGCCGCTGCCGCATGAGGCGGCGGGGCTCATCCTCAGCCTGCACTCGTCGCCGATCTACTTCTACAAGAAGGGACGCGGGCGCTACAAGGCGGCGCCGGAGCAGTCGCTGAAGGCTGCGCTGGCGGGCATCGAGAAGAAAAAGCAGCAGGCCATCATCCAGCAGCAGTATGTGGACGAGCTGAAAGAGAACAAGCTGCCTGCCGCGATGCAGAACATTGTGCAGCAGCTGCTGTTCAAGCCGGACAAGAACACCATCGAATGGAAGGCCCTGGAAGCAGCCTGCGACGAGCTGCATACCTCGCCGCAGCGCCTGATGCTGGCGGTCGGCGGCGTGGGCTCGCCGAAAGACCTGCACATGGCGAAGTTCCTGTTCGAGAACTTCCCGAAAGGGCATGGCTTCCCGGACGTGGCGGTGCCGGCTGCGCCGGCCAATTTGCCGGTCGCTGCGGTGGAAGCCTTCTCCATCGACGATGTGACCACGACCGAGATCGACGACGCCTTCTCGATCACGCACCTGGACGGCGGCAAGGTCCGCGTCGGCATCCACATTGCCGCGCCGGGCCTGGGCATCAAGCCGGACGATGCGCTGGACAAGCTGGCGCGCAGCCGCATGTCCACTGTCTATATGCCGGGCGATAAGATCACCATGCTGCCGGATTCGGTGGTGAATGCCTTCACGCTGGCGGAAGGGAAAACCTGCCCGGCGCTGTCGCTGTACGCCACGCTGGATACCTCCAGCTGGGAAGTGATCTCCACCGAAACGCGCGCCGAGCTGGTGCCGATCGCGAACAACCTGCGCCACAACGACCTGGATGACGTGGTCAACGAAGAAACCCTGGCCAGCGGCGAGGGAGACTATCCGCGCAAGGCCGAGCTCACGCTGCTGTGGGGTTGGGCGCAGCACCTGGAAGCGGGCCGCATGGTCAAGCGCGAAGCCTTCGGCCTGAAGCCGGAGCAGAACAACCGCGTGGACTTCAACTTCTACGTCGAGGACGACGTGGTGACGATTTCGCGCCGCAAGCGTGGTGCGCCGCTGGACAAGATCGTGGCCGAGCTGATGATCTTCGCCAACAGCACCTGGGGCAAGATGATGCATGACCATGGCGTGCCGGGCATCTACCGCAGCCAGGGGCAGGGCGTGGGCGGCTGGAACGCCAAGATGCAGGTACGCATGGTGACGCACGCCGCGCCGCACCAGGGTCTGGGCGTGGACCAGTACGCGTGGAGCACCTCGCCGCTGCGCCGCTACACCGACCTGGTGAACCAGTGGCAGATCCTGGCCTGCGCCGAGAACGGCGTGACGGCGCCGCTGGTGGCGCCGTTCAAGCAGAAGGACGCCAACCTGTTCGCCATTGTCTCCGCCTTCGATGCCGCTTACGCGGCATACGCCGACTTCCAGTCCAATATGGAACGCTACTGGTGCCTGCGCTGGCTGGGGCAGGAAGACGCGAAGCAGGTGGAAGCTGTGGTGCTGAAGGACGAAGTGCTGCGCCTGACGGAGATCCCGCTGATCATCCGCCTGCCGGGCATGCCGTCGGTGGCGCGGGGGGCGCACGTCAAGCTCGACATCCTGCGCTGGGACGAAGTGGACCTGTCGATCGAAGCCCGCCTGCTGGAAATCCCTGAAGATCAGGTGCCGGACGCCGACATCGACTTCGACGACGAAGAAGCCCCGGCCGACCCGGCGCAGCCGACGGAAGCCGAAGCCGAAGTCGCCGACCTCGCCAGCGAAACCGCCGTCACCGAGCCCGGCCCACAATAAAGTTGCCTAAAAATTGGGGACAGACCCGGATTTCCAAAATCCGGGTCTGTCCCCAATTTTCTGCCTCATAGGGCAGGGCGGCACGCGCCCTGGCATGCGCGCCGACTTCGTCCCTTATCCGGCGTCGCTGCCATAGGTGCGCCAAAAATTGGGGACGGACCCTAATTAAATAAATCAGGGTCTGTCCCCAATTATTCAATTGCCTTAAAATGCGGCAATGTCTGTTAAAGAAAACCGGTTCCTGATCATTGCCATGGCTGTTTCCGTGGCGGCGCACGCGGCGATGCTGATGGTGCATTTCGTGGCGCCCAAGGAATTCAAGGTCGAGCCGACCGATCCCAGCCTTGAAGTCATTCTCGTCAACGCCAAGCATGCGCAGAAGCCGCTGAAGGCGGAGGCGCTGGCGCAGGCGAACCTGGACGGCGGCGGCAATGCCGATGCGGGCCGCGCCAAGTCGCCGCTGCCCGATATGCGCAAGATGGAAACCGGCGACAGCGTGAAGGCCGCCCGCCGCCGCATCGAGGAGCTGGAACAGCTGCAGAAGAACCTGCTGACCCAGGTGACGAAGACCACGCCCTACCGCGCCGCGCCCGTCACCGAAAAGAACAAGCCCGATCCCACCCCGACCGGCGCCGACCTGATCGAGAGCAGCAAGGCCATCGCGCGCATGACCGCCGAGATCACCCAGACCATCGACGACCAGAACAAGCGCCCCAAGCGCACCTACATCACGCCCAGCACGCGCGAAGTGGGTTACGCCATGTATTACAAGCAGCTGCAGCGCCGTATCGAGGAGATCGGCACGCTGAATTTCCCGCAGAAGAACGGCCGCAAGCTGTACGGCGAACTGGTGGTGATGATCCCGATCTTCCAGGACGGCAGCATCTATATGGCTGAAGGCGGCGTCCGCATCCAGCAGAGCTCCGGCAATCCGGCGCTGGACCAGGCGGCGCTGAACATCGTGCGCCGCGCCGCGCCCTTCGGCAAATTCCCGCCCAATATGCTGTCCAGCGAGAAGGATGACCTGTGGGTCATCATCACGCGCTTCAAATTCACGCGCGAGGAAAAGCTGGAAACCAATCTCGGAGGCTCGAACTGATGGACCGTTACTGCGTGTTCGGGAATCCGATCGCCCATAGCAAATCGCCCGAAATCCACGCGGCCTATGCGGCCCAGACCGGCCAGCAACTGAGTTATGAGCGCCGGCTGGCGCCAGTGGATGGCTTTGCCCAGGCGGTGCGCGAGTTCATCGCCGAAGGCGGCAAGGGCGCGAACGTGACCTTGCCTTTCAAACTGGATGCGCACAAGCTGGCCGATGCGCTGACCATGCGCGCCCAGGCCGCCGGCGCCGTCAATACGCTGGTGTTCGGTCCGGACGGCATCATCGGCGACAACACCGATGGCGCCGGCCTGGTGGCGGATATCGTCCGCAACGCGGGCGTGCCCATCGCCGGCAAGCGGGTGCTGATGCTGGGCGCCGGCGGCGCCGCCCGTGGCGCCGTGCTGCCTATCCTGGAGGAACGGCCGGCCGCGCTGGTCATCGCCAACCGCACCGTGGCCACCGCCGAGGCGCTGGTGCAGCAGTTTGCCGCCCTGGCGGGCGAGGGCGTGCTCTCGTCCAGCGGCTTCGAAAGCCTGCAGGGCAGCTTCGATATCGTCATTAATGCAACATCGGCCAGCCTGAACGCGGCCTTGCCGCCGATTCCGGCCGCAGTATTTCACCAAGGAACGCTTGCATTGGATATGATGTACGGAAAGGAACCGACCGTCTTCATGCACTTTGCAGCCGAACACGGCGCTACCGTACGCGATGGACTGGGCATGCTGATCGAGCAGGCCGCCGAAGCGTTCTACGGCTGGCGCGGGGTGCGGCCTGATACGTCGGCGTTATTGGTGCAAATGCGTTCAAAACTATGACAAAAGCGCGCAAGCCGCCCGGCCGTTTCAGCTGGGTGAAGTGGATGTTCATTATCCCCATCGTCTTGTTCATGGCCGTGCAGGCCTATTTTTTCGTGCAGATCTGGTGGTGGGTGGACCATAACCCGACCATGACGTCCTTCATGCGCGAGCAGCAGTCGGCGCTGCGGGAAAAGAACCCCAAGGCCAATATCCAGCAGCAGTGGGTGCCATACGAGCGCATTTCCAGCAACCTGAAGCGGGCCATCATCGCCTCGGAAGACGCCAATTTCAACGACCACGAAGGCGTGGACTGGGATGCCCTGGAGAAGGCCTACGAGCGCAACCAGAAGCGCAAGAAGGTTACGCACGGTGGCTCAACCATCACGCAACAGCTGGCAAAAAACCTCTTTCTGTCGGGATCCCGCAGCTATATCCGCAAGGGCCAGGAGCTGATCATCACCTATATGCTGGAAACCCTGATGGACAAGCAGCGTATTTTCGAGATCTACCTGAACGTGGTGGAATTCGGCAAAGGCACTTTCGGCGCGGAGGCAGCCGCCAAGCATTACTACGGTATTCCCGCTTCGCGCCTGAACGCTGCGCAGGCGGCCAGGCTGGCCGTCATGCTGCCCAACCCCCGCTATTACGATGCGCACCGCGACACCAATTACCTGAACCGCCGTACCGCCACCATTCTCAAGCGGATGAATTCCGCCGAAGTGCCCCGTTAAGGAGAGCCCTATGCCTCTGCGCCGACAGTCCGGAATCAGCCTCATCAAAGTGGCCGTGGTCATGGCCTGCCTTGCGGCCGGAGCCATGATCGCCATGATGTCCATGCGCCATGAGAAGAACTACTTCGCCGAAGGAGTGGAGAAGGGCAAGGCTGCCGCCACCGCCGCCGTACCGGTGCCGGAGGTGGCCGTCCCCAAGTCCGCGCCCCTACGCAAGTGCGTGATCAACGGAAAAACCGTGGTGTCCAATGTGGATTGCGGCGAGAGCGGCAACCAGATCGATATCCACGTTTCGCGCGGTATTGAGCCGCCAAAAGTGCCGGATAAGCGTCCATCGGAGGACGCCGCGGCCACAATGCGGGAAAAAATGATCGAAAAGGCGGCACGTTAGACAAAAAGTGTTGCAGCGGGGTGGCTTGGCCCCGGTCTTGCGGTTACACTTGCGCTGTTTCGTTCCCACCGTCGGCTGAGAGTGCCTATGATCAATGTCTTCGTTTTACAAAATGGCCGGCTCAACCAGGTGTCCATTGAGACGCGCGAAGACCTGGAACAGGCGGCGCCGGTCTGGGTAGACCTGACCGACCCCACCGACGACGAGCGCAACTGGGTTAAGTCCATTTATGGCGTGATCCTGCCGGGCGAAGACGAAGTCAAGGATATCGAGGCCTCGGCCCGCTACTACGAAGCCGAAAACGGCGACCTGCACCTGCGCACCGACTTCCTGCTGGAAGAAGACGACGGCCCCTCCCGCGTGGTGACAGTTGCGTTCATCCTCGCCAAAAAGATGCTCTTCTCCGTGCATACGGACGATTTGCCGGTGTTCCGCCTGGTGCGCATGCGCGCCCGTTCGCGGCCCGGCTCGATTGCCGATTACATGGATGTGCTGCTCGACCTGTACGCGACCGACGCCGAGTATTCGGCGGATGCGCTGGAAGGTATCTACCAGAAGCTGGAAGAGGTGTCCGGCCGCGTGCTGCAGGAAGAGTTCACCGACAAGGACGCAGCCGACGCCCTGAGCGCCATCGCGCACGAGGAAGACTTGAACGGCCGTATCCGCCGCAACATGATGGATACGCGCCGCGCCGTCAGCTTCCTTATGCGCGGCCGCCTGCTGAATTCGGAACAGTTCGAGGAAGCGCGGCAGATCCTGCGCGATATTGAATCGCTGGACGGCCACACCTCTTTCCTGTTCGATAAGATCAACTTCCTGATGGACGCCACCGTCGGCTTCATCAACATTAACCAGAACAAGATCATCAAGATCTTCTCGGTGGCGTCCGTGGCTTTCCTGCCGCCGACCCTCATTGCGAGCGTGTACGGCATGAACTTCGACTTCCTGCCCGAGCTGAAGTGGACCTACGGCTACGGCTGGGCCTGGGGCCTGATGATCACCAGCGCGATCGCTCCCTTCCTCTACTTCCGCCACCGCGGCTGGCTCAAATAACACCGTCGTCCCCGCGCAGGCGGGGATGAGGTCATTCCTGCTTCAGGTTGAGAAAGATATTCGCTGCGAATACCAGTACCGAGGCCGCAGCGAGCATCTCCGCCACCACCAGCACCGGAATAATCTTCATATTCTGCGTGGTAAGAATAATCCCCAGCGCCGCCATCATTACCGGCACCGAGATATTCATCAGCCAGAAGTGAATCTTCGCCAGCTTGCTGAGTCCGGCGCGCGGATATACCGTGTAAATCAGGCCGGCCAGTGCAAATGTGGCCCAGCCCAGTAAATTAATGTGCGCGTGCACGGGACGCAGCGTGAAATCGCGGCTGGCGCCCATCATGATTCCCATTGCCACGCCAACGATCAAATACACAACCGCGAGTTTGATCCAGATAGCGCCTTTGTTTTGAGGGCTTGCTTGCATTTGCATCTCCATGAACCGGTGAGTGAAGCGAGCGATTCTAGAGAGCGAACTTCATCAATTTGTCGTCCTTTTGTCAGCTTAGGAAGTTTTTAAGATTTGCCGCCCCAGGCGTGCCAGGGTTTGGCGCCAACGCGCCAGAAGCTGGCGCGAAACCTCATCAGAACGTTGCCGCCATGCCGCACACGGCAGCAACCATCAGGCCGACGCCCAGCCAGCCGAGCACCGTATGCCGCCGCGTCAGCGTGGCCCTGCCCATCAGTTTTTTATTATTCGCGAGCAGCATCATGATAATCATGATGGGCACGGCGATAACCCCGTTGATTTGCGCGGACCAGAGCAGGGCCTTGATCGGATCGACCGGCGCAAAATCCAGCGCCATGCCGCCAATGGTGGCGAGCGAGATAATGGCGTAGAACTCGCGTGCCTCCAGCAGTTTTAAATCCAGTCCGTTTTTCCATTGGAAGCTCTCGGTCACGGCATAAGCCGCGGAACCGGCCAGCACGGGAATCGCCAATAAACCGGTGCCGAGAATGCCGAGCGCGAAAATCAGCGAAGCGAATTCGCCTGCCACCGGCCTTAATGCCTCGGCGGCTTGCGCGGAACTCTGGATATCGATGCCGTTCAGGGTTGCCGCTGCCGTCAGGATAATGAAGAAGGCCACCAGATTGGAGAATGCCATGCCGATCAGGGTGTCGAGCTTTACCTTGCGCAGGCTGCGCCGCGTGCCTTCGCGCATTTCCTCCACCTCCTGCGATGCCTGCCAGAAGAAGAGATAGGGCGAGATGGTGGTGCCGAAGATGGCGACGATCATGCCCACGGACGTGGCGTTCCACTCGAAATGGGGCATCAGGCTGGCGCGCAGTACCTGGCCCCAGGAGAGATGCACTGCGAAAACCGTTGCCACGTAAGCAAGGAGCCCCAGCGTCAGCCATTTAAGGAAGCGCACATAGCTGCGGTAGGGCAGGAAAACCTGCAGGCTCAGGCACAGGAAACCGCAGGCCAGCGAATACAGGTGGGCCGTGCCCACGCCGATCACCAGCCGCAGCGCCTCGCCCATCGCCGCCACGTCGGCGGCGATATTGATGATGTTGGCGGCAAGCAGGAGCAGCACGATCAGCCACAGCAAGGGGCGCGGATAGGCGCGGCGAATATTGGCCGCCAGCCCGTCGCCCGTCACGAAGCCGATGCGTGCCGACACCAGCTGGATGCCCACCATCAGCGGATAGGTCAGCACCACGGTCCACAGCATATTGAAGCCGAACTGGGCGCCTGCCTGCGAGTAGGTGGCGATGCCGGACGGATCGTCGTCGGCCGCGCCGGTAATGAGTCCGGGGCCGAGCGCCTGGACGGCGTCGTGGTCGGTGAGGTGTTTCAGCAGTTTCATTTTCCGGCTCGTGCAGGCGCACGCCGCCGGAACGCAGGCCGGCAGCTTAGTGCTGGGTGATAGAGGGAGGCTTCATGTTGAGGCGAGTCTATCAGCCTGCTTGCCGCAGAAAGTTTCCAACTTGTTACAAAGCGCAGGATTAAGGCACTTTTAAGTCGCGGTCCGGAATTGGGCGTTCCAGCGCTGGATGCGTTCGGTAAGGTTGGCGGGTACAGAGAGGCTGTGCTGGCCCAGTGCGGCGCCGGGTAGCGGCATGGGGCGGCCGTTCTCTACATGAAGATCGAATGCGGTTTCAAAAGCGTCCAATGCGTTCGCCAGGGCGTCTTCGATATCGTCACCAACCGAATGGGCTGCCGGGATGTCGGGAAATCCAACGAGGAGCGTGCCGTTGTCATCTTTCTCAAGTGACAGGGGATATTGCAGCATGATCAGTCCTCCAATCCGAGATCTTTCTTGATGCGCTTGACGAGCCCGGTACCGATCTCCTTTGCGCCATGGTAGGGCAGTATCGAAGAGCGGCCGCCGAGCGTGACTTTCTGGTGGCTGCCTTTGCCGGGTCTGAACACAGCCCCTTGCCTGATCAGCCAGTTGCGAAACTCACTGTATTTCATTGTAGTCCCCCAGCGGTCTGTTAGCCGCCAATTTTCGGGCGTGAGGGACGTAAGTGGCTTGAGAGAAAACAAAGCCCGCCTAAGCGGGCCTTGAGGGAGCCGGGTGGCTTATTTGAGGTTCGCGAACACCTTGCGCGCCGCCGCGATGGTGGCGTCGATCACGGCGTCGTCGTGCCGGGCAGAGACGAAGCCCGCTTCGAAGGCGGCCGGGGCGAAGTAGACGCCTTCGTCCAGCATGGCGTGGAAGAAGACGTTGAACTTCGCGCGGTCGCCGGCCATCATTTCGGCGTAGTTGCGTGGAGGCTCGGCGCTGAAATAGAGGCCGAACATGCCGCCTTCATAGTCGGCGCAGAAGGTCACGCCCGCTTCGCGCGCAGCCCCCGTCATGCCTTCGGCCAGGCGTTTGGCGCTGGCGGTCAGCTTGTCGTAGAAGCCCGGCTGCTGGATCAGCTTCAGCGTGGTCATGCCCGCCGCCACCGCCACCGGATTGCCGGACAGCGTGCCCGCCTGGTACACGGCGCCCAGCGGCGCCATTTTCGCCATCAGGTCGGCACGGCCGCCGAAGGCCGCCACCGGCATGCCGCCGCCGATCACCTTGCCCAGTGCCGTCAGGTCCGGCTGGATGCCGTACAGCGCCTGCGCACCGCCCAGGCCTACGCGGAAGCCGCACATCACTTCATCGAAGATCAATACCGCGCCGTGCTTCGTGCACAGGCCGCGCAGCGCCTGCAGGAATTCCGGCGTGGCCTTGATCAGGTTCATATTGCCGGCCACCGGCTCCACGATCACGCAGGCGATCTCGCTGCCGAAGGAGGCGAAGGCCTCTTCGATCTGCGCCACATTGTTATAGTCCAGCACCAGCGTGTGCTTGACGAAGTCCTCGGGCACGCCGGCCGAGGTGGGATTGCCGAAGGTGAGCAGGCCGCTGCCAGCCTTCACCAGCAGCGAGTCCGCATGGCCGTGGTAGCAGCCTTCGAACTTCACGATCTTGTCGCGGCCCGTGGCGCCGCGCGCCAGGCGCAGTGCGCTCATGGTCGCTTCCGTGCCGGAGGACACCAGGCGCACCTGTTCGATCGATGGCACCAGGCGGCAGATTTCCTCCGCCATCTCGATTTCGCCTTCGGTCGGCGCGCCGAAGGAAAGGCCGCGGGTGGCGGCATCCTGCACCGCCTTCACGACTTCCGGATGGGCGTGGCCGACGATGGCGGGGCCCCAGGAGCCGATGTAGTCGATATAGCGCTTGCCGTCCGCATCCCAGAAATAAGGGCCTTC
This sequence comes from Pseudoduganella rhizocola, assembly GCF_045984285.3. Taxonomy (NCBI): domain Bacteria; kingdom Pseudomonadati; phylum Pseudomonadota; class Betaproteobacteria; order Burkholderiales; family Oxalobacteraceae; genus Pseudoduganella; species Pseudoduganella rhizocola. The sequence goes on from NZ_JBJQIK030000001.1 coordinate 174,038, forward strand.
GGCACGGGTGATGAAGCGCGGCGTGCCGCCCACCGAGCGAAAGGCGCGCACCGGCGAGTTCACGCCGCCCGGCGTGGTTTTCTGGGCACGTTCAAACAGCGTATCGTTACGGGAAGTTGTCATCGGATTCAGGCCTGTTGCAAATTAAAGAAGGGATTCGGCACGAACTTGCCCATGCCGATACGGCGCGCATGCGTGAGCGCGCCGAAAAGGAATTGTTCCGCCAGCTCCACCGCTTCCGGCGCATCGGCGCCTTGCGCCATATGGGCGGCGATCGCGGCGGACAGCGTGCCGCCGCAGCCGATGAAGGGGCCGGCCAGGTGGCGCCAGTGGTCGTGGCGCAGCACGCCGCTGGCGCCGTACAGGGTATTGGCGCGCATGGAGTTGTCGGGACGGCCGCTGCGCGCCTGGGTTCCGGTCACGAGCACGTATTCGCAGCCCAGGTCGATCAGGTGCTGGGCGTCGTCGGCCACGGTCTCGCCGTTGTTCATCTCACGCCAGGTTTCGGCGAGGCGGCCCAGCTCCACCTGCGACAGCATCAGCAGCGTGGCCTGCGGCACCAGCAGCTGGCGCAGCACCGTCAGCAGCTCTTCGGGATCTTCCTCTTCCGGCTGTTCCGGGAACTGGGAGCCGAAGGGGTCGAGGATCAGCGGCGCGTCGGGATAATCGGATACCACTTCGGCAATCGAGGACAGGTGCTCCATATTGTCGACCGCGCCCACCTTGAACGCGGAAACCTGCACGTCCTCCAGCACTACGCGGGCCTGGTCGGACACCCAGTCCGGGTCCACATGCTGCTGGTCCTCCACGCGCGCGCTGTCGCCGATCAGCAGGGAGGTCGTCACCGAGAGGCCATGGCAGCGCAGCGCGGAGAACACGGCCAGGTCGGCGTGCACGCCAACGGCGCCAATGGGGTCGGCGGCGCCAAAGGTCAGGATGAGTGGAGATGTTTGGTTTTGCACGGCTGGTAGATTAAGATACCTGATTCGGCATTTTACTTGATTGAGGGTGGCAGAACGTGAGCAGTAACGATACGCAGGAATTCAAAAGCTGGATGTGCCTCATTTGCGGCTGGATCTACGACGAAGCGGCAGGCTTGCCGGACGAAGGCATCCCGCCCGGCACCCGCTGGGCCGACGTGCCGATGAACTGGACCTGTCCGGAATGCGGCGCCCGCAAGGACGACTTCGAGATGGTGGCGCTGTAAATTTGGCAAGTTCCGCACGGCTGCCGCGCGCCTGCCGCTGAGAAGTCCCCTGTGCTATCGTACGGTAAAACTGGTGGGCCCTTATGACGACAACACCGCAAGCGACAGGTTTGAAGATCATGGTGATCGACGACAGCAGCACGATTCGCCGCTCCGCCGAGATTTTCCTGAGCCAGGCCGGCTATCAGGTGCTGCTGGCCGAAGACGGCTTCGATGCCCTGGCCAAGATCAATGACCACCATCCGGACCTGGTGTTTTGCGACATCCTGATGCCGCGCCTGGACGGCTACCAGACCTGTGCGCTGATCAAGAAGAGCGCGAAATTCCATGCCACCCCGGTGCTCATGCTGTCCTCGAAGGACGGCCTGTTCGACCGGGCGCGTGGCGCGATGGTGGGCTCGGCGGCCTACCTGACCAAACCCTTTACGAAAGACAGCCTGCTGGCGGCGGTGCGTGAGCATACCGGCGCGGCCACGGGCGCATGAGCGAGGCAAGCATGGCCATTCACCGTATCCTGATCGTTGACGATTCGCCCACGGAGCGCTACTACCTGAGCGATATCCTGGTGCGCAACGGCTATCAGGTAACGACCGCCGAAAGCGGCGAGGAAGCGCTCAGCAAGATCAAGGACAACAAGCCGGAGCTGATCCTGATGGATGTGGTGATGCCGGGCGCGAACGGCTTCCAGGTCACGCGCTCCATCGCGCGCGATCCCGAGCTGAAGGATGTGCCCATCATTATCTGCTCCAGCAAGAACCAGGAAACGGACCGCATCTGGGGCATGCGCCAGGGCGCAAAGGACTACCTGGTGAAGCCGGTCGACGCGGCCGAACTGCTGTCCCGCATCGCGGCCCTCGGCTAACGATGAACGGCGAGCCGCAGGACTTCGACCCTCAATCCGGCGGCGCCGAACGCCGCAGCCGCCTGCGCCAGTACCAGGTGCAGCTGCTGGAACGCATGCAGGCTGCCAAAACCTCCGATACGCCAACCGAACGCTCGCTCGCCGTGGAAATCGGCACGCGCCGCTACCTGCTGGACCTGACGCAAATCGGCGAAATCGTGCCGATGCAGCCGCCGTCGCCCGTTCCGCTTACGCAGGACTGGTACCGGGGCCTGGCCAATATCCGCGGCAACCTGACCGGCGTGATCGACCTGGCGCGCTATCTGGGCGAGCCGCCCGCGCCGGTGGGCGCCGAGTCGCGCCTGCTCAGCTTTGCGCCGCATCTCGGTTTCAACTGCGCACTGCTGGCCACCCGCGTGCTGGGCCTGCGCAAGGTGGAGGAGGTGGAAGGGCAGGACTGGTACAAGCTGGATCTCGCGCAACTGGTGCGCGAGCCGCGCTTCCTGCACGTCGGCCTCTAGCGCCGCAATTCACTGAAGGACGGACCTGATGGCATTCCAACTGTTCTCACGCGGCGCGGACTACGGCGCAGATGAGGCGCCGAATTCCGAATTCGCCGCCGATGCCCACGCCGACGATGCCGCGCCGCTGCGGCTGCGCGATGCACTGCGGCGCGGCGGCAGCACAGGTACCGGCAATGCCGCAGGCGGCAGCGGCCCGGATTTCAAGCTGCCGCTGATCGGCCACCTGCCGCCGCAGCGCCAGCTCAGCTACCTCACCACTGCGCTGGCGCTGAGCGTGGCGCTGAGCGCGGCCTTTGTGGCGCTGAACGTGCGCTATAACGCCATCAGCGCCGCACGCACCCAGCTGGCAGGCGATACGCTGGTGCACTCCCAGCGCATCGGCAAGGCTGCGCCGAACGCGGTGCAGGGCAATGCGGAAGCCTTCCGCCAGCTGGAGGAAAGCCGCAATGAACTGAACCGCGATTTCGCGCTGATGATCGACGGCGGCAGCTACCAGGGCCGCAGCGTGGGCAATGCGGCGCCCGACCAGCTCAATGCGGCGCGCGAAGCCCGCCAGCGCTGGAGCGCTTCGGACAAGGCGGCAGGCACCATCCTCGCCCTGCGCGCCGACCTCACCGGCATGGACGCCACCTTGCGCAAGCTGAATGCGATGTCGCCGGATTTGCTGGCGCTGAGCGAGGAGATTGCGGCCCTCAGGCTGCAGCGCGGCGGTTCGGCGCGCGAGCAGGCTGCCATCGGCCGCCTCACCATGCTCACGCAGCGCATGAGCCGCAGCGCAACCGAGTTCCTGAGCGCGGGCGGCATCAGCTCGGAGACCGCCTTCCAGCTGGGGCGCGACGTAACGGTGTTCCGGACCACGGTGGACGCTTTCCTGAACGGCAGCGATACCTTGCAGATTGCGGCCACGCGCGATCCTGAACTGCGCCAGCGCTTCACGGCGCTGAAAACCCAGTTCGAGGATTACCAGACGCTGACTGTGAGCATCCTCGACCGCCTGGACAAATTCATCGCGGCCAAGAATGCGGAACGCCTGATCTTCACGCAGAACGAAGGTCTGCGCCAAAGCCTGGCCAGCCTGCAGCAGTCCTACCGGGGCGCGCAGGAATCGCTGAACTATACGTTCTGGCTGATGGTGGCGGGCGGCATGCTCACGCTGCTGGCCGGTGCCGCCATCGGCCGCGTGCTGCTGCAGGATTCGCACAACCGCACCCGCGGCGCGGAACGCCGCCGCAAGGAAGCGGAAGCCCTGCGCCTGCAGGCGCAGCGCAAGGAGGAAGAGGCCAAGGCGGAGAACGACCGCGCCCAGGCGGCCATCCTGCGCCTGATGAACGAGCTGCAGGAAGTGGCGGACGGCGACCTGACGGTGCAGGCCACGGTGTCCGAGGATATTACGGGCGCGATTGCCGATTCGGTCAACTACACGGTGGAAGAACTGCGCGGCCTGGTGGGCCGGGTGACGGTGACGGCGGAGCAGGTGACTGCCGCATCGACGCAGGCCCAGGGCATTTCCAGCGACCTGCTGCTGGCATCGCAGCAGCAGTCGCGCGAGATCGCGGACGCCAGCGCCACGGTGCTCAAGATGGCGAACGAGATTACCGATGTGTCGCGTTCCGCTTCCGAGTCGGCCGACGTGGCGCGGCAGTCGGTGGCGGCGGCAAGGCAGGGCGCCACGGCGGTGCAGAACGCCATTACGGGCATGCACGAGATCCGCGACCAGATCCAGGAAACCTCCAAGCGCATCAAGCGCCTCGGCGAATCGTCGCAGGAGATCGGCGAGATTACGGAGCTGATCTCCGACATCACGGAGCAGACCAATGTGCTGGCGCTGAATGCGGCCATCCAGGCCGCATCGGCCGGCGAGGCGGGACGCGGCTTCTCGGTGGTGGCGGAAGAGGTGCAGCGCCTGGCCGAACGCTCCGCCGAAGCGGCCAAGCAGATCGGCGCCCTGGTGCGCACCATCCAGACCGATACGCACGATGCGGTAGCGGCAATGGAGCGCTCCACGCAGGGCGTGGTGGAAGGCACGCGCCTGTCCGACGCGGCGGGCGCCGCGCTGGAAGATATTTCGCAGGTGTCGAACCGCCTTGCGGAGCTGATCCAGGGTATCTCGCTGGCCACCGGCGCGCAGGCCACCTCGGCCAGCGGGGTGGCGCAGAACATCCAGCATATCCTGCAGGTGACAGAACAGACCAAAGAGGGCACGCAGCATACGGCGCAATCGGTGCGCAAGCTGTCGGTGCTGGCGCAGGAGCTCAAGAACTCCGTGTCGCGCTTCCGCATTTCATCCTGAGGCAAGAATGAACAAAGCTGATCTTTCGACTTCGTCCACGCCGCCGTTCGACCCGGACCCGCTGTCATGGGTCATGGTCGAAATCCGCGAAGCGCTGGGCCGTTCGAAGACGGCGCTGTTCGAAGCGGGCGGGCGCGATCCGGAGGACCAGGCCACGGCGCTGCAGCATGCCAAGTCGCACCTGCACCAGGCACACGGCGCGCTGCAGATGGTGGATGTGGATGGCGTCGTATTGGTGACAGGCCTGGCCGAGCAGGCGCTTGAGCGCTTCCGCAACGGCACGCTGAAGGCCAATGCCGACAATGCGCAGATCGTGGCCAACCTGTACCAGGCGCTGATCGAGTACTTGCAGGAACTGCTGGCCGGCGCGCCGTTCCAGCCCGTGCGGCTTTTTCCGTACTACCGTGATGCGCAGATCATGCTTGGCGTGGAGCGCGTCCATCCGGCGGATTTGTTCTTCCCCGACCTGTCGCAGGCGCCGGAGTTGCCTGCGGCGCCCGGTGCGGATGGTGCAGACTACGCTGCCTTGCGCCAGCGCTTCGAGCGCGCGCTGCTGCCCTTCCTCAAGGCCTCCGATGCCGCCGGTCCCGCGGCGGCGCTGCGGGATGCCATCCAGGCAGTGGCGGACGCGCAGCAGGATAGCCGCGCACGCGCCTTCTGGTGCACCATGCAGGCCTTTGCCGAACTGGTGGCGTCCGGCCAGCTGGAGGGCGGCCTGTATGTGAAGCAGCTGTTCGGCATGATCAATTTGCAGCTGCGCCGCCTGTCGCAGGGCGTGCCGGAATTGCCGGAGGCGATGCAGCGCGACGCGCTGTTCTTCATTGCGGCGGCCGACGCCGGGCAGCTGTCGCCGCTGGCCAGGCAGTTGCGCAGTGCCTATGCGCTGGACGGCATGGTGCCGCAGGATTACGAGGTGCGCCGCTACGGCCAGCTGGATGAAGAGGCGCTGCGGCGCGCAGGCGAAGCGCTGGCGCAGGCGCAATCCGCATGGCAGCGCATCGAGCAGGCGGATGCCGGTCCGGAACAGCAGTCCGCATTCACGCACGCGCTGGCGGCGCTGGCCGCAGCCAGCGACAAGCTTGGGCTGGCGCCGCTGGCGGCCTTGATGCGGCAGCTGGCCAAAGTATCCGAGCATGCACATGCCCGCCTCACCCCCGCGGAGGCGGGGCGGTCCGCCGGTGCGGCCCAGGGGAGCAGCGAGGAGCTGGGCCTGGAAATGGCCCGCGCGCTGTTATTTGCCGAACACCACCTCGGCCACATCCGTCATCTGCCTGACGATTTCACTGCCCATGCGGACAATATAGGCGCCCGCCTGCAGGCATTGCTGGCAGGTGAAACGCCGCCTGCACCGGCGCAGTGGCAGAACAGCATGGCGCAGCAGGATGAAACGGTCGTTGCGCTGGCGATGGAAATGAAAACCTCGCTGCGGCAGGTGGAGAAGGTGCTGGATGAGTTCCACGCCGACCCATCGCGCCGTGCCGAACTGGGTGCGCTGGATGCGGTGCTGCACCAGCTGGAGGGCGCCCTGTCCATGCTCGATCTGTACGACGCCACGCAAGCGGCGGCCCACGTCCGTTCCGCGGTGGCGGCGCTGGCCCAGGGCGGCGATGCCGCGCGCGCGCTGGACGATATCGCGCAGAACGTGGGTGCGCTCGGCTTCTTTGTGGATATGCTGGCGCAGAATGCGGCCGGGGCGCAGGAGCGCTTTGTGTTCGATGCGGAGCAGGGCACCTTCCGCGCGGTGCCGTTCCGCAAGATTGCCGGGCCCGAATCGATTCCGGTGCTGGACCAGCAGGTGCCATCGCCGCCGCCCCCATCGCCCGCTGAACCGCCGGCCGCCGGCGATGATGCAGGCGTCGAGGCCGAGCTGCTGGAGATCTTCATCGGCGAGGCGCAGGACGTGCTGGCCTCCGTCGATATGCAGTTGAACGGTCCGCACGCGGCGTTGGAGTCGCTGGAAGGGCTCACCGTGCTGCGGCGCTCCTTCCATACCCTGAAGGGCAGCGCGCGGATGGTTGGCCTCAGCGCGTTTGCCGATGCAGCGGCATCGCTGGAGCGGGTCATGAATGTGTGGCTGGCCGAGGAGCGGGCGGCCAGTGCGGACCTGCTGGCGCTGCTGGAATGGGCGGCGCCGCAATTGCGCGCCTGGGTTGCCGAGCTGGCCGCGGCCGGCGCATCGCGCCGTGACGCGGCGGCGATCATGCGTGCGGCGGACGGTGTTCAGCAGGACGGCGCCTTCGTGCTGCCCGCTACAGAAGATGCCGCCGCAGAGCTGGATGCGTTCAGCGCAGCCCCCGACAAGGACGCAGGGGACGCAGCGAGCATTGACGACGCAGCAGCGCCCGGTGCGCCCATTGCGGAAGACGATGCAGCTACAACAGGAGCTGCCCGCGGGGAGGCGGTTGCCGGGGCGCCAGCGGCTCCTGGCGCTACGGATTCCATGGGCGCGGTACACGCTGCCGGTGGTGGGCCGGAGACGCCGGGTGCGGCGCAGACCGGAAATGTCATCGGCCTTCCGGTTGCGACCGCGCCGACACCGGTGACGCCGTCTGCCGACGACAACGTCAAATTCGTGGGGCGGCTGGCGATTCCCCTGCCGCTGTATAACATCTACCTTGCTGAAAGCGACGAACTGGTACGCCACCTGGCGCGCGATTTCGGCGAGTGGCGGCACGAGCCGCGCCGTCCGGTAAGCGCGCAGGCGCTGCACGCTGCACATACCCTGGCGGGCACTTCGGGCACGGTCGGCTTCAAGGCCTTGCGCGAGCTGGCCTTTGCGCTGGAAACCGCTTTGCAGGTGGTGCAGGCGCCGGCGCCGCAGCTCGACCCCGCACAACACGACCTGCTCGACTTTACCGTGGAGCGCATCCGCCAGATGCTGCAGAGTTTCGCTGCGGGCGACATGCCGGACGAGCAGCCGGAACTGATCGCCGCACTGGCGGCCATGGCCAGGGAGCTTGCGCAGCCACGCGCCGAAGGCGCATTGAACGCGCGCCTGGACAGCATCTTCGCCGATGCCGCGAGCGAGCCCGCGCCGCAGGATGACCTGGAAGCCCGACTGAATGCGCTGTTTACAGCCACCTATCACGCGCTGCTGGCCGATCCGCCCCCAATGCCGGAGCGTGGCGCGGAGCTGCGTCCCCGTCCGCAGCTCGCAAAGCAGGACGAAAGCATCGATGATCTGTTCAACGCGGCGTTCGACGATGCCTTCGCCGCTCCGCCGCTGACGCAGGTGGCGCCGCCGCCCTTGCCGCCCATGCCGGTACCTGAACCAGAGCCGGCCGAACCGCCCGGGCCAGTCCCTGCACCCGCGATCATCGACGAACTGATGGCGCTTCCCGCCGATGAACCGGCAGGGCAGGACGCACCCGAGATCACGCAGGCGCCCGAGCTTGAAGCGCTGCAGGATCACACGCCGGTGCCGCAGCCAACGGACGCGCCAGTTGCCGATGCCGGCGAAGCCGTTGCGCACGCTGCGGAGGACGCGACCGAACCAACACCCGCCGCTGAGGCGGGCGATGCAGAAGCGGCCCGCGACGTCGCCGCCACCGCCGCTGCGGCGGCCGATAGCGCAGCATCCACGAACGAGATCGAGCCGGAAGTCGAGTTGCTTGCCCTGCCGGCCGCCGAAGCCGCGCTGTCCGACGGCGCGCCGGCAGCGATTGCAGACGACATCGACCCCGACCTGCTGCCCGTCTTCCTCGAAGAAGGCGCCGACCTGCTGCCGCAAGTGGGCGAAGCGCTGCGCGCCTGGCACAACGCGCCCACCGATATCGGCCATGCCCACACCCTGCAGCGCGTGCTGCACACGGTGAAGGGCAGCGCCCGCATGGCCGGCGCGATGCGCCTCGGCCAGCACGCGCACGAGATCGAAACGCATGTGGAAAACATGGTCCACGCAGGCAGCGTCTCGCCGCTGGCCTTCGACGAGCTGATGGCCCACTACGACCACGCCCTGCTGCTCTTCGAACAGCTGCAAAATCCGGCGCCGGCGGAAGCGCCGCAGCAGGAGCAGGAGCCGGCGCCGGAGGCGGCCGACCCGGCGGCGCGCCAGGCCATGGTGCGGGTCCGCGCCGACCTGCTGGACCGCCTGGTGAACCAGGCCGGCGAAGTGTCCATCACCCGCTCCCGCCTGGAGAACGAAGTCGGCGTGCTGCGCACCTCGCTGGCGGACTTCCAGGACAACCTGGACCGCCTGCGCCGCCACCTGCGCGAAGTGGAAATGCAGGCCGAAACGCAGATCGCCTCGCGCCTCTCGATCTCGGGCGAGCGCGAGTTCGACCCGCTGGAATTCGACCGCTTCACGCGCCTGCAGGAACTTACCCGCATGATGGCGGAAAGCGTCAACGACGTGTCGGCCTTCCACGACAGCCTGATTCGCTCCGTCGATGCCGCCAGCGACGATCTCACCCAGCAGGCCCGCATGACGCGCGACCTGCAGCGCTACCTGATGCGCGTGCGCATGGTGCCCTTCGCCAGCATCTCCGAACGCCTGTTCCGCGTTGCCCGCCAGAGCGCGAAGGAAGTCGACAAGCGCGTCAACCTCGATATCCGCGGCAGCACGGTAGAAATGGACCGCGGCGTGCTGGAACGCATGGCCGGCCCGTTCGAACACCTGCTGCGCAATGCCATCGTCCACGGCATCGAAGCGCGCAGCGAGCGCGCCGCCCACGGCAAGCAGGAAACCGGCGAGCTGCTGGTGGAAGTGAGCCAGCAGGGCAACGAAGTAGTGCTGGAGTTCAGCGACGATGGCGCAGGGCTGGATCTCGCCCGCATCCGCGCCAAGGCGCAGCAAAGCGGCCTGCTCGCCGGGGCCGATATCAGCGATGCCGATGCGGCAAACCTGATCTTCGAGCCCGGCTTCTCCACCGCCGACACGCTGACCGAACTGGCGGGCCGCGGAGTGGGCATGGACATCGTGCGCGCCGAGGCCAGCGCACTGGGCGGCCGGGTGGATACCTGGACCGAAGCAGGCAAGGGCACCCGCTTCACCATCCACCTGCCGCTCACGCTGGCGGTAACGCAGGTGGTGTTGCTGGCCGCCGGCGGCAAAACCTACGCCGTGCCGTCGGCACTGGTGGAACAGGTGCTGCAGATGAAGGAGGGCGCGCTGGCCGAAGCCAATGCGGCGGGTATGCTCACGCTGCAAGGCCAGAGCGCGGCGCTGCACTACCTGCCGGCGCTGCTGGGCGATGCCGCGGCGCGGCCGCTGGCGCAGCGCTCGGCGCCCGTGCTGATGCTGCGCAGCGGCACCGACCGTCTCGCCCTGCATGCCGACGAGATCCTGGGCAACCGCGAAGTGGTGATCAAGAACATCGGCCCGCAACTGGCGCGGGTGCCCGGCATCGCGGGCGCCACGGTGCTGGGCAACGGCGAGATCGTGCTGATCCTGAACCCCATCGTGCTGGCGCAGCAGCCCGGCCGCGCGCTGCCCCAAACGCCTGCGCCGGCGCAGGCCGAAGGCGTGATCATGGTGGTGGACGATTCCATTACCGTGCGCAAGGTAACGCAGCGCCTGCTGGAACGCGAAGGCTATACCGTGATACTGGCGAAGGACGGCGTGGACGCGCTGGAGCAGGTGCACGAACGCAGGCCGGACCTGATGCTGGTGGATATCGAGATGCCGCGCATGGACGGCTTCGACCTGACCCGCAATATCCGCGGCGACGATGCCACGCGCGAGATCCCCATCATCATGATTACCTCGCGTAGCGCGGACAAGCACCGCAACTACGCCCTGCAGCTGGGCGTGAATGCCTATTTCGGCAAGCCCTTCCAGGAGCCTATCCTGCTGGGCGCCATTGCGGGGCTGATGCCTAAGAAGCCTTGACCACTTCGTAGCGCGCCAGCGTGCGCCGGCGCGCTTCGTCGTGGTGCACGATGGGCTCGGGATAGTCCTGCCCCAGCACCACGCCGCGCTGCTTCAGCAGCTCGCGCGGCAGCAGCCATGGCGCATGGATCTCCTTGCCGTACAGTCCCTTCAACTGCGGCAGCCAACGGCGGATGAACTCTCCCTGCGCATCGAACTTCTCCGACTGCGTTACCGGATTGAAGATGCGGAAGTAAGGCTGCGCATCGCAGCCCGAGGATGCGGCCCATTGCCAGCCGCCGTTATTTGCCGCGAGGTCGAAATCATTGAGCTTCAGCGCGAAATAAGCTTCGCCGTGCTGCCAGCTGATGCCCAGGTCCTTGATGAGGAAGCAGGCTGTCACCATGCGCAGCCGGTTATGCATGAAGCCCGTGTGGTTCAGCTGCAGCATGGCCGCATCCACCAGCGGGTAGCCGGTGCGGCCTTCGCACCAGGCCGCGAAAGCCGCTTCGGCATCGGGGCCGGTTTCCCATTCGATGCGGTCGTAAGCAGGCTTGAACGAAGCGCCCGCCGCATGGGGATTGTGAAACAGGATCATCTGGTAGAACTCGCGCCAGATAAGCTCCGACAGCCAGACCGCGCCGCCTTCGCCCGCCTGCCCGCGCGCCGACAGCTCCGATACGGTACGCACCAGGTGGCGGATCGACACCGTGCCGAAGCGCAGGTGCAGGGAGAGGCCGGAAGTGGCGCGCTGCGCCGGAAAGTCGCGCGCTGTTCCGTAATCGGCCAGGTGCGGCAGGAAGGCTTCGAACATGGCCGCGCCGCCGGACATGCCGGTATCGATACCCAGCTCGCGCAGGCCGGTGTGTGCAAAGCCGACATCGCGCAACGACGGCAGTTGCGATACGCCCGGCGCCAGCCGGTCGGCCAGCGGCTCGATATGCCAGGAAGCGAGCACGGCGGGATCGGCCTGCAGTTTGCGCAGCCAGGCATTCTTGTACGGCGTGAATACGGAGAAGGGTTTGCCCGCGAGGGAGAGCACTTCGTCCTTCGAGAAGACCACCTGGTCCTTGAAAGTGCGCAGGGAACGGCCGGATTCGGCCAGCGCCTGCGCCACCGCCGCGTCGCGCGCAATGGCAGCCGGCTCGTAGTCTTCGTTGGCGAACACGGCGTCCGCACCCACTTCGGCGGCAAGCGCGGGAACCAGCTCCACGGCCGGGCCATGGCGCACCAGCAGGTGGCCGCCCATTGCTTCCAGGTCCGCAGCCAGTTCTGCCAGCGAGGCGTGTATGAACTCGACGCGGCGGTCCGCACGCGGCAGATCGTCCAGAATGGCGCTGTCGAAAATAAAGGCGCAAAACACTTTGCGGCTGGCCTGCAGCGCGTGATGCAGGGCGGTGTGGTCGAAGGAGCGCAGGTCGCGCCGGAACCAGACGAGGGCAGTTTCCATGATTGTCCAGGACAAATAACGAGCGCTATTATTGCCCAGAATCAGTTCCCGGTGGTGTCTTGCTGGTCCGGCAGGATGGCTGAACCGGCAATTCATAGTAAACTGTGGGTATATTCCACAAGATCAAGCTGGAATATTAAGGAAATATCAAGATACAGCCAGCAGAGAGCACCGCGTATGAAGAAAAGCAAAGCCAGTAATCCGCTACCTGTGCCCGGCCTGTTGCAAGGAAGCAGCGACCCCTTGCAGGACAACTCAACTTCCAGCGTGCCAGCATTGAACCTCGCCAACCATTTTCTGATCGCCATGCCTTCGATGCAGGATCCTGTGTTCGGCGGCACGGTCGTGTACGTTTGCGAACATAACGAGAATGGCGTGCTCGGCGTGGTCATCAACAAGCCCACCGACATGACGATGGAAGTGCTGTTCGAGCGCATCGACATTGAAGTGGAAGCGCACAGCAGCCGCTATATGGAATCGGCGCCCATCATGTTCGGCGGCCCGGTGCAGGACGACCGCGGCTTTGTGCTGCACACGCCCGGCGCGCACTATTCGTCCTCGCTGACCGTGACCAATGACGTGGCCTTCACCACCTCCATCGATGTGCTGGAAGCGGTGGCCAAGGGCAAGGGCCCGGAGCGCATGCTGGTGTCGATCGGCTATTCGGGCTGGAGCCCGGGCCAGCTGGAAGATGAAATCGGCCGCAACGGCTGGCTGACGGTGGGCGCCGACCCGCGCATCCTGTTCGACATGCCGATTGAAGAGCGCTACGTCGCCGCCATGAAACTGCTGGGTATCGATCCCCTGATGCTCACTTCCGAAGCGGGCCATGCATAATCCTGAAACGGTATTCGGCTTCGACTTCGGCATCAAACGCATCGGCGTCGCAATGGGGAACACAATGATCGGCCAGGCTGCACCGCTGGCCGTTATTACATCGGTCGGCAACGACGCCCGCTTTGCGGACATCAAGGCGCTGATCGACAAATGGGGGCCGACCCGCTGCATCGTGGGCCTGCCTTTTCATCCGGACGGTGCGGAACACGAAATGACGGCGCGCTGCCGCCGCTTCGCCAACCAGCTGCACGGACGCTTCAATCTACCGGTGGTGCTGGTGGACGAACGCTACTCCTCGGCCATGATCCAGGCCAAACGGGGCGAAGTGATCGACGACCGCGCCGCCGCCATCATCCTGCAACAATACTTTGACGAACATGTCCCTCACTAATCCTTCCGAGCTCGATGCCGAGCGGCTGTACGCCAGCCTGCTGGAACAGGTCAAGGCCGGCCTGGCCGGCGCCAGCGAGCCAGCCATTGTCGGCATCCATTCCGGCGGCGCGTGGATCGCCGAACGCCTGGCCCGCGACCTGGGCCTGAGCGCGCGCTTCGGCGTGCTGGATGTGTCCTTCTACCGCGACGACTACGCGAAGAAGGGCCTGCCCGCCGAGGTCAAGCCCACCTCCATCAACTTCGATGTGAGCGGCGCCACCATCCTGCTGGTGGACGATGTGCTGTACACCGGCCGCACCACGCGCGCCGCCATCAATGAGCTGTTCGACTACGGCCGCCCGGCGCGCATCCTGCTCGCCTCGCTGGTGGACCGCGGCGAACGCCAGCTGCCGGTGGCTGCCGACTTCGTTGCCGCCACCACGCGTGTCGAACCGGGCCAGGCGCTGCGCCTGCGGCAGGACGGCACGGGACAATTTACCCTGACCATCGAACAAGACCATGCTTAATCCGCAACTGAACAAACACGGCGAGCTGCAGCACTTGCTGACGACGGAAGGCCTGCCCAAGGCCATCGTCAACCAGATTCTCGACACCGCATCTTCCTTCGTCAGCGTATCCGACCGCGAGGTGAAGAAGGTGCCGCTGATGCGCGGGAAGAGCGTGTTCAACCTGTTCTTCGAAAACTCCACCCGCACCCGTACCACCTTCGAGATCGCGTCCAAGCGCCTGTCGGCGGACGTGATCAACCTGAATATCCAGGCATCTTCGGCCAGCAAGGGCGAATCGCTGCTGGACACCATCGACAACCTGTCCGCCATGCATGCGGACATGTTCGTGGTGCGCCACTCGCAGTCCGGCGCGCCCTACCTGATCGCCAAGCACCTGCACGACACGAAGCAGAACCACGTGCACGTGGTGAACGCAGGCGACGGCCGCCACGCGCACCCCACGCAAGGCCTGCTGGACATGTACACCATCCGCCATTACAAGAAGGACTTCACCAACCTCACGGTGGCCATCGTCGGCGACATCCTGCACAGCCGCGTGGCGCGTTCGGACATCCACGCGCTGACCACCCTGGGCGTGCCGGAAATCCGCGCCATCGGCCCGCACACGCTGCTGCCGGGCGGCCTGGACCAGCTGGGCGTGCGCACCTTCACCAATATGGATGAAGGGCTCAAGGGAGTGGACGTGATCATCATGCTGCGCCTGCAGAACGAGCGCATGAGCGGCGCGCTGCTGCCGTCGGCGCAGGAATACTTCAAGAGCTACGGCCTCACGCCGGAACGCCTGGCGCTGGCCAAGGCGGATGCCATCGTGATGCACCCCGGCCCGATGAACCGCGGCGTGGAGATCGATTCGGCGGTGGCGGACGGCCCGCAGGCTGTGATCCTGCCGCAGGTAACGTTCGGCATTGCGGTCCGCATGGCGGTGATGAGTATTTTGGCAGGAAACCAGGGATGAAACTTCATATCAAGAACGGCCGCCTGATCGACCCGGCCAACAAGATCGACGGACAGCACGACCTCTTCATCGTGGACGGCAAGGTAGCCGCCGTCGGCAGCGCACCGGCAGGCTTCACGGCCGACCGCAGCATCGACGCTGCAGGCCTGGTGGTGGCGCCGGGGCTGGTGGACCTGTCCGCGCGCCTGCGCGAGCCGGGCTACGAATACAAGGCCACGCTGGAATCCGAAATGCAGGCGGCAGTGCAGGGCGGCGTAACGAGCCTGGTCTGCCCGCCCGACACCGACCCGGTGCTGGATGAACCGGGCCTGGTGGAAATGCTGAAGCACCGCGCGCGCGGCCTGAACCAGGCCAATGTGCATCCGCTGGGCGCCCTCACCATGGGCCTGAAAGGCGAAGCGCTGACCGAGATGGCGGAGCTGACGGAAGCGGGCTGCATCGGCTTCGCGCAGGCCGAAGTGCCGATTACCGACACCACCGTGCTGCTGCGCGCCATGCAGTATGCGAAGACCTTCGGCTATACCGTTTGGCTGCGTCCGCAGGATGCGCACATCGGCCGCGGCGGCATTGCCCACAGCGGCCCGCTGGCGTCGCGCCTGGGCCTGTCCGGCGTGCCGGTGATGGCCGAGACCATCGCCCTGCACACGATCTTCGAACTGATGCGCGCCAGCGGCGCGCGCGTGCACCTGTGCCGCATTTCCTCGGCAGCCGGCATCGAGCTGGTGCGCGCCGCCAAGGCCGAAGGCCTGCCGGTGAGCTGCGACGTGGGCGCGCACCATGTGCACCTGACGGACGCCGACATCAATTTCTTCGATTCGAATGCGCGCGTTACGCCGCCGTTCCGCAGCCAGCGCGACCGCGAGGCAATCCGCGGCGGCCTGCTGGACGGCACGGTGGATGCGCTGTGTTCCGACCACACGCCGGTGGATGACGACGAAAAGCTGCTGCCCTTCGGCGAGGCGTCGCCGGGCGCCACCGGCCTCGAACTGCTGCTGTCGCTCACGCTGAAATGGGCGGACGACTATGCGGCCCAGCACAGCAAGGATGCGCTGTCGCTGGCGCTGTCCCGTGTGACGTCGGAAGCGGCGCGGATCGCGGGGCTGGATGCAGGCACGCTAAGTGTGGGCAAGGCGGCGGACGTGGTGCTGTTCGATCCGGCGGCGCGCTGGGAAGTGAACGCAGCCGCACTGGCCAGCCAGGGCAAGCACACGCCATTCCTCGGTTACGAAATGGCGGGGCAGGTCATGGCAACCATCGTTGCAGGCCATGTCGCCTTCGAACGCACCGCGCGCTGAGAAGGGCATGGTGGTGGCGCTGCGCCTGGTGCGCGTGATCGTGCATCTCTTCCTGGGAATGGCGGTGTGCGCATTCATCTTCCCTTTCATCGGTGTGGAAGCGCGGGATGTGCACGTCCGTAACTGGTCGCGCCACCTGCTGGCCATCTGCAATGTGAGCGTGCAGATTACCTCGCGCAGCTCGGCGCCGCGGCAGAAGGCGCTGGTGGTGGCCAACCACGTGTCGTGGCTGGATATCTTCGTCATCAATGCGCTGTATCCCTGCCGCTTCGTGGCGAAGGCCGAGATCCGTTCCTGGCCGCTGGCGGGATGGCTGGTGGAGAAGGCGGGCACGGTGTTCATCGCGCGCGGCAACCGGCGCGACCTGCGCAATATCTTCAAGGGGCTGGTGAGCACATTGCAGTCCGGCCAGCGCGTGGCCTTCTTCCCGGAAGGGACGACGGCGCCGCAGGGCACGCTGCTGCCCTTCCACGCCAATCTGTTCGAGGCGGGCATCGACGCCAAGGTAAAAGTGCAGCCGTATGCCATCAGCTATGTCGATAGCAATCTGAAGCCGCATCCTTCGGTGGACTTCATCGGCGACATGACGTTCGCGCAGAGCATGATGGCGATCCTGCGCGGCAGCCCGATCCGCGCGCGGGTAACGATCCTGCCCGCCATGCGCACAGAGGGCAGCAACCGCCGCGACCTGGCCGAAGCGAGCTACCAGGCGATCCGCATGGCCCTCAACATCCCGCAGGAAGCCGCGTCCACCGAAGAAGCCCCAGACGAAGTTGCCCCAGACTAAAGTTGCTCTAAAATTGGGGACAGACCCGGATTAATTTAATCCGGGTCTGTCCCCATTTTCTAAGCAAGTTTTGGCTTGCGGTATTCGGTGCAGGGGATTTGCAGCAGGCTGCGGTCGTCGAGGCAGATGGCCGATAGTTGGCCGCCCCAGACGCAGCCGCTGTCCAGCGCGATGATGCCGGGCTTGACCTGCAGGCCCAGCGCCGACCAGTGGCCAAACACCACGGTAACATCCGAGGTGCGGCGGCCCGGCACTTCGAACCAGGGCATCAGTCCCGTGGCCGGGTCGGCGTGCGCGCTTTCCTTCATCTTGAAGTCCATCACGCCATCGGCCGTACAGAAGCGCATGCGTGTCAGGGCGTTGACGATGCAGCGCAGCCGCGCCGTGCCGCGCAGGCCATCGTCCCAGCGGTCCGGCTGGTTGCCGTACATTTCTGCCAGGAAGTCCACCCACTGCCCATCGCGCAGCGCCGACTCTACTTCGCCGGCCAGCGCCACCGTCTGCTCCGCGCTCCATTGCGGCAGCACGCCGCCATGTACCAGCAGGTGCCCCGCGCGCATGATCGCCATCGGCCGCAGCCGCAGCCAGTGCAGCAGGGCTTCGCGGTCCGGCGCGGCCAGGATGGTGTCCAGCGTGTCCGAACCGGACTCGGGCCGGATGCCGTTCGCTACCGCAAGTAAATGCAGGTCGTGGTTGCCGAGCACCGCGTCGATGCGGCCCGCGCTGCCCTGCGCCAGCGCCTGCACATAGCGCAGCGTGGACAGGGAGTCCGGGCCGCGATTGATCAGGTCGCCGCAGAACAGGATCGAGGGCGCCTCTTCACCCAGCTCTTGTTCTCGTGCGAGAATGCGCTCCACCAAAGCGACAGTTTCACCATGGCAACCTTGCAGGTCGCCGATCACGTAAGTCCGCATTATGTTCCCCGGAGCACGATTGGATTTTTTCGCGGGACTGCCGCGCTTTCACATACAATCGAGGTTATTACTTCATCAACTTGCTGGACTGGGATACTAAATGATTTTTGTGACCGGCGGTGCTGGCTTTATCGGCTCTAACTTCGTTCTGGACTGGCTGCGGCAGTCGGACGAGCCTGTTCTCAACTTCGATAAGTTGACGTACGCGGGAAATCTGAACAACCTGAACTCGCTCAAGGGCGACGCGCGCCATCTCTTCGTGCGCGGCGATATCTGCGACCGCGAGCAGGTGGAAGCGCTGCTGAAAGAGCACAAGCCGCGCGCCATCGTGCATTTCGCAGCGGAAAGCCACGTCGACCGTTCCATCCACGGGCCGGGCGAGTTCATCAACACGAATATCAACGGCACCTTCAGCCTGCTCGAAGCGGCGCGCGCCTACTGGAGCGGTCTGCCGGAGCAGGAGAAGACGGCATTCCGCTTCCTGCACGTCTCCACCGACGAGGTGTACGGCACCCTGGGGCCGGAAGATCCGCCTTTCAGCGAAACCACGCCATATGCGCCTAACAGCCCGTATTCTGCCTCGAAGGCGGCGTCGGACCATCTGGTGCGGTCTTATCACCACACCTATGGCTTCCCCACGCTGACCACCAACTGCTCCAACAACTACGGCCCTTATCATTTCCCCGAGAAGCTGATTCCGCTGATGATCGCCAACGCCCAGGCCGGCAAGCCGCTGCCGATCTACGGCGACGGCCAGCAGATCCGTGACTGGCTGTATGTGAGCGACCACTGCGCCGCTATCCGCCGCGTGCTGCAGGATGGACGCCTCGGTGAAACCTATAACGTGGGCGGCTGGAACGAAATGGCCAACCTCGATGTGGTGCACGTGCTGTGCGACATCCTGGATTCGCTGAAACCGAAGGCCGACGGCAGCAGCTACCGGACCCAGATCACCTATGTGAAAGACCGCCCCGGCCATGATCGCCGCTATGCGATCGATGCGCGCAAGCTGGAACGCGAGCTGGGCTGGAAACCGGCCGAGACCTTCGAAACCGGCATCCGCAAGACCGTGGCCTGGTACCTGGAAAACCAGGAATGGGTGGCCGACGTGCAGTCGGGCGCCTACTCCAAGTGGATGGAAACCAATTACTTTAACCGGGAAGTAGCATAAATGAGCGCATCTCGCAAAGGCATTATCCTCGCCGGCGGTTCCGGCACCCGTCTGTACCCGGTAACAATGAGCGTGTCCAAGCAGTTGCTGCCGATCTATGACAAGCCGATGATCTACCATCCGCTGACCACGCTGATGCTGGCCGGCATGCGCGAGATACTCATTATCTCGACCCCGCAGGATACGCCCCGTTTCAAGGAATTGCTGGGCGATGGCAGCCAATGGGGCCTGAAACTGGAATACGCAGTGCAGCCCTCGCCGGACGGCCTGGCGCAGGCTTTCATCATCGGCCGCGAATTCGTCGGCGACTCGCCGTCCGCACTGATCCTGGGCGACAACATCTATTACGGCAACGACCTGGATGCACTGCTGAACAGCGCCGCCGGCCGCAGCGAAGGCGCCACCGTCTTCGCCTACCACGTGCACGATCCGGAACGCTATGGCGTGGTCGAGTTCGACGACCATCGCCGTGCAGTCAGCATCGAGGAAAAGCCGCTGAAGCCGAAATCCAACTATGCGGTGACCGGCCTGTATTTCTATGACAGGCAGGTGTGCGATATCGCGGCCAGCATCAAGCCGTCCGCGCGCGGCGAACTGGAAATCACCGACGTCAACCGCGCTTACCTTGAAGCCAAGCAGCTGAGGGTGGAGCTGATGGGCCGCGGTATGGCCTGGCTGGATACCGGTACCCACGAGTCGCTGCTCGATGCGTCGCAATTTATCGCCACCATCGAACGCCGGCAGGGCCTGAAAGTGGCGTGCCCGGAAGAAATCGCTTATCGTAAGGGCTACATCGACGCTGCCCAGCTGGCAAAGCTGGCTGAACCGTTGAAGAAGAATGGCTATGGCCAGTACCTGCTGCAAATTCTGGAAGACAAGGTTATTCCCCGATGAAAGTGATTCCGACCGCCATCGACGGTCTGCTGGTGATTGAGCCGACGGTATTCGGCGACGACCGCGGTTTTTTCTACGAAAGCTTCAATCAGCGCCGCTTTGAGGAGCTGACCGGCGTGAAGGCCGATTTCGTGCAGGACAACCATTCGCGCTCCGCGCGCAATGTGCTGCGTGGCCTGCACTACCAGATCCAGCATGCCCAGGGCAAGCTCGTGCGCGTGACCAGCGGCAGCGTGTTCGACGTGGCCGTGGACCTGCGCAAGAGCTCGCCCACCTTCGGCAAATGGCATGGCCTGGAACTGTCGGCCGAAAACAAGCGCCAGTTCTGGATCCCGCCCGGCTTCGCCCACGGCTTCCTTGTCACCAGCGAGCATGCCGAATTCCTGTACAAGACCACCGATTATTACGCTCCCGAGCATGAGCGCGCCATCATCTGGAACGATCCCGCCATCGGCATCGAATGGCCGCTGGATGCCGCCCCCCTGCTGTCCGGCAAGGATCAGAAAGGGCTGAAGCTGGCTGACGCGGAAGTGTTCGCATGAAAATCCTGCTGACGGGATGCTCCGGCCAGGTGGGCTACGAGCTCGAACGCAGCCTGCAGGGGCTCGGCCAGGTGGTGGCGGTGGACCGCAGCCGCATGGACCTGTCCAATCTGGACCAGGTGCGAGATGTGATCCGCGCCGAAAAGCCGCAGCTGATCGTCAACCCTGCCGCCTATACGGCGGTGGACAAGGCGGAGAGCGAGCCGGAGCTGGCCTACCGCATCAATGCCGAAGCGCCGGGCCTGATGGCCGCGGAAGCGAAGGCCCTGGGCGCGGCCCTGGTCCACTATTCCACCGACTATGTGTTCCCCGGCGACGATCCGGCGCCGCGCGTGGAAGGCGACGCCACGGGCCCGATCAATGTCTACGGCGCCAGCAAGCTGGCCGGCGAGCAGGCCATTGCGGCCAGCGGCGTGCCGCACCTGATTTTCCGCACCAGCTGGGTCTATGGCATGCGCGGCAAGAACTTCCTGCTGACCATGCTGCGCCTCGCGAAAGAGCGCGACGAGCTGCGCATCGTGGCCGACCAGCATGGCGCGCCTACCTGGAGCCGCACCATTGCCGACACGACGGCGCTAGTGCTGGCGCAGGCCGGGCAGGGCGGTGCGGACTGGTGGCGCGAGCATGGCGGCATCTATCACCTGAGCAGCCAGGGCCAGACCACCTGGTTCGATTTCACCCGCGCCATCCTGGAGCAGGCCGGCATCGATTGCAAGCTGGTGCCCATCACCACGGCCGACTATCCGGTGCCCGCGCGCCGGCCACAGTACTCGGTGCTGTCCTCGCAGCGCCTGATGGACCGTTTCTGCACCCTGCCGCAATGGCAGGAAGCCTTGCGCCTCTGCATGAAATAAACGCGCTGCCCGGCGCGTTTATCCTTTGCTCAACATTAATCCGGTACAATGCCCGGTTAGCGTACAGGCCCCCATACCCATAAAAAACCGATGTTTTCCTTCCTGGTAAGTTTTATCGCTTCCGCCCTGCTGACCCTGCTGGTCATCAAGGAGGCGAGATTGCACGGGCCCGCACTCGATTCCGATTTCAACGGCGTTCAGAAAGTCCACTCGCATTCCGTGGCCCGTATTGGCGGGCTGTCCATTTTCCTGGCCGTAGCGCTGAGCGCCTGCATTTCCATCTGGCGCGTGCCCGCCATGACGACCTGGATGCTGTCGCTGATTGCCTGCGCCAGCTGCGCCTTCGTCGGCGGCATCGTGGAAGACTATACAGGCCGCGTGAGCGCTGCCCGGCGCCTGATTCTCACGATGATTGCCGCACTGCTGGGCTATTTCCTGCTGGATGCCCGCATCGACCGCCTGGACTGGGTAAATGCGGTCTGGCCCCTGCCTTATATCTGGCTTACCTTGCCGCTGACGGTCTTGGCGGTGGCGGGTATTGCCAATGCCATTAATATTATTGATGGATTCAATGGTCTGGCCAGCGTCGTAACCATTTGTATGCTTTTATCGCTGGGTTATGTGGCGCTGCAGGTGAGCGATATGTTTGTGCTGGTTGCCGCTTTGATGGTGGCCGGCGCCACGGCCGGTTTCCTGATCTGGAACTATCCGGTGGGCCTGATATTCCTTGGCGATGGCGGTGCTTATTTCATCGGTTTTATGCTGGGCGAGCTGGCGCTGCTGCTGGTTATGCGGAATCCGGAAGTTTCTACCTGGTACGCCGCATTGCTGTTAATCTATCCCGCATTCGAAACATTATTCTCGGTTTATCGCCGCATGTTCATTCGCGGTAAATCGCCGGCCATGCCGGACGGCATTCACCTGCACAGCCTGATTTTCCGCCGCGTCGTGCAATGGGCCGTGGGCCGCAAGGATGCCCGGGCGCTGATGCGCCGCAATTCCCTCACCTCCCCTTATCTGTGGATGTTTTCCCTGATGGCGGTAATTCCTGCCACGGTATTCTGGCGCCATACCTGGGTGCTGATCTGTTTCCTGCTGCTGTTTATCAGCAGTTATGTCTGGCTATATGTGCGGATTGTCCGTTTCAAGGCGCCGCGCTGGATGATCCGGCACAAGAAGAACTGAGGTTTTCTTATTATGGTGTATATTGCGCACAGCAAGCTGCACCCTCTGATTAGCCCCTCAAGGAATATGCCAAATGGATCTGTCGAATATGTCGGCTTCCGATTTGCGCAATCTGCAAGAGCAGATCAAGCGTGAATTGAAAAAACGTGAATCCCAGGACCTGCAAAAAGCGCGCGAACAGATTTTCGCGATTGCGCAAAGCGTGGGTTTGCCATTGAAAGATCTGGTTGCATCGGGCAACCGCAATAAGGGCGGCACGGTGGCGGCGCGCTACCGCAATCCGGCTGATTCCTCGCAGCAATGGACTGGCCGCGGCCGCCAGCCGAAGTGGGTCAAGGAAGCGCTGGACGCGGGCAAATCGATGGACGACCTGCGTATCTGATATCCTCTCATCCGTTGGCGGCGGGTCTTGCCTGCCGCCAGCATCGCAACTACCATACCGCTTGTTATCAACCCCGCAACCCACCCGGGTTCGCCTGCCTTTATTCCTATGGTTTCCCTCTCTAAATCGATCTTCAAAGCTTACGATATCCGCGGCATCATCGGCAAAACCCTGGACGCCGGCGTGGCGCGCCAGATTGGCCATGCATTCGGCCTGGCCGCCGCTGCGAAAGGGGAGCGCGCCGTAGTGATCGGGCGCGACGGCCGCCTGTCCGGCCCTGAACTGTCCAAGGCGCTGGCTGAAGGCCTGCAAACGGCGGGCGTGGACGTGATCGACCTGGGCATGGTGGCGACGCCGATGGTTTATTTCGGCACCAATGTGCTGGATGCGAAATCCGGCATCATGGTAACGGGCAGCCACAATCCGCCGGACTACAACGGCTTCAAGATGGTGCTGGCGGGCGAGGCGATCCACGGCGAGGCCATTACAGGCCTGTACGACGCCATCGCCGCCGGCTTGCAGCCTGCCGCCGCCACCGGCCAGTACCGCACCCACGATATCCGCGCCGCCTACCTGGAGCGCATCATCGGCGACGTGAAGATTGCGCGCCCGATCAAGATCGCCGTCGACTGCGGCAACGGCGTGGCCGGCGCCTTCGCGGGGGACCTGTACCGCGGCATGGGCTGCGAAGTGATCGAGCTGTTCTGCGAAGTGGACGGCACCTTCCCGAACCACCATCCGGATCCGGCGCATCCCGAGAACCTGCAGGACCTGATCCGCTGCCTGCAGGAGACCGACGCCGAAATCGGCCTGGCCTTCGACGGCGACGGCGACCGCCTGGGCATCGTCACCAAGGACGGCCAGATCATTTATCCGGACCGCCAGATGATGCTGTTCGCGGCCGACGTGCTGACGCGCCATCCGGGCGAACAGATCCTGTACGACGTGAAGTGCACGCGCCACCTGGCGCCCTACATCACCAAGGCAGGCGGCAAGCCGCTGATGTACAAGACCGGCCACTCGCTGGTGAAGGCCAAGCTGAAGGAAACCGGCGCCCCGCTGGGCGGCGAAATGAGCGGCCATATCTTCTTCAAGGACCGCTGGTACGGCTTCGACGACGGCCTGTATTCCGGCGCGCGCATGCTGGAGATCCTGACCCGCGAAAAAGATCCTTCCGCGCTGCTGAATGCACTGCCGCAGTCGGACAGCACGCCCGAGCTGCACCTGCACCTGAAGGAAGGCGAGAATTTCGCGCTGATGGACAAGCTGCGTGCGGACGCCGAGTTCCCCGGCAACGAACAGATCATCACCATCGACGGCCTGCGCGTGGAATATGCGGACGGCTTCGGCCTGGCGCGTTCTTCGAACACCACGCCGGTGATCGTGCTGCGCTTCGAGGCGGAAACGCCGGCGGCGCTGGAGCGCATCCAGGGCCAGTTCAAGAAGGTGATCCTGGCTGCCAAGCCGGATGCCGAACTGCCGTTCTGAGTTGAGATGAACATCCTCCTGGTGCGCGTCTCCTCGCTGGGGGACGTGCTGCACAATATGCCCATCGTGGCGGATATCCGCCGCCACTTCCCGCACGCGAATATCGACTGGGTAGTGGAAGAGGGCTATGTGAGCCTGGTGCGCCTGAATCCTCAGGTGCGCAACATCATCCCGTTTGCGCTGCGCCGCTGGCGCAAGAGCCTTGGCGACAAGGCCACGCGCGCCGAGATCGGCCAGTTCTTCCGCACCCTGCGCGCAGTGGAATACGACTATGTGTTCGACACCCAGGGCCTGCTCAAGACCGGCATCATCATGGGCGCCGCACGCGGGCGTTTCAAGGTGGGCCTGGCCAATGGCAGCGAAGGCTCGGGCTATGAAGGCATCTCGCGCATCTTCCATACGAAAAGCATCCCCCTCGACCCGCGCACGCATGCGGTAGCGCGCGGCCGCCTTGTGGTTGGCGCGGCGCTGGGCTACGCCGCCGATACGCCGGCCGATTTCGGCCTGCCGGAGGTGTCGCCGTCCGATCCGCGTCCCGACTGGATGCCTGCCGGGCCTTATGCCGTCTACTTCCATGGTACGGCGCGCGACGCGAAGAAGTGGGCGCCGGCCAACTGGATCGAACTGGGGCGCGCATTGGCCCCGATGACCATCCTGCTGCCCTGGGGCTCGCCGAAAGAAAAGGCTGAAGCGGAAGCGCTGGCGGCATCGCTGCCGAATGCGCGCGTGCTGCCCAGGCTGTCCATGGCCGATGCCGTGCTGCTGGCACGCCATGCCGCGCTGGCGGTGGGCGTCGATACGGGGCTCACCCATATCGCGGCTGCCTTCTCGCGCCCTGTGGTCGAAATCTACTGCGACTCGCCGCGCTGGAAAACCGAGGGCAACTGGTCGCCGAAGATCATCAACCTGGGCGATGCCGGCGCGCCGCCTTCCGTGGCCGAAGTGCTGGCTGCCGCCCGCAGCCTGATCGCCTGACATGCTTCGTTTCTATACCCTGATGTGGTGGCTGGCCTTGCCGCTGGTGCTGGCGCGCCTGTGGCTGCGCGGCCGCCAGGAGCCGGGCTACCGCCAGCACTGGGGCGAACGCCTTGGCATCTATGGCCGCCGGGCCGCCAACGACGGGCCGCTCACGATCTGGGTGCATGCCGTCTCGGTCGGCGAAACGCGGGCATCCGAGCCGCTGGTGGAAGCGCTGCTCAAGCAGTATCCGCACAGCCGCATCGTGCTCACGCATATGACGCCGACCGGCCGCGCCACCGGCAAGTCCCTGTTCGGCAAGCACGGCGCGCGCCTCGTGCAATCCTATCTGCCTTACGATATTCCCTCGCTGGTGCAGCGTTTCATCCGCCACTTCGAGCCGCGCATCTGCATCCTGATGGAGACCGAAGTGTGGCCCAACCTGATCGCAGAATGCGGCCGCCGCAAGGTGCCCGTCATGCTGGCGAATGCACGTCTCAGTGAACGCTCGCTGCGCAAGGCGCAGCGCTTCGGCCGGATGATGCGCAATGCGGCTGCCGGTATCTCGCATGTCGCTGCGCAAACGGAAGCCGATGCGGAACGCATCCGCAGCCTCGGGGCGCCGAAAGTGGACGTTACCGGCAGCATCAAGTTTGACGTCGTCGTGCCGCCTGCCGTGCTGGCGCTGGGCGCGCGGCTGCGCCAGCAGATCGGCTTGCGCCCGGTGCTGCTGTGCGCTTCCACGCGCGAGGGCGAAGAGGAACTGATACTCGACGCCGCGCGCACGGCAGCCATGCCGGACGGCTGGCTGCTGCTGCTGGTGCCGCGCCATCCCCAGCGATTCGATGCGGTTGATGCCATGGTGCGCGGGCGCGGCCTCTCCGTGCAGCGCCGCTCGGCGCTTGAGACGCCCGGCGCCCTTGTCGCTGCCGAAACACAGGTGCTGCTGGGCGATTCGATGGGCGAAATGTTCGCGTATTACGCTGCCTGCGACGTGGCCTTCATCGGCGGGAGCCTGCAGCCGCTGGGCGGCCAGAACCTGATCGAACCTGCAGCGCTGGGCAAGCCGGTGCTGGTAGGCCAGCACACCTTCAACTTCGCGCAGGCCACCGAAGATGCGCTGGCCGCAGGCGGCGCGCAGCGCGTGGCGAGCGCCGATGATTTGATGCGCACCGCCGCGGCGCTGCTGCAGGACGCAACAGCGCGCGAGACGATGGGCGCCAACGCGCTCGCCTTCGCCAACCAGCACCGTGGCGCCACCGCGCGCACCATCGCGCTGCTGCCGCCGCTCGCCTGACCATGCAAGTCGCCATCGCATCCATTCAGCGCAACCGGAATCCCTGGATCGTGGAATGGCTGGCCTTTCATATGGCGGTCGGGTTCAACAGGTTCTTCATCTATTGCCACGAATGCGATGATGGCATGCCGCAGACGCTGGAAACCCTGTCGCGGCACTATCCCATCACTTTCTACACCGTGCAGGCGCCGGACAAGCCGCAGCTCGCGGCCTATCAGCACGCTATCGATACGCATAATGCGGATGTGGACTGGATGGCTTTCATCGACGGCGACGAATTCCTGTTTCCGGTGCAGGCTCCGGACATCCAGCAGGCGCTGGCGGAGTTCAACGGACACGAAATGTCGGCGCTGGGCGTGTACTGGATGTGCTACGGCAGCAGCGGCCACCTGGAGGAGCCGGACGGCCTGCTGATGGAAAACTTCACACGCCACAGCAAACCGGACTTCGGACCAAACCGCCATATCAAATCGGTCATCAAGGGCCGCCAGCAGGCCAGGGCGGCCACCTCGCATATCTTCGCGACCGAACGCGGCACGTATGACGAGCGCTTGCGCCAGCTCACCACGCCCATGCTGAACGATCCGGCGCAACAGCCATCGCATGCCAAACTGCGCATCAACCATTACGTGACGCAAAGCTACGATTACTTCAAGGGCGTGAAGCAGAAGCTGGCTGCCGCCGACCGCACGCCCGTGGTCCTGCGCGGCGACGACTGGTTCTTTGCGCACGACCGCAACGAATGCGACGATGGCCTGTCATATAACTTCCTCGTACGCCTGAAGCTGAAGGTGCGGGAGCTGGAGGCCGTGCTGGGCAGGTGACATTTGTCACACCAGATTGATGGCGTTTTGCTCTGGCGGGCGCGCAGCCCGGAGCCGATACTTCTCCCACCAGACACCAGGGAGAAGACCATGTTCAAACCACTACTGCTCACCGCCGCCCTTGCTGCCGCACTGCCTGCAATGGCCGCAACCACGCTGATCCGCGACGTGCGCGTATTCGATGGCCAGCGCAGCTACGAGCACCGCAATGTGCTGATCGACGGCGCAAAGATCGCCGACCCAGACTTCCACGGCAAAGCGCCTGCCGATACCGTTATCATCGACGGCAAGGGCCGCACGCTGCTGCCAGGCCTGATCGATTCGCACGTGCATGCCTACCGCTATCTCGAGCTGCCGCTGCTGTTCGGTGTTACCACGCAGGTCGATATGTTCACCGGCGTCTCCATCATGCAGGATATGGCGGCGCGCATGCAGCGCGGCGAGAACAAGGACCGTGCCGACATGTTCTCGGCCGGCACGCTCGCCACCGTGCCCGGCGGCCATGGCACCGAATACGGCATTGCCATCCAGACCCTCACCCGCCCGGAAGAAGCGCAGGCATGGGTGGATGCGCGCATTGCCGAAGGTTCCCATTTCATCAAGATCGTACTGGAGCAGGGCAGTGCTGCGCATCCCACGCCCAGCCTCGACCTGCCGACCGTGAAGGCGCTGGTGGATGCCGCGCACCGGCGTGGCAAGCTGGCCGTGGTCCATATCGCCACGCTGGCCAATGCCCGCGCCGCGCTGGAGGCGGGGGCCGACGGCCTCGTGCACCTGTTCGTCGGCGAGCGCATTGCGCCGGACGATCTCGCGGCATTTGCCGCGCTTGCCCGCAGCCGCAAGGCCTTCATCATTCCCACCTTCAGCGTCATGGAAAGCATCGCAGGCGTGCAGGAACAGGATGTGCTGGACGATAAAACGCTGATGGCCCTGCTGCTGAAGGAGCAGGTGCAGCCGCTCAGGGGCAGCCATGGCAGCAGTGCGCATCCGGAGAAACTGGCGGCGCCGCGCGCGGTGGTGAAGGCGCTGCGCGATGCGGGCGTCACCCTGCTGGCGGGCACCGACGCCGGCAATGTGGGCACCCAGTACGGCGCGAGCATGCACCACGAGCTGCTGGCCATGACGCAGGCCGGCCTGGCGCCGTCTGAGGCGCTGGCGGCGGCCACCAGCGCACCGGCCAGGGCCTTCCGCCTGCCGCAGCGGGGCCGTATCGCGAAAGGCTACAAGGCGGATCTGCTGCTGGTGGAAGGGGATCCAACTGCCGATATCGGCGCCACCCGCCGCATCGTGGAAGTGTGGAAGGACGGCGCACCGGTCTCGCCGCTGCGCACGGCGCAGATGAAGGCGGTGGCGGACGAAGCCAGCGCGCAAAAGGGCAAGGCCCTGGCACTGCCGCCGGAAGGCCGTATCAGCCTGTTCTCGCCGGAGCGCTTCGGCAGCCCGTTCGGCATGGGCTGGGTGCCGTCCACCGATAATTTCATGGGCGGCAAATCGACTGCGAAGCTGGCCTTCGTGGAGTCGGGCGGGCAGCGGGCGGCAGACGTTACGGCCAGCGTGAAACCGGGCTTCGCCTATCCCTGGGCCGGTATCGCCTTCATCCCCGGCCAGCAGCCGATGCAGGCGGCGGACCTGAGCGCCGCAACAGTGCTGCGCTTCCGTGCGCGCGGCGACGGCCAGCGCTACGCGGTGGCCATCATGTCCAAGGGCGTTTCGATTCCGGTAAACCAGCCCTTCACCGCAGGCGAAGGCTGGTCCGAAGTCGTGCTGCCGCTGTCCTCCTTCAAGGGAGTAGACGCCAGTGCGCTCACCATGATAGCGTTCAACGCAGGACCGAAGCCGGGCGATTACCAGTTCCAGATTGCCGACGTTCGCCTGACGGAAGAATAAGGAGAAGCGCGTGGACAGGATACGGCGAATGCTGGCAGGGCCATGGGTGCCGCCCGCGGTCGGCAAGGCGCCGTATCTGTGGCTGCTGTCGCTGAACTTCTTCGTCTGGAAGTACTTCTACATCCGGCCCACGGCATTGGAGCTGGCATTGCTGGCGCTGACGGTGATCGTGTTCGTGCCGATGTATTTCTCCAGCTACTGGCTGCGCAACCGGCGCCTGGTACCCGTGCTGCTCGCGACCTTCGCGCTCGGCGTGGCGTGGGCTCCCTTCAACTTCGGCGCCTGCACCTTCTTCATTTTCGGCGCCGCCATGTGCGCCGGCATCGAGAACCGGCGCTACGCCTATGCCACGATTGCGGCAATCCTGTCCGGCGCGGCGCTCATCGCGCTGGTGGTCGATCTGCCGCTCAGCTTCCTGATGCCCACGCTCGCAGTCGGCGTGCCGGTCGGCATCGCCAGCGTGATGGACGCGACGCTGAAGCGCAAGCACTGGCAGCTGCTGCGCAAGCAGGAAGAGGTGGAGCACCTGGCGCGCATCGCGGAACGCGAACGCATCTCGCGCGATATGCACGACCTGCTCGGCCATACGCTGTCGCTCATCACGCTCAAGGCCGAGCTGGCGGGGCGCTTGCTCGACCGCGACCCGGAGGGTTCGCGCCGCGAGATCAGGGATATCGAAACCAATGCGCGGCAGGCGCTGGCGGAAGTGCGCAGTGCCGTGAGCGGCTACCGCCAGACGGGTTTCGCGCACGAGCTGGCGCAGGCTCGCGCCGCGCTGGCGGCCGCCAACGTTACATTGGATGCGAACATAGAGCCCCTGACGATGCCGGCGACCGCGGAGAGCGTGCTGTCGCTGTCCCTGCGCGAGGCGGTGACGAATATCCTGCGCCATGCGGATGCGAAACGCTGCGAGGTGAACGTGACGCTGAAGGACGGCCTGCTGGTCTGCCATATCCGCGACGATGGCAGCAAGCTCGATTCGCTGCAGGCGCTGGAGCAGGGCAATGGCCTGCGCGGCATGCAGGAGCGGGTGGCGTCGCTTGGCGGCCAGCTCAGGGTGGAAGTGGTGCGCGGCCTGTCGCTGGAGCTGCGGCTGCCGATGGGAGGTTTTGCATGATCCGCGTACTGATCGCAGAAGACCAGTCGCTGGTGCTGGGCGCGCTCGCCGCCCTGCTGAAGCTGGAGCCTGACCTTGATGTGGTGGGGCAGGCACGCAATGGCCGGGATGCGCTGGCCCTGTGCGCCCGGCTTGCGCCGGATATTGTGCTGACCGATATCGAGATGCCGCAGATGACGGGCCTGGAGCTGGCATCGGCCCTTGCGGAGCGCGGCGACGCTGCGCGCGTCATCATCGTTACCACGTTCGCGCGGTCCGGCTACCTGCGCCGCGCCATGGCGGCCGGGGTTCGCGGCTATCTGCTGAAGGAGGCTCCGTCCGAGTCGCTTGCTGCGGCGATCCGCACCGTGCATGGCGGCGGCAGGGCGATTGCGCCCGAGCTGGCGCTGGAAAGCTGGAGCGGTGCGGAAGATCCGCTCAGCGAGCGGGAACGCCAGGTGCTGCGCCTGGCGGGGGAGGGCCGCAGCGGCGCCGATATCGCCAGGCAGCTGTCGCTGTCCGAGGGCACGGTGCGCAATTACCTGTCCGAAGCGATCAGCAAGCTCAATGCCGGCAACCGCGTGGAAGCCTTCCGCATCGCGCGCGAGGCGGGCTGGCTGTAAGCCCGGTCAGAACATGACGGGCAGCTCCTGTGCGCGGCGGCGCAGCAGCTGCTTGGCTTCCTCGTACTGCGGATAGATGCGGCCCACGTGCGCCCAGAAGCGGGCACTGTGGTTCATCTCCAGGATATGCGCCAGTTCGTGCGCCACCACGTAGTCGATCAGCGGCAGCGAAAAGTGCATCAGCTTCCAGTTCAGGCGTATCGTGCGCTGCACCGTGCAGGAGCCCCAGCGCGTGTCGGCCGATGACAGGGAAAAGTCCGCATACTGCACGCCAAGCCTTGCCGCATACAGGTCCAGGCGCTGCTTGAACAGGCCTTCGGCCTGCTGCTTCAGCCAGGACTTCACGCGCTCCTTCACCAGCTGTTCGGTCGCGCCCTGCACCAGCCCCATCGCCAGCTCCTGCGTGGCCGGATTGTAGTCCGTGCGGTTACGCGGGGCGGCATACAGGCGCAGCGTGAGGTCCACGCCCAGATAGGGAATGCGGGCGCCGTCTTCCCACGCCACCGGCGGCTTTTCCAGGCGTGCGGCGCGGCGCTGGCGGCGCTCATCGAGCTTGCTCAGTATCCAGTGCTGCTTGGCGCGGATGGCATTGTCGATATCGGCCAGCGTGCAGCGTTTGGGCGCGGTCACGCGCAGGCCGTCATCGTCGATCATGAAGCCGATGGAGCGGCGCGTGGAGCGGCGCAGCACGTATTCAAGCACGAACTCGCCGACCAGAAGCTGCCGCTTCGATTCGCCGGCGACAGGCGGCGTGAGGACCGGATCGGGCTTGCGCAGCTGGATCGGCGGCCGCAGCAGGTTGACGGTGGCGGGGCCGGGAACGGGGAAGGAAGAAGAAGGCGGTACGGGGAGCGATGCGGCGGGCGCCGCATCCGGATTTGCTGCGCCGGCAAACAGGTCGAGCTGATTCACGCCCGCCTCTGAAGCCGGCGTGGATTTCGCGGTTGCGAGATCGTCTAGCCAGCGTTGTAAGCGTGGGGCGAAATGACGCGCATTTCTGATTCTATCCACTGTTCCACCTGTTCCATCATGCCATCCGCGCTCTGGCCTTCGGACGATATCGGCTTGCCTACCGAGACCGTGATTTTGCCGGGACGCTTGATAAACGAATTCTTTGGCCAGCATTCACCGGAGTTCAGCGCAATCGGCACCACCGGCGTATTGGTTTCCACCGCGAGTCGCGTGCCGCCGCTCTTGTACTTTCCCGCCTGGCCGACGGGAATGCGTGTCCCCTCGGGGAACATAATAATCCATTGGCCGTCTTTCAGCCTGCGCTTGCCGTGCGCGACCACCTGCCTGAAGGCGTTTTTGCCCTGCTTGCGGTCGATGGGAATCATGCGCAGCAGCGCGATGCCCCAGCCGAAGAAGGGAATGTACAGGATCTCTTTCTTGAACACGAAGACCAGGGGGCGTGGAAGGTTCGCCAGCAGGAAGATGGTTTCCCACGCCGACTGGTGCTTGGACAGGATGACAGCCGGGCCGTCCGGGAAATTCTCGTAGCCCTTGAATTCGTACTCGATGCCGCAAATCGCTTTCGCCGCCCAGATGATAAAGACGTTCCAGCGCGAGGTGACGTAATACCGTTTGTTGTAAGGAAGCGGCGCGGCCAGCATGCAGACGAAGCACCACACCACGGTGGCGACCACCATCAGCAGCGTGAACAGCAGGGAACGCAGGAACAGAACGGTGTTACGCAATGCTGGACTCCATCAGGATCAGTTGGCAGCCGGCGGCACCGGATTTTTCAGCAGGTGCTGCACCGTGGCTGCGAGGTCGGGAAAAGTCATTGTACCGGGTGGCAGGCCTCCCGTGGCCGCTGTTTTCTCGCCTTTGCCGGTTAATACCAGGTAGGGAGCGCAGCCCGCGATGAACCCGGCCTGCAGGTCGCGCAGGGAATCGCCCACCGTCGGCACGCCTTTCAGGCTCACCTGGTAGCGCTTGGCGATTTCCGCATACATGCCGGGCTTCGGCTTGCGGCAGTCGCAGTTGTCCGCCGCCGCGTGCGGGCAGAAGAACACGGCATCGATATCCGCGCCCACCTGCTGCGCCATGCGGTGCATCTTGGCGTGGATGGCGTTCAGGATGGTGATGTCGAAGAACTGGCGCGCAATGCCGGACTGGTTGGATGCCACCACCACGCGATAACCCGCCTGGTTCAGGCGGGCAATCGCTTCCAGCGAGCCGGGAACGGGAATCCATTCTTCCGGCGACTTGATGAAGTCCGGCGAATCATGATTGATCACGCCGTCGCGGTCGAGGATGATGAGCTTGAGCTGCGGCATATCAGGCAGCCAGTTTCGAGATGTCGGCCACGCGGTTCATCATGCCGTGCAGTGAAGACAGCAGGGCAAGACGGTTGTTGCGCAGCGCGATATCGTCGGCCATCACCATCACGTCGTTGAAGAAGGCGTCCACGTCGTCGCGCAGCTGGGCCAGCGTTTTCAGCGTGCCGGTGAAGTCGCCGCGGGCGAAGGCCGCATCGACTTCGGGCTGCACGCGGGTGACGGCGGCGGCCAGGTTCTTCTCGGCCGTGTCCTGCAGCAGCGCAGGGTTGACGGTGGAGGCCTGCGCCAGCGCTTCCTCGTTCTTCTTCAGGATATTGGTGATGCGTTTGTTGGCGGCAGCCAGCGAGGCGCTTTCCGGCAGGGCGGCGAAGGCCTGCACGGCTTCCAGGCGCTGCACGATATCGTCCAGTCGGTCCGGATTCTGCGCCACCACGGCTTCGATCTCGTTCGGCGTGAAGCTGCGGTCACGCAGGATGCCGCGCAGGCGGTCCAGCATGAAGGCGCTCACTTCGGCCGACGGATCCTTGAAATTCGGCACGGAAGCGAACTGCTTTGCCGCGTCGGCCAGCAGGCCGCTGATGGTCAGCGGCAGGCGCTTCTCGATCAGCATGCGCAGCACGCCGAGGGCGTGGCGGCGCAGCGCGAACGGGTCCTTGTCGCCGGTCGGCTGCAGGCCGATGGCCCAGATGCCGACCAGGGTTTCCAGCTTGTCTGCCAGCGCCACGGCGGTGCCGGTATTGGTGGTTGGCAGAGCATCGCCGGCGAAGCGCGGCTGGTAGTGTTCGGAGGCGGCCAGCGCCACTTCTTCCGGCTCGCCATCGTGGCGCGCATAGTAGGTGCCCATGATGCCCTGCAGCTCGGGGAACTCGCCCACCATATCGGTCAGCAGGTCGGCCTTGGACAGGCGCGCGCCGCGTTCGGCCAGCTTCACATCGGCGCCCAGCCTGGCGGCGATGGCGGTGGCCAGCGCGGTCACGCGGTCGCTGCGCTCGGCCTGGGTGCCCAGCTTGTTGTGGTACACCACATTCTTCAGCAGCGGCAGGCGCGATTCCAGCGTCTTCTTCTTGTCCTGCTCGAAGAAGAACTTGGCGTCGGACAGGCGCGGGCGCACCACGCGCTCATTGCCGCCGATGATGGCCTGCGGCGTGTCGGTGGCGATATTGGAGACGATCAGGAAGCGCGAGCGCAGCTTGCCGCTGGTGTCGGTCAGCGCAAAGTACTTCTGGTTGGTCTGCATCGTCAGGATCAGGCATTCCTGCGGCACGGACAGGTACTGTTCCTCGAAGTGGCACTCGTAGACGACCGGCCATTCCACCAGCGAGGTCACTTCATCGAGCAGCGCTTCCGGCATCAGCACCTGGTCGGCGCCGGCTTTCTGCAGCAGCGATGCGCGGATCTGTTCCTTGCGCGCTTCGAAGCTCGGGACCACCTTGGCCTTGTCCGCCAGCGTGGCGGCGTACGCGTCCGCGTTCGGCACGGTCACAGTGCGCTGGCCGGGGGCGGTCAGGAAGCGGTGGCCGTCGGTCTTGTTGGATGCGGTGAGGCCCAGCAGGGTCAGCGGCAGCACGGACTCGCCATGCAGCGCGATCAGGCTGTGCGCGGGGCGCACGAACTGCACGGTCTCGCCGTCCGGACGCTGGTAGCTCATTACCTTTGGAATCGGCAGCTTGGCCACGGATTCTTCCAGCGCGGCCTGCACGCCGGCCTGCAGCTGCGAGCCCGGCGCGGTGTAGGTGTAGAAGAAGCTCTCGGCCTTGCCGTCCTGCGCGCGTTCCAGGTCGCTCACTTTCAGGTCGGGGAAGCCCAGCGCGGCCAGCTTTTTGGCCAGCGGCGGCGTCGGGTTGCCGGAAGCGTCCAGCGCCACGGTCACGGGCAGCACTTTTTCGCGGATCGATTTATCGGGCGAGGTGGCGCGCACCTTGGTGATGGACACGGCCAGGCGGCGCGGCGTGGCGTAGGTGGTGGCTTCGCTGCCGTCTTCCAGGAAGTCGCGCGATTTCAGGCCATTGACGATGCCCGCGCTGAAGGCTGCGCCCAGTTTGGCGAGCGCCTTCGGCGGCAGTTCTTCGGTCAGCAGTTCGATGAGCAGAGTTTGAGTCATGTTCGTGTATCTTTATGCAGAAGCCAGCATCGGGAAGCCAAGGCGTTCGCGGGAATCGTAGTAGGCCTGCGCCACCATGCGCGACAGCGCGCGCACGCGGCCGATATAGGCTGCGCGTTCGGTCACCGAGATGGCGCCGCGCGCATCCAGCAGGTTGAAGCTGTGCGAGGCTTTCATGATCTGCTCATAGGCCGGCAGCGTCAGTTGCAGCTCGATCAGGCGCTTGGCTTCGGATTCATGGTTGGCGAACTGCTGGAACAGCAGTTCGGTATTCGAATGCTCGAAGTTATAGGCCGACTGCTCCACTTCGTTCTGGTGGAACACGTCGCCGTAGGTGAACTTGCGCTTCACGCCGTTCTCTTCCAGCTCGGTCCATACCAGGTCGTACATGTTCTCCACGCCCTGCAGGTACATGGCCAGGCGCTCGATGCCGTAAGTGATTTCGCCCAGCACCGGCTTGCAATCCAGGCCGCCCACTTGCTGGAAGTAGGTGAACTGCGTGACTTCCATGCCGTTCAGCCAGACTTCCCAGCCCAGGCCCCAGGCGCCCAGGGTCGGGCTTTCCCAGTCGTCTTCCACGAAGCGCACATCGTTCTGCTTCAGGTCCAGGCCCAGCGCTTCCAGCGAACCCAGATACAGGTCCAGGATATTTTCCGGCGCAGGCTTCAGCACCACCTGGTACTGGTAGTAGTGCTGGCCGCGGTTCGGGTTCTCGCCGTAACGGCCATCCTTCGGGCGGCGCGACGGCTGCACGTAGGCCGCGCGCCACGGCTCGGGGCCGATCGCGCGCAGGAAGGTACCGGTGTGGAAGGTGCCCGCCCCGACTTCCATGTCGTAGGGCTGGAGCAGTGCGCAGCCCTGCTTGTCCCAGTAGGATTGCAGGGTCAGGATAATTTGTTGGAATGTCAGCATCTTCGTTCTTCAGTGGCGCGCGCAGGCGCGAGCGTTATCGGTTCGCCAAAACGACTCATTTTAGCGGTTTTTAGCGCGGACTTGTAGAGATTTGGACCACAGACAGGCCGCGATGACGGCCAAAGCGGCGAGCGCCAGGATGAGGCGATTCTGCAGCAGGATATAGGGCGTGGTGCCGCCCATGCCCTGCACGGTGGTATTCAGCACGCCCGGCTGGTAGTAAGGCAGGCTGGCTTTCACGATGCCCTGGTGGTCGATCATCACCGTGGCGCCGCTGTTGGTGGCGCTCAGCATGGGGCGGCCGGTTTCCAGTGTGCGCATTTGCGAGATCTGCAAATGCTGGGGAATGGCCAGCGATTCGCCGTACCAGGCCAGTTCCGACACATTCAGCAGCACCGTGGCCGGCTGCGCATCCTCCGCCAGCTGCTCGGCGATTTCCTCGCCAAACAGGTTCTCGTAGCAGATATTCGGCAGCACGCGCTGGTCCTTCACGCGGAAGGCCGGCTGCAGCACGGCACCGCGGGTCTGGTCGCCGAGCGGAATCTGCATCAGGTTCGTGAACCAGCGGAAGCCGGGCGGAATGAATTCGCCGAAGGGCACGAGGTGGTGCTTGTCGTAGCGGTAGGGTTTTGGCCCAAGCGTGGGCGCAAGGCCGATCACGCTGTTCGAATACTGGGAAGGGCTGTCCATCAGCGGAATGCCGAGCACGATGGAGCTGCCGCTGCGGCGCGCGAACTGGCCGAAGCTGTCCAGGTAGCCGGCGGGGAGCTGGTGCGGGAACAGGGGCACGGCCGTTTCGGGCGTGGCGATCAGGTCCGCCGGCGCGGCCATCACGGCCTGCTGGTACTGGCGCAGCGTGGACTGCATGTGGTTCGGGTCGAACTTGGCCTTGAGCGCGATATTGCCCTGCACCAGGCGCACGGACAATGGCTTGCCTTCGGCATGGGTCCATTGCACGTACTGCAGGCCGAAGCCCGCACCCCAGACCACAGCGATGAGCGCCAGCGCGGCGGCGCGCGTGCGGTGCATCAGCAGGAGCAGGGCGCCCGCGCTCAGGGCGACCAGCCAGCTGATGCCGTACACGCCCAGCACGGGCGCGAAGCCGGACAGCGGCGAAACATTGTGTGCATAGCCTGCGGAAGCCCAGGAAAATCCGGTGAATACCCAGCCGCGCGCCCATTCGCCGACAGCCCACAGCGCAGGCAGCAGGAGGAGATTGGCGGCAGGCAGCGGCATGGCGAAACGCTTGCGCAGCCATGCGCCGGCGCCCATGGCGAGCGCCGAGTAGCCGCCCATGAAGACGGCCAGCAGCGCAATCGAGATGGCGGCCGGCGGCGCGGCCAGCTCGCCGAAGCGGTTCAGCGCCACGTAGAGCCAGTGCACGCCGGCCAGGCACCAGCCGAAGCCGAAGGCCCAGCCCACCAAAGCGGAGGCTTTGACCGAGGAGGCGCGCAGCACCTGGTAGAACAGCACCGCGAGGCACAGCAGCTGCAAGGGCCACCAGCCGAACGGCGCGAACGAGAACACGCTCGCCGCGCCGGCCAGCGCGGCGATGATCATTCTGCTGCGGGTACTGCGTGCGGGAGCTGGCGCTTCGCCGGGTTGGGCGCGGCGAAGGCGCATCAGTCCTGCTCGTCGATGGACGGTGGCAGCTTTTCCACGGTCAGCACGTGGATCTGGCGGGCATCGGCGCGCAGCACTTCGAAGTGCAGGTTGCCGATATCGAACTCGTCGCCCTTGTGCGGCATGCGGCCCAGATGCTGGGCAACGAAGCCGCCGATAGTGTCCGCGTCCTCGTCGGACAGGCTGGTGTCGAGTTCTTCGTTGAACTGGCTGATTTCGGT
Organism: Pseudoduganella rhizocola; assembly: GCF_045984285.3. NCBI lineage: Bacteria > Pseudomonadati > Pseudomonadota > Betaproteobacteria > Burkholderiales > Oxalobacteraceae > Pseudoduganella > Pseudoduganella rhizocola. Next base: position 212,191 of record NZ_JBJQIK030000001.1, read on the forward strand.
CAGCGCCTTCACGCGCCAGCGCGGGCCGTGCTGGCCTTCCTTGATGGAGAGGATATTGTCTTCCTCTTCATCGAAATCGTATTCGTCTTCGATATCGCCGACGATCTGTTCCAGCACGTCCTCGATGGTGATCAGGCCGGCCACGCCGCTGTATTCATCGACCACGATGGCCATGTGATTGTGGTTGGCGCGGAAATCGCGCAGCAGCACATTCAGGCGCTTCGATTCCGGGATGAAGATGGCGGGGCGCAGCATGTCGCGCACGTCGAAGGACTCCTGCGCGTAATAGCGCAGCAGGTCTTTCGCCAGCAGGATGCCGACCACCTTGTCGCGTTCGCCCTCGATGGCGGGGAAGCGCGAGTGGGCCGTTTCCAGCACCAGCGGCATCCATTCCTCGATGGGTTTGGAAATGTCGATCACGTCCATCTGCGAACGCGGCACCATGATGTCGCGCGCGGACAGGTCGGATACCTGGAACACGCCCTCGATCATCGACAGCGCATCGGCATCGATCAGGTTGCGTTCGTGGGCTTCGTGCAGGACTTCGAGCAGTTCCGAGCGGTTCTCGGGCTCAGGGGAAATCAGGGCGGTGAGTCGCTCGAGGAGCGATCGATGTGGTTTAGCGTCATTCCTGACGCTACTAGAGTGCTCTTGCATAATTGGCTTAAAGCCTTTGTTCCGAAGAGACGTAGGATACACCAAATGACGCACAGCCATCGTTTTTGACGTTGTTGCAACATTGCAATTGTTTGCCAGGGTACGCTTGTCAAATTGCGGTCACATTCGTTTGCTAGGCTCGGCACGGGCCATTCCGGCCGGTGTGAATGAGGGTGGATGCATGCAGATGACTTACGGCTCGGACCAGAACGGCCTGGTGTGCGGCTATCTGTTCGGGCGCGGGGCGCCGCTGCCGATCGGGGCGGGCGAGGCGATTGCCTGGCTGTGCCGCGATACGCCCGAAGGTGAATTCCTCTGGCTGCACTTCAACCTTGCCAACACGGCCAGCGAAAAATGGCTGCACGACCACACTGCGCTGGCGCAGGAGTTCTACGACAGCCTGCACGATGGCGCCCGTTCCACCCGCATCGAGCAGGCCGACGATACGCTGGTGGCCGTGGTCAACGACGTGCTGCACGACTTCAGCTTCGAAGCCTCGGACATTTCCAGCCTCTGCCTGAGCGTGGACCGGCGGCTGGTGGTGAGCGCGCGGCGCAAGCCCCTGCAATCGATCGAACGGCTGCGGCAGGCCGTGCACCGTGGCGAAACGATGGCCTCCACCATGGAGCTGCTGACCCACCTGCTGCGCGACCAGGCCGACGTGCTGACGCGCATCGTGCGCGACGCCACGCTGAAGGTGGACGGCATCGAGGACAAGCTACTGTCGGGAAAATTGCAATACAAGCGCGCCGGGCTGGGATCGCTGCGACGGGTGCTGGTCCGCCTGCAGCGGCTGCTGGCGCCGGAACCGGCCGCCCTGTTCCGCCTGCTGCAGCGCCCGCCCGCCTGGGTGGCGGCGCAGGACCGGCAGGAGCTGCGCGAATCGAGCGAGGAATTCGCCGTGGTGCTGAACGACATCGCGGCGCTGCAGGAGCGCATCAAGCTGCTGCAGGAAGAGATCGCGGCGGTGGTCAATGAGGCCAACAACCGCAGCCTGTACGTGCTGACGATCGTCACGGTGCTGGCGCTGCCGATCAACATCATCGCCGGCCTGCTGGGCATGAATGTCGGCGGCATTCCATTGGCGGGTGACGACAGCGGCTTCTGGATCATCGCCGGCATCGTCGCCGCCTTCACGGTGATCGCCGGCTGGCTCGCCCTCCGCAAGCAGCGCAACGCCGACTGACACCATGGGGTCAGGCCCCCGCTGTCATACTGACACAGTAGTGCCTGACCCCATGGTGTCAGGGTGACGGGCTCAGGCGTAGGGGTTGGGGTAGCCGAGCGTGGCGAGGAGCTCGGTTTCGAGGGACTCCATTTCGGCGGCTTCTTCGTCGTCTTCGTGGTCGTAGCCTTGCGCGTGCAGTACGCCGTGCACTACCAGGTGGGCGGTGTGCTCTTCGACCGATTTTTTCTGCTCGGCGGCTTCGCGCTGCAGCACGTCCGTGCACAGGATGATGTCGGCGCGCGTGGGTTCGTCGTCGGCGATCTCTTCGCCTTCGTTGTAGGCGAAGGTGAGCACATTCGTTGCGTAGTCCTTGCCGCGGTATTCGCGGTTCAGCGCCTGGCCTTCTTCGGCATCGACGAAGCGGATCGTGAATTCCGCCGGCGCGAAGAGCGCCGCTTTCACCCATTTGCGGATCATGGGACGGGTGATGCTCTCTGCCAGGCGGTCGTCGGCGTATTGCACCGACAGGGTCAGCTTATTTTTTTCGGACATTGCGGGTCGTTGTTGTCGTTGTTTTGGCCGGCTTGAGCAGCGGCGCGATGTCGGCCGTGCTCTGGTGCGCCTTGTCGTAGGCGTCCACGATGCGCCCCACCAGCGGATGGCGCACCACGTCGGTGCTGGTGAACTGGCTGAAGGCGATGCCGCGCACCTGATGCAGCACCTGCGCCGCATCCACCAGGCCGGATTTCTGGTGCTTCTGCAGGTCCACCTGCGTCACGTCGCCCGTCACCACGGCCTTGCTGCCAAAGCCGATACGGGTCAGGAACATCTTCATCTGTTCCACCGTGGTGTTCTGCGCTTCGTCCAGGATCACGAAGGCATGGTTCAGCGTGCGCCCGCGCATATAGGCCAGCGGCGCGATTTCGATGGTCCCTTTTTCGAACAGCTTCTGCGTGCGGTCGAAGCCCAGCAGGTCGTATAACGCGTCGTACAGGGGCCGCAGGTAAGGGTCCACTTTCTGCGCCATATCGCCCGGCAGGAAGCCGAGGCGTTCGCCCGCTTCCACCGCGGGGCGCGTCAGGATGATGCGCTGCACGGCGTCGCGCTCCAGCGCGTCCACCGCGCAGGCCACGGCCAGGTAGGTCTTGCCCGTGCCCGCCGGGCCGATGCCGAAGCTGATGTCGTGTTCCAGGATATTGCGCAGGTAGCGGATCTGGTGCGGCGTGCGGCCGCGCAAATCGCTGCGGCGCGTTTTCAGCGTGGGGCTGCTGATGTCCGGGTCGTTGAAGGGCGGTTCTTCCTGCGCTTCGCCGTCTTCCGCCGGCGCGCTGCTGGTGCGCTGTTCCACCAGCGCGAGCTGCACTTCTTCGACGGCGATGGATTTATCCGCCACGTCCCAGAAGCGCTCCAGGATCTGCACCGCGCGCTCCGCATTCTCGCCGCTGACGATGAATTTCTCGCCGCGGCGGAAGATGGTCACGTCCAGCGCGGCCGAGATCTGGCGCAGGTTTTCGTCCAGGGGACCGCAGAGATTCGCCAGGCGCGTGTTATCGAGCGGTTCAGGCGTGAAGTAGTGCGGCTGTACAGGTGTCTTTTTCAATGCTTATCCATTCAGGGGCGCGGCGACCAGTTCGCCGCGCAGGGAGTACGAAAGGCTTTCGGTGATGCGCACGGAGACCATCTTGCCATGCAAGCGCTCTGCCGCGTCGCCACCATCGAAGAACACCGTACGGGTATTGCCGGCGCGTCCCTGCAGTTCGCGGCCGCCCTGTTTGGACGGGCCTTCCACCAGCACCTGCATGGTCTGCCCGACCATGGCTTCGCTGTGGCGGCGGGTCTGCGTGTCGATCAGGGCCTGCAGGCGCTGCAGGCGGGCCAGCTTGGCTTCCTGCGGCGTGTCGTCCGCCAGGCTGGCGGCCGGCGTGCCGGGGCGCTTGCTGAAGATGAAGCTGAAGCTGTTGTCGAAGTCCACGTCTTCGATCAGCTTCATCATCGCCGCGAAGTCTTCATCCGTTTCGCCGGGGAAGCCGACGATGAAGTCGGAAGCGATGGTGATGTTCGGGCGCACCGCGCGCACCTTGCGGATGATGGATTTGTATTCCAGCGCCGTATAGCCGCGCTTCATGGCGTTCAGCACCTTGTCCGAGCCGTGCTGCGCGGGCAGGTAGAGATGGTCGGCCAGCTGCGGAATATTGGCGTAGCAGTCCACCAGGCGCTGCGTGAACTCCTTGGGATGGCTGGTGACGAAGCGGATCCGTTCAATGCCGGGAATCGCCGCCACGTATTCGATGAGCAGCGCGAAGTCGGCCTGCTGGCCGTCCGCCATCTCGCCGCGGAAGGCGTTGACGTTCTGCCCCAGCAGCATCACTTCCTTCACGCCCTGCGCGGCCAGGCCTGCCACCTCGGTCAGCACGTCGTCGAAGCGGCGCGACACTTCTTCGCCGCGGGTGTATGGTACGACACAGTAGCTGCAGTATTTGCTGCAGCCTTCCATGATGGAGACGTAGGCGAACGCGCCTTCCACCCGCGCCGGCGGCAGGTGGTCGAACTTCTCGATTTCGGGGAAGCTGATGTCCACCTGCGGCCTGCCGCTGTGGCGGCGCAGTTCGATCATCTTGGGCAGGCGGTGCAGGGTCTGCGGGCCGAATACCATGTCCACATGCGGCGCGCGCTTGACGATGGCTTCGCCTTCCTGCGAGGCCACGCAGCCGCCCACGCCGATCAGCAGTTCGGGTTTGTTCTGTTTCAGCTTGCGGAACACGCCGAGGTCCGAGAACACTTTCTCCTGCGCCTTTTCGCGCACCGAGCAGGTGTTGAGGAGGATGACGTCGGCTTCTTCCGGGGATTCGGTGCGCACCAGTCCATCGCTGGCACCGAGCAAGTCGGCCATCTTGTCCGAGTCGTACTCGTTCATCTGACAGCCGAAGGTTTTGATAAATACTTTTTTCTGCATTGCGGGAGTTTACCGTAAACGGCCAAGCCCTTGAATTGACAGGCTTTCCACACTACATTGTTATTAACTCATCAAGGAGCAGCCATGGCCATCAGCCCTATCCAGTCCAGCAACGCCGCGGTGACGGAGCGCCGCATCGAGCGTATCCGCGAACGGGAGGCGGAAAGCGAGCAGCGGCAGGCGGTACGCCGCCAGGAAACGGAACGTGCGCAAGCGCAGCGGACCCAGCTTGCAGCGGAGCGTCAGGAGCGTGATTTTCTTACTCGTGAGCAACTAAAACAAGCGCAGGAAGCGGCCAAGCCACCGCCCGGCAGCCGCGTGAATACCGCGGCTTGAAAGCGCTTCCAGCTGCCGTCTGGAAAGAGAAATTTTCCTTTGTTATCAAGGAGAAAAACTGCGTTTTGTAACAATTTCCTGAAAGTTCTTGCGTGCGCCACACAGCGCCCCCATGTGTTGAAATAACATTGTTGTCAAGATTTCAGCAAATGGTTGACTTAAGTCAATCCTTGTCTGGGATCGCAAAGTTGGAGCGGGCTTTTTCGGGTCTATCATCTTGTTGTATTGATAAGCGAACATCCGAAGGCGGCCGGCCCATTCGCCACCAAAAGTAGTGGCGTTTTACTCACCAACTATATCGACGAGGATCAATCATGGCACACCACGCTTTGGCATCACAAGAGAGTTACAACCCCAATCACCTGCTGGACATTCTGCTCGGCAAAATGCAGCTGAAAAACGATGCTGCACTGTCGCGCCTGCTGGAAGTGGCGCCGCCGGTCATCAGCAAGATCCGCCACCACCGCCTGCCGGTGGGCGCCTCGCTGCTGATCCGCATGCATGAAGTGACGGGCATGAGCATTCGCGACCTGCGCGACCTGATGGGCGACCGCCGCACCAAATACCGCCTGTCCGACGCACAGGGCCGTCCGAAGCCGGAAGACAAGGCGGCACAACAGGCTCAGCCACAGCAGCAGAAGGAAGGCGGCAACGGCGGCAACTACGCGCACTGAAGCCCGCTTGAGCGGCCGGAACTGCTCCGTTCCGGCCGAAGCTTCGCCGGCCGTTTCAGGCCAGGAGCACTTGCGAGATCTCTTCGAACTGCAGTTCGGTCTCGCGGAACAGCTGCATGCAGAACTGTTCGTTCAGTGACAGGGCATGCCAGGCCACATTGGACAGCGGCGGCACCAGGTCGTCCGGCTGCTGTGCCAGGTCCAGGGCATGCACCACCACATCCGCCACGTGAATGATGGTGGCGAGGAATCCTGCGCCCGGCGCTTCGGGTGCATGGTGGCCGCCGATGGCGAGCCGCATCGTATCCGAGAAATTCCAGTGTTCAGCCAGCGCCAGGCCGGCTTCCACATGGTCCACGCCCAGGATGGCGCGCTCGGCGTCCAGCAGGTAGCAGTCCTGTTCGGCGCGGTAGGCCAGCACGGCCGCGTACTGCTGCGGGAAGCAGCTGACCAGCACCAGGCGGCCGATATCGTGCAGCAGTCCCGCCGTGAAGGCGTAGTCCTGGTTGAAGCGCATATGCCGCGCCAGCACCTTGGCGCAGGCGGCCGTGGCCACCGAATGGCGCCAGAAGGCCTTGTGGTCGAAGCCGGGGCAGGCGCTTTCGGCGAAGCAGCCGGTGACTGCGGCGGCGGTGATCAGGTTGCGCGTGGCTTCAAAGCCGAGGAAGGTAATCGCCTGCTGGATCGTGGTGACTTTAACCTGCAGGCTGTAGACCGAGGAATTGGCCAGGCGCAGGGTCTTGGCGGTCAGCGCCTGGTCGTGCGAGACCTTGCGCGCGAGGACGGAGACGTCCACGTCATCGGAATCGATGCTGTTCAGCAGTTCCATCACCACCGCAGGCAGCGAGGGCAGGTCTTCAAGCGTGCCCACCACGTCGTCATAGCTGAGCTGGGTACTCATTGCGCCTCCGGACCAAGGCGGTGCAGCGCGACCAGCTGGCGCAGGGCGTTGGCAGCCCAGTCATCTTCACCTGCGGCGGTCTTGCGGAACAGGTAGGCCAGGCGCTCGCGCTGCGCGGCCTGCAAGGCGGCCAGTTCTTCCGCGCTCATCGGTTGCTGTTCGACGGGAAGCGAAGTAATGCCGTGGCGCGGCATGTGGGACAGCATGGCCTCGGTCAGCACCGTGCCCTGCGGCAGCAGCATATGGCCCTGCAGGTCCAATAACTCTGTGGCGAGCACCATTCCGGGTTTCACACCGGACAGGGGCAGATGTCGGTAGCCAGCGTTCATCTCGTCTCCTTTTTGCAGCTGATATTAACATTGCCGCGGAGAAAGTAGCTATCTGAAAGTGGGGAAATCTGTGGCAGATCAGCACCTGGCTCATCTTGCTAATCAGCATTAATTCACTTACATTGAAACTCTCTGTTGGCAAGGAGCGTGGAATGTTCGGGATTCAGGGACGGCTGACTTGCCTGTTCGTCGTCATCGTTACAGTAGTGCTCGGCATTTCCGGCACGTATGCGCAGTACAGCCTGCAGCATGAGCTGGAGACCAATAACCAGCGCCTGCGCGACGGCGTGCTCACGCGCCTGCAGACCAGCCTGCCGTCCGCCCTGTGGGACCTGGACAAGGCCAAGGTGGACAATATCGTCTCCGCCGAGATGATGCCGCCGGAACTGGTGGCGATCCGCGTATATGACACCTCGGTCGGCCTGTTCTCCGGCAAGCAGCGCAGCCCCAACGGCGTGATTTCCAATGTAGGCGGCGACGACCCGGTGGCCGGCACGCCGGTGGTGGCCGACCTGGGCTACCGCGATGCCGGTTCGGTCGGCAGCAGCCTGCGTCCCGTCATCGTGGGCCGCGTGGTGGTCAACTTCAGCCGCGAGCAGATCGAGGCCACGCTGGCCAATGAAATCCGGCGCAAGGTCATCGAGGTGCTGCTGCTGGACCTGATCCTGGTGGTGGCGCTGGCCCTCAGCCTGCGCATCGTGTTCGACCCCATCAAGAAGCTGCGCGACGGCCTGTTCGAACTGGCCACGCGCGACAGCGATGAAGTGGCGGAGCTGCCGGAAAAACGCGCCGATGAACTGGGCGACGTGATCCGCGGCTTCAATGCCATCCAGCGCCGCGTGAAGGCGATTATCGGGCGCACCCGGCAGGCCGAGGATGAAGCGCGCCGTTCGGCGCTGGAAACGGCGCAGGCACTGGATAATCTGCGCCAGACCCAGGAGTCGCTGCTGCAGGCCGAGCGCCTGGCCTCGCTGGGCGGCCTGGTGGCCGGCGTGGCGCATGAGATCAACACGCCCGTCGGCATTGCGCTCACCAGCGCCTCCGTGCTGGCCGAAGCCACGGAGGACGTGCACAAGGCCGTTACCGGCGGCACGGTGAAGAAGTCCGAGATCCTCAAATACATCGAGACGGCGGGCGAGAGCGCGCGCCTCATCATGAACAATGCCTACCGCGCGGCGCACCTGATTCACAGCTTCAAGCAGATCGCCGTGGACCAGGTGAGCGAAGCGCGCCGCCGTTTCGAGCTGCGTGAATACATCGACGAAGTGGTGTCCAGCCTGCAGCCAAGGCTGAAGAAGACCCGTATCGCGGTAGCCATTACCTGCCCCGGCGATATCGTGCTCGACAGTTATCCCGGCGCGCTGGCCCAGATCATCACCAACCTCACGCTGAACTGCGTGGACCATGCTTTCGATGCCGACATGCCGGGCCGCATCGCCATCAATGTGATGTGCGACGGCGACTGGGTGGAAATGCAGGTGGTGGACAACGGCAAGGGCATTCCGCCGGACATGCTGGACAAAGTGTTCGACCCCTTTGTTACCACCCGCCGCGGCCAGGGCGGCACCGGCCTCGGCCTGAATATTGTCTACAACCTGATCGTCAAGCAGTTTGCCGGCTCGATCACGGTCAGCAGCGTGCTGGGCCATGGCGCCAGCTTCGTGCTGCGCATTCCGCGCGTGACGCCGGGCGAGGACAGCGAACTGCCGCACGCCGATGCCCGGCTGCATGCCTGAGCGGGCAGCCGGGCGCTGTATTTGCCCGGCCTGCCGCATACTGCGCACAAAACAAGAGGAGGAGTGAATGAGCACAACGCGGCAGATTGCCCTGTTGCGCGGCATTAACGTTGGCCGCGCCAAGAGGGTGGCGATGGCCGATTTGCGCAAGCTGCTGGGCGAACTCGGCTACACCGGCGTCCGCACCTTGCTGAACAGCGGGAACGTGGTATTCGATTGCAGCCGCAAGGAAGCGGCCCAGTCCGCCACGCGGATCGAAGAAGCCATGGTGCTGAAGCTGGGCGTGGGCTCGCGCGTGACCGTGCTGGACGCCGCCCAGCTGGACGAGGTGGTCGAAGACAACTGCCTGTGCGAGGTGGCGGACGATCCCTCGCGCCTGATGGTGGCGGTGCTCAGCAATATCGCGGACCTGAGCAAGCTGCAGCCGCTGGCGCACCAGGACTGGAAGCCGGAAGCGTTTGCGCTGGGCCGCTGGGCGGCCTACCTGTGGTGCGCGGACGGCGTGCTGGCCAGCCGTGCCGCGGCAGCCATGGGCAAGGCCCTGGGTGATGCCGTCACCACGCGCAACTGGAGTACCATCCTGAAACTGCATGCGCTGGCAAAAGAGCCGGCCTGATTGAAAGGAGATGCGGGAATGCCCCTTGTAAGCGGTGAATTCGAAGTGAAGATGGCGCCGGAACCGCTGGCCGCGCTGACGGAAGGCAGCGGCATCGGCCGCATGACGCTGGACAAGCGCTACCATGGTCCGCTGGCGGCCACCGGCCGCGGCGAGTTCCTCGGCTACCGCAGCAGCGTGCCGTCGTCGGCCGCCTATGTGGCGCTGGAAGTGGTGCAGGGCAGCCTGGAAGGCCGCGAAGGCAGCTTCGTGCTGCAGCATGGCGGCATCATGGGCGGTCCGTATGATGGCTTGCGCATCGTGGTGGCGCCGGACTCCGGCACCGGCCAGCTGGCCGGTCTCTCGGGCAAGCTCGATATCCGCATCGAGAACGGCAAGCACTTCTACGACTTCGACTACAGATTGGACGGCGGCAGCTGATCCGCTACAATGCGGCCTTTTTTCGCGTAGCAGAAACATGAACAAGGACTTGCTCAAGGGCGCCGTCATCATTGCGGTAGTGCTCGTGATACTCGTGGCGGGCGCCTTCCTCTTTTCGGACAACGGCTGGCGCAAGGTCAGCTGCGTCGGCCGCGCCGTGGCCAGCGGCGTCTCCTTCGGCAATATCCACAGCGTCTGCGGCCTCTGAACGGCCTCTCTACTGCCGAGCCCGTGTCCACCGTGGTGCCTGACCCCAAGGTGGACACGGGCTCGGCTGTGCGTTTGCGTTAGACTGTGCGCTTTATAGATTGACAGGCATTGCGCAATGAAAGCATCCACCATTGCGCTGCTGCTGGCGGGCGCCGTGCTCGCCGGCTGCGGCGGCATGAAGAACAAGCAGGGCGGCGTTTCCGCTGCGGGCAATCCGCAGGTGCTGCTGCTGGGAGAAGTCCATGACAACCCGCAAGGCCACAAGCTGCGCTATGAGGAACTGCGCAAGCGCATCGAGGCAGGCTGGCGTCCGGCCATCGCGATGGAGCAGTTCGACCGCGAGCAGCAGGACCTGCTGAACGATGCCCAGAAAGGCTGTGCCGATGCGGGCTGCGTGATCCGGCTGATGAAGAAGCCGGGCTGGGACTGGCAGCAGTATTACGGCGTGATCCAGCTGGCGCTGGACCACCAGCTGCCGCTGGTCGCCGTGAACCTGTCGCGTGCCGACGCATCGAAAGTGGTGCGCGACGGCCTGGCGTCGAGCTTTGACGAGAAGACGGTAGCCGCTTACCGCCTGGGCGAGCCGGTATCGGCCGACTTCCGCAAAAAGCAGGAAGTGGAAATCCGCGAAGGCCACTGCAATATGCTGCCGGACATGATGCTGCCCGGGATGGTGAATGCGCAGCTGGCGCGCGATATCTGGATGGCGAAACTGATCCGCGACCAGCAGCCGCGCGACGTGGTGCTCATCGCTGGTAACGGCCATGTGCGCAAGGATCTGGGCGTGCCTTACTGGCTGAACGCCGTGGCGCCAGCGCTGACGGTGCGCAGCATCGGCTATCTGGAGCCGAAAGGGCAGGGGGAGTTCGATGAAGTGCGCCAGATTCCCGCGGCCAAACGTGAAGATCCCTGCGCCAAGTTCAGGAAGTAGGGAGACGCCATGCCGACTCGTGAAGATATCGTCCTGCTGGCGGCCTATAACGCCTCCATGAACCGCAAGCTGTATGACGCTGCGGCCAGGCTGCCGGAGCCGGAGATCGCTGCCGACCGCAAGGCCTTCTTCGGCTCGCTGCTCGGCACGCTCAATCATATTATTTCGGGGGATACGATCTGGCTGCGCCGCTTCATGGCGCACCCTGCGGCCTTCCGGTCGCTGGAGGCGATGCATGGGATGCCGGTGGCGTCCGGCCTCACCCATCAATTTGGCGCGGACCTGCCGTCGCTGCTGGCGATCCGCACGCGGCTGGACGAGATCATTACTGCGCTCGCAGCGGAAATAAGTACTGCCGACCTGGCGCAATCCCTCGACTACCGGAATTCGCGCGGCCCGCACCGGAAGCACTTCGGCAGCCTGCTGCTGCACTTCTTCAACCACCAGACCCACCATCGCGGACAGGCGAGCACCTTGCTGTCGCAGGCCGGCATCGATATCGGCGTTACCGACCTGCTGGAACTGATCAGCGATTAGCTTACTTGTACATCGGGCCGTCGTAGACGAACTTGCCGCCCACGTACAGCGACACGGGGTCGTCATCCGGCGGATAGGCGCCGCTGTCCGGGAAATTGTGCGCGAACTGCGAGGAGCTGTCCTTCGGGCGGAAGCCCAGGTGCGAGGCCTTGCGGTTGTCCCACCACTTCACCGCATTGTCCGAGGTGCCGAACAGGATGGTGTGGCCCACGCGCGGCGTGAACAGGGAAACGCGCAGCGCCTCCACCAGGTCGTCGTAGCTGAACCAGCTCGCCATCATGCGCACATTGGTCGGCTCGGGGAAGGAGGAGCCGATGCGGATGCAGACGGTTTCGATGCCGGCGCGGTCCCAGTAGTAGCGCGACAGCTGCTCGCCGAATACCTTGCTCAGGCCATACATGCTGTCCGGGCGCGTCGGCGCGTCGGCGTCGATGATTTCCTGCTGCTTGTAGAAGCCCACCGCGTGGTTCGAGCTGGCGAACACCAGGCGCTTCACGCCGTTGCGGTGCGCCGCTTCGTAGATGTTGTAGGTGCCCTGGATATTGGCATGCATGATGGCTTCGAAGGTGTTCTCGGTGGAGATGCCGCCGAAATGTAGCACCGCGTCCACGCCTTCCAGCAGCTTCAGCACGGCGGCCTTGTCGGCCAGGTCGCACTGCATTATCTCTTCGCCTTCCTGCGCGGCGCCCATGTCGCCGATATCGCTCAGGCGCACAACGTCAGCCCAGGGCTTGATGCGTTCGCGCAGGATCTTGCCCAGGCCGCCGGCGGCGCCGGTCAGCAGCAGGCGTTTGAATGGTTTGCTCATTTGTTTCTCTTCTCGATCAGGTCACTGGTGCAGGGTTGAACAGCACCAGCGCATTATGCAGTTTCCAGTGTTCGGCCCAGGTCTTCTTGCCGCTTGCCACGTCCAGCATCAGGTGGAACAGCTCCCAGCCCACATCGGCAATGGTTGCTTCGCCACTGGCGATGCGGCCTGCATTCACGTCCATCAGGTCGTGCCAGCGCCGCGCCAGGTCGTTGCGGGTGGCGACCTTGATCACCGGGACTTCCGCCAGGCCATACGGGGTGCCGCGGCCGGTGGTAAAGATATGCAGGTTCATGCCGGCGGCCACCTGCAGCGTGCCGCAAATGAAGTCGCTGGCCGGGGTCGCAGCGTAGATCAGGCCCTTCTTCGTCAGCTTTTCACCCGGCGACAGAACGCCGGAGATCGGGCTGCTGCCTGATTTTACGATAGATCCCATGGCTTTCTCGACAATGTTCGAGAGGCCGCCCTTCTTGTTGCCCGGCGTGGTGTTGGCGCTGCGGTCGACGCCGCCGCGCTTCAGGTAATTGTCGTACCAGTCCATTTCGCGGATCATCTCGGCCGCTACTTCGGCATTGATGGCGCGCGATGTCAGCTGGTCGATGCCGTCGCGCACCTCGGTCACTTCGGAGAACATCACGGAAGCGCCGGCGCGCACCAGCAGGTCCGTGGCGAAACCGACGGCCGGGTTGGCGGTGACACCGGAGAAGGCATCGCTGCCGCCGCACTGCACGCCCACCACCAGGTCGGAGGCAGGGCAGGGCACGCGCTGGCGCGCATTCAGTACTTTCAGCTGCTCTTCCGCCGTCTTCATGATCGAATCGATCATGGACATGAAACCCACGTGGCCATTGTCCTGCAGGCAGACCACAGGCGGCTCGGCGGCCATGCTGCCGTCATGGCGGCGGATCGGAATGGAGTTGGCGGGAAACAGGCGCGTGGGCTGCAGCTTCTCGCAACCGAGGCTGACCACCATGGCCTGGCCGCCGAAATTGGGGTTCTTGCTGATGTTGTGCAGGGTGCGGATCGGCACCATGGCGTTCGGCGCATCGATCGCCACGCCGCAGCCATAAGTATGTTCCAGGCCCACCACGTCATCCACATTGGGATATTTGGGCAGCAGCTCGTCCTTGATGCGCTTCACGGCGAATTCCACCACGCCCGATACGCATTGCACGGTGGTGGTGATGGCCAGGATATTGCGGGTGCCGACCGAGCCGTCCTCATTGCGGTAGCCCATGAAGGTGTAGCCCTCCAGCGGCTCCATCTTCGGCGCGGGAACGGTGGCGATAGGAAGATTGGTCAGCTCGCGCGCGGCAGGCATTTCCACCAGCGCTTCGGATACCCAGCTGCCACGGGCGATATCGCGCGCGGCGCGGCCGATGGTCACGTTATAGCGCAGGATGGGCTGGCCCCGGGGAATGTCCTGCAGGGCGACCTTGTGCCCCTGTGGAACGCCTTCCACCAGCGTCAGGCCGTCGTCGAACACCGTGCCCGCGGGCAGGCCGCCATCGTTCACCACGATCGCGACATTGTCGTTATCGTGCATCCGGATGCGGAGCGGGGTCGTGGCTGTCATCGTTACTTCCTTGGTTTGTTTATGGATTCAGTATGACAGATCAAAAAAAATTTGGCTAGTCCACATTGCTTATTTGGTCTGACCGCTTTAGAATGGCCTGACCACATAAGTAAAAAAACGTCGCATCGGAGACACAGTTTCATGCAAAAGAAGCCCGAGATCCTGCCTCAGGAGCCGCGCCTGTACCGCGTGGTGGCCGAGCGCATCCAGCAGCTGATCCGCGAGGAAGGCATCGCGCCCGGTTCGCGCCTGCCGGCCGAGCGTGAAATGGCGGCCAAGCTCAGTGTCAGCCGCGCGTCGCTGCGCGAGGCGCTGATTGCGCTGGAGTTGGGCGGCGTGATCGAAGTGCGCGGCGGTTCCGGTGTTTACGTCAGCGCCTTGCCGGAGCCGGACAAGGGCGTGGCCGAAGTGGGTCCCGGCCCCTTCGAAGTGCTGGCCGCGCGCAGCGTGATCGAAGTGGAGATCGCCGGCATTGCGGCGCGCGCCGCCACGCCGGCCGCAGTGGACGAGATCCTGCGCGCCGTGCTGGAGATGGAAAGCAGCCACTCCAACAAGTCCAGCAACGAGCAGGCCGACCGCAACTTCCACCTGGCCATTGGCCGCGCCACCGGCAACAGCGCCCTGGTGAGCACCCTCGACTACCTGTGGAACCAGCGCGGCACGCTGTGGCAAAGGCTGAAGGAACACTACCAGACCGAAGAACTGCGCCAGGACACCCTGAAAGACCACCGCCGCATCCTCGAAGCGATTGCGGCGCACGATCCCGCCGCAGCGCGCAAGGCGATGCGCGCCCATCTTGAACGCGTGACGAGGACCTTCTCACGCGGATAAGCTTCCCGGAGCACGCAGCCGCGCTGCTCCATCCCGCAGCAAGCAATTGAAACAAGCAAGGAGACAGATGCATGAATAAGCGCGAGTATCACGGGGCCAAACGTTTTGTACTGACCTCGATCGCGATGGCGGTAATGGCAGTGGCGAATCAAGCCGCAGCGCAGGAAGCGATGGCGCGTGTGGAAGTGACCGGCTCCAGTATCAAACGCATGGCAAGCGAAGAAGCGCTGCCTGTTACGACCATCAAGGCAGAAGAATTCACCCAGCGCGGCATGACCACGCTGGCCGACGTGATGATGGCGCTGCCGCAATCGGCATCGCTGGCGCCGTCCAATGCCGGTTCCGGCACCAATATCAATCTGCGCGGCCTGGGTGTGAACCGCACCCTGGTGCTGCTGAACGGCCGCCGACTGGCGAATGAGGCCATCGCCGACGGCTACGCCAATCTCGACACCATTCCGTTCAGCGCCCTGTCGCGCGTGGAGATCCTGCGCGACGGCGCATCGTCCATCTACGGCTCGGACGCCATCGGCGGCGTGGTCAACTTCATCACCAAGCGCGAATTCGAAGGAACGCAGATCACAGGCCAGGTGGTGCGTCCGGAGCGCTCCGGCGGCGGCGACGAGCGCCGTGCCACGCTGACCTTCGGCAAAGGCTCGCTGGGCAAGGATGGCTGGGCTGCCTACGCCACCATCGACTTCCACGACCGCAGCCGCCTGGCCTCGAAGGACCGCATCGAATACAGCTCGGACGCGCTGCTGGCCAGCATCGGCCGCGCGCCGACACTGGGCAGCGGCGGCAATGCCATGCCGGCCAACTTCACCACGGCGACCAACAAGACCGCGCAGAACCCGTATGCGGGCAGCTGCGCAGCGCCGTACTCGAAGATCGGCGCCAAGAATACCTGTATCCTGGACAGCAACGAGTACGGCACCGCGCTGCACGAAAACCAGCAGATCGGCTTCTACGCCAGCGCCATCAAGCAGATCAGCGAAGACCACACCTTCCGCATCGAATACGCGCGCGGCCAGTCGCACATTCTCGCCGCGCGCAACCCGACTAACGCTGTGGCGGTGAACGGCGTGAACGCCATCCTGCCATCGAGCTCGAAGTGGTATCCGGGCAATAGCGGCGGCGTGCCTGCAGTGGCCGGCCTGAAAGGCGAACCGCTGACTGTTACCTGGTCGGTGGCCGACCTGGGCATCGCCGTGCAGAAGGACAAGCAGGTCAACCAGCGCTTGGCCTTCGTGGATGAAGGCAAGTGGGGCAACTGGGACTACCGCGCCGGCATGGTGATCGGCCTGAGCGACCGTGAGAACTATTACGACCGCGGCTTCGTCACCGGCCAGGGCCTGCTGGATGGCCTGAAAAACGGTGTGTTGAATCCATTCGGCCTGCAGGACAGCGCCGGCCGCGAATACCTGAAGACGATTTCCGTCGACGGCCAGAAGAACCGGGATTCGCGCAGCACCTACAAGGGTATCGACCTGACCGTGAGCCGTTCGCTGATGGAGCTGGAAGGCGGCGCCATGGCGCTGGCAATCGGCGGCGACCTGCACCGTGATACCACGCGCGACGACAAGCTGGCGATCCAGAACTCGGTGACTTACCTGAACAGCACCTCCTCGCATGGCGACGGCGCGCGCAACGTGGCCGCCATCTACGCCGAGCTGGATATTCCGGTGACGAAGAAGCTGACCTTCAACGTCGCCGCACGCGACGACTACTTCAGCGACTTCGGCAACACCTTCAACCCGAAGGCCAGCTTCCGTTACGAGCCAAGCAAGCAGATCATGTTCCGTGGTTCGGCCAACACCGGCTTCCGCGCGCCAACCCTGTTCGACGCCTACGGCTACCGCCTGCCGGGCGCCACCGGCAAGAGCTCCGGCCGCTGGGACGATCCGGTGCTGTGCCCTGGCGGCACGCCGGGCGTGGCCAATACCGGCAAGCCGCTGCCGGGCTATGTGCAGTCCGAAGTATGTAATGTGCAGCTGCCGAAGCAGGTGGGCTCCAACCCCAACCTGAAGCCGGAAGAGTCGCGCGGCTTCACGCTGGGCACCGTCATCGAGCCGATGAAGAACCTCACCGTGTCCTTCGACTACTGGAACATCCGCATGAAGGACATGCTGGCGAACCTGCCGGAGCAGGTGTACTTCCTCGATCCGGCCAAGTACGCGTCCCTGTTCGTGCGCAACCCTGACGGCACGCTGGCCTACTTCGTCAACACCACCATGAACCTGGGCGGCCAGAAGGCAGCCGGTATCGACGTATCGGCGAGCTACCAGTTCCCGCGCAGCAGCTATGGCGACTTCCGCATGCAGCTGGACGGCACCTACCTGACCCAGTTCGACAACCAGCTCTTCCCGGGTGAAGAGTGGGTGTCGAATATCGGCCGCTTCGGCAACGCCAGCAACGGCACCACCTCCAGCTTCCCGATCATCACCTACCGCTGGAAGCATACGCTGCGCTTCAACTGGAGCAAGGGTGACTGGAGCGCGTCCGCGACCCAGAACTACAATTCGCAGTACGAAGACCAGAACCTGGTGGCGAAGGAGTATTGGCGTGACATCAATTCCTACAAGCCCTGGAACCTGACCGTGGGCTACAAGGGATTCAGGAACGTGAACATCACGGCCGGCATCACCAACGTATTCGATACGGCGCCGCCGGTAACGAACCACAGTGGTTATAGTTTCGGTTATCTGAGCAGCGCTGCGAGCCCGATCGGGCGTTCGTTCAACCTGAAAGCCAGCTACACCTTCTGATGATCCCGCGGGCGCTTCGGCGCCCGCATTTACTTGACAGGGAGTGTTTATGAAGCGATTGTCTGTTGCAGCCCTCGCACTGGCCATGGCCGGTTCCGCCTTCGCCGCCGCGCCGGATGCGCGTCCGGTCCGTTTTATCCTGGTTGGCGACTCGACCATGGCGCATTACAGCGGCTATGGCGATGCCTTCTGCGCCCATGTCAAGCGCTCCAACAACTGCACCAACCTGGCCAAGGGCGGCCGCAGCTCCGGCAGCTTCCGCGCCGAAGGGCGCTGGGACGAAGTGCAGGGCATGCTGCGCGGCAGCGCGGCCTATCGCGCCACCTATGTGCTGATCCAGTTCGGACACAACGACCAGCCGGGCAAGCCTGGCCGCTCCACCGATTTCGTGACCGAGTTCCCGGTCAACATGGCGCGTTATGTGGACGAGGTGCGTGCACTGGGCGGCGTGCCGGTGCTGGTTACGCCGCTGACGCGCCGCAGCTTCCGGCCGGACGGCATCCTGAAAAACGACCTCGCGCCCTGGGCGGATGTGATCCGCAAGACGGCGGCCAGCAAGAACGCCCCGCTGCTGGACCTGAACACCGACAGCTATAACGCGGTGCAGGCCATGGGCGAGGCGGAAGCGGACACGCTCGCGGTGGCGCCGAAGCCCGCCGCTGCACCGGCTGCGGCAAACAGCGCGGCAGCGGAGCCGCAAGGTGCGCCGAAGTCCGAGTTCGACCATACGCATACCGGCCCGAAAGGCGCGGCCTTCTTCGCACGCATGGTGATGAACGAAATGAAGGCGGCGATTCCGGAGCTCACCAAAGAGTTCCAGGACGTCGCGCAATGAGTTTTCGTATCACAGCCGCAGCGCTGCTGGCCCTGGCGGCCGGCGTGCTGCATGCGCAGGACGCGCTCATTGCCGAGGAGACGGCGACGGCGGCGCCGCGCCGTCCGCAGTTAAGCGCGGAGCAGGCGCGCAGCTACGATTACCGCGAGGTGCTGAAATACACCGGCCGCGCCGGTGCGGAAACGCTTGACCCGTGGGACCCGCTGGCCGATCCGCTGGCGCGCGGCGCAAGCTTCCGTCCCGACTATACGGTGGACGCCGCGGCGCAAGCCGACGGCGTGAAAACATTCGCCACGGTGCAGGCGGCCATCAGCCGCGCCGTCAGCGACATTGCTGCGCAGGCAGTACGCGCCGATCGCATCTATATCCTGGTGAAGCCCGGAACCTACAGGGAACTGGTCTACATTCCCGCCGCCGCAGTGCCGATCACGCTGTACGGCGAAGGAAAGGATGCAGCGGCGACGCGCATTGAGGCAGGGCTGGACGCGGCTGTCAGCAGCGCGCGCTACGCGCAGCAGTTCGGTTCCCAGTTCTCCAATGTGCATCCATCAATCCAGGAAATGCATGCCCTGATCAAGGCGCGCACCAATATCTCCACCAGCGGCACGCCGACGGTGTGGGTGCGCAACAAGGGCTTCCAGGCGCGCAATATCACATTCGAGAATTCCTATAACAAGGCGACCGGCAATGCGGGCGACGAATGCAGCGAGCGCGCCTGCGGCAACAGCGCCGTCGATGCCCAGGCCACAAAAATACACCATCAGGCAGTAGCCCTGCTGGTGGAAGGCGCCGACAAGGCGCAGTTCGAAAACATCCGCCTGATCGGCTTCCAGGACACGCTGTACCTGAAGTCCGTTGAGACACGCGTGACA
The DNA here is from genome assembly GCF_045984285.3 of Pseudoduganella rhizocola. Classification (NCBI taxonomy): domain Bacteria; kingdom Pseudomonadati; phylum Pseudomonadota; class Betaproteobacteria; order Burkholderiales; family Oxalobacteraceae; genus Pseudoduganella; species Pseudoduganella rhizocola. The sequence continues at coordinate 231,346 of NZ_JBJQIK030000001.1, forward strand.
GCGCGCAGCTTCTTCAACAAGTCCTATATCGAAGGCGACGTCGATTTCATCTTCGGCGACACCACGGCATTTTTCTACCAGAGCGAAATCAAATCGCTGGGTGACCGCAGCACGTCCTACGTCGTGGCGCCGAACACCAACTGGAAAACGAAATACGGCCTGGTGTTCGACCGCTGCCGTTTTACCAGCGACGGTTCGCCCAACGCGCGCCTCGGCAATTTCTTCCTCGGCCGCCAGTGGTTCAATAACTCGCGCTGCACGCCCTACAGCCAGGTGCCGCTGGAAGGCTACAGCTGCATGCTGGGCGCGGAAAACGTCTACAAGGCGCCAAAAGGCGCCATCACGCCGACCGCACTGGAAACGGTTGGCAAGGCCGTGGTGCTGAACTCCAGCATCGGCAAGCATATTCACCGCAATACCCCATGGTCCGACTGGAACCGCCAGGGCACCTTGCCTTACCGCCCCGCGCAGTTCACGTCGGACGACTACTGGAATAACCTGCGCCAAGCCGGCATCGAGCCTGTGAAACAACTTGGCTATACAAAGCAACCCTCGCCAGCGGATATCTACCTGGCAGAGTTCAACAATTCAGTGGAATAGAAGGAGTACTCCCGCATGCAATACATCAATCAGGCTCGCCGCACCATCCTCAAGGCGTCGGGCCTTGCTGCCGCAGGCGGCGCCGGCCTCGCGCAGGCGGCCGTGGCGCCGGATCCATGGCTGGAAGCGGAAGCCATCGTCAAGCGCCTGTCCAAGCCGCCCAAGTTCCGCAAGCAGGACTTTCCGATCACTAAATTCGGCGCGAAACAGTGCCAGCTGGTGAAAGTGAAGGCGTGGATCTCGCACGACCACCAGGACAACATCAACACGGCGGCGCAGAATTCGCCGGACTGCTACCGCCCCATCGCCGATGCAATCGCGGCCTGCCACAAGGCAGGCGGCGGCCGCGTGCTGATCCCGGCCGGTAACTGGTTCGTGGCCGGTCCCATCGTGCTGCTGTCGAACGTGAACGTGCACCTTGCCAAGGGCGCCCACGTCTACTTCAGCAACAAGCCCGAGGACTACGCAAAGTACGGCGATTTCGATTGCGGAAAAAAAGGCAAGCTGGTGATCTCGCGCTGGCAGAGCAACGACTGCCTGAACTTCTCGCCGATGGTGTATGCCTATGGCCAGGACAATATCGCACTGACCGCCGATGACTGGACCTCGATCCTGAACGGCCAGGGCGGCGTGCCCTTCAATGCAGAAGGCGACTGCTGGTGGACCTGGAAAGGCCGCAACCGCACCATCAATCCGGCCTCGCAGGCGAATACGCCGGGCTACAAGGAGGGCAAGGTATCGCAGCGCGATCCGAACCCGATCAATCCGCAGTCGCTGGCCGAAGTGGCGCCTAACCTGACGGAAGAAGAACGCTTGCTGATCCAGGGCGAAGGCCAGCGCTGGCGTGCGGACGAGCAGTACCTGCCCGCGCTGTCCGAAGCGGGTGTGCCAGCGGGTAAGCGCGTGTTCGGCCTCGGGAATTACCTGCGTCCGCCGATGATCCAGTTCATCAGCTGCACGAATGTGCTGATGGAAGGCTACCAGGTCATCAACACGCCGTTCTGGCAGCACCATCCGGTTCATTGCCGCAATGTGGTGATCCGCAAGGTACACGCGAACAGCGCGGGCCCGAACAGCGACGGCTTCGATCCGGAAGCATGCGACCATGTTCTCGTGGAAGGCTGCACCTTCGATACCGGTGACGATTGCATCGCCATCAAGGCAGGCAAGGACCAGGACACGCAGTTTGGTCCATCGCAGAACATCGTGATCCAGGACTGCATCATGCACAGCGGCCACGGCGCCGTGACGCTGGGCAGCGAGATGGCCGGCGGCATCCAGAACGTGTATGCGCAGAACCTCGTGTTCGAGAACATGCACTGGGAGACCGATCCGCTGAACACGGCGATCCGCCTCAAGACGAATATGAACCGCGGCGGCTACCTGCGCAATTTCTACGTCCGCAATGTCAAGATCCCGAACGGCGTGCAGACCACGCCATCGTTCTATGCCTCGCTGCCGGGTTCCCCGATCGCCTCGCGCACCGTGGCGACTGCCGCCGGCGCCGTGGTCACTTTCGACTGCGACTACACGCCGACCGCGGACACGGTGCGTACCCGTCCGCCCATGGTGCATAACGTGCAGATCTCGAACGTCACGGTGGGCAATGTGACGAAGAAGGGCAAGCAGGTATCGTGCTTCCAGGCGATCGTGATCCTCGGTCCGGTGGCCTCGGACTACAACGGTCCGCAACCGATGCCGGCGGTGCTGCCGGTAGCGGGTGTAACGATCAGCGACTGCGACTTCGGCACGCCGGTCAATACGGAGCAGCCTTTCTACCTGTACAACGTGCAAGGCCTGAAACTGAACCGCGTGCGCGTCGGCGGCAAGGACTACAGCACCACGCTGTCGGCCTGACCGGTTCATCGTGCGGCTCCGGCCGCGGCTTCGTGCTAAGGTACGGTGTCGCGAACGGAGTCGAACGATGGAAAGAACTTACCAGGAAGCGGCGCCTTCGCGCGCCGATATCGATGCACTCAGCGGTCCCGCGCTGCTGGAATTCGGCACCAACTGGTGCGGCTACTGCCGCGCGGCGCAGCCGCTGCTGGCCGAAGCCTATGCCGGCAAGGACGTACCGCACTTCAAGGTGGAAGATGGACCCGGACGGCTGCTCGGCCGCTCCTTCAAGGTGAAACTGTGGCCGACGATGATCTTCCTCAAGGACGGCAAGGAAGTGGCGCGCGTGGTGCGCCCGGCCAGCGCCCAGGAGATCCGCGACGGTTTCGCCCAGATCGCAGGCTGATCACAGCGCAATCATAGTCCAATGATGCCCCGTTTGACGGCGATGGCCACAGCGTGCGTGCGGTCATTGGCGCCCAGCTTCGCCAGTACTGTTTTCATATAGCCCTTTACCGTTTCCTCGCCGATGCCCAACAGCTGGGCGATGCGTTTGTTCGCATTGCCCTGCGCGGCATGCTGCAGCACGTCCAGCTCGCGCGCCGTCAGCGGCTGCTGCCCAAGATGCGATACCAGTTCCGCCGCTATCTCCTGGGGAATGTGGCGCTGGCCGGCATGCACCTTGCGGATGACGTCCACCAGGCCGGTGCGCAGTGAACTCTTGAGCAGGTAGCTCGCCGCCCCGGCTTTCAGCGCACGCTGGATCAGGGCATCGCCCTGGTAGGTGGTGAGCACAATGACCTGCGCTTTCGGGAATTCGGCGCGCAGCGCGTCGATGGCATCGAGCCCGTTCATGCCGGGCATCTGCAGATCCATCAGTGCAATATCAGGGCGGTGCTGGCGGAACAGGGCCAGTGCTTCGTTGCCGTCGGCCGCTTCGCCCACCACCTCCATGTCGGGAAAACCGCTCAGCAGTGAAGCAATGCCGGTGCGCAGAATGGGATGATCGTCTGCGATCAGAACACGGATAGCTTGAGTCATGGCCTGCATGTTACACGAGGCGCGCCAAACGGGTGCGGCGCCGCTCTGGCAAATAGCAGAGGGAGAACGGCCCCCGGCAAGGGGTGACGGCGGCGCCGCGGCGCCGCACACTTGAGGTATTTCCTCAACCAGCCTCAAAGGAGCCCACCATGGCTTATACCACCTTGCTTACCCCATCCGATTGCGCCCTGGCGCTGATCGACCACCAGCCGCAGATGTTCTTCGGCACCATGTCGCATGAGCGCATGACGGTGCTGCACAATGTGCAGATCCTCGCCAAGTCGGCCAAGCTGTTCGGCGTGCCCACCATCCTCACCACCATCGCCTCCGATACCTTCAGCGGCCACCTGCTGCCGGAAGTGCAGAACGTGTTCCCGGACCAGAAGCCGATCGACCGCACCAGCATGAATTCCTGGGAAGACCAGAATTTCAAGGCCGCCATCAAGGCCACCGGCAAAAAGCGTATCATCATCGCCGGCCTGTGGACCGAAGTGTGCGTGACCTTCCCGACCCTGCAGATGCTGGCCGAAGGCTATGAAATCTTCGTTCCGGTGGATGCTTGCGGCGATGTGACGGTGGAAGCGCACGACCGCGCCGTCCAGCGCATGATCCAGGCCGGCGCCACGCCGATCAATTCCCTGCAATGGATGTGCGAACTGCAGCGTGACTGGGCGCGCGGCGAGACGTATGATGGCTGCATGGAGATCTTCAAGGCGCATTCGGCGTACGGCATCGGCGTGCGCTACGCCAAGCAGATCCTGGGCGAACACGCAAACGAAGGCGGACACTGATTATGCTGATACTCACCAACGGCCGTTTCCATACGGTAGACCGGGCCCAACCCCTGGCCACCGCCGTAGCGATCAAGGACGGCAAGTTTCTCGCTGTCGGCGACGCGGAAGACGTCATGCGCCACCGCACGCCGGAGGCGCAAGTCATCGACCTGAATGGCCGTACGGTGATTCCGGGCCTGAACGATTCGCACCTGCACCTGATCCGGGGCGGGTTGAATTACAACCTTGAGCTGCGCTGGGAAGGCGTGCCTTCGCTGGCGGACGCGCTGCGCATGCTGAAGGAACAGGCCCTGCGCACACCGAGCCCGCAGTGGGTGCGGGTGGTGGGCGGCTGGAACGAGTTCCAGTTCGCCGAAAAGCGCATGCCCACGCTGGACGAGATCAACGCCGCTGCGCCGGACACGCCGGTCTTCGTCCTGCACCTGTACGACCGCGCGCTGCTGAACCGCGCCGCGCTGCGCCAGGTGGGCTACACGAAGGACACGCCGAATCCGCCCGGCGGCGAGATCCAGCGCGATGCCAGCGGCAACCCGACCGGCATGCTGATCGCCCGCCCGAACGCCATGATCCTGTACGCCACGCTGGCGAAAGGCCCCAAGCTGCCGCTGGACCAGCAGATCAATTCCACGCGCCAGTTTATGCGCGAACTGAACCGCCTCGGCATCACCAGCGCCATCGATGCAGGAGGCGGTTTCCAGAACTACCCCGAGGACTACAGCGTGGTGGAGCAGCTGGCGGCCCAGGACCAGCTCACCATCCGCATCGCCTACAACCTGTTCACGCAGAACAAAGGCCAGGAACTGCAGGACTTCGAGAAATGGACCGCCATGGTCTCGCCGGGGCAGGGCAGTGATTTCTACCGCCACAACGGCGCGGGTGAAATGCTGGTGTTCTCGGCAGCCGACTTCGAGGACTTCCTGGAGCCGCGCCCCGACCTGCCCGAGACGATGGAAGCCGAGCTGGAAAAAGTGGTGCGCCACCTCGTCGGGAAACGCTGGCCCTTCCGCCTGCACGCCACGTATGATGAATCGATCAGCCGTATGCTGGACGTGTTCGAGAAAGTGGACCGCGACATTCCCTTCAACGGCCTGCACTGGATGTTCGACCACGCCGAGACCATCAGCCCGCGCAATATCGACCGTGTGAAAGCGCTGGGCGGCGGCATCGCCATCCAGCACCGCATGGCCTTCCAGGGCGAATACTTCGTCGAGCGCTACGGCGCGCAAGCGGCAAAGGCCACACCGCCCGTCAAGCGCATGCTGGAGAACGGCGTGCCGGTCGGCGCAGGCACCGACGCAACGCGGGTAGCCAGCTATAACCCCTGGACAGCCTTGTACTGGCTCGTGTCCGGCCGTACCGTCGGCGGACTGCGCCTGTACGACGCAGGCAGCAAGCTGGATCGCGATACGGCGCTGGAGCTGTGGACGGCGGGCAGCGCCTGGTTCTCCAACGAGCAGGGCAAGAAAGGGCGCATCCAGGAAGGCATGCTGGCCGACCTGAGCGTGCTCTCCGCGGACTTCTTCAGCGTGGACGAAGAGGCGATCAAGTCGATCGAATCCGTGCTGACGGTGGTGGGCGGGAAGGTGGTGTATGGCGCCGCCGAATTCACGCCGCTGGCGCCGCCGCCGCTGCCGGTGCTGCCCGACTGGTCGCCGGTGAACAAGGTGCCCGGCCACTACCGCGCCGTGGCGCCGGCCGCTGCACGGTCGCTGGCGCACCAGTGCAGCGGTCCGTGCGCGGTGCACAGCCACGCGCACGATGTGGCGCGGCGTTCGAAGGTGCCGGTGTCCGACTATTCAGGCTTCTGGGGCGCTTTCGGCTGCAGCTGCTTTGCATTCTGAGGTGATGCGATGAACTACACGAAAATCCTGGCCGGCCTTGTGCTGTCCTTCGTCGTCGGCATGGGCTGCCGCAAGTTCGGCATTCCCGCCGCATCGCCGCCCGTGCTGAGCGGCGCGCTGCTGGTGTTCATGATGAGCACCGGCTACTGGCTGGTGGACCGCTTCATCGCGCGTCGCGCAGCGGAGCACAAGAAGCATTGCGGCGGCCACGCGCTGGAGAAGGTCCAATGAGCGCGCTGCTTATTGGCAGTGTGCTGGGATTGCTGATCGGCGCTGTCTGCCGCGCCTGCGACATCCCATCGCCCGCGCCGCCAACGCCGATTGGCGCGCTGCTGGTGGTCGCCATGACCTCCGGCTACATGGCCGGGGCCTTCGTATAGCGGCTTACTTCCTGTCCATCGCTTCTTCATGCAGGCGCTGGTTGCGTTCACGCGCCGCTTCCTTCGCCTGCTCATTGAACTGAATCTGCTGGATCTGCGCCTGGATGGTTTCGATCATCAGGCGCAGCTGCTGCATCTGCACGTTCAGCGTTTCGAGCACTTTCGGGTCCGAAGTCTCCGCCATTAACTTGATCAGCTTCTGCACCGATTTCTGCAAAGTCTTCAGCTGCGCGTGCAGCCGCGCGATCTGCTGCTCCGGATTGCTCATGACCGCGCCGCGCAGGGAATATCCGCCGATTGAAACCATTTTTCACTCCATGATGGATGGAGGCTGCCGTGCATAACTCACTGTCAGCATTTCCCACTGATGGCCATCCGGCTCGTTCCAGTAGATCATGCTGCCGCCGTAATCGGTATTGATCTGCAGATCCATCGGTCCGCGCACCGAACTGCGGTAAGGGATGCCCTTAGCCTGGATGCGTGAAAGGATAGCATCGAATTCCTGCTGGCTCACCCGGAAGCAGAAATGATAGATGGGGAAATTTTCATCGGTATCGATGAAATCCAGTGTCAGCCCCTCGTTGACGAACACCGGCGCAAAGGGCCCGAGGCTTTGCGGCGCCCACGGCACATCGAGCAGTTCCGCCAGCAGGCGGGCGCCCGCGACCTTGTCGCGCGAGGGAACAATGGTGTGGTCGAGCTCAATCGTCATGGCCGCCCCCAATAGCAAAAAAGCCGTTGACTCTGATGAATCAACGGCTTCCGAATTCTTGGTGGTGATAGGTGGACTTGAACCACCGACCCTAGCATTATGAATGCTATGCTCTAACCAACTGAGCTATATCACCGCGAGAGGCATTATTATCGTGGATGAAGTGGGGTGTGTCAAGGAACCGCCGCGAATTTTTTTAAGATTTTCGCGTTAATCTTTTTGCATGAGGTCCAGCAGCTGCCGGGTGGCGTCCGGCGCCAGGCAGTCGATCACGATCCGCTCCGGCATGGAGCGCAGCCAGGTGAGCTGGCGCTTGCACAGCTGGCGGGTGGCGATGATGCCGGTTTCGCGCATCGTTGCATGGTCGATTTTGCCATCGAGGTATTCCCACATCTGGCGGTAGCCCACGCAGCGCATCGAGGGCAGGCCCGGATCGAGGTCGCCGCGCGCGCGCAGCGCTTCCACTTCGCGTTGCAGGCCGCCGCCGCTCAGCATGATGTCGAAGCGGCGCGCAATGCGCTCATGCAGCACGGAGCGCTCGGATGGTTCCAGCGCGAAGGACTGCAGCGTGAAAGGCAGTTCTTCTTTCTCGCGCTGCGCCAGCAGTTCGGACATCGGCTTGCCGCTGAGCCGGATGATTTCCAGCGCGCGCTGGATGCGCTGCGCATCGTTCGGCTTCAGGCGCTCCGCCGTCACAGGGTCGAGCTGCGCCAGCCGCGCGTGCAGCGCGGGCCAGCCGAGGCGCATGGCTTCCTCATCGAGTGCCGCGCGCACCTCGGGATCGGCGCCGGGCAGGTCGTCCAGGCCGTCCTGCAGGCCCTTGTAGTACAGCATGGTGCCGCCGACCAGCAGCGGCAATTTGCCGCGCGCGCTGATCTCGCCGACCAGGCGCAGCGTATCGCTGCGGAACTGCGCCACGGAATAGCTGTCCAGCGGGTCGATGATGTCGATCAGGTGGTGCGGCACGGCGGCCAGTTCTTCCTGCGTGGGCTTGGCCGTGCCGATATCCATGCCGCGGTACACCAGAGCGGAATCGACGGAGATGATCTCGGAGGGGATGCGTTCGGCAATCGCCAGCGCCGCCGCCGTTTTGCCGGAGGCGGTCGGCCCCATGATGGCGACCGCCAGCGGACGCTTGGACTGCTTCATCGTGAACCTTACTGGCCGCGCAGGAAGAGCTTGTCCAGCGCGCTGATTTCAACCTGCACCCAGGTCGGGCGGCCGTGGTTGCACTGGTCGGCGCGTTCGGTGCCTTCCATCTGGCGCAGCAGGGCGTTCATTTCCGGCTGGGTGAGGATGCGGTTGGCGCGCACCGCCGTGTGGCAGGCCAGCGTGCCAAGCAGTTCGTTGCGGCGCTCGATCAGCACGCGCGAGCCGCCGTATTCACGCACATCGCGCAGCACGTCGCGCGCCAGGGTCTGTGCATCGGCATTCTTCAGCAGGGCCGGCACCGAGCGTACGGCCAGCGTGGTGGGCGACAGCACGGCGATATCGAAGCCCAGCGTGGCCAGCGTGTCGCCGTGCTCCTGCACCGTGCCCACTTCCACTGCGTCCGCATAGAAGGTGACGGGGATCAGCAGCGCCTGCACCTGCATGTCGGTGCCGTCGATCTGCGCGTCGAGCGCGTTCTTCAGCTGCTCGTACAGGATGCGTTCATGCGCGGCATGCATGTCGACCAGCACCAGGCCTTTGCTGTTCTGGGCCAGGATGTAGATGCCGTGCAGCTGGGCCAGTGCGAAGCCGAGCGGGAATTCTTCCTGCGACATGGCGGAGGAAGAGGCCACATAGGGCGCGGCTTCCGGCATTGCGTATTCGCGGCGGGGCGCGGCTTCCGCATCTGGCGCGGCGGAGAACAGCGCGCCGTAGCGCTCCGTGCTCTGGGCCACGCCGCCGCCATCGCCGCCGCGCGCGAAGGGCGAGGGCGAGAACGTGGACACGTAGTCCGGTTTCAGGATGGAGCCGAAGGAAGTCTGCTGCTGCGGACGCCATATGGGGCCCCCGGCCAGCGTGTCGGCGGCGGGCAGCGGCGAGGGCACGCTGCCGTGCGCCGTGGCCGAGGTTTGCGCGAGGGCGCGCTGCACCGCATGGAACACGAACTGGTGCACGGCGCGGCTGTCGCGGAAGCGCACCTCGATTTTCGAAGGGTGCACGTTCACGTCCACCAGCGCGGGATCGAGGTCGAGCGCCAGCACATAGGACGGATAACGGTCGCCGTGCAGCACGTCTTCGTAGGCGGCGCGCACCGCATGCACCAGCAGCTTGTCGCGCACGAAACGGCCGTTGACGTAGAAGTACTGGCAGTCCGCGCGGCCTTTCGACGCCGTGGGCAGGCCCGCGAAACCATGCAGGCGCAGTACGCCGGAGCCCTCGTCGATCGCCAGCCGTGCCTCGGCGAAGGTGTCGCCCAGGATCTGCGCGCTGCGCTTGGCCATGTCCGTCACCATCCAGTGGTCGACGGTCTTGCCGTTGTGGGACAGCGTAAAGGCTACATCGGGACGCGCCAGCGCAATGCGGCGCACGACCTCGGCGCAGTGGCCGTATTCGGTCTGCTCGGATTTCAGGAACTTGCGGCGGGCCGGCGTATTGAAATACAGGTCGCGCACATCGACCGTGGTGCCTTGCGAGCCGGAGGAGGGCACCACCGTGCCCTGGTGCGAACCTTCCAGTTCCCAGGCGTGCGCTGCATCGGCGGTACGCGAGGTCAGCGTCACAGCGGCAACGGAAGCAATGGAGGCCAGCGCCTCGCCGCGGAAGCCCAGCGTGCCCACGTTCTCCAGGTCATCCAGCGAAGCGATCTTGGAGGTGGCATGGCGCGCGAGCGCCAACGGCATCTGGTCCGGTGGAATGCCCTTGCCGTTGTCGGTAATGCAGATGCGTTTAACGCCGCCTTCTTCCAGCCGCACCGTGACCTGCGTGGCGCCCGCGTCGAGCGCGTTCTCCAGCAGTTCCTTGACCACGGCGGACGGCCGCTCCACCACCTCGCCCGCGGCAATCTGGGAAATCAGCTGGTCGGGCAGGGCCCGGATCGGGCGTGGTGGCGTAGGGGCGTTCATGGGGCAGCATTATAACTTGGCTTACTTGCCTTGCTCCCGCACCGGGATGGTGACGTTGCAAAGATCCACATGGCCGGCGGCGATCTTGGTCCAGGGGCCGCCGCGGTTGCGCTGCGCCTCGGCCACGGCCTTGAAGCTGGCCGAATCGGTGCGCATCACTTCCAGCTTGCTGCGTTCCGCTTCCGGCACGTCCGCCGCCAGGCGGATGGACTTGATCGTCACCATCTTCTCTGGCTTGTCGTAGAAGCCCATCGGCGCCGGACCGCGCGGCAGGGTGGAGAGCAGCGGCATGCCTTCGACCACGCGGCCGACCAAGGTGATATTGCGGTCCAGCTGGCGCGGCGCATTGCCGGTGACGGCATACAGGGCGCCGCCATTGCCGCTGTCGGATTCATTGCTGCGGCCCACGCCCACCATGCCGTAGCAGTGGGTCAGCCAGGCCTGGCCCGATTTCGGGTCGCGCGCGGAGGGGAAGCCGTTCGAGTGGCCAATTTGCGGCGCGTAGCCGTCCTTGTCCGGCAGGCGGGTGAACTGCCTGTCATTTTTCAGGGGGATGCTGAATTCGCCGGGCAGCTTTTCCTTGGCCGATTTCAGCGGTTTCGGGTTCTCCTCGTTCGGGTCGCCCCACTGGGCCACGAAATTGTCCTGCGAGCGCAGGATGGCCAGGCCGTCGAAATAGTTCTCGCGCACCATGGTTTTGATATTCGCCACATGCAGCGGAGCAAAAACCGGCGACAGTTCGATCACGATGCGGCCGCCCGGCACTTCCATATAGAGGGTGTTGTCCGGATCGAGGGCGCGCCACTCGGCCGGCCTGGAGGCCTTGATGACGTCGCTGACGCTCGGCTTCGGGGGCAGTTCAGCGGCATGGGCCAGGGTGCTCAGGACCAGCGCAGCGGGCAGGGCTTTCAAAATTTGCATCCGGGAATCTCCTCTGTGGGCTCAAAGGATTGTAAACTGGAACGTGGGGGTTTTGGAAACCGGGCGAAGGCCGCCCCGCTGGTGTATGATTCCCGCCGCTACCTTTTGGGATTTTTATGGATTTCGTTCAATTGCTGGACATGCTGGTCCACGTCGACAAGGCGCTCGGACAGCTGATTGCGCAGTATGGCACCCTGATCTACGCGGTATTGTTCTTTATCATCTTCGCCGAAACCGGCCTTGTGGTGCTGTTCTTCTTCCCCGGCGATACCTTGCTCTTCATTGCGGGCGCGTTCTGTGCAACCGGCGAGTTGCATCTAGGTCTTCTTATTTTCCTTCTGGTAACAGCGGCCATTCTCGGCAACACCACCAATTACTGGATAGGCGAGGCCATAGGCCAGCGCATGTTCACGCACGACTACCGCTGGATCAACAAGGACGCGCTGCATAAAACCCATAACTTCTTCGAGAAGCACGGCGGCAAAACCATTATCCTGGCCCGCTTCGTACCGGTGGTGCGCACCTTCGCGCCCTTTGTGGCCGGCGTGTCCGACATGACGCTGGTGCGCTTCCAGTTCTATAACGTCACGGGCGCCCTGCTGTGGGTGGTGTCGCTGACCGTGGCCGGTTACTTCTTCGGCAATATCCCCGTGGTGCGCGATCACCTGACCGCCATCGTGCTGTTCGGCGTGGGTGTGGCCGTGGTGCCGGTGCTGCTGGGCGCGGCCTGGAAATTCGGCCGCAAAATGCTGGGACGCTGACCACAGGGTCCCGAACGGGACCCCTCAAGTTTTCCCGCAGCGCAACCGTTAACCGGAGTAATAGCTTCTTCACTCCGGATTTACCATGCGTACGCTGCTTGTCTTCTCTGCCTGCTGTCTCCTTGCCGGGACCGCGAGCGCTAAAGATGCCCCGGCCTCCGCGGCCAAGGGCGCCAGCGCGGCCAGTGAATCGGCTGCTTCCGCTCCGGCGGGCAGCACCGCCACGCTCCCCGTCATCAAAAAGCCGGTCCGCAAGCTCACACCCAAACAGCAGGAAGAGCAGGCGGAGGCTGAACTGTCCGCCAAGATTGCCGAGCGCCTGGCCGAGATGCGCGCCAACCAGGCGGCCCGCATTGCCGCCGCAGCCAAGGCAAAGAAAGAACGCGAAGCGCGCGAAGCCAAGGCCAAACTGGTGGCTGCCACCACGCCGCCGCCGCGCGCGAACGGCACCTACTGGACCTATGAGGGCGAGTTCGGCCCGGCCAACTGGAGCAAGATCAATTCCGACTGGGGCAAGTGCAATGCCGGCACGCGCCAGTCGCCCATCGATATCCGCGACGGCATCAAGGTGGAGCTGGAGCAGATCGCCTTCGACTACCGTCCTTCGGCCTTCAGCGTGACCGACAACGGCCACACGGTGCAGGTGCAGATGGGGGCCGGCAACTACCTGTCGGTAGCGGGCCGCATGTTCGAGCTGCAGAACGTGCACTTCCACCGCCCGGCGGAAGAGCGGGTAAACGGCCGCAGCTACGAAATGGGCATCCACCTGGTGCACAAGGACGTGGAAGGCAAGATCGCCGTGCTGGCGCTGATGCTGGAACGCGGCCGCCCGCAGCCTGCGGTGCAGACCATCTGGAACAACCTGCCGCTGGAGAAGCGCGATACCTTCACGCCTTCCATCGTGCTCGATCCGAACGACCTGCTGCCGGAACGGCGCGACTACTACACCTATATGGGCTCGCTCAGCGAACCGCCTTGCACCGAAGGCGTGCTGTATCTGGTGATGAAGGAAACCGTGCAGGCCTCGCCGGCCCAGTTGGCGCTGTTCAGCCGCCTCTATCCGCTGAACGCGCGCCCGGTGCAGGCCGCGGCCGGCCGCATGATCAAAGAGTCGCAGTAATGGTGTGAAGGCCGGTCCATTCGGCGCCGGCCGCCAGCGGCTTCTTGTCCACCCGGGCAGGCTCGATGCAGACGAAGTGCTGCCATTCGTGGTCTGCCATATCCGTCAGTGCCGCTGCCGCTTCCGCGCCAGGGTTCCACACCACGAATTCCGTAAAGCCCTGCTGCTGCAGGTCCAGTTTGCCGTCGCCGGTATCCAGCGTGAGCGCTGGCGGGGCGGCATAGATATTGTCCAGTTTCGGGCCGAAGTCGATGCGGCCCGAGTCCAGGCCTTCCAGCGCCGTGCGCGTGAAGGAGGGCACTGCATAATAGGTGTGCAGGGCGCAGGCGAAATCCCAGTCTTCCTTGCCGGTGTTGCGCACATTGAAGCGCATCTCGATGGCATTGCCGCGCAGCGTGAAGCGCAGGCGCAGCGCGAAGGCGTGCGGCCAGCCTGCCGCCAGCGCCGGCGGCACATCGGCATCGCCCAGCGCGAATTCGGCCCAGGCATTGCCGTTCTCGCGGCCGCTGTCCACCAGCGTCCAGTGCGACAGGCGGGCCACGCCATGGCGCTGGCCGGTGCCGCGCGTGGAGAATTGGGGGAAGATCACCGGCACGCCGCCGCGGATCGCGGCGCTGCCATCGAGCGGCGACTGGCTGCTCATGAACAGGCGTTCCTTGCCGCCGGCGCTCTTCCACGAAGTGAGGTGGGCGCCATACAGGGTAATGGTGGCTTCGGCGCCATCGGCCGAAGTAATGCGGACGGCGGGCAGGCTGCCCACTGTGACCATCTGGTTCATGCTGTATCCTTGTTCAAGTCAGGCGGTTCTTGGCCAGCGGCGGATTCTTGGCGAAGTAGCGGCGGATGCCCTTGACGATGGCTTCGGCAATCTGGTCCTGGTAGCCATTGTCCAGCAGGCGCGCCTCTTCTTCCGGGTTGGAGATGAAGGCGGTTTCCACCAGGATGGACGGGATGTCCGGCGCTTTCAGCACCACGAAGCCCGCCTGCTCGACGGAGCCCTTGTGCAGCTTGGCGATGCCGCCGATTTCCGTCAGCACGGCCTTGCCGACCTTCATGCTGTCGTTGATCTGCGCGGTGGTGGAAAGATCGAACAGCACGCTGGCCAGGTGCTTGTCGGCGGCTTTGGTATTGGCGCCGCCGATCAGGTCGGCCGTGTTTTCCTTGTTGGCCAGCCAGCGCGCGGCCGAGGAGCTGGCGCCTTTTTCCGACAGCACGAACACCGAGGCGCCGCGTGCGCTCGGCTGCACGAAGGCATCCGCATGGATCGACACGAACAGGTCGGCATCCACCTTGCGCGCCTTCTCCACGCGCTGCGGCAGGGGCACGAAGAAGTCGCCGTCGCGCGTCAGCATCACGCGCATGTTCGGATGCTCTTCGATCTTGAACTTGAGGCGCTTGGCGATGGCCAGCACGATATCTTTTTCGCGGCTGCCTTTCGCACCGATGGCGCCCGGATCTTCCCCGCCATGGCCGGGGTCGAGCGCGATGGTCAGCATGCGCGTGAGCTTCTGGCCAGGGCGTTTCGGTTCCGCGGGCTCCGGCTTCTCCGCCTTCTTCGGTTCCGGCACGGCGGCAATATCCGGGCGCGGCAGGGTTTGCGAAGGCGGCAGGTCCGGTGCGGCGATCTTGTTGTCCGGCAGGGGCAGCGCAGGCCTGGGCGCGGCTTCCTGGCCCACCGGCGTGCCGTCCTTGGCCCATTCGCCTTTTTCGATCATGGCGGCAATCGGGTCGATTTCCTGCGTCGGATACAGGTCGAAGATCAGGCGGTGCTTGTACACGCCTACCGGCGGCAGCGTGAACACCTGCGGCTTGATCTCGGCCTTCAGGTCGAATACCAGGCGCACCACATTGGGCCGGTTCTGGCCCACGCGCACCTGCTGGATATAAGGGTCGTTGGACTGGATCTTGGCCACCAGCGTTTTCAGCGTGGGGTTCAGCTCCAGGCCTTCGATATCGACCACCAGCCGCTCCGGGTCTTTCACGATGAAGTGGGTGGCCTTCAGGTCCGAGTCGTTTTCCAGCGTCACGCGGGTGTAGTCTTCGGCCGGCCATACGCGCACGGCCAGGATCTGTGCGGCGCGCGCGGGCAGGGAAGCGAAGACGGACAGCAGCAGGGTGCCGCCCGCCTTCAGCACGGTGCGGCGGCGGCGGGCGCGCGTGTCGGCGCTCAGGGTGTCGGCTGGAATTGGAGGCGTTGCAGGCATAACTGACCTATAGCGGAGGACGCACGCAATTCTACATCACGTCCGGCCCCTGAAATCGTCAGGAAAATGTCGATATCGGCATCCGGCAGCACCGGTTCGCCCTTTTCCGGCCATTCCACGATGCAGACATTGCGGCCGTTGAAGTCCTCGCGGAAGCCCGCGTCGAGGAATTCCTCCGGGCTGCTCATGCGGTAAAGGTCGTAGTGAATGATGTTGACGGGCTGGCCATCCAGCTCCACCTTGTACGGCTCGGACAGCGTATAGGTTGGGCTTTTGACATTGCCCTTGTGGCCGGCCGACTGGATCAGCGCGCGGGTCAGGGCGGTTTTGCCGGCGCCAAGGTCGCCGTGCAGGTAGATGGTGAGGCCGGGCGCGAGTGCACGCGCCATGGCGGCGCCCAGTGCGCTGGTCGCGTGTTCGTCCGGAAGGTGGGCTGTAAAGTGCTGCATCGAATAAAATGGCTGCCTGAATCCTGTTGATGCCGTGCCCGATGTCCCTGACTCCCTCCCAGCTCGCCGAACTCGCCGATGCCATCAAGGCATGGGGGAAGGAACTCGGCTTCGCGGAAGTGCGTATCGCGGATATCGACCTGTCAGCCGCCGAAGCGGGCTTGCAGGCCTGGCTCGACGCGGGCATGCACGGCGAGATGGATTATATGGCAAGCCACGGCATGAAGCGCGCCCGGCCTGCGGAGCTGGTGCCCGGCACGGTGCGCGTGATCACCGCGCGCATGAATTATTTGCCCCAGTCGCTGGACGAGGACTGGCGCGAACGCGAGCGCGCGCGGCTGGCCGATCCCTCTGCCGCCGTGATCTCGGTGTATGCGCGGGGCCGCGACTACCACAAGGTGCTGCGCGCCCGCCTGCAGCAGCTGGCGGACCGTGTGCGCGCGGCGGCCGGTGAATTCGGCTACCGCGTGTTCACCGACTCGGCGCCGGTGATGGAGCTGCCGCTGGCGGAGAAGTCCGGCCTGGGCTGGCGCGGCAAGCACACGCTGCTGATCAACCGCGGCGCCGGATCGATGTTCTTCATGGGCGAAATCCTGGTGGACCTGCCGCTGCCTGTGGATGAGGCGACGGACGCGCATTGCGGCCAGTGCTCGGCGTGCATCGATGTCTGCCCGACGCAGGCCATCCTCGGCCCCGGCAGGCTGGATGCGCGGCGCTGCATCTCCTACCTGACGATTGAGCTCAAGGGCGCGATTCCCGAAGAACTGCGGCCGCTGATCGGCAACCGTGTGTACGGCTGCGACGACTGCCAGACCGCCTGCCCCTGGAACAAGTTCGCGCAGCGCGCCTCCCTGCCGGATTTCGACGAGCGCCATGGCCTTGCCACGGCAGGCATGATCGAGCTGTTCACGTGGGATGAGGAGGAGTTCAACCGCCGCATGGAGGGCAGCCCGATCCGCCGCATCGGCCACGAACGGTGGCTGCGCAATATCGCGGTCGGCCTTGGCAATGCTGCAGGCATGGGCGCGCGCGGCGATGCGGCCATTATGGCGGCGCTGCAGTCGCGCCGCGATCATCCATCGGACTTAGTGCGCGAGCACGTTGCCTGGGCGCTGGCCTGCCACACGGAATAGTACTAAGGCCGCAGCGCTCCACGCCAGCAGCGTGACGACCGAACCCTCCACGCCGTAAGCGCCGCCGCTCAGCCATTCCGGCCCGGCCGGCGCCACCTGGATCCAGCCGCGCGCCGCATGGCCGGATACCGGCACCGACATCAAGGCGTCGAACAGGTAGTTCCAGGCGAAGTGCATGCCCATCGCGATCCATACGCGGCGCGTGAGCAGGTAGACGCCGAGCAGGCCCGCGCCTGCAGCCGCCGTGGCCAGGATCGCCACCACGCTGATATGTTCGTTCGGCAGGTGGGCGAGGGCGAACAGCAGCACATTCGATACCACGGCAATGCGCAGGCCCCAGCGCTGTTCGACGATGCGGAACAGGATGGCGCGGAACACCAGTTCCTCGAAGGTCGCCACCATGACCTGCTCGGGCAGGGGCTTGAAGATGGCGCGCCAGTCGCCCACGCCCTGCACCTGCAGGGCGCCGCACAGCAGCAGCACGCCCGCCACGCCGATCGCCAGCGCGGCGCCGATGCCGAAGCCCGCACCCAGTTCGCGCAATACGCCGGGGCCGGATGCCTCGGCAGGCGCGCGTTTCTCCACCTTGCGCACATAGAAGTGGTAGCCTGCCATGCAGCCCGCGGCAGCCAGCAGCGTCGGCCACGCTACGCGCATCGGCCTGGGCACGATCTCGGACAGCATCAGCAGCAGCGCCATGGTGCCGATAGAGGCTGCCACGGCCAGCAGGATGCGCACGACGGGATTCGCCAGCAGGCGCTTGCCCAGCGGCGCGCGCTGGATACCAGCAGTAACGGTGCTCATGTGTCCTCCTTGTTCTTTGCTGCGGCCCGGATCCGTTCGCCGAAGGGGCGCTGTTCGAGCGCCGCGATGGCTTCCGCCAGCGCTTCGGACAGGGGGTGGCTCATGTCGGCGTCCAGCGAATCCGCCGCGGCCTTGGTAGCGGCCCAGCAGCGCTTCAGCCTGGGCAGCATTTCCTTGCCGTGATCGCTGAGCCGCACCAGCTTCTGCCGTGCATCCAGCGCGCTGGTTTCGGTCTGCACCAGATCGGCCTTCAGCATCAGGTTCACGGTCTGGGTGGCGGCAGGCTGGGTGATGTGGGATTGTTCGGCGATCTGGCTGATGGTGAGGGCCTTGCCGGAGGCGAGGGCGCGCATCACGGGCGTATAGCGCGGGCGGTAATCGAGGCCTGCCGCGTCGTAGGCGTCGCCGACGGCGCCGTCCAGCAGGTCGATCAGGTGGCGCAGCTGTGTTCCGAGTCCGGGTTTCATGGACCCATGCTAACACAGATTTGCATAAGTGCTTATGTAATTTTGAGGCGGAGCGCCGACCAGTCCTCGTCGATGGCGATCATGGCCACGCTGGTGAGGCCGATGGATTCGCCATATTCGCGGATGGTGTCGCGGTGCAGGCCGGTGTGCAGTTTTGAAGTGCCCTTCACATAAGCCACCCACAGCGCGCCTTTTGGCTCCAGCCGCTCCTTCACCTTCGGCAGCTGCTTCTGCAGTTCCATCTGGCTGTTGGCGAAATAGATGACCAGGTCCGCCATACCTTTCTTCACCAGCTTCTCCGCCGGCAGCTCGGCCACCAGCGCCGCATTGGCCGGCCCATCGTTGATCACGGCGATCGTTTTCGCCTTCTGCACAAACAGTTTGTCGGCAACGGTTTTTTCTGGCATTCGAGAATTCCTCTGGAGGCGTGGGTCGCCCCGCAGGCCATGGGCGGCACGGCTCAAGTATAACGCCACCTCATCTTCGTCATTGGGATCGTAAGGCATCAGCCAGAAATCGTAAGTTTCCCGTTCAGGTGCGGCGGCGACCATCGCTTTGAGCTGTTCATCAGTGAAAATTCTCTTCGATGAATTTTCGGGCGCGGGCCCTGTTGACATACCAGCAGGATATCGCCCGGGCATGGCGCCCTCGTTCTATCCAGATGAGCGCGGCGACTCTGCCTTGATGCAGGAAATAGGTCCGGTAGCGGAGTTCAGAGTGCGGGCCATCATCTACCTCAGCATCGGTCGGCTGCGAAAAGATGTCACCCAAGCTGGCAAAATCGATGCCATGCAAGGCAATATTTCGTCTGCGCTTGGTTTCATCCCAGATGAGCATGCGGACCAGCGTAGCTGGCCGCGCAGGGGGATCAACTCATATTAGGAGCTGGCCTGAGGTGTATCAAGCAGGCGGAACGCCTATTTGAGCAGGCCCGCCAGTTCGACCGCGGTCTTGACCTGCATCTTGTCGAAGATGTGGGCGCGGTGGACCTCGACGGTGCGCATGCTGATGCCCAGTTCATCGGCCACCACCTTGTTCATCTTGCCCGCCAAAATCAAGTCCAGCACTTCGCGCTCACGCGTGGACAGCGTGGCCAGCCGCGCGTGCACGGCGGCCGATGCGGAAGCGTGCCTGGAGGCGGCCAGGCCTTCCTGCACCCGGTCCATCAGGTCGTTGTCGTTGAACGGCTTCTCGAAGAAATCGAAGGCGCCGCGCTTCAGCGTATCCACCGCCATCGGCACGTCGCCGTGGCCGGTGAGGAAAATCACCGGCAGGCGCTGCGCCAGGCCGCGCGCGGCCAGCTGGTCGAACACGGCCACGCCGTTCATCTCCGGCATGCGCACGTCCAGCAGCACGCAGTCGCCGTCCGGATCGAACTTGCCCGCCTCCACATACTGCAGGAACTTGGCGCCGCAGTCATAGCTCGTCGCCGCGATGGCGCGTGAGGAAGCCAGCCACGAAAGCGAGTCGCGCACCACTTCCTCATCATCCACGATATGCAGCATTTTTTCTCCGTCCTCAAGCCTTGCCGTCCGATGCGGGCAGCGTAAATGTGAATATGGTACCGCCTTGTGGATTATCGCGGTGCGTCAGTGTGCCGCCGTGGAACTCGATCGCCGTGCGGCAGATGTTCAGGCCCATGCCCATGCCTTCGGCCTTGGTCGAGAAGAAGGGCGAGAACAGGCGTTCCGCCACGTCGGCCGGAATGCCGTGGCCGCGGTCGATGACGGCAACGGCCACCTGTCCGCTTTCTGCATCCAGCGCCGCTTCGATGCGCAGCACGCGCCGCTCCTGCGACACATTGGCCATCGCTTCGATGGCGTTGCGCGTGAGGTTCAGCAGCACCTGCTCAATCATCGTGCGGTCCGCGCGCACCAGCGGCAGCGTGGCCGGAATGCTGGCCTGCACCGCCACCATGTGCTGGCGCGCCTGCAGGTCGATCAGCGCGCGTATGCTGTCCAGCATGGACTCGACCGACACATCCTGCCGCTCGGATTCGCGCTTCTTCACGAATTCGTGCACGCTGCGGATGATCTGGCCCGCGCGCCGCGCCTGTGCGCCCGCCTGCTCCAGCGCGGGCTTCAGCATGCCGCAGTCCACCGCCTGATCATTGCTGCCCGCGCGGTTCAGCACATTCAGTGCGCCTGTCGTATAGCTGGAGATGGCCGCGAGCGGCTGGTTCAGTTCATGCGCCAGCATCGAGGCGATCTCGCCCATCGTTGCCAGGCGGGCGCTGGTCTGCAGCTTTTCCTGGTGCTCGCGGTTCAGTTCCTCGATGCGCTTGCGGTCGGTGATGTCGAGGATGGAGCCCATCCAGCCGGTGTGGCGGCCTTCGTTGTCTACCAGCGGCGCTTCGAACACCAGCACCGGAATGCGGGTGCCGTCCGGGCGCTGGAAAATGGTTTCGAACTGCGGCGTCACCGTCCCCTGCAGCACATTGGCGAGCCGGTGCTGGTACTCGGTCATCACCTCCGGCGCCCAGTAGGGCATGGGCGGGGAATGGCCTACCAGCTGTTCTTCGGAATAGCCCACCATCTGGCAGAAGGCCGGATTCACATAGGTGATGCGGCCTTCGAGGTCGCGCGCACGCAGGCCGGTAATCAGGGAATTCTCCATCGCCGTGCGGAAGGCCATCTGCTGGCGCAGCGCATTCTCGGCGGCGAGCCGGCGCGAGATGTGGCCCCACAGCGCGAGCAGGCTCCATAAGAGCCCGAGCGACAGCGCAATCACCGAGCCGACCAGCAGGTTGGGCAGCAGTTTCGGTTCGCTCTTCACGCTGTCCGTCATCAGGGTGATGGTGGCGCCCGGCAGGTCCAGCGCGCGCTTGTGCGTATATACCCCGTGGCCGGGGCCGGCGGCGGTGCGGCGCGCCAGCACCTTGTCGTCGCGGTCCAGCAGCGTGATCTGGTTGTCCTGCGCGAACCACCAGGGCACCATCTCTTCCAGGATGCTGCTCAGCTGGAAAGTCGCCACCAGGCTGCCCACGTAGTCGGGTCCGCGGTACATGGGGTAGTGATAGTCCATCGTGATGGCGCCCGGCGTGCCGGCCGGATTCAGGGCGTCGTCGTCGGGCTGGCTGTACACCGGCTTGTGGCTGCGGATGGCCAGGTCGGCGGCGTTCAGCGACTCGCTGGACAGGCCCGCCAGCACCGGCTGCGCGCTGTCGGTGGATGCGGCCACCTTGCCTTGCGGCGTCACCCACATCAGGCGCTTCAGCTCCTGGCCGTTTTTCAGCATGCCGTCCATCAGCGTATGCAGGCGGGCGTCGCTCAACTTTCCGGCCAGGATCTCGTTGGCCAGGCTGTGCACCGCTTCCTCGTGGCGCGACATCTGGAAGCGGATGGTCTGTTCCACCCACAGCGTGTCGGCGATCAGCTGCTCCTGCCGTTCGCTGCTTTCCATCTGGCGCGCCTGCCAGGGCAGCCAGATCAGGATGGCCAGGAAGAACAGCACCAGCACGATAGGCATCAGCCAGCGCAAGGGGGCTGGAATGCGTGGGCGGGCGAGCAGGAGCTTCTGGGTCATCGGCTGAGGGTAGCGATTTTGCCGGCGGGAGATATTGTGGTTTTCCACAGTTGTCCGGAAAAATGCGCATGTTCAAAATGGTATCCTGAGCATAATAATCTAATCAAATCGGGGACACATTCATGAAGCTGAAGGCCGTACTGGCCGCGCTCGCCGCGGCTGCCTGCATTACTTCCAACGCATTTGCGCAAGCCCCCATCGTCATCAAGTTCAGCCATGTGGTCGCGCCGGATACGCCGAAGGGGCAGGCCGCCGAACGTTTCAGGCAGCTGGCCGAGCGCGCCACCAACGGCCGCGTGAAGGTCGAGGTCTATCCGAACAGCCAGCTGTACAAGGACAAGGAAGAACTGGAAGCCCTGCAGCTGGGTGCGGTGCAGATGCTGGCCCCGTCGCTGGCCAAGTTCGGCCCGCTGGGCGTGAAGGAATTCGAAGTCTTCGACCTGCCTTATATCTTTCCCAACAAGACCGCGCTGTACAACGTGACCGAAGGCCCGATCGGCAAGAGCCTGCTGAAGAAGCTGGAGTCGAAGGGCATCACCGGCCTGGCCTACTGGGACAACGGCTTCAAGATCATGTCGGCCAACAAGCCGCTGCGCCTGCCGGCCGACTTCAAGGGCCAGAAGATGCGCATCCAGTCCTCCAAGGTGCTGGACGCCCAGATGCGCGCGCTGGGCGCCAACCCGCAGGTGCTGGCCTTCTCCGAGGTCTACCAGGCGCTGCAGACCGGGGTGGTGGACGGCACCGAGAATCCGCCATCGAATATGTACACCCAGAAGATGCACGAGGTGCAGAAGCATGCCACGGTATCGAACCACGGCTACCTGGGATATGCCGTCATTGTGAACAAGAAGTTCTGGGATGGCTTGCCGTCCGATATCCGCACGGCGCTGGTGGGCGCCATGCGCGAAGCCACCACCTTCGAGAAAACCATCTCCCAGCGCGATAACGATCTTGCCATGGATGCCATGCGCAAAGCCGGCAAAACCCAGTTCTATACCCTGAGCGCCCAGGAGCAGGCGGCATGGCGCAAGGCGCTGCTGCCGGTGCATAAACAGATGGAGGGCCGCATCGGCGCCGAGCTGATCAACGCCATCAACAAGGAAAGCTCGAAGTAGTTACCACAAATTTGCCCGTTTGCGCGCGTTGTTTTACTTCTAAACTAAATTGTCATGTTCCTGTAAAAAAACAGGAGAAATTCGGAAATGGATCAGTTATGATTCGACACGCTCTTAGTTGGTGCAAGAAATAAAGATATGCACCAAAGTAGCAAAGGACATGCAAATTAGTGGGGAGTGCAAATATAAAACGGTAGCAAATACCGCGGATAAATCGAGGAGACCCGCAGCTCAATGATGTTGTTGGCATCACCGTTGACTGGCAGCCACAAGCCGCCGCGACGGGACCAAACAACCGGGGCCGCGCCAGGTAATACTTAAAACGCACCAGAGGGTGCGTTTTTTTTTGCCCGATCCGGGCCGCTGGTGTAGCATCGCTGCGACAGCTGTATGGAGTGCAACCGTGTCGCAAATACAACAGAATTATGAGATTTATTCCGCCATCGTGCCGGCCCCTTTCGGCGCGGTAGGCATCCGCAGCGCCGGCGGCGTGATCGCCGAACTGCACTATCTGTCCCCCGGCCACGGCGAAAAGGCGCCCGCCGATGCGCTGGCCGAGCGTGCCGCGCAGCAGGTGCAGCGCTATATCGAAGATGCCGACTTCGTGTTCGACCTGCCGCTGGCGCGGGTCGGCAGCGAGTACCAGCGCAAGGTATGGGACGCCATCTGCAGCATCCCGCGCGGCCAGGTGCGCACCTACGGCGAGCTGGCGAAGCATGTCGGCTCCGTGGCCCGTGCGGTGGGGCAGGCCTGCGGCGCCAACTACTTCCCGCTCGTGATTCCCTGCCACCGCGTGACCGGCACGCAGGGCCTGGGCGGCTTTGCCGGCGACGACAACCAGACCGGCTTCACCCTCGGCGTCAAGCGCTGGCTGCTGGCGCATGAAGGCCACCGCGAATACGCATGGCAGCAGACAACCTTGCTCTGATCGACGAGTTCTGCGACAGCCTGTGGCTGGAAGACGGCCTGTCGAAGAACTCGCTGGATGCCTACCGGCGCGACATGCGCCTGTTCGCCAAATGGCTGGAGGCCATGCGGCCGCAGGTGGACGGCCTGCTGGCGGTGGGCACGGCCGATATCAATGCTTATTTCGCGGCGCGGCATGTGGACACCAAGGCCAGCTCCTCCAACCGCCGCCTGTCGGTGCTCAAGCGCTTCTACCAGCTGGCCTTGCGCCAGCGCCAGATCAGCGAAGATCCCTGCCTGAAGCTGGCTTCGGCCAAACAGCCGCAGCGTTTCGTGCATACGCTGAGCGAAGCCCAGGTGGAAGCCCTGCTGGCGGCGCCCGAGCTGCGTGAACCGCTCGGCGTGCGCGACCGCACCATGCTGGAGCTGATGTATGCCAGCGGCCTGCGCGTGTCCGAGCTGGTGGCGCTGAAGACGCTGGAGCTGAGTCTCAACGACGGCGTGCTGCGCATTACCGGCAAAGGCGCGAAGACGCGGCTGGTGCCCTTCGGCGCCCAGGCGCGGCAATGGATCGAACGCTATGTGAAGGAGGCGCGCGGCGCCATCCTGAACGGGCAGCAGGATGATGCGCTGTTCGTGACCGGGCGCGGCGGGCCGATGACGCGCCAGATGTTCTGGGTCATCGTTAAGAAATGCGCGGCGAAGGCAGGCATTACCGCGCCGCTGTCGCCGCACACGCTGCGCCATGCCTTTGCCACCCACCTGCTGAACCACGGCGCGGACCTGCGCGTGGTGCAGTTATTGCTCGGGCATTCCGATATCTCCACCACGCAGATCTATACGCACGTGGCCCGCGAACGCCTCAAGCACTTGCATGCGGCACATCATCCGCGCGGCTGAAAACTCTGCCATGCTGGCAGCTCTGGCACAATGGAGTGAAAGGGGGCTGGATTATGGCAAAAACGAACTTCCAGTATGAAAAGCGCCAGCGCGAGCTGGAAAAGAAACGCAAGGCCGAAGAGAAGGCCAAACGCAAGCTGGAGGCCAGGCACCGGCCGGAAGGCGAGCAGCAGGCTGACGAGGCCGGTTTCGACAACGCCGAGTCCGACCCGGCAATGAAATTGGGGACAGACCCGGATTAATTTAATCCGGGTCTGTCCCCAATTTCCAGGAAATATTGCTGGGGAGCGCGAGGTTTGAGCGCGCGCAATCGTAGCGGCACGGGGTGCGGCAAAAATGCGGAATGAGCCTCCTGAACCAATTGCCCGCCCAGCAAGCTTCGTCCGCGCATTCGGCGCTGGAGCTGATCGGCCGCATCGTCGCGGCCATGGAGGCCACGCCACTGGTTGCCGTCTGCAGTTTTGACCGCGACGGCATTGTGCGATTCTGCAATGCCGCCTGTGCCGAGCTGTGCGGCCTGCCGCCGCAGGACGTGATCGGCAAGCCACTGCGCGAACTGCTGTCGCGCGGCGCCCGCCAGCACGAGCACGACGCCATGGTCGAGCAGGTGTGGCAGAGCGGCCACAACGGTCCTTCCGGCGACTGGCTGGTGCGCACCGCCAGCGGCCGCGAACTGTGGCTCTATTCGACCAAGATTCCCATTGTGCAGGACGGCCGCATCCACCAGATCTTCTGCATGGACGTGGACATTACCTCGCGCAAGCGGGAAGAAGGCGCGCTGCTGGCGGCCGGCACCAATTTCCACCAGATGTTCCGCCGCTCGGGCGACGCCATCCTCTTGCTGCGCAACGGCCTGATCGAGGAGGCCAACCCGGCCGCGCTGCGCATGTTCAAGTGCCGCAGCAAGGCCGACGTCCAGGGCCGCAGCCTGAGCGACTTTTCGCCGCTGCAGCAGCCCGGCGGGGGCTTGTCCGCCGCCGCCTCGGCCCAGCTGGAGCAGCAGGCCCATGAACAGGGTAACTGCCGCTACGACTGGCGCTATCTCGATTGCGGCGGCAACCTGTTCTGGGGCGAAGTGCTGATGACGGCCATCACCCTGAACCATGAACACCTGTTCTATGTGGTGGTGCGCGATATTTCGGCGCGCAAGAACGCCGAACGCACGCTCTACCTGGCCGCCCAGGTCTTCGAGAACAGCCGCGACGCCATCCTGCTCAGCGACCGGCACCGCCACATCATCGCCATCAACCGTGCCTACACCGAGATCACCGGCTACCATAGCGACGAGATGATAGGCCAGGCGCTGAGCGTCTACCGTTCGGGCGTGGAAGATGAATCCTTCTACCGCGAAATCTGGGCCCAGATCGATGCCACCGACCACTGGCAGGGAGAGATCTGGGCCTGCCGCAAATCCGGCGAGCTGTTCCCCGCCTGGCTGGCGATGACGGCCATCCGCGACACGCACGACGAGATCAGCAACTACATGGGCATCCTGTCCGACATCACGGAGCGCAAGCGTTCGGAGGAACACACGCGCCACCTGGCCGAGCATGACTTCCTCACCGACCTGCCCAACCGCGTGCTGCTGCTGGACCGCCTGAGCCTCGCGCTGACCGCCGCGCGCCGCAATAACAGCATGCTGGCCATCCTCTTCCTCGACCTGGACGGCTTCAAGCATACCAACGACACGCTGGGCCACCAGGTGGGCGACCTGCTGCTGAAGGAGGTGGCGGCGCGGCTGCTGAAATGCGTGCGCAAGGTGGACACCGTAAGCCGGCAGGGCGGCGACGAATTCGTCATCATCCTGGCCGATATCGGCGGCATCGGCCACGCCGCGCATGTGGCGGAGACGGTGCGCAATGCCATCACCCAGCCCTACCAGCTGGGCGAACACCAGCTGCATGTATCGACCTCGATCGGCGTGGCCATCTATCCCAGCGACGGCGACGATATCGACACACTGGTGAAGAACGCGGATATCGCCATGTACCATGCCAAGGAAAGCGGCCGCAATAACTTCCAGTTCTTCAGCGCCGAGATGAACGAGCGCACCGTGGAGCGCACCAGCTTCGAGAACGGCCTGCGGCGCGCGCTGGACGAGCAGCAGTTCGAACTGGTGTTCCAGCCCGAACTCGATATCCGCAGCGGCGCGCTGGTGGGCGTGGAGGCGCTGATACGCTGGCGCCATCCGGAGCTGGGCCTGCTGCTGCCGGAGCGCTTCATCGGCGTGGCGGAGGAGGCGGGCCTGATGCTGCCGATCGGCAGCTGGGTGCTGCAGCATGCCTGCCGCCAGGCGCGCATCTGGCACGACGCGGGCCATCCGCTGGTGGTGGCCGTCAACCTGTCGCTCGCGCAGTTCATGCAGAAGGACCTGGCGCAGACCATCCGCCAGGCGCTGGCCGAAGCGGGCCTGCCGCCGCACTACCTCGAACTGGAACTGACGGAAGCCCTGATCATGAAGGGCGGCGCCGCCGTCACCGATATCCTGGCCAGCCTGCGCGAGCTCGGCATCCGCCTTTCCATCGACGATTTCGGCACCGGCTACTCGCGCCTCGGCCAGCTCAAGGACTACCCCATCGACAAGCTGAAAATCGCCCAGGCCTTCATGCGCAACGGCGGCGACGCCACGGCCATCCGCACCATCATCGCGATGGCGCGCAGCATGCACATGACGGTGATTGCGGAAGGGGTGGAAACCGCAGAACAGCTGGACTTCCTGCGCCGTAACGGCTGCGACCTGTACCAGGGCCGCTATGCGGACAGCGTGGTGCAGGCCAGCGGCCTGTCACGCCTGCTGCACTAATTGAACAGGCGCAGCCTCACCAGCACCTGGCCGTGGTCGGAAGCTTCCGGCCGCTCCTGCCGCAGGTGGTCGTTGAAGTAGCTCACATCGACTACCTCGCCGATCGCGCGCGGCGACTCGCGGTTGAATTCCTCGGACACCAGCACATGGTCGATGGTCGAATAATGCCCTTCGTGGATGCTGGTGTAGCCGATATGGCGCAGGTGGTCCTGCCGCAGCTGGATCTGGTTGGCGTCGAACAGGCGCCCGCGCCGCTCCTCGCCGCTGCTCTGCATATTGCCGTTGCCCAGCACGATGGTGGTGGTCACGGCATCGGCCGTATCGTTGAAATCGCCCAGCACGATGCAGGGGCGGCGCGACTCGCGCATCATCTTGCTCAGCAGCACGCGCAGCGCCACCGCTTCCGTGCCGCGCCACACCAGCGAGCGCAGGCTGGCCATGGCGTAGACCAGCGGGTCTTCGCCATTGTCGCCATGGCGGTAGTCCGGACGGCGCGATTTGAGATGGACCACGATCACATCGACCACGCGCCCGCCCGGCATCACCACCTGCGCGTGCAGGGGCGCGCGCGCGAAGCGGTCGGAATCGGGGCTGCCGGAGTCGCAGGGTACGTCCTCCGGGAAGTTGGCATAGATCTCGGGCGCGGCCGCCAGCGGCAGGCGCGATACCAGGGCCACGTTGGGCGTCAGCCGTTCGGCCGAAGGATCGGGGTCGAAACCGGCGTGGGTCGCTTCGCGGTATTTGCGGGTGCGGGACAGCACATCGAGCAGGGCCGCCTGCGAAAAGATCTCCTGGAAGCCGATCACGTCCGCGTCCAGGCCGTCGATCTGCTGGGCGGTCCAATTCGCCTTGGCCTCGTACTCCTCCTCGCTCAGGGGCGTCAGGTTGTCGTACAATTTCGCGCCCGCAGGGGCGAGGTTGCAGACATTGAAGGTGGCAAAGCGAATTTCTTGCTGCATAATGAGAAACTCCTTTATATACGATTAGCGTATCACGGCATGGCGAAGAAAGAGCACATTTCAGAAACGCCCGCGACGGCGCTGCTGCGCAAGCACAAGGTTCCGTTCACCGAGCACCCATACGAGTACGAGGAACATGGCGGCACCACGGTGTCGGCTCGCGAGCTGGGCGTGGACGAACACCAGGTGGTGAAAACCCTGGTGATGCAGGACGAAGCAGCGAAACCGCTGATCGTGCTGATGCACGGCGACTGCAAGGTCTCCACCAAGAACCTCGCGCGCAATATCGGCTGCAAGTCGGTTGAGCCCTGCAAGCCGGAGGTGGCGCAGCGCCACACCGGCTTCATGGTGGGCGGCACCTCGCCCTTCGGTACCAAAAAGGCCATGCCGGTGTATGTGGAGGAGAGCATCCTGTCGCTGGAAACAATTTATATCAATGGCGGGCGGCGCGGTTTTCTCGTCGCGATCAAGCCACAGGTAGTGACGGAAGTGCTGAATGCCAAGGCCGTGAACTGCGCGCTGGCCGATTAAACACACAAAAAGGAAAACAGGGGATATGACGACTATTCTGCTAACCATTGCCGCCTATCTGATCGGCTCCATCTCGTTTGCCGTGGTGGTGAGCAAGTTCTACGGCCTGGCCGACCCGCGCACCTATGGCTCCGGCAATCCGGGCGCCACCAACGTGCTGCGCAGCGGCAATAAGGGGGCGGCGATCTGGACGCTGGCGGGCGATGCCTTCAAGGGCTGGCTGGCCGTCTGGCTGGTCATGCATTTCCAGGAGCGCCTGGGCGTGGGCGACGAGGCCATTGCGCTGGTGGCGCTGGCCGTCTTCATCGGCCACCTGTGGCCGGTGTTCTTCCGCTTCGTGGGCGGCAAGGGCGTGGCCACGGCGCTGGGTGTGCTGCTGGCGCTGAACATCTGGCTCGGCCTTGCCACGCTGGCGACCTGGCTGATTGTGGCGTATGCCTTCCGCTATTCCTCGCTGGCGGCGCTGATCGCCTCCGTGTTCGCGCCGTTCTACTACGGCCTGCTGTTCGGCGTGGAGCCGCAGCTGTTCGCCGTGGTGGTCATGAGCGGCCTGCTGGTGTGGCGCCATGCCAAAAATATCGGCAACCTGATGGCGGGCAAGGAAAGCCGCATCGGCAGCAAGAGCGCCGGCGCGAAAAAGCACTGAGAGCGCTGAGCTTGCAATCGGCGCCGTCGGCACTATCTTCAGGAAATTGAGTTCATCCGAAAGGTTCACCATGCCAAGCGCCGTGCGTATCGATTTTGTCTCCGATGTCTCCTGCCCATGGTGCGCCATCGGCCTCAAGTCGCTGGAAACGGCGCTGGGCCGGCTGGAAGGGGAAGTGAAGGCGGAACTGCACTTCCAGCCCTTTGAGCTGAACCCCAACATGGGGCCGGAAGGGCAGGACATCACCGAGCATATCGCCCAGAAATACGGCGCCTCGCCCGAGCAGCAGGAGCAGTCGCGCGCCATGATCCGCCAGCGCGGCGCCGATGTGGGCTTCGACTTCGCGATGGACAAGCGCAGCCGGATTTACAACACTTTCGACGCCCACCGTCTCCTGCATTGGGCAGAGGCGGAAGGCCGCCAGCGCGAGCTGAAACATGCGCTGCTGGCCGCCTATTTCACGCGCGGCGAGGACCCGAGCGCGCACGAGGTGCTGCTGCGCGCCGCCGAAACAGCCGGACTGGACCGCAATGCAGCGGCGGAAGTGCTGTCCAGCGGCCGTTTTGCGGCCGAAGTGCGGGAAGCGGAGCAGTTTTACCAGCGCAACGGAATTAATTCCGTCCCCGCCATCATCATTAACGAACGGCATCTGATTTCCGGCGGCCAGCCGCCCGAGGTCTTTGAGAGCGCCCTGCGGCAGATAGTGGCTAACAAGTAACACTATTATCCGGGTTACAACGTCTCCCGATTGCGCTAAACTTGGCCGCAAAGCCCAATCAGCGCTCCTGGGAGAGTACATGTCAGCAGCAGAGCAATTGTTTCCCTCGTTCCCGCAACCTGCGGATGAAGTGCATCGCGTCGCGGCCCTGCAGCGTTTCGAAGCGCTGGACGAGGCCGTGGGCGAGGATTTCGATTTCCTGGCGCAGATGGCCGCCCGCCTGTGCGGCACCCCGTATGCCTTCATGACCCTGGTGGACAGCGAGCGCACCTGGTTCAATGCGTCCAGCGGCCTGGAGCTCGGCTCCCAGCCTCGCGCGCAGTCCTACTGCTCGCTGGCCGTGCTGGGCGACGACGCCACCGAGATCGCCGACCTGGCCAATGACGCCCGCACCATGAATATGCCGCTGACGCTGCAGGAACCGCAGATGCGCATGTACAGCAGCATTCCGCTGCGCACCTCGGCCGGCTATGCGATTGGCACCCTGTGCGTGATGGATACCCGTCCCGGGGGGCTGAATGAAGAACAGCGCGGCTTCCTGCGCGGCCTGGCGCGCCAGGCCATGAGCCTGATCGAAGCGCGCGCCAACCAGAAGGCGCTGCGCCTGTCCATGCGGGAACTGGAGTTGCTCGCCACCACGGACGAGCTGAGCGGCATGCACAACCGCCGCTCGCTGCAGCACCGCCTGAAGTTCGAGGTGGCCCGCGCGCGCCGCTTCCGCACCCCGCTGACGGCCCTGATGATCGACCTCGACCATTTCAAGCAGGTCAATGACGAGCACGGCCACCTGGTGGGCGACAAGGTGCTGGCCGAGGTTTGCAGGCTGGTCCGCGAAAACGTGCGGGTGATCGATATTGCCGGCCGTTACGGCGGCGAAGAGCTGTGCGTGCTGCTGCCGAATACGCCGCTGGAAGGGGCGCACAAGCTGGCGGAAAATTTACGCGCAAAAATCGCAGCCCAAGTACACTATGACGGCGCGCGCCGCATCACCATGACGGCCAGCATCGGCATCGGCGTCCACAACGATATGGACGTGAGCGACGCCGAAACGCTGCTGCGCGCCGCCGACGCCGCCCTGTACCGCGCGAAGGCGAAGGGGCGCGATTGCGTCGAAAGCTGATTGATCGGAGATACCAGTAATGCCCAAAGCAATGTGGAACGGCGTCGTGATCGCGGAAGCGGCCGAGGACGAAGTGGAAATCGTCGAGCACAACGTCTACTTCCCGCCTGAGCGCGTCAAGCAGGAATACCTGAAAACCAGCAGCCACACCACCATGTGCCCGTGGAAAGGCGTGGCCAGCTATTACGACGTGGAGATCGACGGCAAGCTGAACAAGAACGCCGCCTGGTACTACCCCACGCCCAGTGAGGCCGCCAAGGCCCTCAAGAACCGCATCGCCTTCTGGCACGGCGTGGAAGTCAGCCATTGAACGCTGCCTGCCCGGGCGGCTGATCGATGGATAACCTGACCCATTCTTTCGTCGGGCTGGGCGTCGGCGAGCTGGTGCAGCGCAGCCTGCCGCCGGAGGCGGATCCCGCGCAGCAGCGCACGCGCCACCGGCTGCTGCTGATGGCCTGCGCGGCGGCCAGCAATTTCCCCGACCTCGACCTGTTCCTCACGCGGCTGCTGCCCAACCCGCTGGGCTACCTGCTGCACCATCGCGGCCATACGCACACCATCCTGTACGCGCTGCCGCAGGCCTTGCTGCTGCTGGCGTTCCTGTGGCTGCTGTGGCCGAACGCGCGGGCGCTGCTGCGCAGCAGCCGGCCGGCGCGCCTCGGCCTTGGCATCGCCATCGTGGCCGGCTTCGCGCTGCACCTGTCGATGGACTTCCTGAATTCCTATGGCATCCATCCCTTCTACCCGCTGAATAATGGCTGGTTCTATGGCGACATGGTCTTCATCGTGGAACCGGTGTTCTGGGTGGCCTTCGGCGTGCCGCTGGCGCTGGCCATTCCGTGGAAGTTCCTGCGCTGGCCGGCGCTCGCCTTGCTGGCGCTGGTGCTCTGCTACTTTGCGGGCAAGGGCTACCTCTCGCCAGCCTCCCTGGCGGCTCTGTTCATGCTCGGTGGCGCCATTGCGGCGCTGCGCCTGATGCATATGCACAGCCGCCGTGCGCTGGCCCTCGCGCTCGTGATTAGTTTCGGCTTCGTGGGCCTGCAGGCTGCCGCTTCGCACGCAGGCCGGCAGCGCATCGAACAGAGCCTGCAGGCCATGGACCCACAATCGCGCGTGCTGGACGTGGCGATGACGGCATTTCCGGCGCAGCCCCTGTGCTGGTCCTTCGTCTCGGTGGAGAGCAATGAGGCGGCAGGCAGCTACCGCCTGCGGCGCGGGCTGTTGAGCCTTGCGCCGTCATGGATGCATGTGCGCGAATGCCCGGCAGCCCTGCGCGATCCCGCGCAGTTCGCCGATGCCGAAGGGCGGCTGCAGCTGTATTCGGAGTGGCAGGGCAGCCTGCCCATGCTGCGCGAGCTGGCCCAGCGCGACTGCCACGTGAATGCCTGGCTGCGCTTCGCGCGCATGCCGGCCGTGGACGGGAATACGGCCAGCGATATGCGCTTTGCCGCTACCCCGCGCGGCAACTTCACCACGCTCGATGTGGCGGGCGATGGCGAGCGCTCCTGCCCTGGCAGCGTGCCGCCCTGGGGCTATCCGCGCGCCGACCTGCTGTCGCCGGCGCTAAGATGAGCGGCAATGAATCCGCCTGACCCCGTCCAGACCGCGGCGCCCGCGCCGGCCGCCCGCTCGTCCGATCCGCACCAGCGCTACGGCAAGCCGGCCGCCGGCTGGCGCGCCGCGCTGTATGCGGTGATCTTCGAATCCGATACGCGCAAGGGCCGCGCCTTCGACCTGGGCCTGATCGTGGCCATCCTGCTCAGCGTCACCTGCGTGGTGCTGACCAGCATGGCGCCCGTCGCACAGCGCTATGGCGACTGGCTGGCGGCGGCGGAGTGGTTCTTCACCATCCTGTTCACCATCGAGTACATTGCGCGCCTGCTCAGCGTGCAGCGGCCGGTGCGCTATGCGCGCAGCTTCTTCGGCGTGATCGACCTGCTGTCCATCCTGCCCAGCTATGTATCGCTGTTCCTTCCGGGCGCCCACGTGCTGCTGGACGTGCGCATCCTGCGCCTGCTGCGCATCTTCCGCATCCTGAAGCTCACGCTCTACATCCAGGAATACAGCATGCTGGGGCACGCGCTGATGGCGAGCCGGCGCAAGATCCTGATCTTCCTGTCGGTGGTGATGCTGATCGTGTTCCTGCTGGGGACCGTGATGTATGTGGTGGAAGGCCCGGCCCATGGCTTCACCAGCATTCCCACCGCAGTCTACTGGGCGGTGAGCACCATGACCACCGTGGGCTTCGGCGACCTGGTCCCGAAGACGGACCTGGGCCGCGCCATCGCCTCCATCATGATGCTGCTCGGCTGGGGCATTCTCGCGGTGCCGACCGGGATCATCAGCTCCGAAATCACCTACCAGCGCGCGCAGCCGGACCGTCCGCACCGGGTGTGCGATGGCTGCCTGGCCACCGGCCACGAAGCCAGCGCACGCTTTTGCCGCAGCTGCGGCAAGGCCCTGCCGCCGCTGGCTTAAGCCGCCAGCTTCTCCGCCGGGAAGTCGGTGGAGAGAGCAGTATCGATCCACTCGCCCAGTTCCTTCTCCACGAAAGCGTTCTTCTCGCGCACGCGCGCCACCGTGTCGCTGCCCAGCTGCAGGCGCAGCGGCGGGTTGGGGGCGTCGGCCAGCGTCAGCATCGCGCCCGCCAGTTTCTCCGGGTTGCCCGGCTGCTTGTGGCTCGCATGGGCCGCAAATGCGCGCATTGCGCCCACGGTGCCCGCATAGTCATCGATGCGGTTCGCGGTGGCCACCAGCGAATTCTGGTCGAGGAAGTCGGTGCGGAAGAAGCCCGGTTCCACCACGGTGACGTGGATGCCCAGCGGCGCCAGTTCCTGCGCCATCGCTTCGCTCAGGCCCTCCACCGCGAACTTGGTGGAGCCGTAGACGCCCCAGCCGTGATAGCCCGAGTAGCCGCCGATGGAAGAGATATTGATCACATGGCCGCTGCGCTGCCGGCGCATCACCGGCAGCACGGCGCGGCTCACATTCAGCAGGCCGAACACATTGGTCTCGAACACCTGGCGCACTTCGTCGGCGGACGATTCCTCCACCGCGCCCAGCAGGCCGTAACCCGCGTTATTCACCAGCAGGTCGATGCGGCCGAAGTGCTCCACCGCCTTGCGCGCCGCAATGATGGCGGCCGCTTCCTTCGTCACATCCAGCGCCACGGCCAGCAGGTTTTCCTGCGCGCCCAGCGCATCGATGACGGTCTGCGGATTGCGTGCGGTCGCCACGACCTTGTCGCCGCGGGCCAGCGCATCGCGGGCGATCAGTTTGCCGAAACCACGGGAAGCGCCGGTGATAAACCATACTTTGCTCATGATGTTTTCCTTTCGGGGTGAGTGTTGATGGAGCCCAGTTTAGGCCTGGCCATGGTGTTACACTAGATAGAGGAAAGCTGATTTATTTTCATCTTCTGGTTGTAAATCTAATGGACAAGGCACGGGTCATCACACTGTTTATCGGCGTTGTGCGCGCAAAGAGCTTCAGCCAGGCGGCGGTGGAAGCGGGGCTGACGCCGCAAGCCGTGAGCAAGGCCGTGCGCCAGCTGGAAGAGCATCTTGGCGTGCGCCTGTTCCACCGCACCACGCGCAGCCTGAGCCTCACCGACGAAGGCCAGCGCCTGTTCGAGCTGGCCAATCCGGGCCTGCGCCTGCTGGATGAAGCGCTGGACCAGGTGCAGAACAGCCGCCGCGAAGTGGATGGCCTGATCCGCATCGCCGCGCCCACCTCACTCGGCACCAATCTGCTTGCGCCCCTGATTGCGGGCTTCCAGCAGCAGTATCCCGGCGCCAGTTTCGACCTCCAGCTGAGCGACCACTTCACGGACCTGATCGAAGCGAAGATCGACGTCGGCTTCCGCGCCGGCCACCCGCCCGAGCGCAACCTGGTGGCGCGCCGCATCGGCGACATCGTGCTGCATATCTGCGCCGCGCCGTCCTATATTGAACGGCATGGCGTGCCGCGCAATGCGCAGGAACTGCTGCAGCACCGCTGCACCGGCTTCCGCCAGCCGAACACGGGGCGCCTGGTGCCGTGGGAGCTGCATGGCGAAGGCGGCACGGTGTTCATGGACGTGCCCTGCGTGGCCAGCTTCAATACGGCCGAATCGGAAGTGGCGGCGGTGCGCGAGGGCGTGGGCATAGGCCAGCTGGCGGGCTTCATGCTGGGCGACGACCTGGCGCAGGGCAGGCTGCGGCACCTGCTGCCGCAGCTGGACACGCACAATGCGGGCGTGTACATGTACTACCAGCAGCGCACCCGCATGCCGCTGCGCGTGCGCCATTTCATCGACTACGCCATCGAGGCGTCGAAGCACGCATTCCCCAACCTGCGAAAGGCGAAATAGATGGACCGGCTTTACCTGATGACCGTGTTCGTGGCAGTGGCAGAGGAGGGCGGCTTTGCGGCCGGCGCGCGCAAGCTCGAGCTGTCGCCGCCCGCCGTCACGCGCGCCATTGCCGCGCTGGAGGAACGCCTCGGCCTGCGCCTGCTGGAGCGCACCACGCGCCATGTGCGCGTCACCCAGGCCGGGCAGCGTTACCTGGATGATGCGCGCCGCATCATCGCGGCCGTGGACGAAGCGGATGAAGCGGCGGCCGGCATCAATGCCGCCCCGCGCGGCCACCTTGCCGTGACGGCGCCCATGCTGTTCGGCCGCATGTATGTGATGCCGGGGATTGTGGACTATTTACAACGCTACCCCGGTACCGAAGTCTCGGCCGTTTTTGTTGACAGGGTGACTAATCTGCTGGAAGAAGGGCTGGACGTGGCCGTGCGCATCGGCGAGCTGCCCGATTCCTCCTTGCGGGCGCTGCAGGTGGGCCAGGTGCGTCGCATTATTGTCGCTTCGCCCGCTTACCTGAAGGCCAGCGGCACGCCGCGGCACCCCGCCGAAATTGGCCGGCACACGGTGATTGCCGCCACCGGCGCCAGCACCCAGCCGGAGTGGCGTTTCATAGAGGAAATGAAGCTTCAGAGCTATAAAGTTCAGCCCCGTCTGACTGTAACCAGCAACGACGCAGCGATCGAAGCGGCGCGCTGCGGGCTGGGCTTGGCGCGCCTGCTTTCCTACCAGGCCGCGCCGTGGATCGCGAGCGGGGATTTATTGCCGGTTTTGCAGGAATTTGAACTTCCGCCGGTCCCCGTTAACATTGTTCACCGCGACGGAAGGCATGGATCGGCGCGGGTCCGGACCTTCATCGACCTGCTTGCGGAGCGCCTGCGGGGCGATCCCGGCCTTGCCTGATAGACCAGACCCAGCTAATTGAGTGGTATAGGCACGCAATTTGCTGCTATTCTGGTATATACAAATCGGGAGGTAGGTATCATGAACAAAAGCATCAACTCTGCCGCCGCTTCGCAAGGCGTGGCAGGGCAGGCAGCGGGCAGCAAGCCGCTGCGTAGCGAACGTCTCACTGCACGTGGTGTGGATCTGAAGAAAAAGAATGTTCGTACGGGCACGTATGCCGCCGGTGGTTTGCTGGCGCTGGTAGGCTTGGCGGCAGTGCTGCTGAACTGAGTCAGATAGTGCGCAGTTCGTCCAGCGGCCAGCGCGGGCGGACATTGAAGGAATAGTCGCGTTGTGCCGCTTGCGGGTTGATCCGCAGCCGCATCGCGCCCGCAAAGGCGATCATCGCGCCGTTGTCGGTGCAGAACTCCAGTTCCGGGTAGTAGACCTTGAAGCGCTTCCTGGCGGCGGCTGCGTTGAGCGACTCACGCAGCTGGCTGTTGGCGCCCACACCACCCGCAATCACCAGCCGTTTCAGGCCGGTCTGCTTCAGCGCGGCCACGCACTTGGCCGTCAGCACATCCACGATTGCATCCACGAAGCCGCGCGCGATGTTGGCCTTGTCCTGCTCGCACACATTGCTGTGGTTCTTCACCACGGTGAGCACGGCCGTTTTCAGGCCGGAGAAGCTGAAGTTCAGGTCTTTCGAATGCAGCATGGGGCGCGGCAGCTTGTAGGCTTCCGGATCGCCGAATTCGGCCATGCGCGAAATGGCGGGGCCGCCCGGATAGCCGAGGCCCAGCAGCTTGGCTGACTTGTCGAAGGCCTCGCCGGCCGCATCGTCCAGCGTTTCACCCAGCAGCTCATACTGGCCCACGCCGTCCACCCGCATCAGCTGCGTGTGGCCGCCCGAGACCAGCAGCGCCACGAAGGGAAATTCCGGCGGCTCGGAAGCGAGCAGCGGCGACAGCAGGTGGCCTTCCAGGTGGTGCACGCCCAGCACCGGCTTGTCCAGCGCGAGGCCCAGGCTGCAGGCGATGGACGAACCCACCAGCAGTGCACCGGCCAGGCCGGGGCCTTGCGTGTAGGCGATGGCGTCGATCTGCTTTGCCTCGATCTGCGCGCCGTTCAGCGTTTGCTCCAGTAGCGGAATCGCACGCCGGATATGGTCGCGCGACGCCAGTTCCGGCACCACGCCGCCGTACTCCTCGTGCATGGCCACCTGCGAATGCAGGGCGTGCGACAGCAGCCCGCGCTCCGTGTCATACAGGGCCAGGCCGGTTTCGTCACAGGAGGATTCAACGCCGAGAACGATCATGGAAATGCTGCGGATTCAAAAGAGGAATCCGCCATTGTAATGGAAAGCGGCCGCAACTTCATGGGGCGGCCGGTCCGCGATGGGGCGCAGCTGCACCCGGGAAGTGCGCCCCTCATTCCCGCGCAGGCGGGAATCCAGGCGTGCCGCCGGCAAAAGTCATGGCATCGCTCTTGCTACCAATTCACCATTGGCGCCGCGCCTGGACGAAAGGAGACCCGATGCCAGAACAATGGAAACTGATTTGCAAGCTGAAGGACATTCCGCCACTCGGCACGCGCCTGGTGCCGCGCGGGCTTGCATGGCAGGAGCTTCCGGGGGTGCTGCTGGAGCGTGACGGCGGCGAGGCAGTCTGCGCCCGGCTCGATGCCCTTGACGGCCGGCCATACAAGGTAAAGGTGGAAGAAGGCAGGGTGTACCTGGACCTGCTGGAGCTGAGCGAGCCCGCCAGCCGCGCGGAAGCGGCATTGGCGGGCACCTACGGCGTGGCGCCGCTGGTGGAGATGCGGCTTTAAGGACGGGCCAGCAGTTCCTTGTGTGCGTCGCGCAGCATTTTGGCGGTGGTTTCCCAGTCGATGCAGCCATCGGTGACGGAGCAGCCGTACTTGAGCTGTGACAGGTCGGCCGGGATCGGCTGGTTGCCGCCCACGATATTCGATTCGATCATCACGCCCACCAGCGACTTGTTGCCGTTGATGATCTGGTTGATCACATCGGTCATCACCAGCGGCTGGAGTTCCGGCTTCTTGTAGCTGTTGGCGTGCGAGCAGTCCACCACGATATTGGACGGCAGCTTGGCCTTGGCCAGCGCCTGCTCGGCGATCGTCACCGATACCGAGTCATAGTTCGGGCGGTCGCCGCCGCCGCGCAGCACCACATGGCCATGGGCGTTGCCGCGCGTGCGCACGATGGACACATTGCCCTGGCTGTTGATACCGAGGAAGGCATGCGGGTTGGCCGCCGACAGGATGGCGTTGATCGCGATGCCGATATCGCCGTCGGTGCCGTTCTTGAAGCCGACCGGGGTGGACAGGCCGGAGGACATTTCGCGGTGCGTCTGCGATTCGGTGGTGCGGGCGCCGATGGCGGTCCAGGCGATGAGGTCGCCGAGATATTGCGGCGAGATCGGATCCAGAGCCTCGGTTGCGGTGGGCAGGCCCAGTTCGCAGACGTCCAGCAGGAACTGGCGCGCTTTCTCCATGCCGATATCCACGCGGAAGGAATCGTCCATGAAAGGATCGTTGATATAGCCCTTCCAGCCGGTGGTGGTGCGCGGCTTCTCGAAATACACGCGCATCACCAGCAGCATGGTGCCCTTCACTTCCTCCTGCAGGGCCTTGAGGCGGCGCGCATAGTCCAGGCCGGCGACAGGGTCATGGATGGAGCAGGGGCCCACCACCACGAACAGGCGCTTGTCGGTACGGTCCAGGATGGCGCGCAGGTCTTCGCGGCCATTGGTGACGGTAGCGGACGCCTTCTCGGTCAGCGGCAGTTTCGCGTGCAGCGCTTCGGGCGTCGGCATCGAAGCGAAGGAAGTGACATTAATATTTTCGAGGTCTTGGGCAATCATGGTTCAAGCGTGGTTTCTGCAGGGGGAGCCTGATAGTGTAGCCGAAATGCGGTAAGCTGTTTGGATGACGATCAAGGAACCCTTCAAGGCCGCGCCCTTCATCAAGGAGATTGGCCGCGGCAAAAACGGCGCGCGCAGCATGACGCGCAGCGATGCCCGCGCCCTTTACGAAGCCATGCTGGACGGGCGCGTGAGCGATCTCGAACTGGGCGGCATCCTGCTCGCGATGCGCATCAAGGGCGAATCGGTGGAGGAACTGGCCGGTTTCCTCGATGCCGCCGAAGCTTCCTTCGCGCCGCTGCAGGCGCCGGAGGGCGACTATGCGCCGGTGCTGGTCCCGAGCTACAACGGCGCGCGCAAGATGGCGAACCTGACCGCGCTGCTGGCGCTGCTGCTCGCCCGCGAAGGCGTGCCGGTGCTGGTGCATGGTGTGGCGCATGACGTGGGCCGGGTTGCGACGGCCGAAGTGTTCGCCGAGCTGGGCGTTCCGGCGGCCGCCTCGCACGCCGAAGCCGAAGCGGCACTGGGGGGCGGCCACGTCAGCTTCATCACCATCGACGCGCTGGCGCCGAAGCTGGCCTACCTGCTGTCGCTGCGCCGCGTGCTCGGCCTGCGCAACTCCACGCACACGCTGGTGAAGATCATGCAGCCCTTCGCCGGGCCTGCACTGAGGCTGGTTTCCTACACCCATCCTGAATACCTCGAAACGCTGGGCGAATACTTCACAACGGCGGCCCCGCACGAGCGCGGCGACGCCTTCCTGATGCGCGGCACCGAAGGCGAGACGGTGGCCAATGCCAACAAGGCGCAGAAGATCGACTGGTTCCACGAAGGGCAGCGCGACGTACTGGTGGAAAAGCAGCTGCTGGTGGAACAGCTCCCTGTGCTGCCCGAAGACAAAAGCGCCGCCGCCACCGCCGCCTGGATCCGCGAAGTCCTCGACGGGAAGATCCCCGTCCCCGACAGCATCGCCCAGCAAGCCGCCCACTGCCTCACCGTCTCCCGCGCCCTGCGCACCCGCCACCGCTGAGCTCGTGTCCACCTTGGGGTCAGGCACCAAAGTGGACACAGCCTCATCCGTGCTACTGCTTGAGTTCGTGTCCACCTCGGTGCCTGACCCCAAGGTGGACACGGACTGGGCAATGGGTTCGCGTAGAATGCCGGGTTTGGATGCGGCGGGGGCAAGATGGCGAAGGTGTTTGATGTGGCGGTGATTGGCGCGGGCGCGGCCGGGATGATGTGCGCGGCCACGGCGGCGCAGCAGGGCAAGCGCGTCGTGTTGATCGACCACGCCGCCAAACTGGCCGAGAAGATCCGTATCTCCGGCGGCGGCCGCTGCAACTTCACGAACATCAATGCCGGGCCGGCCAACTTCCTGTCCGAGAATCCCCACTTCGCCAGGAGCGCGCTGTCGCGCTATACGCCACAGGACTTCCTTACCCTCGTCAAGAAACACCGCATCGCATACCACGAGAAGCACAAGGGCCAGCTGTTCTGCGATGACTCTGCCGAACAGATTATCGAGATGCTGAAGGACGAGTGCGCCGCTGGCGATGTGCATTGGCGTATGCCTGCCAAGGTCGAATCCGTGGCGAAGACGGAGCAGGGCTTCCTGCTGGCTACCGACAGCGGCGAGATCGAATGCGCCGCCCTCGTCATCGCCACCGGCGGCCTGTCGATTCCGAAGATCGGCGCCAGCGATTTCGGCTACCGCATCGCCAAACAGTTCGGCCTGAATATCATCGAGCCACGCCCGGCACTGGTGCCGCTCACCTTCGACGAGCAGGAGTGGAAGCCTTTCGTGCCGCTGGCCGGCATTTCCCTCGAAGTGGACGTGGAAACCGGCTCCCTCAAGGGCCGCAACCCGAGCGGCGCCCGTTTCCGCGAAGACCTGCTGTTCACCCACCGCGGCCTGTCCGGCCCCGCCATCCTGCAGATTTCCAGCTTCTGGCAGCCCGGCACGCCGATCACCATCAACCTGCTGCCGGAAATGGACGTGGCGCAAACCCTCATCGAGGGCAAATCCACCATCAAAAAGCAGCTCGGCAACGTGCTGGCCCAGTGGCTGCCCGCCCGGCTGGCGGAAGGGCTGCTGCAGGCCCATGGCTTCGCCGCCGAGGCCCGGCTGGCCGATATGAAGGACGAGCAGCTGCGCAAACTGGGCCGCGCCCTGAACCAGTGGACCCTCACGCCCAATGGCTCGGAGGGCTACCGCAAGGCAGAAGTGACCCGGGGCGGCGTCGATACCAAAGAGCTGTCCCAGCAGTCCATGATGGCCACCAAGGTGCCCGGCCTTTATTTCATCG
This sequence comes from Pseudoduganella rhizocola, assembly GCF_045984285.3. Lineage (NCBI taxonomy): Bacteria > Pseudomonadati > Pseudomonadota > Betaproteobacteria > Burkholderiales > Oxalobacteraceae > Pseudoduganella > Pseudoduganella rhizocola. The sequence continues at coordinate 273,109 of NZ_JBJQIK030000001.1, forward strand.
GCGAGACGGTGGACGTGACCGGCTGGCTGGGCGGCTACAATTTCCAGTGGGCCTGGGCTTCGGGGGTGGCGGCCGGGCTGGCAATCTGATATGATGCCTGTCCCGGCTTGGGGTTTCGATCTCTGTCCAAGCCTGCAGTACAGATCCAGCCTGAGTTGTGCCATTTCCACAAGCTCCAGGCAAGCCTGACTATGCAGCCCGCTTCCCATCCAGGGAAAAATCTGCTATATTCGCTGTCTCTCTGAAACCCTAACGGTTTGAATTTTTACCAATGACCACTATTCGCCTTAAAGAAAACGAGCCGTTCGAAGTCGCAATGCGTCGCTTCAAGCGCACCATCGAAAAAACCGGTCTGCTGACCGAACTGCGCGCACGCGAGTTCTACGAAAAGCCAACCGCTGAGCGCAAGCGCAAGCTGGCGGCAGCCGTGAAGCGCCACTACAAGCGTATCCGCAGCCAGCAGCTGCCGAAGAAGCTGTACTAATTCCGCTTCTGCATCACGCACCTGCCGTTGGCGCTTGCGCCCCTGGTGCGTGTGCGTACGCGATTACCCGCTCCGGTTTTCCGCAGCGGGTTTTCCTTTTTCTAAGCCCACTTTTTGAGGTTGCCATGAGCCTGAAAGAACAGATCACCGATGACATGAAAGCCGCCATGCGCGCAAAGGACACCCAGAAGCTGGGCGCCATCCGCCTGGTCATGGCCCAGATCAAGCAGAAAGAGGTCGACGAGCGCATCGAGCTGAACGACGCCCACATCGTGGCCTTGATCGAAAAGATGATCAAGCAGCGCAAGGATTCGATCACCCAGTACGAAGCGGGCGGCCGTGCCGACCTGGCGGACGTGGAGCGCGCCGAAATGGCCATTCTCTCGGCCTATATGCCTGTCGGCCTGACGGATGAGGAAATCGCCGCCGCCGTGAAGGACGCCGTGGCGGAAACCGGCGCCAGCGGTCCGCAGGACATGGGCAAGCTGATGGCCGTTCTGAAGGGCAAGCTGGCCGGCCGCGCCGACATGACCGTGGTGTCGGCCCTCGTGAAGAAAGCGCTGGCCCCGGCGTAATCCTCCGCGCACCGTTGAGCTTTATCAACTCCAGCTCAACGGTGCGGTATAGTCTGATCTGCAACAAGCTCACCAGCCACACGTGATTCCACAGTCCTTCATTGCCGATCTGCTCAACCGCGTCGATATCGTCGACGTGGTGGGCCGCTACGTGCAGCTGAAAAAGGGCGGGGCCAACTACCAGGGCCTGTGCCCCTTCCACAACGAGAAATCGCCGAGCTTTACCGTCAGCCCCACCAAGCAGTTCTACCACTGCTTCGGCTGCGGCGCGCATGGCACCTCGATCGGCTTCCTGATCGAATATTCCGGCATGGGTTTTGTGGATGCCGTGAAGGAGCTGGCGCAGGGCGTGGGCATGATCGTGCCGGAGGCGGACGACAAGATTCCGCCGGCCCAGCGCGCCGCCCAGCAGGCCCAGTCCATGGCCCTCTCCGAAGCGATGACCACGGCCGCCGACTTCTACAAGGCCGAGCTGCGCAAGGCGCCGAACGCTATTGCCTACCTGAAAGGCCGCGGCCTGACGGGCGAAATTGCCGCCCGTTTCGCCCTGGGCTACGCGCCCAACGGCTGGGATAACCTGCGCGCCGTGTTCCCGAAATACGACGCGCCCGTGCTGGTGGAAGCCGGCCTCGTGATCGACAAGGTCGATGAGCAGGGCAAGCACATCAAGCGCTACGACCGCTTCCGCGAGCGCGTCATGTTTCCGATCCGCAACACCAAAGGGCAGGTGATCGCCTTTGGCGGCCGCATTATGGAGCAAGGCGAGCCAAAGTACTTGAATTCCCCGGAAACGCCTTTATTTTCAAAGGGTTCCGAGCTGTACGGCCTGTTCGAAGCGCGCCAGGCCATCCGCGACGCCGGCTATGTGCTGGTGACGGAAGGCTATATGGACGTGGTGGCGCTGGCCCAGATGGGCTTCCCGCAGGCGGTGGCCACACTGGGCACGGCCTGCACCACCACCCATGTGCAGAAACTGTTGCGTCAAACCGACACTGTGATCTTCAGCTTCGACGGCGACCGTGCGGGCCGCAAGGCGGCCCGCCGCGCCCTGGAAGCCTGCCTCCCGCATGTGTCGGACGACAAAACGATCAAATTCCTGTTCCTGCCGCAGGAGCACGACCCGGACAGCTATATCCGCGAATATGGCGCCGAGGCCTTCGAGCAGCAGGTGCATGAGGCCATGCCGCTGAGCCAGTTCCTGCTGCGGGAAGCGGCCGGCGACCACGACCTGAGCGAACCCGAAGGCCGGGCCCGCACCCAGTTCGACGCCAAGCCCATGCTGCAGGCCATGGCGCCCTCGGCCCTGCGGCTGCAGATCGTGCGCGGCCTGGCTACCATGACGCAGAGCGCGCCGGGCGAGATCGAGGGCCTGTTCGAGCTGGCCAAGCCGGTCGCGGTGGCGCGCAAGGCGCCGCCGCGCAGCAAGCGGCAGGAGCCGGTGGGCCTGGAACTGAAGATTATCCGGGCGCTGATCACGCACCCGGCGCTGGCCATGCCGCTGGACGAGAGCGCGCTGGAAGCCTGCCGCCAGTTCGGCGACGAGGCCTGCGAGCGTCTGACCCAGCTGATCCAGCTGGCGCAGTCGCTGGGGCCGCAGGGCACATTTGCCGCCTTGGTGCAGCATCTGAAGGAAACCGGCAGCGAATATGATGCCATCATCGGCGAAATCGCTGCGGCGCCGGAGCCGGACGTGGACAGCGAGCAGGTGTGGCTGACGGCCACCATTCGCCAGCTGAAGCTGGATGCGCTGAAGGCCGAGCTGAACGCACTGTTCTCGGCGGGTTTGTCTTCTGACGAGATCGGTGTACGCTATCGGGAAATTACGTCCAAGCAAGATCAGCTGATGCGGGAAGCAGACGCGGCGATGAGTCCGCGTTAAGGCCGAAAACGCTACAGCGCCAGAGGGAGGCGGGGGCTGCACTTCTGGCAATTGTAAAGTGGCGTGCTATAATAAAACGCTAAGTATTTCAATACTTTTGCTAGCTTTTTCAGTTCAGAATTTGTGTTTGTTTTCAGTAAGTTAGGCTCTTGATCGGCGCGTCAGTGAGCGTCGGCGGCCAGAGCCGGACTTGGGTTGAGACGGCGCGAGTTTCTTGTCGCCGAGCGGGCCTCGTAGCCCGTGCCCTCACCGCCATGGCTCTAGCCCCCGCGCGCTGCCGTACAGTAGAATTTCCTGCCGCACCAGGCAGGCAACGCTGTTGCGTGGAGAACAGAGCCTGCAATGAGTAGCAGTTTTAGCAGTGCCGGGGTGGATTATCGGCATCATCCTAAACCGTTAAGCAAGTCGTTGTGACATCGAAAGCGCCTGTGCCAGCAAAGAAACCTGAAACCAAAGCGGCTGCAAAGCCCAGCAAAGTGACCGCCAAGGCTGCCAAGACGGCCGATAAAACGGAGACCCGCGCCAGCGCGCCGCCAGCGGTCAGCCAGACCACGGATGCGGCGGCCCTGGCCGCCATCGATACTTCGGGCTACGTGCTCCCCACCGTCAAGGTGCCGGGCCGGCGCGGCCGCAAGCCGAAAGAATTCCAGCCCGAGAACGACGAGGTCGCCGCGCTGAACGCGGTCGAGCGCGCCGAGCTCAAGGCCGTGGACAAGGCCAAGGCCAAGGACCGCAAGGCCAAGGAAAAGGCGCTGCTGAAGGACGCCTTCTCGTCCGATACCGAGGCCACCGAAGAGGAACTGGAGCGCCGCCGCCAGAAGCTGAAGACGCTGATCAAGTTCGGCAAGGAGCGCGGCTTCCTGACCTACGCCGAGATCAACGACCACCTGCCGGACAATATCGTCGATCCGGAAGCGATCGAAGGCATCATCGGCACCTTCAACGACATGGGCATCGCCGTGTACGAGCACGCGCCGGATGCCGAAACGCTGCTGCTGTCCGATAACGTTGCCACCGTCACCAGCGACGACGAAGCGGAAGCCGCCGCCGAAGCTGCGCTGTCCACCGTCGATTCCGACTTCGGCCGCACCACCGACCCGGTCCGCATGTATATGCGAGAAATGGGCTCGGTCGAGCTGCTGACGCGTGAAGGCGAGATCGAGATCGCCAAGCGTATCGAAGATGGCCTGAAGGACATGATCCAGGCGATTTCCGCCTGCCCGGTGACTATTGCCGAGATCATCGCCACCTCCGACCGCATCCGCATGGACGAGATCAAGATCGACGAGATCGTCGATGGCCTGGTGGACGAGAACGAGGAAGAGTCCGCTCCGGTCGCCTCCGACGAGGAGGAAGAGGACGAGGACGCCGAGGAAGAGGACGAAGAGGAAGAAGAGGAAGCCAGCCCATCGGGCGCCGCTGCCGGCTACTCCGCCGAACAGCTGGAAGCGATGAAGCAGGCCTCCCTGGAAAAATTCGACAACATCGCCGACCAGTTCGACAAGATGCGCCGCGCCTTCGAGAAGGACGGCTACAACTCCAAGGCCTATGTGAAGGCGCAGGAGAACATCTCGCAGGAACTGCTGGGCATCCGCTTCACCGCCAAGGTGGTGGAGAAGCTGTGCGACACCCTGCGCGGCCAGGTGGACGAAGTGCGCCATATCGAGAAGCAGATCCTCGACGTGGCGGTGAACAAGTGCGGCATGCCGCGCGCCCACTTCATCAAGGTCTTCCCGGGCAACGAAACCAATCTGGAGTGGGTGGACGGCGAAGTGGCGGCAGGCCATGCCTACAGCGCCATCCTGGGCCGCAACATTCCGACCATCAAGGAACTGCAGCAGCGCCTGATCGACCTGCAGGCGCGCGTGGTGCTGCCGCTGCCCGACCTGCGCAACATCAACCGCCAGATGGCGGCCGGTGAAATGAAGGCGCGCAAGGCCAAGCGCGAAATGACGGAGGCCAACCTGCGCCTGGTGATTTCGATCGCGAAGAAATACACCAACCGCGGCCTGCAGTTCCTCGACCTGATCCAGGAAGGCAATATCGGCCTGATGAAGGCGGTGGACAAGTTCGAATACCGCCGCGGCTACAAGTTCTCCACCTATGCAACGTGGTGGATCCGCCAGGCGATTACCCGTTCCATCGCCGACCAGGCGCGCACCATCCGTATTCCGGTGCACATGATCGAGACGATCAACAAGATGAACCGCATCTCGCGCCAGATTCTGCAGGAAACCGGCGCGGAACCCGATCCGGCGACGCTTGCGATCAAGATGGAAATGCCGGAAGACAAGATTCGCAAGATCATGAAGATCGCGAAGGAGCCGATTTCGATGGAGACGCCGATCGGCGACGACGACGATTCGCACCTGGGCGACTTCATCGAGGACAACAACACGCTGGCCCCGTCCGACGCGGCCCTGCACGCTTCGATGCGCGGCGTGGTGAAGGACGTGCTGGACTCGCTGACGCCGCGCGAAGCCAAGGTGCTGCGCATGCGTTTCGGCATTGAGATGTCCACCGACCACACACTGGAAGAGGTCGGCAAACAGTTCGATGTGACGCGCGAGCGTATCCGCCAAATTGAAGCGAAGGCCCTGCGCAAACTGCGCCACCCCTCGCGCTCGGACAAGCTGAAGAGCTTCCTCGAAGGTAACTAAAGCTTGACGGATAGGGCCTCCAGCCCTATCCTGCCGGGTTCTCAGGGCCTCTAGCTCATGCTTGGTTAGAGCAGCGGACTCATAATCCGTTGGTGCCCGGTTCGACTCCGGGGAGGCCTACCAATAAAAAATTAAGGACTTAGGTGCAAACCTAAGTCCTTTTTGTTTTGGCCAGACGCAAGCGGGAAGGACCTGCCTCCAGTGAACTGTTGACTTCAGATCATCAGCGAAATGTAGCCAACCATCGCTGCAGCCGCTACGGAAACGCAAAGCATTACGCTGGACATGATCTTTCCAGCACGGACACGCATTGCCGTGTCGGTCTCCAGTTTCGTAATCAGGCCTCTCATTTTGTTCCCCTTACACAATGCTTGCCGCTACACCTGACGTTGGCGACACACCTTCGATGCGGTCAATTATAGACTGCTTGCCCGCTGTTTATTGCGTCGAAAATGTTATTGCGATAAGGTATTTGATCCTGAACGCGAATGCATGGGAGGTAGATATGTTTCCCAAAAAGGGCGGGCCACGCCCCAACGCCACATCCCATTTCGAAGGCGAAGATGCGGAAGCGGCGAAGGGGCTCTATCAGGGGTTCACGCCGGCCAAGGTCAAGGGTTTGCCAAAAGGGGCCAAGGTGGGCTTCAGCCGGCGCGGGTCGATTGTCGTCACCACGCCTTCGACGGTGGATGTGCTGCATTCGGTTCGCACCAGCGCCGAGTTGAACAATCTCGATCATCCGCCTGCCACGAGCAGCCGGGGCAGGGTGACGGGACAGAAGCCGAATGTCCGGGAGCAGATTTTCAGCGGCGTGAAAACCAGCACCGGACATTTGCTGGAAGTGGAATCCTATGACTGGGTGCCTGGAACAGGCTTTCAGGAAATTCCCACCCGTGAGAAAACAGGGGTGTATCGCAGCGGTAAGGCAAACGGCGCCTCGTTTTCGACGCAGAAGAAGGTTGAAGCAAAGGTCAGGGATTCCGGCTGGTTGGATGAGGACATGTCTTATAGCGCCGAAAAGCACAACCACTCCGAGACGGACTTTCACCTGCAGAACCCCGGTCTGATGGAAAGATCCGCGGTGCTTGCGGCGCATCGCATGCATGGAACCAACGACATCTGTGAGCATTGCAACGAAGGCTTTCAACGAACCTTATTGGGCCCCAGCCAGTCCCGTGTCATGAGCTATGCATCCGACAAGCCTTTCAGCAGCCAGGGGGAATGGGAGGAGGATGCATCGAAGCTGTCCATCGCCACCAACAAGCTTGTTCGCGTCCGGCCGGAGGAAATGCAGAAGCCGGAAATGCACGCGGAATTTGCAGAGCACGCCAGGGCGTTGAGGAACTTGTCCTCCATGGCGGAGCCAGCTCCGGCGCCGGCGGAAGAACCCGCGCCTCAAGTCCGATCCAAAAAACGGGAAAAACCAATGGCAACGATACCCAGGCCACGCGTGAACACGGTGACGGCGCCGGTGGGCGATGTGCCTGCAGAGCGTGAGGAAAGCATCGCCGACCGGGTCGTCAAACGTCACAGGACTCAACGCTAGTCCCATGGCGAATGATTTGCAACACATCGCGGACTACATCATGCCGGCCTTTCCTGCGGTGCCGTCGGATCTGGGATTTTTGTTCGGCACCCGCCATGGTGTGGACGAGTTTTGCGAGGCGGCGCATGCGCTCTGGGAGCGCGGCATGTTCAGGCGCCTGCTGGTATCGGGTGGATGTACGGGCGGTGAACAGCGATCGGAAGCGGAAGTCATCGGCGAACGGCTTGTGGCGCTTGGTGTTCCCGAATCAGTACTGATACTGGAAGATGCTGCCACAAACACCGGCGAAAACGTCCAGTTCGGCCGGACCAGGGTGGCCGAACTGATGGACCTCGCTGCCATCCGCAGTGTCCTGGTCATCGGCAAGGTGTGCTCGACCCGCCGCTACCTGATGACCTTGCAGCGCCACTGGCCGGGCTTGCGGATGTCGGTTTGCCCGGTCAACTACTTTGGCGTGCCTGTCGAACGCTGGCATGAGCACGAGGAGTTCCGCAGGCGCGTGCTCAGCGAATTCGACAAGATCCCCCGTTATCTGAGCCAGGGCTTTTTGGATGAGATCCCCATTGTTGGCCCCAGTTGAATTGAGTTAGCGGATTCCCTGTATTTATTCCCATGCGCTAAAGGGCAAGAATACGCCCTCACATTAACGCAACAGGAGAGCTGCAATGCCGTTCGCAAACTACAAATTCCCCGAAGGGATTCTGGACCACGCCCGCAAGGAAGAAATCATCCATCGCACCACCGCCATGTTCGTCGAATATTTTGGCGAGAACGTCCGCCCCTATTCGATGGTGCTGGTGGAAGAAGTGGCGGACGGCGGCTGGGGGCGCGCAGATGAAACGCTGACGCTCGAGAAGATGGGAATTCCGCCGAAGTCGAAGTGATGAGGGGCGGGCAGCCGCGCGGCTATTTCCGAAGTCTTAGCGGTAGATGAGCCCGTGTCCACAATTGGGGTCTGCCCCCAAGGTGGACACGAGCTCGGCTGTAGTGGCAGGGTTCAGGGGATCTTCACGCGCATCGGCATGGGAACCGGGATCTCGCGGCTCGGCATCGGCGCGCGGTCAGGCGGCGTGAGGCCCGTGACGAGGTCGGCGATCTTCACCGTCTGGCCGGTCTCGAAGCATTGGTTGGCTGCCACGCCAACCAGGATCGAGTAGGCGCCGGCACGTTCGTTGGAGGCGCGCTTGTATTTGTCCGCAGGCGCGTTGCCGAAGATCTCGGCCAGCATCACGTCGTCGCCGCCGCCGTGTCCCCCGGTGCCGGTCCAGGGTTCGATGTCGCGCGGATTGCCGCGCAGCGGGATGATGCGGGTGCTCACGCGCTCGCTCTTGCTCTGGATCTGGTTCGCGCCGGCCGCGCCGGCCTGTTCAACGATGCTGTGTTCGAGGCGGCCCTTGGTGCCGTTGAAGGCGATGTGATAGCCCTCCCACGCATCGTAGGCGGACAAGGCGTATTTCAGCTGCGTGCCATTGTCGTACTTGACCATCACGTTCATCGTGTCCTCGATATTGATCTCGGGACGCCACACGCACTGGTCGCGGTAGTAGCCGTCGTGCTTCTCGTTGTCGAGGTAGAGCTCCTTCAGGCCGCGGTCGGCCGACAGGTCGAAGTAGAAGGTGCACTTGTGCTTTTCACTGCAGGTCAGGCAGCGTTCGTGCGCGCCGGACAGGCCCATGCGCTTCGCCGTCTCCGGCGTGTAGAACTGGCGTGACCCGAATGCGTGCACCTGCTCCGGCTGCGCGCCGAGCCACCAGTTCACCAGGTCGAAGTGGTGGGTGGATTTGTGCACCATCAGGCCGCCCGAACTGGCCTTGTTGCTGTGCCAGCGGCGGAAGTAGTCGGCGCCGTGTACGGTGTTCAGCAGCCACGTGAAATCAACCGACAGCACGTCGCCGATCTCGCCGTTCATGAGCAAATCCTTCACCTGCGTGCGCGGCGGCGAGTAGCGGTAGTTGAAGGTCACGCGCACATTGCGGCCGGTACGCTTCACGGCATCGAGGATGCGCTGGGCTTTGGCGGCCGTTGTCGTCATCGGTTTTTCGGTGATCACGTCGCAGCCGGCTTCCAGTGCACGCACGATGTAGTCGTCGTGCGTGGAGTCGACGGTGGTAACGATGACGTATTGCGGCCTGGTTTCGCGGATCATGCGGTCGAAGTCTTCCGCCGCATAGGGTTTGGGCTGGCTTGCGCCGGTCTCCGTGATCTTGCGCACCGCCAGCGCCGTGCGTCCCGCATTCTTGTCGCAGATGGCGACGATCTCGCTGGTGTCGCGGAATTTGCCCGTCATCGCGCTCGTGAACATGCGGGCGCGCGAACCCACGCCTACCACCGCATAGCGCTTGCGGCCGGCGGCCGTGGCGCCATATACGGCGCCCGTAGCGAGCATCATCCCGGCTGCGCCGGCAGCCTTCAAAACAGTGCGGCGCGCGCCGTTCGTGTTGTCGTCCATCTGTAGTCCCCTCCTTGTTGTATGGCCGCCGATGGGCAGCAACTTTGATGGTAGGGAATTGTCATGTAATTGGCAAGGCCAATTTGATCATTGGCTTGACCAATTTGAGGTGTGCCAGGTGATGGGGTGGCGCTGTTCGAGCCAGTCGATGCCGAACCGGACAATGTCGTTCGCGTCGATCAGGCGCGAAGGTGCTGCACCGATGAAGCTTTCCGTGTGGCGGCCGAGGGCAAGGTAGTCGCGCGTGATGCGCTCCACGGCATCCGGCTGTTCCGGGTCTGCGTAGTGGTCCAGGATGCCGTTCGAATCCCAGTCGGAGGCGGTGATCCATTCACGCTTTCCGGCGCGCAGCAGGGGCATCGAATAGGTAACCCGGCGCTTGTTGGGAATGCGCGCCACGGCCTCTGCGTAGTGCAGCACAGTCACCGCGTCCGGCCCGGCGCCGATGGACAGCACCTTGCCCTTGCGCTGCAGGAAGCGTTCGATCGGTGAGCCGGGGCCGTAGGCGCTGCCCATCTCGTGCGGCGACACCAGCCACCCTGCATCGGGGCCTATGGCCGCCATCGATGCATCGGGGTGAGCGCTGCGCTGGCATCCGGGCCAGGTCCGGATGAATTCATTGATCGCGCCAAAGCCGGGATAGGAGGGCGCGTGTTCGGGGTCGAATGCTGGCCAGCTATCGCGTATTTCGTCCGGCACGGACTCGTGGCCCAAGGTCTCTTCGTAAGGTGAGTCGCTCCATGATACGAAGGCCATCAAGTTACCAGCCGAGCCTATGCGTTCCAGTATCGCCTTGATCAAAGAGGCGGGACCGTTTTCAAGCGGTCCGAGCGCACGCAGCGACACATGCGTCATCACCGTATCGCCGGGATTGACGCCGAGGGCCGCAAGCTGCTCAAGGAGATTCATTCTGAACTGCGGCTGCGCATGGTCGGCACATAACGCAGCAGGAATACCGTAACGCCCGTGCCGATCAAGGCAAGCATCGCGATCAGCAGCGGCTTGCCGGTCTTCGCCATCGAGTAACCCAGCGAGCCCCACATCAGCAGCAGGATCACCACCTTGCCGCGCACTGGCAGGCCCCGGCCGTCCTCATAATCGCGCAGGTATTTGCCGAACACGGGATTGGTGCGCAGCCAGTTGTGCAGGCGCGTCGAGCCGCGCGCAAAGCAGGCGGAGGCCAGCAGCAGGAAAGGCGTCGTCGGCAACAGCGGCAGGAAGATGCCGAGAATGCCCAGCGCCACAGCAATGATGCCGATCAGATTGAGGACTGTTTTCATTGCCTAAAATGCTGAGATAACGAGGAATCGTAACATTTGCGGCGCAATGCGGCGGATATCTACTAAACTGAATGTGAGAATCGTGAGGTCGCGGACATGAATATGTTCACCATTGAAGAAGCGAAATTACAGCTTGCTGAACTTGTTGAGCGGGCGATGAACGGCGAGCCGCTCATCATCGCCGAAGCCGGAAAACCGCTTGTAAAAATTGTTCGCTGCGAGCCGCGGGCGACACGCTCTGGCGTGCGCTTAGGATTCATGGCTGGAGAGTTCACCATTCCCGACGATTTCAACCAGATGGGGGCACGAGAAATCGAGAATATGTTCTACGGCAAAAAGTGACCTTATTGCTCGATACGCAGTTGCTGCTATGGATTGCTGCTGAGCCGGCGCGGATTCCGCCTGCCGCGCGGGCGCTTCTTGAGGTGCCGGTGAATGAGTTTGCGTTCAGTGCGGCCAGCGTTTGGGAAGTCGCGATCAAGCGTGGTCTGCGCAGGCGGAGTTTTCTCGTTGAACCCGACCGGTTCAGGGATGGGCTCCTGAACAACGGACTGGCTGAAGTTCCCATTACAAGCGCACATGCAGTCGCAGTACGTTCCCTCCCGCTGTTACACAAAGACCCTTTTGACCGGATCTTGCTCGCGCAGGCCATTGTCGAAGGGTTTTCTCTCGTCACAACAGACCTGCAAATGCGCCAATATAACGCGCCAATTTACGCTGTCTGATGCTTCGCGGCGCTGGCCAGGGCGTTGCGGTCGATGCCCATGGCCTTGAGGGCGCGGGCGGCGGCGCCGTGTTCGGTGGCGGCGATGGCGGCGATGACGTGGGCGCCGAGCAGGGGCTCGGACGCGTTGCCGCGCTCGCGGTTCGCCAGCTGTTCGAGCATCGGCCCGACCTGCGGTCTGGAGCGGTAGGCGCCGGTGGCGGCCGATACCGGCGCGGGCGGCTCTGCATCGTTGGCGATGCCTACGCTCTCCAGCGCCTGCTGGTACTGCTGCGCGATCGCGCTGCGAAAGCGGTCCGGATCGGCGTTCACGCTTTCGAAGGCTTTGCGTGCCGTGCCGTCCGGCAGGTCAATGGCGGCGAGGACGAAATGTTCGAGCCCCACCTCCTGCTGGCCTTCCGCATTGGCGTGGCGCTCGGCGCCGAGGCAGAGCGCCTTGATCGTGCGCATGTCGTGGAACGCTCGTGCGAGACGCTTGAACATTCTTGGCTCCTTAGGATTTGTTGACGATGCCGGACAAGCGCTTGTGTGCCGCCTGCTTGGAGACGCCCAGCGCATCCGCAACCTGGCTCCAGGACCAGCCTTGTGCCAGCGCGGCCTCCACGGCACGCCGCTCAAGCTGGTCGGCTTTCAGGCGCAGCGCGACAACGGCTGCCAACGCCTGTTCAGGGTCGTCGGGTGAGGGAAGGGTTTTGAGCTGGGTCATGCGTCAATATTAGTTGACGATTTTGATGTCGTCAACCTTTATTGACGATGGCCGAGCCACTTCGTGAACGCTACTGCGTATCCTTGTCGAACACGACCAGGTTGGCCGGCAGTGTTACCCAAGAATGTCTCCTGCAGTCGTAGACGGAATCCTGCGGAGGTGGAAAGGCGGGGTCGGCGAAGGCGCCTACGGCCACCATCACGAATCCTTCCACGCCGTGTTCCGTATGGAATACGGTGCTGCCGCAATGGGGGCAGAAGTAAAAGGTGAAGGTGCCGCCCTGGTCTCCGCTGCGCACATAGGCGGTGGCATTCCCGGTGACGGTCCACGGTTTCGGAAATGCCGCCAGCGTGGCGAAAACGCTTCCGGTCCGGCGCTGGCACGCGAGGCAATGACAAACGCCGGTTCCGAGGGGTTCGCCTTCAACGGTGATGCTCAGTTGTCCGCAGCTGCAGGCGGCCGTGCGTTGCGTCATGTTGGCATCTCATTGTTGGCGAAGCCGAGTTCGCGGTGCAGAGTAATGCGGTCATCCTCGTAAGGCTTGAGGCCAAAGCGTTCATACAGCGCCGTGGCGCCGGCGTTGCTGGCGCCGACTTCCACGTAGACGGATCTGCAACCGCGTGCGCTGCAGTCATCCAGCAGCGCGGCGAGCAGGGCATACGCCACGCCTTGCCTGCGGTAGCCGGCATGCACAAAGAGATCGTCGATTGCAGCAGCCAGCGCGCCGAATTCCATTGCATAGCGCACAGTGAGAACGGCGTGGCCGATCAGGCTGCCGTTGTCCGCCACCCAGATGGCGCCGAGCGCGGGCTGCGCCAGCAGGGTTTCGAACGACCTTGCAGCCCAGGCACGGTCGAGCGGATAGCTGGACTCGGCATAGAAGGACTCCATCAGGTCCACCAGTGCGGGAATATCGGCTGGAGTGGCCAGCCGTATGCGAACGCCGTTCAATGCAGGTGCTCCAGCGGATTCGCCTGTGCGAGATCGCCGCCCATGCGTGTCTGCCGCCCGGGCGAGGCGGCGTTGAATTCGGCCTTGCCGCCATGGCGCGCGTAGACCAGCAGCCATGACATATTGCCGGGCTTGACGGGCTCCTGTTCGAAACCTGTGGCTTTGGCGATGGCGCTGCTGTCCTTTGCACCGTCTACCGTGAAGCGCACCAGCCTGTCCAGCTGCGGCGACTGTACGTCGAGGATGGAGGCCAGCAGCACCAGCGGCTGCGCGGAGAATACGTGGTAGTGCAGGGCTTTCGTGGCGCGCGCCATTTCCAGAGGCAGCGAACCGTCTTCCGCTACCTGCGACATGGCGTGGTCGAAGACCTTGCGGCCCCAGGCGAGATAGCGCGCGTCGCCTGTCACGCCGCCAACTGCCGCAACGGCCAGGCCTTCCCAATAGTAGTGGTTATTGCGTTTGCCTTTCTGGGCATCGGAGTGCGTCATCGTGGCATCGGCAAGCTGCTTGAACCAGCCTTCGATGGCCTGCTGCTGCGCGGGCGTGGCGGCGGGCTTGATGCGGGCGTAGCTGAGCGCCAGGCCCGCCAGCGTCCACTTGCGCTGGTAATAGGACTGGCCTGAGCTCATCTTGCCGAGCATGGCGCGGCCTTCCGCCCATACCGCCAGCCAGGTCAGGGCGCAGCGCTGGTCGTCCGGTTTCGTGCTGCCCGCATTCTGCGAGACCGTGGCGAGATAGTCCTCGATGGGTTTGGTGTTCGCGATATTACGCGCGCGGAGCACAGGGTCGATGACGGAGTGGTTCGCGTCCGTGTAATAGCTGTTGGCATCGATATCGACGACGGCTGCAGGCGGCCTAGTGCAGGCGATGGCGGGGAGGGCGGAAAACAGCAGTGCGACAATAAGCGGATACTTCATCAGGTCTCCTTGCTCGCCAGCCGCTTGCAGAATTCCGCGGTGGCTTCGTCGGTGGGGAAGCACGATTCGATGTGCAGTTCATCGATTGTAATATCGCGCGGCGTGCCGAAGGTGGTGATGGTGGAGAAGAAGCTGTATCGCTGTCCTTCGTGCTGGAACACGGTCGTCAGCAGCGGGCCGGGAATCGCCGACAGGTCGCGCAGCCGCCAGCGGGCGGGCACGCCGGGATAGGACAGCACCTCGTCCAGCAGGGCGCGCGCCGTGGCGTCCGAGGGGGAGCGTGCCACCAGCGCGTGCAGGTGGCCGAGCAGGTGTCCGGCTGTCTCCTCCCAGTTGATCAGCGCGGCGCGCAGGTCGTCGGGATCGAATACATGGCGCAGCATGTTGCGGTGCGGGCTGGCGCGGCCGCCCAGCATGGCGCCCGTGAAGCGGATGGCGGCTTCATTGCAGGCCACAATGTCCCAGTGCCGGTTCAGCAGGAAGGCAGGATAGGGCTCCTGCTGCTTCAGGATGAAGTCGATGGCCTGCTTTACCTTCTCCAGGCCGGGCGTGCCCAATTCGGATTCTGGGAAACGCGGCGCGTAGCCGGCAGCCACCAGCAGCGCGTTGCGCTCGCGCAGCGACATCTCCAGCGTATCCGCCAGCCGCACCAGGATTTCGCGGCTGGGCTGGGCCTTGCCGGTCTCGATGCAGCTCAGATGGCGTGCCGACAGGCCAGCATCCAGAGCCAGGTCCAGCTGGCTCAAACGGCGTGCTGCGCGCCATTCGCGCAGCAGCGTTCCCACCTGTGATGGCGCCACGGCGCCGGATGAATGCATGTTCATGCGCCTATCTTAACCCTGAAGCGAAAATCGTTGCCATGACCTCCGAGGTCATGGAAGCATGACCTGCGGCGTCATTGATGGCGTGACCCTGAACGCGGAAGATGGCTCCATCGTCAACCAACCAAGGAAACGCCATGAAACGCCGAACCTTCCTCCATACCGCCGCCGCTTTCGCCACCCTGGGCGCCGCGCCCTTGCACCACGCGGCGGCACAGGGAATGAATGCCGCCGCCTTCCATGCCGCCCGCCGCTATGCCTCCCTCGATTGCGGCCGTGTCGCCTATATCGACCGCGGCGAAGGCGCGGAAGTGCTGATGCTGCATGGCTTCCCGCTGAACAGTTTCCAGTGGCGCGGCGTGATAGAGCGCCTGTCGCCCTACCGCCGCTGCATTGCGCCGGACTTCCTCGGCCTGGGCTATACGGAAGTGGCCGAAGGGGCGAGTGTGGCGCCCGATGCGCAGGTGGCCATGCTGGTGGCGCTGCTGGACAAGCTGGCCGTCCGCCGCGTGGATATCATCGCCAATGACAGCGGCGGCGCCGTGGCGCAGATGTTCATGGTGCGCCATCCTGAGCGCGTGCGCAGCGTGCTGCTGACCAATTGCGATACCGAACATGATTGCCCGCCGCCTGCGCTCAAGCCCGTGATCGAGATGGCGCGCGCCGGCACCTTTGCCGACCAGTGGTTCCTGCCCTGGCTGGCGAACAAGACGCTGGCGCGGTCGGCCGAGGGCCTGGGCGGCATGTGCTATTCCGATCCGGCGCATCCAGGCGACGAAGCGCTGGAATGCTATCTGGGTCCCCTGGTCAGCACGCCGCGCCGCAAAACCATGATGCATGCCTATGCCATCGCGCTGGAACACAACTGGCTGGCCGATATCGGCCCTGCACTGAAGGCCAGCAAGATCCCGGTGCGCGTGCTGTGGGGAATGGGCGATACGATTTTTGCGCCGTCCAATGCGGATTATTTCGAGCGGGCTTTCGGCAATTCGAAGGGCGTTCTGCGGCTGGGCCAGCGCAAGCTGTTCTGGCCAGAAGAGCGCCCGGACCTGATCGCGGCGGAAGCCATGCAGCTGGCCGCCGCCTGATTCAGAAGTATTTGGAGAGGTAGAAGGCGCCGGAGTCGGGGAAGATGGTCGCAATGCGGCCGTGCAGCTTCGGCAGCGCCTTCGCAATGCCGGCCGCCACGCAGCCGCTGGAGCCGCCGGCCAGAATGCCTTCCTCGCGGGCGAGGCGGCGGCAGTATTCCAGCGCTTCCTCGTCCGTCACCTGGATCACGTCGTCCACCACGCTGGGGTCGAAGCTGACTGAAGGCGTGCGCTTGCCCACGCCTTCCATCACGGTTTTGTACTCATCCCCGCATTCGTCGTTCGTCACCAGCTTGCGGTAGGCGGAGTTCGCGGGCTCCACGCCGATCACCTTGATGTTCGGGTTCTGGTCCTTGAGGTAGCGGCCGATGCCGGAGATGGTGCCGCCGGAGCCGATGCCGCAGACGAAGTAATCGAGCTCGCAATTGAGCTGGAACCACAGCTCCGGCGCAGTGTCGGCGTAGTGGGCCTGGCGGTTCATCTCCGAACGGTATTGGTCGAGGTGGAAAGCGCCCGTGTCGGCGGCGATGCGTTCGGCCACGGAGTGGTAGCTGCGCTCGTGCGATTCCGGCACGTCCGCCACGCACACATGCACTTCCGCGCCATAGGCCTGGATGCGTTTTACTTTCTCCACGCTGGTGCGGTCCGGCACCGTGATATCGCATTGCAGGCCGTAGACGGCGCTCGCCATGGCCAGCGCGGCGCCCGTATTGCCGGACGAGCTCTCCACCACATGCTTTACGTTGACCGGCGAATGGCGCAGCATATGGCGCACCATGCGGTCCTTGATGCTGCCGCCCGGATTCATGAATTCGAGTTTCGCCACCACCTCCGCGTTGCGGAACAGGCGTGACAGCATGACGACCGGCGTGTTGCCGATGGCATCCATCACCGAGCCGCGGATCTGGGAAATGTGTTCTGACATCATGTCAGGCTCCTCAATATATGTTGCTTTTGTGTAATCCACAGGCTAGCACGGCCATTTCCGGGGCAGCGCGCGATTGACATTGGGGTGCGGTAAAATGACGGGTTTCCAGATTTCGATTGAGGTAGCGCGATGAAATGGGCGATTGTCGGTTTCTACATGTTGGCCGTTTTGCACATCCACTTCCGTGGGCGTGTGCGCCTGCCTATCGGCCGCCAGCTGTTCGATCACTCGTCCTTCATGGCGCCGATCAACATCTTCATGCACTGGTTCTCGCGCGTGCCGTCCACGCCGTACCTGAACGTGGCGGACTTCAAGGAGCTGGCGCCGCTGCAGCAGAACTGGCAGGTGATCCGCGACGAGGCGCAGAACCTGATCCGCCTGCAGAAGATCAAGGCGTCGGAGAAGAATGACGACGCGGGCTTCAACTCCTTCTTCAAGGCTGGCTGGAAGCGTTTTTACCTGAAATGGTATGACGCGAGCCACCCTTCGGCGGAACAGCTCTGCCCACAGACCTATGCGCTGCTGAAGGCCATTCCTTCGGTGAAGGCCGCCATGTTTGCGGAACTGCCGCCGGGCGGCAAGCTGAATCCGCACCGCGATCCCTTCGCCGGTTCGCTGCGCTACCACCTCGGCCTGGCCACGCCGAACGACGACCGCTGCTTCATCGACGTGGACGGCGAGCGCCACAGCTGGCGCGACGGCGAAGGCGTGATGTTCGACGAAACCTATATCCACTGGGCCATCAACGGCAGCGAGAGCGACCGCATCATCCTGTTCTGCGACGTGGAGCGCCCGATGCGCTTCCGCTGGGCGCAGGCAGTCAACCGCTTCCTCGGCAAGACCATGATGACGGCGGCCGCCTCGCCCAACGAGTCGGGCGACCAGGTGGGCCTGGTCAGCAAGCTGTTCCGCGTGTCCTTCTATGCGGGCCAGTACCGCCGCCGCTACAAGGCCTGGAACAAAACCGCCTACAAAATCACCAAGGTCGCCCTCATCATCGGCCTCGCGGCCCTGATCTACTGGATCTAAGGCCGCCCGGCCAGCACTTTATCCGGCGTCATCGGCGTGCTGCGCAGGCGGCGGCCGGTGGCGTGGAAGATGGCGTTGCTCACGGCAGCCGCCACGCCCACAATCCCGATTTCCCCCACGCCCTTGGCGCCCAGGCGGCTCACGATATGGTCCTCCTCCTGCGCGAAGATCACCTCGATATCATGGATGTCCGCATTCACCGGCACATGGTATTCCCCGTAGTTGTGGTTCATGAAGCGGCCGAAGCGGTGGTCCGCATAGCTTTCCTCGTGCAGGGCCTGGCTGATGCCCCACACCACGCCGCCCACCACCTGGCTGCGCGCCGTGCGCGTATTCATGATGCGGCCCGCAGCCACCGCGCTCACCACGCGTGACACGCGCACGATGCCGAGCTCCTCGTCCACCCGCACCTCCACGAACACCGCGGAATGCACCAGCCGGCGGTATTTGCGCTGCTTGAGCATATTCGGCAGCATCAGGAACTTCTCTTCCAGGCGGTTGATGCCGCCTTCGCCCAAGATCGCCGTCAGCGCGATGGCCGTTTCGGGCTGCTGGCGCAGCTGCATATGGCCATTGATGAACTCCACGTCGCGTGGCTTCGCCTTCGCAAACGGCGAGTTGCGCAGCTTCTGCGCCTGCTTCAGCAGGGATTTCTGCAGCTTCTCGCAGGCGCCTGCAACCGCGGAGCCTACCGTGGCGACATGTGAGGAGCCGCCCTCGATCGGCGCCACCGGCAGGGTGGAATCGCCCAGCTGGAAGCTCACCCGCTCGAGCGGCAGGCCCATGGCCTCGGCCGCGATCATCGCCATCACGGTATAGGTGCCGGTGCCGATATCGGTGGCCGCGCTGCTCACCACCAGGCTGCCGTCCGCATACAGCACGGCGCTGGCGCGCGCGAACATCTGCATCGCGTCCCACACGCCGGTGGCCATGCCCCAGCCGACCAGCTCACGGCCCTCGCGCATCGAACGCGGTTCGAGCGGGCGCCTGTTCCAGCCGAAGCGCGCAGCGCCCAGCTCATAGCAGGCGCGCAGCTCCTTGCTGGAATAGGGCTTGTCTTCCACCGGCGCACGCTCGGCGTAGTTCTTCAGGCGCAGCGCCAGCGGGTCCATTTTCAGTGCCCAGGCCAGTTCGTCCATCGCCACTTCCATCGCATGCACGCCGTGCGCGGCGCCCGGCGCGCGCATGTCCATCGGCGACGCATGATCGAGCTTTACCAGCTTGTAGCCGAGGCGGATGTTGTCGCACTGGTAGAGCAGGCCGGACCAGTTCACCACCACTTCCACATAGTCTTCCAGCTGCGAGGTTTCCGCCACCGC
Source organism: Pseudoduganella rhizocola (assembly GCF_045984285.3). NCBI lineage: Bacteria > Pseudomonadati > Pseudomonadota > Betaproteobacteria > Burkholderiales > Oxalobacteraceae > Pseudoduganella > Pseudoduganella rhizocola. The sequence continues at coordinate 292,465 of NZ_JBJQIK030000001.1, forward strand.
TTCATGCACGATGCTGCGCAGCGTGCCGTCGCGCTCCGCCGCCAGGCGCACGCGCTGCAGGGTTTCCGGACGGTGGCCGAAGCTGAACATCTGCTGGCGCGTGAGCACCACGCGCACCGAGCGGTTCAGCTGCAGGGCCGCCATCACGGCCAGCGTGAGCTGGTACTGCGGCCGCAGGCCGGAGCCGAAGGCGCCGCCAACATAGGGATTGCGCACGGTGACTTTGCTCTTGGGCAGGCCGAACACATGCGACACATACCAGCGGCTGTTCTGCGAGCCCTGCGTCTTGTCGTAGATGGTGAGATGCCCGTCCCTGGCGCGGATCACGGTGGAGGCGAACAGCTCCATCGGATTGTGGTGCTCCACGCCGCTGTAGAACTCGGACTGGATCTGCACCGGCGCATCGTGGAAGCCTTTGTCGGCATCGCCTTTCTCATCGGGCGGCGGTTCGTAGCCCGCTTTCAGGCGGCTGGGCTTGAAGGCGCGGTGCAGTCCTGCGGAGAGCTTGGTGTCGTGCTCTTCCTCCTCATATTCCACCCGCACCAGCGCGGCGGCGCGGCGCGCGGCCTCGAAGGTTTCCGCCACCACCAGCGCCACCGGCTGGCCGCTGTAGAAGATCTCGTCGCTGTAGAGCGGACGGAAAGGCGAACCCCCGGGCGCCGTCATGTCCTTGTATGCCAGGTCGAAGCCGCGCACCTTGGGACGGTTCAGGTGCGTGAGCACATCCACCACGCCGGGCAGTTCGAGCGCGGCGCGCGTGTCGATGCCGGCGATGCGGCCTTTCGCAATAGCGCCGCTGACCACCACGCCATACGCGAGGTCCGGAGCAAAGTATTCGGCGCTGTACTGCGCGCTGCCCGTCACCTTGGCGATGCCGTCGATACGCGGCACCGGCATGCCGGCGTGCACAGGCCCGGCGCCGGGCAGGGCGCGCGGCGTTTTCAGCTCGTCGATCAGGTCAGTCATTGTTTTCCCCCGTGTTCATGGCCGTGCCTTCGGTGGCGGCCAGCAGCGCGCGCACGATGGCGTTGCGCGCCAGTGGAATCTTGAAGTCGTTGGCGCCCTGGCCCACGGCGCCCTGCAGCAGGAAGTCGGCGGCATCGCCGAACAGAGCCTCGTCCGGCCGGTTCCCTGCGAGCATGGCCTCCGCCTGCGCATTGCGCCAAGGCTTGTGCGCCACGCCGCCCAGCGCCAGGCGCGCGCTGCGGATGGCGCCGTCCGCACCGATATCCAGCGCGGCGGCCACCGAGACCAGCGCGAAGGCATAGGACAGCCGCTCGCGCAGCTTCATATAGACCGAATGCGCGCGGTATTCATCGGCCGGCGGCAGCGCGATATGGGTAATCAGTTCGTCCGGCGCCAAGCTTGTGTCGATGTCGGGCCGGTCTTTCGGCAGGCGATGGAAGGCCGCAAAGGGGATTTCACGCTTGCCGCGCGCCGATTCCACATGCACCACTGCCTCCAGCGCGGCCAGCGCCACGCACATATCGGAAGGATGGGTGGCGATGCAATGCTCGCTCGCGCCGAGAATCGCATGCTGGCGCGTGATGCCGCCAATGGCGGAACAGCCTTCGCCGTTCCGCCGCTTGTTGCATGGCGTGGCCAGGTCGTAGAAATACAGGCAGCGCGTGCGCTGCAGCAGGTTGCCGCCGTTGCTGGCCATATTGCGCAGCTGCGGCGATGCGCCTGCGAGGATGGCGTTTGCCAGCAGGGGATAGCGCTCGCGCACCAGCGGGTGGTAGGCCGTATCCGCGTTGCGGGCGAGGGCGCCCAGCAGCAGGCCGCCGTCCGGTGCGGCCTCGATGCTGTTGTAGGGCAGACCATTGATGTCGAGCAGGTGCGGCGCTTCCATCACGCCTTCCTTCATCAGGTCCAGCAGGTTGGTGCCCCCTGCGATGAAGCGGATCGCGCCTTCGTTGCCGGCCACGGAATTCAGGACAGCCTGCAGGCTGTCGGGATGGGAGTAGCTGAAGGGATTCATGCGGGCACCGTTCCCGTGACGATGGGGTGCAGCTTGTTGTCCCCGTCGCGGCTGATGCCGGCCACCGAGGCCACGGCTTCCAGGATCTGCGGATAGGCGCCGCAGCGGCACAGGTTCCCGCTCATCAGCTCGCGCACTTCGGCGGGCGTCTTCGCCTGGCCTTCATTGATCAGGCCTATGGCCGAACAGATCTGGCCCGGCGTGCAGTAGCCGCACTGGAAAGCATCCTTGTCGATAAAGGCCTGCTGCATCGGATGCAGTTCCTGGCCATTGGCGAGGCCCTCGATGGTGGTGATCTCACGGCCGTTCTGCATCACCGCCAGCGTGAGGCAGGAGTTGATGCGCTTGCCGTCCACCAGCACGGTGCAGGCGCCGCACTGGCCATGGTCGCAGCCTTTCTTGGTGCCGGTAAGGCTCAGGCGTTCGCGCAGCAGGTCGAGCAGCGTGACCCAGGCTTCGATGTCGAATTCGTGCTCGCGGCCGTTGACGCGCAGCGCCAGCGGGTAGCGTTCGGGGGCAGGCATGGGGATTCCCTCTCGTGAAAAGGTTGAATCCCCACCTTAGCGTTTCATGTTTGCGGCGGCAGTGCGTTCCCACACACAGCGCGGGGGTATCTTAGCGGCGGCGTTTCCGCGCGGCGATGCCGACGGCGAGCAGGCCGGCTGCCAGCATGGTCCAGGTTTGCGGTTCCGGTACCGGCGCCAGCAGCACGCGCTGGTCGCGGCCGTAGAGCACGAGGTTGGAGAAGCCGGGAATATTGCCGCCGTTGTTCAGCCACTGGATATTCCAGGTGCCGGTCAGCGTCTGGCCCTTGGTCAGCAGCTGGTCGTCGAACAGGAAGTTGCCGCTGCTGCTGGAGGCATGCATGGCAAAGACCAGGTCGATGCGCACGTCCTTGGTGGTGGTGTTGGTGATGCTCCAGGTGCCGCTTTTCTTCGAACTGTCGAGCTGGAAGGTGAAATTGAAGGTGCTGCTCAGGTCCTGGATCTGGGCATTGCTGCTGATTTTTTCCAGCGCCGTCCAGGTGCCGGTGCCGGTGGAGCTGAAGGCGCCTGCGAAGCCGCCTGCACCCTGCATGGGATTCGCGCCCGAGTAAACGGCTGCGTCAGACCAGAAGCTGGCGGTCAGTCCACCCAGCTTCACGTCGTCGGCGCTCATCCCGCCTGCGGACCCGGCTTGAGCCTGGGCGGCGGCAAAAAGTGCAACAGCAGCAAATAAGCGTTTACAAAACAACATCAGGTATTGCGTAAGCGATAATAATTTCAGGAATGTCGTATGTTACCGGAAGTCGGCCCGGCTTCATAGTTTCCTTTTATCACGGCTGTTGTTTTTATTTGCGTTTCGCTTCTTCCGGGGTGAGCAGCCAGAGGCGGTCGATATTGCCGTTGGCGTCCTCCGTATAGCGCACGGGAAGGTTGCTGCCGCGCAGGGTCCCTGCAGTTTCGATCAGGTTGTCGTGGTTGAAGATGCGGCCGGCCGGCGACATGCGGTGAACCTTGCCGTCGATGAGGAGCTCGGGGAAATAGCTGGGCGTCATCTTGCCGCGTTTGCTGTTTGCCGGGAAAGTGCGCTCCTGCTGCCGGGAGCGGGCAGGGAGGGCCAGCGCGGCGGCGCAGCCGGCCAGGGCAAGCATCAGGTGACGTCGCAGCATGCGGTTCTCCGGCGGTGAAACGCCTAGCTTAACCTAGATCGCCATGGTTGCGAACATGGCGGCGACGGCCAGCGCCATGACGGCGGTGCAGGCCCAGCCCAGGAGCCTGAGGCGGCGCGAGATGGGCAGCGTGCCCATGACTTCCGGTTTGCTTGCCAGCGACATCATCACCACCATCACCGGCACCGCAATCACGCCGTTGACCACGGCGCTCCAGAACAGGGCCTTGATGGGATCGATGGGCAGGAAGCCGATGCCGACCCCGGCCGCCGTGGAGGCAATGATGATGGCGTAGAACTTTCGCGCGGCCGAGAACTGCAGCTCCAGGCTGTTGGTCCACCTGAAAGTGCCGGCAATGGCATAGGCGGCGGAGCCGGCCAGCACGGGGATGGCCAGCAGGCCGGTGCCGACGATGCCCAGCGTGAACAGCAGGAAGGCCGCTTCGCCCGCGATCGGCTTCAGCGCGGAGGCGGCCTGTGCCGAACTCTGGATATCGGTAATGCCGTGGGTATACAGGGTAACGGCCGTGGTCAGCATGATGAAGAAGGCCACCAGGTTGGAGAAACCCATGCCGACCACGGTATCAAGCCTGATGCGCTCGTATTGCTGCGGCACCTGCTCGGGGGCCTGCTTCAGCGGTTCGGCGTCCGGATCCGCGCGCAGTTCTTCCACCTCCTGCGATGCCTGCCAGAAGAAGAGGTAGGGGCTGATGGTGGTGCCGAACACGGCCACGATAGCGGTCAGGTATTCCGGCTTCCACGACAGGTGGGGCACCACTGTGGCGTGCAGCACCTGCGGCCACGGCACCTGCACCGCGAGGGCGGTGGCCACATAGGCCAGCAGCGCCAGGGTCAGCCACTTCAGCAGGTTCACATAGCGGCGGTAGGGGATGAAGACCTGCAGCGCCAGCGACAGCAGGCCGAAGCCCAGCGCATACCATTGGGGGCGTCCGCCGGCCACCAGGCGCACGGCGTCCCCCATGGCGGCGATATCGGCCGCGATATTGATGGTATTGGCCACGAGCAGCAGCATGACGATGCTGTACAACAGCCAGGGCCGGCAATGGCGGCGGATATTGGTGGCCAGCCCGCGCCCGCTGACCCGGCCGATGCGCGCGCTGATGATCTGGATGCCGGCCATCAGGGGAAAGGTCAGCAGCATGGTCCATAGCAGGTTGAACCCGAACTGGGCGCCGGCCTGCGAATAGGTGGCGATGCCGGACGGATCGTCGTCGGCGGCGCCGGTGATCAGGCCAGGGCCCAGTTTGTTGAGCCACGATTGTCCCGCCGGCGGCACGGTGGTGGATTCGGCGGCTGGTTCCTGTGAGTTGCTGAGCTGGCTGGAATTGTGGTCCATGCGCCATTGTGGCCGCGGTGCTCTGCCGTTTCCGTGCGGTGACGAACGCTGCGGTGTCAGTCCTCACTCACATCGGGATGGCGTTGTTTCCAGGCCGCAAGCGCCTGCCGGTAGCGTTCGAGGGCGTCCTGGTAGATATCGTGCACGCACCAGGCGCAGCCGCTGTTGCAGCAGTCGCCCGGCGCAGGCGGCAGGGGCGGCACGGGCCGCGGCTCATCCGGTACGGACATCCGTTTCGGGCGGCGCCATCAGGGCCTGGTTGCGGCCGCGGATCTTGGCGCGGTACAGGGCCTGGTCGGCGGCCGTCACCAGCATGTCCGGCGTCAGGCCGTCGGCCGGGACCATGGTCACCACGCCGATGCTGATCGTTACCTTGCCGAACGGCGATTCGTCGTGCGGCAGCGCCAGGCGCACCAGCTCGGCGACGATGGCCTGGGCCGTCTGCAGCGCGTCGTTGGCGTCCGTCGAGGCCGACAGCAGCGCGAATTCCTCGCCGCCATAGCGCGCCACCAGGTCGGTGGTGCGGCGGCCGTACTTGGTGATCAGGCCGGCCACCGTGCGCAGGCAGGCGTCGCCCGCCACGTGGCCGTAGCGGTCGTTGTATTTCTTGAAGTAGTCCACATCCAGCATGGACAGCGACAGCGGCTGGCCGGTGCGCGCCGCACGCCGCCATTCCTGCTCCAGCTGGGCGTCGAAGCCGCGCCGGTTGGTCACGCCCGTCAGGCCGTCGGTGGTGCTCAGCGCGGCCAGCTTGCGGTTTGATTCTTCCAGCTCGGCGGTGCGCGCGGCCACCACCATTTCCAGCGAACGGCGCAGGCGCACCAGGCGGCGCACGCGCCAGCGGTAGGTGCCCCACAGCGTACCGATGATGGCCAGCGCGGCCAGCGTGCGGAACCACCAGGTGCGCCAGAACGGCGGCGTGATGGTGATGTTCAGCGAGTCCGGCACCTCATTCCACATGCCGCGGTGGTTGGAGGCCTTCACGCGGAACACGTATTTGCCGGGATTCAGGTTGGTGTAGGTGGCGGCGCGGTGGGCGGCATCGGTCTCCACCCAGTCGTCGTCGAAGCCTTCCAGCTTGTAGGCATAGCGGTTCAGCGCCGGTTCCGTGTAGTGCAGGGCGGCGAATTCGAGCGAGAAGGCCGAGGCTTCGGAAGACAGCGTGAGCGCCACCGGCGCCGTGACCGGTCCTTCCAGCGTCACGCCCTTGTGCGGCACGCCGTCGCTCAGCGAATGGTTGTAGACCTTGACGTCGGTGATGGCCACCTGCGGCGGCGTGGACTGGCTGCGCACCTCGCGCGGCGACACCGCCGTCATGCCGTGCACGCCGCCGAAGTAGAGCACGCCGGCCGGGCCGGGCGTGGAGGAATTGACGGTGAAGCCTTCCGTCATGCCGTCCGAAGCCGTGTACAGCACGGCCTTGCCGGTGGCCGGGTCCAGGCGGTACAGGCCGACGATGGTGCTGACCCAGATCTGGTCGTCCAGGTCGCTGCGGATGGCCAGGATCTTGGCGCCGTTCATGGCTTCGGCGAAGGAGCGGAAGGTAATCACCTCGTTCGGCCCCTGCACCACCTGCTGCAGGCCCTTGCCGGTGCCGATCCAGATGCGGCCCAGCGCGTCCTCGTGCAGGCTGGAGACGTTGTCGTCGGCCAGGCCGTCCTGGTCGCTGCTGCTGTAGCGGAAATGGCGGAACTTGCCGCTGCGCGGGTCCAGCAGGTCGAGGCCGCCGCCATTCCATTCCGAGCCCATCCACACGCGCCCGCTGCGGTCTTCCAGCACGGAGGAGGTGCCGTTCACGCTGCGGCTGTCCGGGTTGGCGGGGTCGCTGCTGAAGATGCGGAAGCTGTCCGACTCGATGTGGTAGCGGATCAGGCTGTTGCCGGTGGCCAGCCACAGCACGCCGCCGCGGCCGGGCGCGATCGCGTTGATGTAGTCGCTGGCGGTATTGCCGAAGTGAATGGTGCGGAAGCTGCCGTCCGGGCTGTCGAGGCGGTTCAGGCCGTTCGAGGTGCCGGCCCACAGCGGGCCTTCCGGCCCCTGGTACAGCGAGTAGACGATGTTCTGGCTCAGGCTGCCCGCCTTCTTCGGATCGGACACATAACGCTTCAGCACGCTGTTCGTGGCCGGATCGAAGAGGCTGATGCCCACATTGCCGCCCAGCCACAGCCTGCCGCCCGGCGCGGTGGCGATGCTCAGCACGGCATTCGACATCGGCAGGCTATCATTGTCGAAGTAATGCGGCACATAGCGGGTGAAGCCGGTGCTGTTCAGGTTGACCAGCGCGATGCCGTCCGTAAACGACCCGATCCACAGCATGCCGCTGCGGTCCTGGGTCATGGCGCGCAGGTTGTCCCCCGGCAGCGAATACGGATCGTTGGCATTGTGCACAAACTGGTTGAAGCGCCCTTCCTTCACATTCCAGCGCAGCAGGCCGGCCGACAGGGTGGTGGCCCATAGGGTGCCGTCGCGGTCGATGTAGAAGCTGGTGACGCGGCTGTTCGGCGTGGTTTCGACCTTGCGCGCCGACCAGGGCTTGCTGCTGTCCCAGCTCATGGCCCCGGTTTCGGTGCCGATCCACAGCACGCCTTTGGCATCGAACTGCAGCGCACGCACGATGTTGCGGCGCGGGTCGGTCTGCTCGGCCAGGTCCACCTTGTGGTGGACGAATTCGGTGGCGCCGGGCGCGAGGTAGTCCAGTCCGCCCGGCCAGGTGGCCATCCACAGGCCGCCTTTCGGGTCCAGCGCCAGGGCATTCAGGTCATTGCTGCCGAGGCTGGACGATTTGGCCGGATCATGGGCATACACCACGAATTTGCCGGTATCCGGGTCGAAATGCTGCAGGCCGCCCCAGGTGGCGATCCACATGCCGTTCTTGCCGTCGGAAATGATGGACTTGATGATCTTGCGGTTGTTCGGCCCTTCCGGCGGCACGAACACGGTGAAGTCGTTGCTGACGGGATTGAAGCGCGCCAGCCCGTTCTGGGTGCCGGCCCAGATGCGGCCCTGCTTGTCCTCGTACAGGGCCTGCACGCGGTCGTGCGGCAGGCTTTTCGGGTCGTTCGGCCTGGCCGTATAGCGCACCGCCTGGTAGGCGTTATAGCGGTAAAGGCCGTTGACGTGGGTGCCGATCCACATGAAGCCCTGGCGGTCCTGGATCAGCGACAGCATCGAGGGTTCGTCATTGCCCAGCGGCCCGAGCTTCTTGAAGCGCAGCGTGGGCGGCGCCGAAGGCTGGGCAAGGGCGCTGCCGGCCACGCTCAGCAGCAGAACCAGGGGCAGCAGGGCGCGCAGCAGGCGGCGGCCGAAGGAGGAAGTCAGTGTCCAGAACATGCGGCGATTATACCTTCCGCTCAGGCAATAAAATCACCGGAAAATGCCGCTTTCTGTGCGGTTCCCGCCCGAAACGGGTATCATCCGGGGTTGGCCGCTCTGGCCGCTGTTTGCGCACACTGTTGTTTTAATGAAGAAAGCATGGCAACTGTCCCGGTTGCCGACCGAATTTATGTCCGAGATTGAAACCCACACCGCCTCTGGCGCCGAGCCATCCGCCCCCGCCCAGGTGCGTTTTGCCGATTTCGGCCTGTCGCCGGCCATCCAGCGGGCGCTGGACGATCAGGGCTATGAATACCCGACGCCGATCCAGGCCCAGGCAATTCCCGTGGTGTTGCAGGGGCGCGACGTGATGGGCGCGGCCCAGACCGGCACCGGCAAGACCGCCAGCTTCTCCCTGCCCATTATCCAGATGCTGCTGGCCCATGCCAGCGCCAGCATGAGCCCGGCGCGCCACCCGGTGCGCGCCCTGGTGCTGGTGCCGACCCGCGAACTGGCGGTGCAGGTGGCCGAGAACGTGGCTGCCTACTGCAGGCACACCCCGCTGCGCTCCACCGTGGTGTTCGGCGGCATGGACATGAAGCCGCAGACCGCCATCCTGCGCAACGGCGTGGAAATCGTCATCGCCACGCCGGGCCGCCTGCTGGACCACGTGGAGCAGAAGACGGTGTCGCTGGGCCAGGTGCAGATGCTGGTGATGGACGAGGCCGACCGCATGCTGGACATGGGCTTCCTGCCCGACCTGCAGCGCATCATCAACCTGCTGCCCAAGCAGCGCCAGAACCTGATGTTCTCGGCCACCTTCTCGCCCGAGATCAAGAAGCTGGCCAACAGCTTCCTGAAAGACCCGGTGCTGATCGAAGTGGCGCGCAGCAATGCCACCGCCGACAAGGTGACGCAGGTGGTGTACAAGGTGGCCGAAGAACACAAGCGCGATGCCGTCGCCCACATCCTGCGCCAGCGCGATGCCAAGCAGGTGATCGTGTTCGCCAACACCAAGATCGGCGCCTCGCGCCTGGCGCGCAGCCTGGAGCAGGAGGGCATGAAGGCCACCGCCATCCACGGCGACCGCAGCCAGCAGGAGCGCATGGCGGCGCTGGATGCGTTCAAGAAGTTCGAGATCGACGTGCTGGTGGCCACCGACGTGGCGGCGCGCGGCCTGGATATTTCGGACCTGCCCTGCGTGATCAACTACGACCTGCCGTATAACGCGGAAGACTATGTTCACCGCATCGGCCGTACCGGCCGCGCCGGCGCCTCCGGCGATGCGATCTCGATCTACTCGGACAAGGACGAGCGCCTGCTGGCCGATATCGAGAAGCTGATCAAGCAGACCGTCAAGCGCGGCGAGCTGGAAGGCTTCGCGCCGTCCGGCCGCGGCGAGGACCACCGCCATGGCGACCGCCGCGCACCGCGCCGCGGCGCCGACGCCGACCGTGGCGCGGAGCGCGGCCGTCCGGCGGAGCGCAGCGGCGAACGCAGCGCGCGTCCGGCCGGCGGCCCGTCGCCGCGCCGCGAAAAGGTCGATCCATGGTTCCTCAAGCCGTACGAGCCCAGCCGCGGGCCGGCGGCGCCGTCCGCCAGCGTGGCCCCGCCCGCGCCGGCCAGCGGCAAGGCCAGGCCGAAAGTCGCTGCACTGCTGGGCGGCCTGCCGAAAGGCTGAGTCCCGCCGGGCGGCGGCGCGCCGGGCTCCGGATCGCCGGCCGCCGGATCGCCGGCCGCCGGGTCGCCGGCCGCCGGATCGCCGGCCACCGGATCGCGTGGCCGTCTTGCGTCTCCGGCAGCTATAGTAGCGTCTCCTTCTGTGAACGCCAGCGCTGCCATGCTCCGCGACAACGCCCCCTTCTACATCGTCATGAATGCCGGCTCGGGCCATGCCGAGACCGAGCTGCGCAGCCGCATCATCCGCGAAGTGCTGGATGAGGCGGGCCGTCCTTTCCACCTGCGCATCGTGGAAGACGGCAGCCGGCTGGCCGATATCGCCGCCTGGGCGGTGCGCGAAGCCTGCGCCAATGATGGCGTGGTGGTGGCGGCGGGCGGCGACGGCACCATCAACACGGTGGCGCACCAGGCGGTAAACGCCGGCTGCCTGTTTGCCGTGCTGCCGCAAGGCACCTTCAATTATTTCGGCCGCACCCACGGCATTCCGGAAGACCTGGCGGACGCCGTGCGCGCACTGCTGACCGCGCGTGTCGAACCGGTGCAGATCGGCATGGTCAACGAGCGCATCTTCCTCGTCAATGCCAGCATCGGCCTCTATCCCACCTTGCTGGAAGAGCGCGAGCTGGACAAGAAGCAGTTCGGCCGCAGCCGGATGGTGGCCGCGTTCTCGGCACTCAAAACCCTGTTCGGCTCGGTGCGCCACCTGCGCATCACCATCGAGCAGGACGGCGTGGAGCGCCAGCTGCGCACCCCCACGCTGTTTGTCGGCAACAACGCGCTGCAGCTGCAGCAGGTCGGCATCGAACCGCTGTCGGCTGCGCTGGAAGAGGGGACGCTGGCTGCCATTGCGCCCCGCCCGCTCAGCCGGCTTGGCATGCTGGGCCTGATGCTGCGCGGCGCCTTGGGCCAGCTGGGCAGCTCGCAGGACGTGCACGCGTTCGGCTTCCGCCGCATGACGGTCAAAAAACGCCGCATGCCGGGCGGCCGGCGTATCAAAGTCGCCACAGATGGCGAAGTCTGCATGCTGTCCACGCCCCTTGAATTCAGGGTGGTGGAGGGGAAACTGCGCATGTTGAAGCCCATATAGTAGTCGCCAGGTAAGTTGTTGAATTAGAATGTAAGATTCCTCCTACCTGATTCAACACATGAACACAGTATCGGCCCTGGCAGCGGCGGGCGACAGCGCGCCTGCGCCGGCGGCGCTTCCGGCCCACTTGGCTTACCGCCCCGATATCGATGGCCTGCGCGCCATTGCCGTGCTGGCGGTGGTGCTGTTCCATGCCTTTCCCGGCAAGCTGCGCGGCGGTTTCGCCGGCGTCGACATTTTCTTCGTCATTTCCGGCTTCCTGATCGGCAGCATCCTGATCGGCGGCATGCAGCGCGGCGATTTCAGCTTCGCCGATTTCTATGCGCGCCGCGTGCGCCGCATTTTCCCCGCGCTCACGCTGGTGCTGGCCTCCTGCCTGGCCTTCGGCTGGTTTGCCCTGTTCGCCGACGAATTCGCGATGCTGGGCAAGCATGTGATCGGCGGGGCGGGCTTCCTGTCCAATATTTTCCTGTGGCGGGAAGTGGGCTATTTCGATACGGCGGCGGAGACCAAGCCGCTGCTGCACCTGTGGTCGCTGGCGATCGAAGAGCAGTTCTACATCGTGTGGCCGCTGCTGCTGGCGGCGGCCTGCAAGCGGCGCTGGCCCTTGTGGACGCTGGCCGCCGGGCTGGGCGCCCTGTCCTTCCTGCTCAATATCGCAGGCGTGCAGTATTTTCCGGAAGCGACCTTCTATTCGCTGGCCAGCCGGGCCTGGGAACTGCTGGCGGGCGTGCTGCTGGCCTATGCCAGCGTGAACGGCATCAGCTTCAGCTTGCACGCGCAGCGCGGCGGCGCCGTGCAGGTGCTCACGCCCGGCTCGCAGCGCGGGCGCGACCTGCAGTCTTTCGCGGGCCTGGGCCTGATCGTGCTGGCGCTGGCCCTGCTGCAGCGCGGCCCCGGCTTCCCCGGCTGGTGGGCGCTGCTGCCGGTGCTGGGGGCGCTGCTGCTGATCAGCGCCGGGCCGCAGGCCTGGGTCAACCGGCGCATCCTGTCGCAGCGCCTGCTGGTCGGCGTGGGCCTGGTCAGCTATCCGCTCTACCTGTGGCACTGGCCGCTGCTGTCGTTTGCGCAGATCGTGGAGGGCGGCACGCCGTCCCGCACCATCAAGCTGGCGGCGGTCGGCGCCGCCCTGGTGCTGGCCTGGCTGACCTGGCGCCTGGTGGAAAGGCCGCTGCGCGGCACGCGCTTCGGCCGCGCCAAGGTGGCGGTGCTGGCCGGCCTGATGCTGGCGCTGGCCGCTGCGGGCTATGCGGTGGCATCGCGCGGCGGCCTGCCGCTGCGGCCGGCCATGGTCGACAACGCGCTGCAGCAGAAAGACCTGATCCTGGTGGAAGACGTGGCCAATGCCAAAGCCTGCAAGCAGCGCTACGGTTTCGACAGCCTGTACGAATACTGCCTGATGGATGACCCCACGCGCGAACCCACGGTGGTGCTGCTGGGCGACAGCCACGCCTACCATATCAATGCGGGCCAGATGCAGTACTGGCGCAGCAAGGGAGAGAACTTCCTTTACCTGGGCACGCGGGTGCCCTTCATCGGCCTGCCCACGGCGGGCGACCCTTACCAGGAAGCGACGCCGCAGATGCTGGAGCTGGCGCTCAAGCTGCCAGCCGTGAAGACGGTGCTGTTCTCCACCGCGCTGTCCCTGCACCAGCCGGAGGCGGAGAAGGCGCTGCTGGTGCCGGCCTTCCGCGAAACGGTGCGCAGCTTCCTCGCGGCAGGCAAGCGCGTGATCTATGTGGCCGATACGCCGAAGCTGGACTTCGAGCCGCGCAGCTGCATCCGGCGCGGCGCGGTGGCCAACTCCGGCACGCGGCGCGACTGCTCGCTGCCGCGCGCGACCTACGATGCCACGCTGCGCCAGAACGCGGACCTGGCGCCGGTGCTGGCGGAATTCCCGGCGGTGCAGGTGTTCGATATCGCGCCCATGCTGTGCGATGCGCGGCGCTGCCGCGTGATGGTGGACGATGCGCTGATGTACCGCGATACCCATCACCTGAGTTATCGCGGCGACCTGGCGGCAGGCGCCGCCTTTGCGCGCTGGGACCAGGAACAGGCGCGCCGCTGACGCGCCTGCCCGGGTTTAGCGTGTGACCTGGAAGGACTGCAGGCCGACGCCGAGCAGGCGGCGGTCCGGCGACTGCTCGCGCTCATGCGGCGATACCGCATCGGGAATATGCAGCTGCAAGGTCACCTGGCCCTGGCGGCATTCCGCCGCGGGCACGGTGAACTTCACCACGCCGCCGTCGCTGGCCACGGCGCCCTGCCACAGTTCCCCGCTGTAGCCCTGCACCACCAGGCGCTGCGGCCCGTAGGCGCGCAGGCCCAGTTCCAGCGTGAAGGGCTGGCCATTGCCGATGTACTGGCGGCTGTCGCAGGGCAGGGCCAGCGTGGCGCGCGGGCCCAGCGACCAGGCGCCCCATTCCTCCGGTTCCGCCCACTGGTCGGCGAGAATGAAATTGCCGCTGGCGTTGATGCCGATGCGGTGTTTCCCGGCCGGGAACACCAGCAGCAGGGACTGCGCCTGGCTTTCGCTCAGCCGCACGTACTCGTAGTGCTTGATCGGTCCCGCCAGCCGGGCGCCCAGTGCATTGAGCAGCGCCGGATCGAACAGGCAGCGGCGCGGCGCCGAGGCGCCCAGGTCGCGCGGATGGTGCACCACCAGCGCCTTGCGGCAGTCGGGGCCGACCAGCATGCTCAGGCTGCGCGCCTCGCCATAGCCGGAATAGCGCTCCATGAAGATTTCCGGCGGCGGCGTATATAGCCAGGGCATGCGGCTCTGCACGTACAGCGAAGCCGGCGAAGGGCGGGAATACTGTTCCGGCAGGCGCGGATCGTAGTCCTGCACCGAGAATATCGAGAGCGCCAGCACGATGGCAGCCAGGATGGCGCCCATGCCGTCCGGACGCCAGCGCTGCACTGCCGCCAGCATGTAGGGGAAGGCCAGCGGCATGTACCACAGCGCATAGCGCGCCAGGCCGGGGGTGGCGCCGGAGTTGATATTGGTGGTCGAGGAGTGGGCGTAGAAGTTCACCGCCAGGTAGGCCAGGGCGAATGCGCGCCAGTACCAGTCCGGGGCTTCCGCTTCGGCGGCGGGCTGCTTGCGGCGGCGGCTCCACAGCCAGGCCGCAATGCCGGCCAGCAGGGCCACGGCGCCCAGCGGCCAGTTGGGGAACAGGCCCACGTCCGGATCGAGCAGCCAGATGTAGAAACTGGACAGGTTGCCGCCCAGCTTTGCTCCCGGCGCCAGCAGCTGCGGCGTCGGCACGCCATAGCGCCAGAAGTAGTAGGCCGGATGCAGCAGCACCATGGCCACCGTGGCGAGGAACAGCAGGGCCTCGCCGGCGGTCCAGCGGCGGCGCCATTGCAGGAACACGCGGTAGAACACCGGCAGGCCGGCGATCAGCGCGAAGCTCGGGTTCTGGGTGGAGGCCAGGGCGAGGAAGAAGCCTGCCGCCAGGTAGTTCCGGCGCATCATCTGCATCATCGCGCACAGCAGCACGCAGACGGTGAAGACTTCGGTATGCGCCTTGTTGAAGAACCACAGCAGCGGGGAAGCGACGGTCAGCAGCAGTGCCGCCGCCACGCCGCGCGCGCCCCAGTAACGCCAGGCCATGGCGAAGGTGCCTGCCAGCAGCGCGGCATGCAGGGCCATGAAGGCGTTGTGGATGGTGAGCTGCACGCCCGCCAGGGCCGCCAGCTTGCTGCAGCCGAGGGCCAGCAGGCTGTAAAGCCAGAAGTGGTTGTAGTCGGAGGTGGCGCCCCTGATCAGTTCAGGGAAGGCGGCATCGAACCAGCTCTTCGGCAGCAGGCCGGGAATCTGCGGCGTGGCCAGCAGCTGGTGGTAGGCCTCGTAGGCCTTCGGCGTCATGTAGGGCAGGTGCGTGACATCCCAGGCCAGGAACATGGCGTAGTACTCGGCGCCGTCGCCCACGCGCTGTGGCGGGATATGGATCATCCACTTGAACAGCAGCGCAACGGCGAGCGCGATCAGCAGGTAGGGCAGGGCGGCCTTGAGCCGCGCGCGCAGCGCGGGGCTCATGCCTTGCCGAGGCGCTGGGACAGCGCTGCCGCCACCTCGCGGCCTTCACGGATCGCGTAGTTGGTGCCGCGGTCTTCCGGATAAATCTGCGCCATGGTGCTGATGGTGGCGTTCGCGAAAGGCGTGGCGCGGCCCGGCACGTAGTCCGAGTAGCCGCGTTCCGTGACCGGCTGCGCATAGTCGGCGCGCCATACGCGGTATTCCTGCACCCAGCTGCGGTCCAGCTGCGGGAACATGCGCTGCAGGTGTTCCAGCGCGAAGTCCAGGTATTGCTGGTCGCTGAACTGCCACAGCGGATCTTCCTTCGGCAGGTAGCGCGACAGGAAGACGATATGCTTGCCGCCGTAGTTGGCCGGGCTGTCGAAGTTGGTGTGTTCGATCACGCCGACGAAGGGGAAGCCGGGATCGTTCACGTTCAGCCAGTAGGTGTCCGACAGGCTGCGGTCCATCTCCAGCACCAGGCACATATTGGCCAGGTACTTCACGCGGCGCAGGCTGGCCAGCCAGTCGGCCGGGGCGGCGCCGCCGAACATGTCGGCGATGATGTTGAAGGCCGGCGTGAACAGGAATTCCTTGCCCGTCACCTCGCCCGCGGGCGTGGCGAGCGCGGTCACGCGATTGCCCTCGGTGCGCACGCCCGTTACCGGCGTCCTGTAGCGGATCTCGCCGCCGTGGCGCACGATCTCATTGGCCATGGCTTCGGCCAGGCGCCCGAAGCCGCCCTTGAAGTAGGCCAGCTGCTCGCCGCCCTTGGCGTCGCGCGTGCTGCCGCGCAGGACCAGCTTTTTCCACATCCACACCGCGTTGACGGCGTCGGCCACCACCGAGAACTTGTTCTCGATCAGCGGCTGCCATACGATGCGGTAGGCGTTCTTGCCGCACAGCGGCTCCAGCCATTCGCGGATGCTCAGGTGTTCGATGGTTTTCCAGTCCTTTACCTGGCGCACTTTCAGCACCATCAGGCCGAGGCGGATACGGTCCAGGAAGGGCAGGGGCTTGAAGCGCAGCAGGTCCAGCGGCGTGGAGAGGCGCCAGTGCTTGCCGTTGAAGTACATGCCGGTGCGGGACGGCATGATGACCACGTCGCCTTCCATGCCCAGCTCCTTCACCAGTTCCGGCACGTAGACGTCGTTGTCGAACCAGTGGTGGTAGAACTTCTCGATGGTTACGCCGTCGCGGAATTCAAAGGTGCCGGCCAGGCCGCCGGGCGTGTCGTCCGCCTCCAGCACCAGCACTTTGTGGCCGGCGCGGGCCAGCTTCAGTCCTGCCGTCAGGCCGGTAAAGCCGGCGCCTGCAATTACTGCGTCGAATTGGGTAGTCATGCTTTAAAAGTCAGTCGTCGGTTCAGGGTAAATTGCAGCACCACCACCATCGGCAGCGTCAGCAGCTTGGCGATGCGCGGATCGAACTGCATCAGGTCCACCAGCACCCACAGCATCAGCGCCGAGGCGCCGAAGCCCACCGCGGCCACGGTGAGGAACATGGTGAGGCGCTGCAGCACGCGGTCACGCTTGCCGAAGGTGATGATGCGGTTCAGGGCGAAGCTGACCAGGGTGCCGGCCAGGTAGCCGAGCAGGTTGGCGGCCTGGTACCACAGGCCGCCGTTGACGCTCAGCCAGAACACGGCGTAGTCGCTCAGCACGCCGGTGCCGCCGCACAGGCAATAGAGAATGAACTGCTGCATCAGTCGTCCTTGCTTTCAGGCGCCGCCAGGCCGACGGTCTCGCCGACCACATACTGCGGGCGCGAGTTCAGCGTCAGCAGCACGCGGCCCAGGTATTCGCCCAGCATGCCCAGCGCCACCAGCTGCACGCCGCCGATGATGAGGAAGGTCACGATCAGCGAAGACCAGCCGATCGGCATGGCATCGATGGTGAACTTCTGGATAATCAGCAGCACCGCCAGCACGAAGCCGACACCCGCCATGGCCAGGCCGGCGAAGGAGGTCAGGCGCAGCGGCACGATGGAGAAGTTGGTGGCCATCTTGAGCCACAGCGAGATCGATTTTTTCAGGCTGTAGCCGCTGTCGCCGGCAAAGCGGTCATGGTGCTCCACGTCCACCGTGCCGATATTGCGCGTGACCGACAGCACCAGGCCATCGACGTACACATAGGGACCGTTGTAGCGCAGGATATCGCGCACGATGGCGGCCTTCATGGCGCGGAAAGGAGACAGGTAGAGGCCTTTCGGCTTCTTCATCAGGTAGCCCGCGACCTTGTCGTTCAGGCGGCTGCCCCAGATCTTCCATGCGGCGTGCTGGCGGTTCTTGAAACGGGCATACACCACGTCGCGGCCACGGCCCAGTTCTTCCAGCAGGGCGGGGATGTCCGAGGGCGAGTGCTGCAGGTCGTCGTCCATCGTCATCACGACCTGGCCGCGCGCCTGGGCGAAGCCGGCCATCAGTGCATTGTGCTGGCCCGCGTTCATGCGCAGCAGGATGCCGCGCACCCAGGGGTGTTTGGCCGACAGCTGTTCGATCACCTGCCAGCTGTGGTCCGGCGAGCAGTCGCAGACGAAAATGATCTCGTAGTTGCGGCGCGCCAGCGGCAGCGTCTCCATCACGTCATCGACGCGCGCCACCAGCTCCGGCAGCACTTTCTCGCTGCCATATACGGGGATAACGAAGGACAGGTAGGGATTAGCGGGCTGGCTCATAGTATTTCCGGATAAGTTTGTCGATATAGCCGGCGTCGATCACGATGCCGGCTTCCTTGGCGGCCTGCATGGCTTCCGTCACGTCGATGGCATAGCTGCCGCCGGCTTCCACCAGGTCGTAGTTGGCTTTGCGGCCCATCACGTTTTCGAAAACCTTCACCAGCTCGATCACGGGAATCGAGAAGGGACAGGCGATATTGAGGATGCGGTTCTCCGCGTCGCCGCGCACCAGCAGCTGGTGCGCGATGCCGACCACGTCGTCCACATCGATCAGGTTGCGGCGCGCGCGGGTCCACACGTGGAATACGTCGCCGCTCTCGATGATGTGGTGCAGGTAGTTGGTCAGCGTGTGCGGGTTGGGCGTATGGCCCACCACCTGCGGCAGGCGGAAGATGGCGTATTTCGGCGCGCGCTGCCGGATCAGTTCTTCCATCGCCAGCTTGTGGCGCACGTAGGCCGAACCCGCCAGGTCCGGGTCCTGGATCGAGCAGGTGCTGAAATACATCAGGCGCTTTTCCTGGCCCAGCGCCTGTTCCAGCAGCGTGCGTTCGCGCTCGAACGCTTCCGGCCGCGTTTCACGCGAGTTGGAAACGCCGGAAGCGAAAACGATGGCGCCGGTGTCGGGCGCGAATTCGGCCGAGAAGGCCTTGGCCAGCAGGCCGTTACCGATGATCATGTTGACTCGCAGTTCTGGCGCCGCCTGCAATGGCGGCCGCCAAGGTACCAATATCCATCTGATGCAGGGCGATGCCGAGCAGGCGCCCGTCGTCGCCCTGGCCCAGTGCGCGTGGCGACACCGGCTGTGGAATCTCGAAAACGATGGCGCTTTCGCCACCGGGGTTGTCGAAGCTGAGCGCCTGTTTGGCCCAGTCGCCGGACAGGCGCAGCACGCGGCGTGTCTCCCCGACGCTGACGATGATGTCCTTGCCCGCGTTCGGGCCGTAGGCATGGGCCGTCAGGCGCAGCGTCATGTGGGCCGGCAGCGGCTTGACGAAGCGCAGTTCGATGCGGCTGCCTTCCGACCAGCGGCCCCAGCCTTCGATGACGCCGATGCCCGTGCTGCCGCTGATCACATCGGCCGGGAATTCACGGCGGAAGTCGATGTCGTAAGCCTGCACCGGCTTCACCATCTGCCACAGCGCGAAACCGTCGCCTGCGGCGCGTTTCAGCGCATACGGCGGCGGCTCGTAGCCGCCGATCAGCAGCAGCCAGCCTTCTTCCGGCAGCTTGCGCAGGTTCAGCGGCTCGCCGTCGGGCAGCGGAATCAGTTCGGGACCGGCAACGTCGAGCTGGAAGTTGGCGCGCATCAGGCGGCCGTAATCGGGGCCGACGATGGTCACAGTGGCGCGCTGCTCCGGCGTGAGTTCGGCGCGCGCCAGCATGCCTGCGCGGTCGTACAGCTCCGGTTCGCGGGCGCCCATCAGCGCGAGGCGCGAGGTCATGCCGGCGGCAATGCAGCTGGCCGGCAGCACAAGCCACAGCAGCAGCGCGCGGCCGGCGGACGGACGCCAGGCCCAGGCCGCGGCGGCGACCAGGGAGACGGCCACCGCCGACATCAGGGCGCGCGAATTGCGCGTGGCTGCCGTCAGCTCCGGGCTGTCCACATACAGGAGGTGGAAGTGGCGCGGCAGCAGTTTCGCGGCGGCCAGCACCAGCACGGCGCCGACCACGGCGAACACGATGCGCTGGCGCTGCGCGGGCGGCGCGGCGGTGACGCAGGCGGCGGCTGCCAGCAGCAGCAGCGGGAAGGTGAAGCTGTAGTAGCGCAGGTGCAGGCGCACGCCTTCGAATTCCGCCGTGTCGGCGATGGAGGCCGTGTAGGCCACCGTCATCGCCAGCGCCATGCCCAGCATCAGCGCCGTGTACAGCAGCAGCGCGCGGCCCTGCTGGCCCAGCGTCGCGCGGCTGGCGGCACGCGCCGCGCCGCTGGCGATGAACAGCAGGGGCGCGCCGAACACCAGCAGCATGGCCAGCGCGTGGCCCGAGAAATTCAGCAGCATGGGCTCCACCAGCGTGAGCAGGGAACGGCCGCTGCTGTTGCTGACATGGTTGCCGTAGAAGCTGCCCAGCAGGCCGAAGCCGTTCCGGCCTGCCAGCAGCCCGCCCAGCGCCAGCTTGACGGCGACGGCCGCCACGAGGGCGGCGCCGGCGCCGGCGAAGCCCGCGCGCAGCGCGCCGGCGCGCCAGCCCAGCCACACCAGGTAGGCCAGCAGCGCCGGCAGCAGGAACAGCGCATGCACCTTGACCAGGGCCAGCACGCCCAGCACGGCGCCGGCCTGCAGGCCGAAAGCGATGCCGGGGCGGCCGCGCTGCAGCACCAGCCAGCTCATGGCCCAGAAGCCGAAGAAGTACAGCGGCTCCGGCATGAAGTAGGCGGTGAAGCCGGCGAAGGGGGCCAGCACGCTGGCGGCGGCCACCACCATCGCCGCCGTGCTGCCCGCAACGGGGCGGCCCACCAGGTAGATCAGCGGGGCGGCGCCGACCAGCAGCGCCACGTTCAGCACCCGGGCGCAGTCCAGGAAGGCGGGGCCGCAGGCGCTGGTGGCGCGGTACAGGCCGAGGAAGAGGAAGGACGGCAGCGTGCTTTCGCTCAGGGGCTTCAGGCGCGAGAACTGGCTGTACAGCCATTCGTCGGCAAACACCTGCGGATACAGGCCGTGGCTGCGCGCCACCAGGTAGGCGAAGGCCAGCAGCAGTGCGGCGCCGAATGCGAGGTGGCTGCGGGAAAGGCGCGAATCGCTCATTTGAAGATCCAGAATTTACCGAGCAGGAAGCCGTTCACGGCCACCAGCGGCAGCGACACGATCTTGCCCGCGATGGGCGCCACGCCCGCCCACAGCGCCAGCTTGACGCAGGCCACCGTCACGCCGTAGTTCAGCGCCACCACGCACAGGAAGCGCAGCAGCACCGCCGGCGAGGCGGACAGGCGGCGGAAGGTGACGCGCGCATGGAAGCTGTAGCTGATCACCAGCCCGGCCGCAAAGCCCGCCACCGCCGCGTGCACGGGATCGTGCCCGGCCTGCAGCAGCCAGTGCGTGAGGCCGAAGTCCACCGCGGCGCACAGCAGGCCGCCCGCGATATAGACCAGGAACTGGCGCTGGAACAGGGCATCAAGCATGGCGGCCGCGCAGCATCAGTTTCTTGTGGATGGCACGGCGCGGCACGGACGCGATGTCGTAGGCGAGGAAGGCCAGGATCAGCTGCACGCCCATCAGCACCGGCAGGGCCGACAGCATGACGGTGCCGGCCGCCGTGGCCACGCCGGCGCGCGCCGACTCGGCCCAGTGCCAGCCGCCATAGCCGGCGCCCAGCGTCAGCAGCAGCACGCCCGCAGGCAGCTCGATCGAGGCCAGCGACATGTCGCGCAGATAGTAGTTGTAGAACAGGCGCTTGAAGAAATTGCGCACGTGCTTGGCCAGGAACTCGGTGACGATTTTCGAGATCTTCAGGTTCGACACTTCGTCGCCGTAGTGCGCGTCCATCGGCACGTCCAGCACGGCGGCGCGCAGGGTATTCAGGCGGAACAGCATGTCCGTCTCGAAGAAATAGCGCTTGCTGATCTTGTGGAAGGGCAGGTGGCGCGCGGTGTCGGCATGGATCGCCGTGTAGCCGTTGGTGGGGTCGAACAGGTCCCAGTAGCCGGAGGACAGCTTGGTCATCAGCGACAGTACGGCGTTGCCGAACAGGCGCACCGGCGGCATGCTGCCGATCTGCTCCAGGTCGTAAAAGCGGTTGCCCTTGGTGTAGTCGGCCTGGCCGTCGAGGATGGGCGCAACGAAGGCCGGGATCAGCGTGGGGTCCATCTGGCCGTCGCCGTCCACCTTGACAATGACGGCGATGCCGTCCGCAATGGCGGCCTGGTAGCCCGTCATCACGGCGCCCCCCACGCCCTGGTTCTCCGCGTGGCGCAGCACGCGCACGCGCGCATCCTGGCAATTGGCTTCCACGAAGTCGCCCGACTTGTCGGGGCAGCAGTCATCCACCACGTAGATGCGGCTCACTTCCGGCCCCATGCCCGCGATCACGCCCAGGATATGGCGCGTGACCTTGTAGCTGGGGATGACGACGGCGACGCTGCGGTTTTCCTGCACGGCGCCGGGCAGCAGTTCGCTGGCGGTAGGCTGGTTCATTGTGACCTCGTTTCCTTCACGGCGGGAACGCCCGCCAGTTCGCGGTGCCAGCGCTGCGCGAACAGCGCCTGCTGCAGCTGGTCCGCGCTGTCGCGCCAGGTCAGCCAGGGCATATCGGCCGACGGCGGCGCCTTGCCTGCGCGGTGCAGCTGCAGCCATTCCTGCAGTGTAGCCGCCAATTCCGGTGCGGTACTGCCGGTGAAATAATAAGCGTGTTCGCCGCCCACCTCGCGGAATACCGGCAGGCTGCGCGCGATCACGGGCAGGCCGTGCTGCGCCGCCTCGATCAGCGGCAGGCCGAAGCCTTCGCCCACCGATGCCGCCAGCAGGGCGGAGCAGGACTTGTAAAGCTTGAGCAGCATTTCATCGGACACGCCGGCCAGCCAGAACAGGCGCTTGCCCAGCTCCGGATGCTGCTGGATGCGTTTGGCCAGCGCCTCCATCATCCAGCCCTGCTTGCCCACGATGACCAGGTTCGCATCCACATTGTCGCGCCATAGCAGCTCGAAGGCCTCCAGCGCCTGGCCCTGGCCCTTGCGCGGCTCGATGGTGCCCACCATCAGCAGGCTTGGGCGGGCGGCGATGGCGGCCAGCACCTGGTCCGCATCCGGCGGCATGCCGAAGCTCGGTGCGCTGGCGTCGATGTCGGCGCCCAGGTGGAACCAGCCCAGCTTTAGCGGGGCGGCGCGCCGTTGCGGGCGCTGTTCCAGCCAGTCGTGCAGCTCGTCGGCCACCGCGCGCGAAATGCAGACCAGGCCATCGGCCACGGCGCCGATGGTATCCAGGTACTCGGCGAAATAGCCTTCGGCGCCGAAGGGGAAGGCGTCCGGCAGCAGCACCGGCAGCAGGTCGTAGACCACGAAATAGATTTCCACGCCGTGGTGGCGCATGTCCGTCAGCCGTTCGCGGTTCTGCGCGGTGCCGTTGGTAAACAGGTCGAGGCCGAGGAAGATATCGCCCTTGCGCACTTCCAGCGGCGCGTCTTCCAGTTCCGGTCCGGGCAGGTTCAGCATCTTCAGCATATAGCTGCGCGCGTAGCGGTAGGGGCGGTTGCCGCCGTCGCTGAACACGGGTTCGATGCGGCAGCCGGGCGGCGGGCTTTCGATCAGCGCCAGCAGGATGCTGCGCACCACGCGCTGGATGCCGGTTTTGAGGTCGGTCTGCACCAGTGCCGAGATATCGACGAAGACCTGCTTCGGCGCCTTCGGCGGCAGGTTGGCGGCGATGGCGCCGGCGGCCGCGCTGAGCTCCGCGCTGCTGCCGTTCGGCAGGGCGGCGATCTGCGCCAGCAGGCGGCGGTAATGCGCGGCCGGGCTGCGCTGCGCGAAATCCTCGATCGCTTCATGGAAGGCCTGGCCCACGCGCTGCGGCGCATGCTCGCGCTCCATGAAGGCCACGGCGCGTTGCGACAGCGCTGCCGCCTGGGCCGGATCGCGGCGCAGCGCCAGCAGCGCCTGCGCCAGTTCATCGGCCGTGCATTCGTCCGCCAGCTTGACCAGCAACTCGTCCGGCAGCGAGGCGCTGGAGCCGTGCGCGTTGATCACGGTGGGCAGGCCGTACAGCAGGCAGTCCAGCACCGAGGCCGAGGTTTCGCCGCGGGTCTGGCTGCGCAGCTGGACGGCGGCATCGGCGGCGGCCAGCCAGCGTGCGTAGTCCTGCGGGGTGGCGAAGCCGGTCACGGTGACGCGGCTGCCGGCCGGGCTGGCGGCAATGCGTTCGGCGATGCGGCGGCCATAGTCGCCGCCGTCGCCTTCGCCCACGAACACCAGGCGGCACTGCGCATCCTGCGCCAGCGGCGAATCGAGGAAGGCCTCCAGCAGGCGCTCATTCAGCTTGGTCACGCCCATCATGCCGAAGCTGCAGATGACGAATTCGCCGTCCTGCAGGCCCAGCGCGGCGCGCGCGGCGCTGCGGGCAGAGGCGCGCTCCACGCCCGCGGGCAGGCCGCGGATCAGGGGCAGGGTGCGCCAGTGATCGGCAGCGTCCCCGCCATACCACTGGCGCGCCAGCTGGCGCGAAAACTCGGAGTGGACGATGATGCCGTCCGCGTTATCGAGCACGCCCTTGTTGCAGGGGTATTTCCAGATCGAGGGATTGCGGCCGATGCGTTCATGGTCCAGCAGGGCCGTGTAGCCGTGCGACTCGTACAGCGCATGCAGGTAGGCCTGGCGCAGGTAGCCGTCGCGCTCCATATTGTCGAGCACACCGCTCAGGAAGAAGTCGTGCAGCACCACGATGCCCGGCTGGCGGCGCAGCAGTTCGAACATATGGTTGTGCACACCGTTGTTGCCGAAGTGGTAGAGCACGCGGTCGAAGCGGTGCGCGCTGTCCTCGAATTCTTCAACGCTCAGTAGCGGCCAGGGCAGACCAACGGCCGAGCTCGTGTCCACTTTCGGGTCTGACCCCAGGGTGGACACGGGCTGATGCATAGCGGGGGCTTCGCAGACCAGGGTGATGTCGTAGAAGGCTTGCAGCTGCTGCAGCAGTTCGATGCTGTAGTCGGCGATGCCGGATTTTTGCGGAGGCAGGGGCGAGATATAGGCCAGGCGCGGCTTGCCTTCCGGCGCGGGCGCGGCCGGCGCCGGATGGGCCAGGGCGGCTTCGAAGGCCTGCCACAGGGCGGCGGCGCTGCCGCCATGGCAGACGATGGCCGCGGGGAAGGCTTCGCGCAGGGCGGCGCAGTCTTCATCGGTGGCGGCGGCCAGCACGGCGGCCTGGCGCAGCATCTTGCGGCGGCGCCAGGACAGGGCGTTCAGTTCCGATTCCGCGCTGTTCAGGGCCAGCACCTCGCGCACATCGTCGAAGCTGAAGGCGGCATGGCTGCCCGGCAGCTCGGCGCCGCTGCACAGCACCGGTGCGGCGGGACGCTCGAACAGGCCCGGCGTGAACACGAGGTCGGGGCGCAGGCCTGCAATGAAGGCATCGCGCATCAGTTCCGCGCTGCGCAGCACCCAGTCGCTGGCGCCGGGCGGCGCATCGAACACGCACAGCTGGGCCGGCGGCAGCATGCCGGCGAAGGCGTTGCGCGCTTCTTCCAGCGTGTCGCGCATTAGGCCGTGCAGCAGCACGAACACGGTGTGCGGGCCGGCCGCCAGCGCGAGTTCGCGCGCCTGCGCCAGCAGCTCCCGGTGACGGGAGGCGGCGCCGCTCTGGTAGGCCTGCAGGTCGATGAGAAGTCGCATAGTCAGTGTTTCGAGGTGGAGCGCAGGCGCTGCAGGTCGGCCAGGACCTTGCGCGCCGATTGCGGCATATGAATCAGGTCAGCCGGCACGCCCGGCTGGTGCAGCGGCATGGCCTGGCTGTCGCGCAGCGTGGTCCAGGTGCCCATCAGGCGTTTGCCCAGCGCCGGGAAGCGCTGCATCAGCGGCAGCACGGCCTTGCGCACGGCCTGCTGCGAGGCCAGCCAGCGCGCGGCCTGGTGTGCGCGCTTCAGCAGTACCTTGCGCACGGCAGGCCAGCGCTCGCGGAGGCGGCCGTAGTGCCCCAGCGTGCGCAGCGGACGCGTTACGCGCCATGAGGTGCTGGCATAGGTGTCGGCCAGCTGCTTCTGCAGCTGCAGCGCCCATTCGGCCGTTTCGCGGCGGGCGATTTCGGCTGCATCCGCATTGCCCTGGATGACCTGGTTGGCGCGCTCGGCCTCGCGTAATGCATTGGCGGCGGTGCGGAAGCGCTGCTCGGAATCGTCGGCGCGCGCCAGCGCCGCATCGAGCTGCTGCAGCACCTGGCCCAGCTGGGCCGAGGTCTCGGCGGCGCGATGTTCCGCTTCGGCGGCTGCCGCATCGCTGGCCGCGCCGCGCTTCCAGGCCTTGTCCAGGTGGTGGAAGATGAATTCGTCGAACACATTGGCCTGCACCGACAGCGCCTGCATCAGCTCGCGCTTCTCGCCCGCCACGTAGTAGCGGTTCAGGCCATCGAAGTAGGCGAAGTGGTAGTCGTGCGGCGTGACCAGGCCTTCCCAGCGCTCGTGCGCGGTCACGCGGCTGTTCGGCAGCGTGGCCTCGATCACCAGCACCCAGGGGCGCCAGCGCTGGAAGTCCATGCCCTTCAGCACTTCGCCTTCGAAGCCTTCCACGTCGATCTTGAGGAAGTGGATATCGCCGCGCACGTGCTCTTCACAGATGCTGCGCAGGGTGCGCAGCGGCACCTCGGTCTCCACCACGGCGATGCCTTCCGCGCGGTGCGCGATGGCCGTGTCCCTGTCGGTGGAGGCCCAGCCGTTCACCGATGGCGTGTCGAACAGCGTAATGCTGCCTTCTTCCGCGCCGCAGGCTACCGCGAGGTTGATGTCGCGCGGGCGTTCGCGCAGGAAGACCTGGTGGTAGGACGGCATGGGCTCCACATTGATGCCGTGCCAGCCCGCGTCGTAGAAGGCCTTGGTAACGGAATGCTCTTCCGGATCGTTGGCGCCAATGTCGATATAGAAGCCTTTACCGACGTGCTGCAGCGCGCGCCACAGCAGGACGTCTTCGCTGTTCTGGGCGTAGGAAATGAATGTCATGTCCGTTCAATCTCAATCGTCGGGTCGAGGAAGGCCGAGCCCTCGAAGTGCGGACGGCTCATGTTCACCACGGTGAACACCAGCGCCAGGTCGCGCCATTCGTAGTTGTTGACGAGGTGGGTCTCGGTGCTGACGATGGCCGTGGCCACGGAATAGGTGCCGGCGCCCAGGTTGGCCGGGAAGGCGAAGCGGTATACCACTTCTTCGCCGGCCCGCATATCGTCCAGCGGCAGCTGCTTCAGGTGGGTGTTGGTGCCGAACATGGGCTGGCCCAGGCGGTCCTTGATCATATAGCCCAGCACCATGCGCGGAATCGGCGCGTTCACGCGCACTGTTACCTGCAAGGTGACGGGCGCCGCCACGTCGATCACTTCCACGCGCTCGCCCGCCTCGTTCAGCAGCGCGATATCGGCCACCGTGGCTTCGCCGGTGCCGGACACGGTCTGCACCTTGCCGATGCTGGTGCCGGCCTGGCGCACGGTCTGGTTCTCGCGCTCGGCGATCATGGCATTGTAGTAGTCCATGATCTCTTCCGGCGGGCCCTGGCGCGACAGCTTGCCGCCGTCCAGCAGGATGGCGCGGTCGCACACGGACTGGATGGCCTGCTTGTCGTGCGACACCAGCAGCAGCGTGGTGCCCTGGCGCCGGTAGTTGCGGATGCGCTCGAAGCTCTTGTGCTGGAAGTAGGTATCGCCCACCGACAGCGCTTCGTCCACGATCAGGATATCCGGGCGGCGCGCGGTGGCCACGCTGAAGGCCAATCGCATCTGCATGCCGCTGGAGTACACGCGTACCGGCTGGTCGATGTATTCGCCGATTTCGGCGAAGGCTTCGATCTCCGGCATCAGCGTGCTGATCTCTTCCACGCGCATGCCGAGCAGCTGGCCCGCCATGTAAACGTTCTGGCGCCCCGTGAAATCGGGATGGAAGCCCATGCCCAGTTCCAGCAGCGCCGCCACCGTGCCCTGCATGGCCACGCTGCCCGTGGTGGGCTGGGTGGTGCCGGTGATCAGCTTCAGCAGCGTGCTCTTGCCCGCGCCGTTAATGCCGATCAGGCCGACCGCCTCGCCGGGCGATACATGGAAGCTGATGTCGGACAGGATCCAGCGCAGGCGGTGCTGCGGGCCGCGGAAGGGCAGCACCCATTCCACCAGCCGCGACCAGCGCGTCGGATACTGTTTATAGGCCTTGCCCAGTTGATTGACGACGATGCTGCCCATCAGAGTTCATCCACCATTTCTCCGGCGCGCTTGCGGAACAGTTGCAGGCCCAGCATGCACAGCAGGATGGCGCAGACCAGCGCCGGCAGCAGGCCGGCCCAGTGCGGCGCGCGGCCGCTCACCAGCACGTCCTGGTAGGCGCCGATAATGGCCGCCATCGGGTTCCATGCCAGCAGCGGGCGCACCGGCTCCGGCAGGATGGAGGCCGGGTAGACGATGGGCGTCAGCCAGAACCAGAACTGGATGAAGATGGCGAAGAACTGGCCCACGTCGCGGAAGAACACATTGAGCACGCCCAGCACCAGGCCGAGGCCGATGGCGAAGGCGATCTGCAGCAGCAGCACCGGAATCACCGCGAGGAACACCCAGCCGGGGAAGTTGCCGGACACGATAAGGAAGGCCGTGAAGATGCCGAAGATGATGGCAAAATTCAGGCCCGCGTTCAGCACCACGATCACCGGCAGCGCAATGCGCGGGAAGCTGATTTTTTTCAGCAGGTTGGCCTGCTCCAGGAACATGGACTGGGCGCGCGCCGTAATCTCGGCGAACAGGCCCCAGGTCAGCACGCCCGCGCACAGGTAGATGCTGTAGGCCAGGCTGGAGTCCACGCCCGGCAGCTTGCTCTTCATGACCTGGGCGAAGATCACCGTGTACACCAGCACCATGGCGAGCGGGTTCAGCACCGTCCACGCCGCACCCAGCATGGTGTTGCGGTATTTGGCCTGGAATTCACGCTTGACGCTGCCCAGCACGAAGCCGCGGTAGGTCCACAGCGCGCGCAGCATGGAAGCACGGATCATGCGCCGCCTCCTTGCGAAACCGGCAAGTCAAAATGTGTCATCGGGGTGGAAGTGACAGACTAAAAATTGCTGTCAAGTAATAAGCGAAACCACGGATTATACCGTAGCGCGTTGCCAGCTTGGCACTACCGTAACACCTTGTTACGCCGCGCCCTGCATCAGCTTCTCCAGCCCTTCGCGGTCGAGGATGATGAGCTTGTGCGAGTCTTTTTTGATAATACCCTGCTGCACCAGGGTCAGCAGCGCGCGGGTCACGGTCTCGCGGCTGGTATTGATCATATTGGCAATGTCCTGGTGGGTGGGCAGGTCTTCCACCACCTCGGCGCCATCGGGCTTTTTCTTGCGCATCAGGAACAGGTAGTTGTAGATGCGCTTGGTCGAATTATTAATGCTCAGCAGAGCACGGAATTCGGAATCGCGCTGGATCTTCTGCGCCAGGTGCTGCAGCATCTGGCGCGCCACCGAAGGCGAGTGCGAGAACAGGTGCATGGCGGTGGGCGCGGGCAGGAAGGCGACCAGCACATCGGTCAGGGCCACCACGGAGGCGGAGCGGGTGGAATTGTTGATCAGCGCGATCTCGCCGAAGAAGTCGCCGGGCGCCAGCATGCGCAGGCCGATGGCGCGGCCGTCTTCGGTAATGTCCACCACCTGCAGCTGGCCGGACAGCAGGAACAGCAGGCCGTCGCCGCTGCCGCCCTTGTGCAGCACTACCTCGCGCTTGCTGTGGCTGCGGATGCGGATGTCGGCTTTGACGCGCACGATCTCCTCGTCGCTCAGTTGCGACAGCAGCGGAATCTTGCGCAGATGGATGGTTACTGTGCCCCGCTTGCGCGGCTGTTCCGGCGCGGGAACCGCATCCGGCAGTTCGGGATTTCCGCCTTGGGGATCGATGGGATTGGTAGCCGACATGGCGCTATTCTATCAAAGCAGGTTGCTGAGCCCGAACGCCGCCGTGGCGGCCGCGATGCCGGCGGCATTGGCCGCCATGTCGCGCCAGGAGAAGCCGCGGTCCGGCAGCAGCTGCTGCAGGCATTCGATCACCCAGCCCGCCAGCAGCAGGCCGCCCAGCCACCACAGGGCTTCGGTCCGGGTCTGGGCGATGCGCAGCGCCAGCGTGGTGAGCACGGCGAAGGCGGCCGCGTGCATCAGCTTGTCGTTCGGCAGCGGCGGCAGCCAGCGGTTCGGCACCAGGCAGCCCAGCACCAGCGCCACCAGGAAGGCCAGGAACAGCGCCAGCTCCCAGTGCGCCATCAAGTCATGCAGCAATTACAAGCCCATCCACTGCCAGCTGATCTGCAACTGGCGGTTGTTGTACTGGAAGATAGAAATGTTTTCCTTGTTGCGCACATCGCGCACTTCCACCTGCAGGTTCTGGTTGCGCGACAGCGGATAGTTGACGCTGGCGCGCAGCACATGCGATTTCTGGTCGCGCACCTGGTCGATCAGGCCCGGCGCATAGGCGGTCTGGCCGCGCCAGGTCTGGCGCGTGAAGCCCAGTTCGCCGCTCACTTCGTTCGGCCAGCGGTGGCGGTACAGCAGGTTGGTGAGCGTGCCGTGGCGGTCGCCGCCAGGACGGTTGGCCGTGGCGTGGTCGTTCAGCAGGCCGAAGCCGGCGCTCGCATAATGGGCGCCCGCGCGGTAGGTGAACTGGCCACGCAGGTCCATCGTGTTGCCGCGGAAATTGGTCAGCGTGATGTAATCCACGTGGGTGAAGCCGGCCGTCACATTGAACTGCAGGCTGCGCGGCAGGGGCAGCGGCGGGCCGATATTGGCCTGCACCGAGGCCTGGCGCTGGTAGTAATGGCCGCCCAGCGTCATCAGGCCCAGGGTGCCGGACGTGCGCAAGGTCCATTTGCCGAAGCGCCAGGGCGACTCCACGCCGGCGAACAGGGTGGCGCTGTCGTAATCGTGCAGGCGGTCGTAGCGGCGGCCCTGGAACTGCACGAACAGGCTGCTGCCGTTGGCCGTGATGTCGCGCAGGTAGTCGCCGGTAAATTGCAGGTACTGGTCGTGCTGCGGCAGGAATTCGGGCAGCAGGATCAGGTCGTCCGACCCCGGTTGCGGCTGGTAGACCGCGCTGTTGGCGCCCTGGTTCACGTTCTGCTCGATGCCGCGGCCGGCCGCCAGCATGTACTGGCTGCGCGCTTCCCAGCGGTCGCAGCGCTGGGCCCGCGCCTCGTCGATCAGTTTCTGGATTTCCGGCGGCGGCGCGAACTGCTGTTCGATATTGGCGAACAGGCGTTCGGCCTCGGCCCGGTAGCCCAGGCTGCACTGCAGCAGGGCAAGGTCGAGCCAGGCGCCCGCGTGCAGCGGTTCCTGCTCGATCACGCGCTTCAGCGTGTCGCTGGCGTCGGTGCGGCGGCCTTCCGCGATCGACTGCAGGGCAGCACGGTACAGTTCCTGTGGGTCGGACGCCGGCGGCACCTCGTCTTCGGCGCGGGCGCCGTTGCACAGGGCGAGCAGCAGCAGGCCGCCAAGCCAGAACGACCGGTTCATGCGCGCCTTTCCGTGGCGCCGGGAGTGCTTGTCACTACTGCATCCATGCTGGGGGCTATCGTGTATAAGGTGGCAGGCTTTTCCTTGCCGCGCAGCAGGCGTTCGCCGAGCAGCAGGAACTGGTGGCGCCGCGCGCGGGCCACCGTGCCGGCGCCAACGATCACATCGTATGGATAGTCGCGCGCGGCCTGTTCGAGGCGGGAAGCGGTGTTGACGCTATCGCCCACAGCGGTATAAATACTGCGGAAGCTGGTGCCGAAATCGCCTGCCATGGCCGGCCCGCTTTCTATGCCGATGCGCACCCGCAGCGGCGCGAAGCCGGCGGCCACGCGCTGCGCGCTCAACACTTGCACGCGGCGCACGATATCACGCGCCGCTTCCAGTGCCAAGTCGGCGTGTGCTTCCTGTGCCAAAGGTGCGCCCCAAAATGCCACCAGGCCGTCGCCGGTGTACTTGTCCAGCGTGCCCTGCTTGTCGATCACGGGCGCCGTCAGGCAGGCCAGGAAGGTGCTGGTCAGGGCGGCGCCTTCTTCCACCGGCAAGGACTCCACATGGCTGGTATAGCCCTGCATATCGGCGATCAGGGTGGTGACGTCGAGGTGGCGCGGAGTCAGCGGATCCTTCAGGTCGCGCCGCAGCAGTTCCTGCACCACCGAGGGCGCCACGTACTGGCGCAGCGTATGCAGCAGGCTGCGCGAGCGGCGCTGCGCCAGCTGCCACTGGAAGGGCACGGCCACGGCCAGCAGGAACAGCAGGCTGGCCAGCGGCCCGGTCGTCACCAGCAGCTCGTCGTGCGGCACGATCCACGCCGCCAGCAGCAGCCATGCGAGGGCGCTCAGGCCCAGCATTGCAGTGCCCGCAACAGCCGACAGGCGCGGCAGGGCAAAGCTGGCCAGGGCCGTGGCCAGCAGGGCGAACAGGACGGCGAGCACCCGGCCCGGCCAGGGGGCGGGCGCCAGGCCGGCCTGGCGGTCGAGCAGGGTGCTCAGCACCGTGGCCTGCACCCCCAGGCCGGGACGGTTGGCGGCCAGCGGCGTGGTCACGCGGTCGGCCAGCCCCAGCGAGGAAGAGCCCACCACAACGTAGCGGCCCGCCGCGCTGGCCGGGTCGATCGCCTGCTTCAGGATGTCGGCGGCGGACACCACGGTATAGGCACTCCAGTCGCGCTGGTAGCGGATTCGGGCCAGCGTGCTGCCGGGCTGCTGCGGCACCGGCTGCCCGCTGCAGCAGGACAGCAGGGCGAGCTGCAGCGTGGGATAGGCCCGGCCTTCGAAGGTGGTCAGCAGTGCAATGCGGCGCAGGGTGCCGTCGGCATCCGGAATGAAGCCGATATTGCCGACATGGGCAGCGCCCGCCAGGCCTGCATGGTTGCCGATATAGCCGGTGGCGGCCGGGGCGTCCGGCGGCACGGCGGCGGTTTGCGGCAGGGCGCCGGCCAGTACGCCTTCGCGCAGCGGCTCGGGACGGGTGTTGTTGAAATCGAAGGCCTGGGGCAGCACCAGCGGCGCATGGGCCGCCAGCAGCGCCAGGCGCTGGTCGCCGGCGGCATCGGCCGGGCGCGGCAGCACGATGTCGAGCGCCACCCCGCGTGCCTGGTAGTTATCCAGCAGGATTTCCATCAGGTCGGCCAGGCGGGCGCGTGGCCAGGGCCAGGGACCCAGGCTGGCCATGCTGCTCTCGTCGATATCGACCACCAGCACGCGCGGTTCGGGTGCCGCGCCGACCTGCAGGCGCAGGAACTGGTCGCGCAGCCATTCATCGCCGAACCAGGACTGGCCAGGAATGGCCTGCCACTGCGGCCAGGCCGTCAGCAGCACGGCCGCCAGCGCAATCGCGAGGCGGATCAGCTGGACAGGAGCGAGGGCAGCGGGCAATTTCATTCGGTCAGTGCAGAAAAGACAAATTATATCTTAATTGCAACACTGTGACTGTGGACAACACTTATTGATACAAGATGTAAAGATAAGGGAAGCCTTGCAGAAAATCAGTAACAATGTGATGGTCGTCACGGCAGGTCTTGTCCTGTGCGGCATACTTCAGGCAAAAGGGGAACTTCTATCATGCTGCGTCAATCATTCTTCATCGCTGCGCTGGCGCTCTGTGCGCAACAGGCCGCTGCTGCCGAGGCAGGGAAGATCATTTTTGTCGCCGGTTCCGCCCAGGTCGCCGAGAAATCCGCGCAACAGGGCGCGGCGGTCCAGGAAGGCGCGCTGCTGAGCACCGGCGCCGATGGCTATATCTATGTCAAAACGGTGGACAACGGCCTGTTCATCCTGCGCCCGAACACGAAGGCGCGCATCGCGGCCTACCACGTGGACCGCGCCAACCCGTCCAATACCCGCGTCAAGCTGGAACTGCTGGGCGGCGTGGTGCGCAGCCAGTCCGGCGAGGCCGTGAAGCAGGCCCGCCAGAACTTCCGTTTCAATACGCCGGTGGCCGCCATCGGCGTGCGCGGCACTGATTTTACCGTGTTTGCCGACCGCGACACGGCGCGCGTGGCGGTGGTGTCCGGCGCCATCACGATGAGCGGCTTCGGCGGCTCCTGCAGCCCGGACGGCAGCGGTCCCTGTGAAGGCGCGACGGCGCGCGAACTGTCGGCCGGCCAGAAGGGCCAGCTGCTGCAGGTCAGCCGCGGCCAGGCCGCGCCCCAGCTGTTGCAGAGCGGCGCGCTGGCGCCGGACGTGTTGGTGCCGCCGCGTGCCGACGAGCCGGTGGCCAAGGCCGGCGGCGTGGAGCCCAGCCTGGAGCCGCTGAAAGTCGGCAACCTGGCGGTGCAGGTGCAGCTGAATAACAACCCCGGCGTCAGCGGTCCGTCGACCGAGAAGCCACCGGTGGTCACGCCGCCGCCGGTGGTGGAAACTGGTGCGCCATATAAGGAAATCAGCTGGGGCCGCTGGCAGGCATACGCCGACAAACCAGCTAACTCGGCGGTTGGTAAAGTCGGCGCCGACCGCATTGCCCTGAACGAGGTCTACGCTTTGTTCCGCAGTAATACGGGCGCTGACTACGCCGTCCCTGAAAAAGGCAGTATTGGCTTCTCCCTGGCCTCGGGGGAAGCATCGGTACGCAATACCCTGACCCAGGCCCGGAGCTCGGCCAGTATCGAAAACGCGCAGCTCGCGGTTGACTTCGGCAAGGCCAGCTTCACCACCAGCTTCGATGCGATCCACGAATCCGAGCGCTACAAGATGGCCTCGACGGGCATGCTGGCAAAAGACGGCGTATTCAGTTCGACCAATCGCTTCACCAGTGACAATAATATGACGGTGACTGGCGCGCTGAATGCGGATTCCGCAGCGTATTTGTTCCAGGGTTTGTTGAATGACCGGAAGGTTATATCCGGCGCCACCACATGGAACGCCGTGAAGTAAAAAGCATCGCATAAAACGCCAGTACCCTTATACCGCGTCTGCACCCTA
Source organism: Pseudoduganella rhizocola (assembly GCF_045984285.3). Classification (NCBI taxonomy): domain Bacteria; kingdom Pseudomonadati; phylum Pseudomonadota; class Betaproteobacteria; order Burkholderiales; family Oxalobacteraceae; genus Pseudoduganella; species Pseudoduganella rhizocola. The sequence continues at coordinate 326,792 of NZ_JBJQIK030000001.1, forward strand.
TAGGCTGAAAGGCCTATGGGGTGTTTTGTTTGCTGGGGCGCGCTAATAATATGGGCGTGAACATTGGAGAGAATTCGGGCAAAGACTTGCGGAACTCATCTTATTATCGACGCTGAGGCATTCTTACAAATCGCCACAGAAATTCCGTTGCATTCCTGATTAGGCTTCGCCATAATGGCCCGCGTGGTAATTTCTGTCGCTTTTTAGCAAAGAAAGAGACGATATAGACGCGAAATTGTGACGGCTGTCACATTTCACTTCCATGTCTTCTGCCATGATTCGATACGCATTCTTACGTTCACGTGAGTGTGATCGAACAGTTCAATTTCGAAATTTTTCTAGGAGCTTCATACAATGGCTACGCCAACCGAACAGATTCAACAGCTTTACCTCGCCTACTACAACCGTCCAGGGGATGTCGCCGGTGTGAACTTCTGGGTGAACGCCCTGAACTCGGGTACCTCCCTGGCCACGATCTCCAAAGAATTCGCCAAGGCCCCTGAGTACACCGCTACCTACGGCGGCAAGACTCCTGACGCAGTGGTTGCTACCATTTACCAGAACCTGTTCAACCGTCTGCCAGATTCCACCGGCCTGAACTACTGGTCCGACCTGCTGAGCCGCAAAGTGCTGACCATCGACAACATCGTTGAGTCCGTTGCTGCTTCCGCACAGCAAGACCCAGCCAAGGGCCCAGACACCATCGCTATCCAGAGCAAAGTGGCGGCCGCTGTTGCCTTCACCGACTACCTGAACACCGATGTGGCTGCCCGCGTTGCTTACTCGACCGGCTCGGCAAACGGCATCGCCACCCAATACCTGGCTGGCGTGACCAACGACGCAACCCTGACCGCTGCTAAAGCTGGCCTGGCTGCCACCGGTTCCGCAATCATCGACGGCGGCGCAGGCGTGGGCACCACCACCGCCCTGACCATCGCTGTGGATACCCCAGCCGGCACCGCTGCCAACGACACGTTCAACGCGCTGTCGATCAACCCAACCACCGGCGTGGCTGCGACCACCCTGGGCGCTTTCGACGTGATCGACGGCGGCGCGGGTAAAGACACCCTGAACATCTACGCTGACGGCACCGTCAACCTGACCCAGCAAGGCACCGTGAAGAATGTTGAAACCATCAACATCTACAACGAAGGCACCACCGCTGCAACCCAGTTCGGCGAAGCCGCTGGCGTGAACGCCGCTGGTTTCGTTGGCGCGACCGCTGTGTGGCAAAACGGCCAGGCCAACAAGATCGTTGGCGTGGGCGCTACCACCACCGCCGGCTTCCGCACGATCTCCGATGCAGCCCTGGACGTAACCGCTTCGACTGCTGGCGTGACCATCGCTCTGGCTGACGTGGCTGGCGATGCTGCTGCTAACGTGTCGACCCTGGCTGTTGGCGGCTCCAAGCTGACCTCCGTGACCGTGTCCGGCGCCCTGGCTGACAACGCTGCTTACGCTGGTTCCGATGCTGCCAGCCTGGCGCTGACCGCAACCGTTGCTGAAGACGCAACCACCTTCACCCTGAACAGCGCTGTGACCACCACCCTGGTAGTTACCGACACTGCTTCGACCAAGAAAGTGGCAACCGTCAATGCAAGCGCTTCGAGCGGCGACATCACCTTCGTTGGCGATACCGACGTGGCAACCATCACCACCGGCTCCGGCGATGACGCAGTTGAAATCGCTACCGAACTGACTGCCACCGTGAAAGCTGCATCGCTGACCACCGGCGCTGGCGACGACTCGATCACCGTGTCGATCACCGCACTGGCAGCTGGTACCGCAGCCGTGAATGCTGGCGCTGGCGACGACGAAATCGACCTGACCATCGCTACCGACGTGACCTACAACGTCACCGGCGGCGAAGGCGACGACGTGATCGCAGTGACGGGCACCGTGAAGACCACCGACGTGATCGACGGCGGCGCTGGCACCGACACCATCGCTATCGACGGCAAGGCAACCTACGTGGCCGACGACTACATCGTCTACACCAAAGTGCTGAAGAACTTCGAAAGCCTGAACTTCACCACGACCGCTGTGGGTACCGCCTTCACCAGCGGCGCCAACCTGGACGCATCGAAACTGACCCAGTACAAAGAGTTCGTCTTCGATCAGGGCGGCTTCGTGAGCGCTGTTGCTGCTGACCAGTCCCTGGTGACTGCTGCTGCTCTGTCGGCACGTGCTTCCGGCTATGTGCCAAGCACCACCGCTGCTTCCTCGACCACCTACGCCGGCACCCTGGACGTGACCGCTGTGTCGAACGCCACCGTGACCGTGGGCGCGAACGACGTGAAACTGAACGTTGTTGGCCACACCGGCGCTGGCGCTGCTGACACCGCTGCAACCCTGACCGGCGACGCGAAGACCGCTACCGTGACCCTGACCCACGGCGTGGACACCTCGGACGACAGCTTCACCATCGCTACCCTGAACCTGACCACTGTTGACACCGCGTCGACCGCGTCGCCAACCGGCCTGGAAGCACTGACCACCCTGACCCTGACCGGCAACGGCGTGGCCAACGTAACCAACGCCAACGGCACCAAACTGGCAACCGTGGACGCATCCGCGCTGGCCAGCGTGGACGCAGCTGGCGATGCAACCACCGGCCTGGTCTACACTTCGGCTAACACCGGCGTGGAAACCATCAAGCTGGGCGCAGGCGTTGACGAGATCACCCTGACGGCATCGACCTACGGCGCGGTGGACACCGTGACCGGCCTGCACCTGGTGCTGGACGCTGCTGGTACCGCGCTGGACGTGGGTGTGTCCGACCAACTCACCGTTGGCGCAGCTGGCGCGTTCCTGAAGTTCACCACCACCCAGACCGACTTCGATCTGGCACTGAAGGATGCAGCAGCTTCGAGCGTTGGCAACAACCTGGTCTTCAAGTTCGGCAGCGACACCTACGTCTTCGTTGACGCAGGCACCGCTGGCTCGATCGATGCAGCCGACACGGTTGTGAAACTGACCGGCACCGTTGATCTGGACACCCTGATCATCGCTCTGGCAACCGTCTAAGCGATTCCCTATACCCGGTGCTTGCACCGGGTACTGGATCCAAACCCGCTGTTCGCAGCGGGTTTTTTTTCGCCTGCACTTGACCTTCCAGTTGAAGGTCGGCAATATGATTCGTTGCATGCCGTGCATCCTGCCACGGTAAAAGCGCCTTTCCGGAGTCCACATGGCAAGCCTGACCCAATCGATTCAACAGTTGTACATCGCGTATTTCAACCGCCCGGCCGACAGCAAGGGCCTGGCGTTCTGGACCGACAGCGTGCTCAAGGGCGTCCCGCTGACGGCCATCAGCCAGCAGTTCGCCAAGACCGACGAATACAAGTTCAAATACGCCGGCAAAACACCGGAAGCCGTGGTCGACACGGTGTACCAGAATCTGTTTAACCGTGCCGCCGATCCGGCTGGCCGCGAGTTCTGGGCATCGGGGCTGCAGAAGGGGGTGTATACGGTGGACACCATCGTGGCCGAAGTGGCGGCATCCGCGCAGCAGGATCCGGCACGGGGGCCGGATACGCTCTACCTTGAAAGCAAGGTGGATGCAGCGGTCGCCTATACCGTCCGCCTGAATGCCGGCTTGCCGGTGTACGACCCGAACGTGGGCACCGGCGGCGGCAGCACCGCCTTTGATGCGGGCCGCTTTTGGGACTTCGAAAGCTTCCGCTTCAATGCCGGCGGCGTGATTACCGGCGTTGCCGCGCACCAGAGTGTGAGCACCGGCGGCGATATGCAGGCCACGGCGGCCGGCTATGTCGCTGCGGCGACCGGTGAGCCGGGCGACGGCGGGGCGGCACCGTCCGCGACGAAGTATGCCGGCACGCTCCATCTCACCGCGTATACGGACTCGACCACCATCACGGCACGGGCGGCCACGCTGGATCTGACGGTAAATGCCAAGTCGGGCACCGCGTCAGGGGAGGCCGACATCACGCTGACGGGTGATGTGCAGACTGCCGTGGTCACGTTGAACAGCGGCATCAATAGCGGCCGCACGGTTGCGGCGGCGACGATTACCATCGCTACCGGCCTGGGCATCGCGGACGATACCAACCACACCGGTCCGTATACCGAGTTGGGGAACCTGCGCTCGCTGACGATCCGCGGCAATGGCGCGGCATGGATAGACAATAATAATGGCACCAAGCTGGTAACGGTGGACGCTTCCGCGCTCAGCAGCGTGGATGCCCGCGGCGCAGCCATTGACGCCCTCCACTATACGTCCTCGAATACGCTGGCCGAGACCATCAAGCTGGGGATTGCCATTGACCACGTCACGCTGACGGCCTCGCGTTATGGCGGTCTGGGCGCCACGTCGATGGACACGGTGACCGGCTTGCAACTGACCTTGAATGCCGACGGCACTGCGTTGCGCTCCACTTCGGACCAGATCGATATCAACAACGGTTCGCTGAATGCGGTGACCTGGAAGCCTTTGGCCAGCCTGAAGGATCTCGATCTCATATTGCGCGAGGCAGCTATCGCCGAGAATGCCGACACCGGGCATGATGCATTGGTGTTCGATTTCGGCGGCAACACCTATATCTATCAGGACTCCGTAGCGGACGGCCAGATTACGGAAGGCGATACCTTGGTCAAGCTGACCGGTTCGATCGACCACAAGGCGCTGATTCTCGCTCTTGCCTGAGATCGCCCGGCAAGTGTCCAGCCGTTGCCTGCGGGCAGCGGCTTTTTTTTGCCAGTACAACTAGATACAAATATTTTGTGACGTAAATCACATTTCTCGCGTTTTTTAGGGGATAATCTCGGCACGCGATGCGGGCGCCCGAGCTCGCCAGAGGTAATCAATGAAAAACAAACTATTCAAAGCAAAGAATGAAATTGAACAGGCTTTAGCACTGTTCAAGAGCACCTTCATCACCGTGGGCGTGTTCAGCGCCATCAGCAATATGCTGATGCTGATGCCGTCCCTGTACATGTTGCAGGTGTACGACAGGGTGCTGCAAAGCCAGAATGAAATCACGCTGCTGATGCTGACGCTGATGATCCTGGGGGCATTGGCCCTGGTCAGCGCCCTCGACCTGGTGCGCAGTTTCGTGCTGGTACGTGTGGGCGCCCGTTTCGACCTTGAAATGAACAAGCGGGTATACACGGCCGCCTTCGAGCAAAACCTGAAAGGCGGCGGTACCAATGCGGGCCAGGCGCTGATGGACCTGACCAATATCCGCCAGTTCCTGACCGGGAATGGACTGTTCGCCTTCTTCGACGCCCCCTGGTTCCCGATCTACCTGGTCGTGATCTTTATCTTCCAGCCTTCGCTGGGCGTGTTCGCGCTGTGTGGCAGCGTGGTGCTGGTGGCGCTGGCCTTCATCAACGAGAAGGTGTCGCACAAGCCGCTGGCAGATGCCAACACCATGGCAATCGCCGCCAACAACTTGGCCACCAATAATCTGCGCAATGCGGAAGTGATTGAGTCCATGGGCATGCTGCCGAACCTGCAGGCCCGCTGGTTCAAGCTGCACACCAAGTTCCTGACGCTGCAGGCGGAGGCTAGCGAGAAGGCCGGCATTGTGAGCGCCGTCACCAAGTTCGTGCAGGTTTCGCTGCAGTCCCTGATTCTGGGCTTTGGCGCACTGCTGGTGCTGGAACATAAGATCACGCCCGGCATGATGATTGCCGCGTCGATCCTGGTCGGCCGCGCGCTGGGCCCGGTACAGTCCGTGATCGGCGTGTGGAAGAGCTTTGCGGCGACCCGCAGCGCCTACGAGCGCCTGACCATGCTGCTGGCCGCTTTCCCTGCACGGGAAGTTGGCATGGCCTTGCCGAAACCGACCGGCAAGGTCTCGGTTGAAGCGGTGACGGCGGCACCGCCGAATGTCACCGTACCGGTGTTGCGCAACCTCAATTTCGCCATTGGCGCCGGCGATGTGCTGGGCGTGATTGGCCCGAGCGGCTGCGGCAAGTCGACGCTGGCACGCCTGCTGGTGGGCATCTGGCCGTCAGCCGCGGGCAAGGTGCGCCTGGACGGGGCTGACATCTACCAGTGGAACAAGGCTGAACTGGGGCCCCATATCGGCTACCTGCCGCAGGATATTGAACTGTTCAGCGGCACCGTGAGCGACAACATCGCCCGTTTCGGTGATGCGGACCCGGAAAAAGTGGTGCTGGCGGCCAAGCGCGCCGGCGTGCACGATATGATCCTGCACCTGCCGAAGGGTTACGACACTCCGCTGGGCGATGCCGGCGCCGGCCTGTCCGGCGGCCAGAAGCAGCGTCTCGGCCTGGCCCGTGCCATGTATGGCGACCCCTCGCTGATCGTGCTGGACGAACCGAATTCAAATCTGGACGAAGTGGGCGAGGCGGCACTGGTGCAGGCGGTGAATGACCTGCGCCAGCGCGGCAAGACGATCGTGCTGATCACGCACCGGACCAGCGTGATCTCGGCCACCACCAAGTTGCTGCTGCTGCGTGACGGCGTGGTCAATATGTTTGGCCCGACCCAGGAAGTGCTGAAAGCACTGCAGGAACAGAACCAGCGCGCTATCGCGCAAGCCCAGGCCCAGGCCCAGGCCCAGGCGCAGAACCAGGCCCAGGTCCAGGCACAGCAGCGCGCCCCGGGCGCAGACGCACCGGCGGAACAGGAGTAAGCATGAGTAAAGAACTGATCACAAAACCGCAAACGGCACTGGATCTCGTTTCCCAGGATGTGGCGCCGCCGACGGTCAACACCGACGCCCGGGCCTACAGCAGGGTGGGCTGGTGGGTAGTGGCCGCTGGTTTCGGCGGCTTCCTGCTCTGGGCTACGCTGGCCCCGCTGGACAAGGGTGTGCCGCTGAGCGGCAGCATTACCAAGGAAAGCAACCGTAAGTCGGTGCAGAACATGAGTGCCGGCTCGGTGCAGGAAATCCTGGTCAGGGACGGTGATACCGTCAAGGCCGGCCAAGTGGTAGTACGCATGAATGCGGTACAGGCGCAGTCGCAGGCCGAAACGGCGCGCACGCAGTTCATTACGGCGCGCGCTACCGAAGCGCGCCTGCTGGCGGAACGCGACGGTGCTGCACGTGTGGCCTTCCCGGAATCGCTCAAGGAACTGAAGAACGACCCGCGTGTGATCACGGCCATGGCCTTGCAGGAGCAGCTGTTTACCTCGCGCCGCACTGCACTGCAGAGCGAATTGGGGGCATATGACGAAAATATCGCCGGCCTCAAAAGCCAGGTGAAGGGGCTGAGCGACTCGCGCGAGAGCAAGAAGGTTCAGATGGATATCCTGAAGGAGCAGTTGGCAGGCATGCGCGATCTGGCCAAGGAAGGCTATGTTGCACGCAATCGCCTGCTGGACCTGGAGCGCACCTATGCCCAGATCGCCGGCTCGATTTCCGAGGACATCGGCAATATCGGCCGCTCGCAACGCCAGATCATGGAAACCACACTGCGCCGTGCGCAGCGGGTGGCGGATTATCAAAAGGAAGTGCGCACCCAGCTATCCGATATCCAGCGCGAGGCGGAAGGCCTCGAAAACCGCCTGGCGGGGCTGGACTTCGAGCTGCAAGCCGTGGACATCAAGGCGCCGGTGGACGGTATCGTTGTCGGCCTGAACATCTTTACCAAAGGCGGCGTGGTGCCGGCCGGCGCGCATCTGATGGAAATTGTGCCAAGTGCGGACGCGCTGGTGGTGGAAGGGCAGCTGCCGGTAAACCTGGTGGACAAGGTGCATGCCGGTTTGCCGGTGGATCTGATCTTCGCCGCGTTCAATACCAACACAACGCCGCATATTCCGGGCAAAATCACGCTCGTGTCGGCCGACCGTACGGTGGACGAAAAAACTGGCAATGCCTTCTACAAGGTACGAGCCAAGGTGGAGCCGGAAGGCCTGAAGATCATCAAAGAGAAGAAGATGGATGTCCAGCCCGGCATGCCGGTGGAGATGTTCGTGAAGACGGGTGAACGCACGATGATGAACTACTTGCTGAAACCAGTGATGGACCGCGCTCACAGCGCATTGACGGAGGAATAAGCTTGAAGAAATATCCAGCTCCGTACCGTATTGCCGGCTTGCTAGCCGCGGCGGTGCTGTCGCAAAGCGGCGCCGCATCGGCCATGAGCCTGACGCAGGCATTCGACGCCGCGCTTCGCAACGACCCCCAATATAAGCTGGCGGAAGCCGAGCGTGCGGCGGGCATCGAGAACAAGGCGCTTGGACGTTCGGCCCTGCTGCCGCAGATGCAGGCGAACTACAGCCGCAACAAGAACCGCGCCGACCTGACCCAGGAACAGTTTGGCAAACCAGTGACCAGCCATCCCGAATACCTGAGTGGCGTCAGCAGCGTCCAGCTGCGCCAGCCGATTTTCAGCATGGAAGCATGGGCGCGCTACAAGCAAGGCGCGGCCCAGGCCCTGAGCAGTGAAGCGGTGTTCGACGTGCGGCGCCAGGAGCTGGTGCTGCGTGTGGTGGGCGCTTACACCGACGCGCTGTTCGCCAATGAACAAGTGCGCCTGGCCAGGGCGCAGCGCGATACGCTGGTGGAGCAGGCCAAGGTGAATGACCGCATGTTCGTCAAAGGCGAAGGCACCAGGACCGATCAGCTGGAAACCCAGGCCCGTCTGGATGTGGCTGAAGCCGCGCTGCTCGAAGCGCAGGACAACCTCACCACTGCGCTGGCGACGCTGTCCGAGATCGTTGGTGAAGAAGTCACGCAGCTCGATACGCTGGGGGCAAGCTTCCCGATCATGCCGATGCCGGCAGGCGGATTCGAGGCATGGAAGCAGCTGGCGCTGACGCGCAATCCGGATCTGATAGCGCGCCAGTATGGCGTGGAAGCAGCGCGCCAGGAAGTAAACAAGCAGCGTTCCGGGCACATGCCGCGCGTGGATTTTGTCGCCAGCTATGCCAAGGCCGACGCGGAAACGCTGAATACGTACACCCAGGAATCCACCTCCCGTTCAGTGGGGGTGCAGGTGACCATTCCTTTGTATTCCGGTGGCGCCGTTAGTGCGGCAACGCGCCAGGCCAGCGCCAACCAGCTGCGCGCGAAGGCCGATCTGGAAGCGCAGACCGATCGCGTGCTGGTAGACCTGCGCAAGCAATACAGCGCTGCCATCAGCAGCGTATCCCGCATTCAGGCGCTGGAGAAGGCCGTGGAATCGGGCCGCTTGCTGATGAAGGCCACCACTGAGAGCATCAAGGGTGGTGTACGTATCAATCTCGACTTGCTCAATGCGCAGCAGCAGCTGTATGTGAGCGAGCGCGACCTGGCGCAGGCCCGCTACAACTACCTGCTGGCCTTGCTGCGCTTGCGGGCGGCAGCGGGTACGCTGTCGGTTGACGACGTGACCACAACAGCACGTTACTTCCGCTGATAAAAAAGGCCGCTTTCGAAGCGGCCTTTTTTTCAGTTCCCGTCCTTGCCGAAGCAGTGCGGGCAGGACTTCTCGTACACATATTCCGGCGCCAGCTGCTGGCGCGGCGTGACCACGGCGCGGCAGGCGAAGCACTGCACGGTTTCGGTCGGCTCCAGCCTGGGGTTCAGCGCGGTGCGGTAATCGAACACGAAGCAGTCGCCGGTGTAATGGGCGCCGCCCACTTCCTCGAAGTACTTCAGGATGCCGCCTTCCAGCTGGTACACATTGTTGTAGCCGATGTTCTGCATATGGATGGCAGCCTTCTCGCAGCGGATGCCGCCGGTGCAGAACGTCACCACGGTCTTGCCCTCGAAATCGGCCTTGTGCTCCTCGATCACCTGCGGGAACTCGGTGAATTTCCGGATACGGTAATCCACCGTGTTGTCGAAGGTGCCCACATCCACTTCGAAGTCATTGCGGGTGTCGACCATGACCACCGGCTTGCCATTGTCGTCATGGCCCTGGTCCAGCCAGCGTTTCAGGGTTTTCGCTTCCACGAAGGGCGCACGACCTTCTTCCGGCTTAATCAGCGGCATGCGCATGGTGATGATTTCGCTCTTGATCTTCACCAGCATGCGCTTGTGCGACTGCTCGGCAGACAGGCTCTCCTTCACCTCCAGGTCCGCCAGGCGCGCATCGCTGCGCACCCAGGCCAGGTAGTCGTCGATGTTTTCGCGGGTGCCGGACAGGAACATATTGATGCCTTCCGGCGTCAGCAGGATAGTGCCCTTGAGGCCGAGCCGTTGCGTGATTTCCTGGTACTGCGGACGCAGGGTTTCCAGCTCGGTCAGCGTAATAAATTTATAAGCCGCGATATTGACGTAAACGGCCGGCGCGGCGCCCGCCTGTGCCGGGGCGCTGTGTGTCTGTGCTTGCATGGTGCGAAGGGATGGAATTCTGAAGCCGACATTATAAGGCTTTCCCATCGTCGCCGTCCGAATTTGCCTTCTTTTTGTGCAACCTACACTCCAGTCCGTGTCCACCTTGGTGCCTGACCCCAAGGTGGACACGGACGCGGCAGTTCGGGCGGGGTAAAATAGGCGCCTTCGATCCAGTAGCGAGCATCAGATGAACATGGCGGTAGTTGAACAGGAAGAGGGCGCGGCGGTGGCGGCGCCTGCGGGGCCGGAATTCGTCCACCTGCGGGTGCACTCGGAGTATTCCATCGTCGATGGCCTGGTGCGCATCGACGACCTGGTCAAGGCCGCGGCCAAGGACAAGCAGGCGGCGTTGGCCGTCACCGACCTGGCCAACCTGTTCGGCATGGTCAAGTTCTACAAGTCCGCGCGCGGCAAGGGCATCAAGCCCATCGTCGGCTGCGATGTGTGGATCACCAATGACGAGAACCGCGACCGTCCCTCGCGCCTCATGCTGTTCGCGAAGAACCGCATGGGCTACCTGCAGCTGTGCGAGCTGCTGTCGCAGGCCTGGCTCACCAATACCTGGAAGGGACGCGCCGAAATCCGCACCGAATGGCTGGCGGCGCTGCCGTCCCAGACCTATGCGCTGCTGCCCGGCGAGAGCGGCGCCAATGGGCTGATCGCGCTGTCCGGCGCGCACTTCGGCGACATCGGCCAGGCTATCGAGAACGGCAACCCCGACCTGGCCGAGGCGCATGCCGCCAAATGGGCCGCCATTTTCCCCGGCCACTTCTACATCGAGATCCAGCGCGCCGGCCAGCCGAACCAGGAGGCGCAGGTGCGCCAGTCCGTGGCGCTGGCCGCCAAGCTTGGCCTGCCGGTAGTGGCCACGCATCCGGTGCAGTTCATGTCGGAAGAAGAGTTCATCGCGCACGAGGCGCGCATCTGTATCGCCGAAGGCGAGATGATCGCCAACGCCAAGCGCGTCAAGCGCTTCAACGAGCAGATGCGCTTCCTCACGCAGGCCGAAATGGGCGAGCTGTTCGCCGACCTGCCGGCCGCGCTGCAGAACTCCGTCGAGATCGCGAAGCGCTGCAACCTCACGCTCACGCTGGGCAAGCCGCAACTGCCGAACTTCCCCACGCCGGGCATGACCATCGACGACTTCCTGCGCGCCGAAACCAAGAAGGGCCTGGAGGAACGCCTGCTGCACCTGTTCCCGAATCCGGAAGAGCGCGAGAAGCAGCGCCCGCGCTACGAGGCGCGCCTGGAGTTCGAGAACGAGACCATCATCAAGATGAAGTTCCCGGGCTACTTCCTGATCGTTGCGGAGTTTATCCAGTGGGGCAAGAACAACGGCGTGCCGATCGGCCCGGGCCGCGGTTCGGGTGCCGGTTCGCTGGTGGCCTATGCGCTGAAGATCACGGACCTGGACCCGCTGCGCTATAACCTGCTGTTCGAACGTTTCCTGAATCCCGAGCGGGTTTCGATGCCCGACTTCGACATCGACTTCTGCCAGGAGAAGCGCGAACTGGTGATCCAGCACGTGAAGGACCTATACGGCCGCGACGCGGTGTCGCAGATTGCCACCTTCGGCACCATGGCGGCGAAAGGCGCGATCCGCGACGTGGGCCGGGTGCTGGACTTCAGCTACACCTTCTGCGATGGCATTTCGAAGCTGATTCCCTTCAAGCCGGGCAAGCCGGTGTCGATTGCGGAGGCGATCGAAGAGGAGCCGCTGCTCAAGGAGCGCCTGGAAAATGAAGAGGAGGTGAAGCAGCTGCTGGACCTCGCCCAGCAGGTGGAAGGCATCACCCGAAATATCGGCATGCACGCCGGCGGCGTGCTGATCGCACCAGGCAAGCTGACCGACTTCTGCCCGCTGTACACGCAATCGGGCGACTCCGGCGTGGTGTCGCAGTACGACAAGGACGACGTGGAGGCCGTGGGCCTGGTGAAGTTCGACTTCCTGGGCCTGACCACGCTCACCATCCTGGACCGTGCGGTGAACTATATCCGCGAACTGGACCCGGCCGACAAGGACTTCGACCTGGCCACGGTGCCGCTGACCGACCGTCCTACCTACGACCTGCTGACCAAGGCCAAGACCGTTGCCGTGTTCCAGCTTGAATCGCGCGGCATGCAGGGCATGCTGAAGGACGCGCGCCCCGACCGCTTCGAGGACATCATCGCGCTGGTGGCGCTATACCGCCCGGGCCCGATGGACCTGATCCCGGACTTCTGCAAGCGCAAGCACGGCGAAAAGTTCGACTATCCCGATCCCCGCACCGAGGGCATCCTGTCCGAAACCTACGGCATCATGGTGTACCAGGAGCAGGTGATGCAGATGGCGCAGATCATCGGCGGCTACTCGCTGGGCGGCGCCGACATGCTGCGCCGCGCGATGGGCAAGAAGAAGGCCGAGGAGATGGCCGAGCACCGCGAAATCTTCCGCAAGGGTGCGGCCGAAGGCGGCCTCACCGTGGAAAAGGCCGACGAGATCTTCGACCTGATGGAGAAGTTCGCGGGCTACGGCTTCAACAAGTCGCACGCGGCCGCGTATGCGCTGCTGTCTTACCACACGGCCTACCTCAAGCATCACCATACCGCCGCGTTCATGGCAGCCAACATGTCGCTGACCATGGACGATACGGAGAAGGTCAAGATCCTGGTGGAAGATGCGATCGAGGTCTGCGGCCTGAAGATCCTGCCGCCGGACATCAACCTGTCGGCCTACCGCTTCCGGCCCGATGGCCCGCCGCCGTCCCAGACCGGCAAGAAGGTCATGGCCATCCGCTACGGCCTGGGCGGCGTGAAGGGCGCCGGCGAGAACGCGATCGAGGCTATCATCGCCGCGCGCGAGGCGGGCGGTCCGTTCACCAGCCTGTTCGACTTTTGCAAGCGGGTGGACAAGAAGCAGATCAACCGCCGCACCATCGAAGCGCTGATCCGCAGCGGCGCCTTCGACTGCTTCGGCGTGGACCGCGCCGTGCTGTTTGCGTCAGTCGGCTTCGCGATGGAATGCGCCGAGCAGGAAGCGCGTTCGGCCAACCAGGTGTCCCTGTTCGGCGGTGATGACAGCGACCTGGTGGCGCCGCCGGAATACGTGAAGGCGCTGCCCTGGAGCGACCGCGAGAAGCTGGCCGAAGAGAAGATCGCGCTGGGCTTCTACCTGTCCGGCCATATGTTCGACGGCTATGCGGCCGAGGCGCGGCGCTTCGCGCGCACCAAGCTGTCCGAGCTCGAACCGTCGCGCGACCAGCGCATGCTGTGCGGCGTGATCACCGGCATCCGCACCCAGATGACGCAGCGCGGCAAGATCCTCATCGTGTCGCTGGACGACAAGAGCGCGGTGGTGGAAGTCACGGTGTACAACGAGGTGTTCGAAGCGAACAAGAAGTGCTTCAAGGAAGACGAGTTCCTGTGCGTGACGGGCAAGGTGTCGGAAGACCGCTTCACCGGCGGCCTGCGCATCTCGGCCGAGAAGGTGTTCGACATCACCAGCGCGCGCCTGCAGTACGGGCGCCAGCTGGGCTGGCTGCAGCCGTCTGCCATCGCTCCGGCCAAGCTGCAGGAGATCCTGGCGCCGTACCGCGACGACTACGGCCTGCCGGTTCAGCTGCGCATCAAGCCGCAGGGCATCGACTGCGTGCTGCAGCTGGGCGACGACTGGCGGGTGGCGCCGTCCGACGAATTGCGCACGGCGCTGGAACAGCAGCTGGGCGCGAAGGAAGTGGCTGTCGAATATTAACCGCCGTTTGTCGTAGCTTACAGCGTGGGACGGGCGGCCAGCTTGTCCTGCCATGCCCTGGCTGCGGCGGCATCCGCCTTCTGGCCCAGCTCACCGGCTTCGTAAACGCGGATGAGCCTTCGCATCGCTTGCCTGTTGCCTTTTTCAGCCGCCTTCAGATAGGACTGGAAAGCACGTGGCTTGTCGGCTTGCGTGCCCATGCCTTCTTCCAGCAGACGTGCCTGCTCGTAGAGGCCCTGGGCAAAGCCCGTATCGGCAGCCCGGGTGTAGAACTTCAGGGCTTCCTCGTAGCGCTTTTCGTGTTCGGCGAGGCCGCCCAGGGAGACCAGGCCGATATCGCTGTTCTTTGCCACCGCCTGTTCATACCACCGTTTTGCTTCCATGAGGTCCATCGGCACGCCGCGGCCCGTTTCATAGCAGTCGCCAAGATTGTTCAGCGCCGTCGGATTTCCTTGCGCTGCAGCCTTTCTGTACCACTCCACCATTTCCTTATCTTTCGCGGCATCGGGCTGCTGGTTGTGGATACGTGAGCCCATGGCAGTCTGGGCCGGAGCGTAGCCGAAGGCGGCCGCCTGTTGGAGCCAGCGCTGGCTTGCTGCTGGATCGAGGTCCTTCAGGTAGAAGTACAAGGCATATTGCGAGCGTTCATGGCCTTGTTCCGCCGCCTTGAGCCAGTAATCCCACGCTGCCTTGCGGTCCCTGGGCATGCCTTCGCCGGAAAAATTCAGGAAGCCCATGGCATATTGCGCTTCCACATTACCCTGTTCCGCTGCGTCAGCGAACAATCTGATGGCCTGGTCGGGCCGGTAATACTTTCCGTTCCTGTTCTGATATTCGCGCGCGAGCAAAAGCATGGAAGGCACATCGCCTTGTGCTGCCGCCGCATTTGCCCAGCGCAGGGCCTCGTCCACATTTTTCGCCACGCCCTTGCCGAGCACATAGGCTTGGGCCGCAGCACGCTGGGCCGCCGGGTCGCCCGCTTCCGCGCCCTGCAGATACCAGCGGAAAGCCTTGGCATGGTCCTCGAACGGAGCGCGGGAGTAGATACGGCCGAGTTCATAACCCGCCTTCATATGGCCAAGTTCGGCAGCCGCCTCGTAAGCGTTAAGGGCAGCTTCGCTGCGCCGGTTTCGCGCGTGGTAGCGGCCAAGCTCCATCGCTGCGTCAGCGTCATGGGCAGCGGCCGCCGCCAGCAGGGTGACGGCGTCCTTCTCCGACCAGCCCGGCACGGTCCAGATAAATTTCAGCCGCATCGCCGCGAGCTCGCCCGCAGCCTTGGGGTCGCCCTGCTGTGCGCCCGCACGCAAGGCCGAAATATATTCATTCTTCGCAGGGAGCATGAAGACGTACTGAACGGAGACCCAGGCCCGTACCGCGTAGCCGGCGCGCTGTACCGGGGGCAGCTTGCAGGCGCGGCCTGCTGCCATTGCAGCTTCATCCAGCGCACGCTCGCCGCTGGAGACGGCAATCCGGGCATCGGTGACGGCGCCCTGCTCGTCAAGCAGATAACGGACCGTGACCGTCCCGTCCCTGCCTTCGCGCCTCACGCTGGCTGGAAAATCAGGTGGCCTGCAGGCGCGGAGAGCGTCGGCGTGATCGTAGCCATCGCTTGCGAGAGCGGTGAAGGAAAACGAAGCGAACAGGAAAGCCGAGATCGAGTACTTCATTGGATTTTCTAAGTGATAAGAACCCCACAGTGTAATTGCTGGCGTGTTACTTTAAGTTGCAAAAATGAAACAAGTTTGATTGACGGCCTACGCTCCCAGCATAAATACTGCTGATCGGCAAAAGGCCTCGACCACAAACCATCTACCTGAAGCGTCGTTTCCATGGCAAATCTCACCGATATCCGCAACACGGCAATTTCCGGTCTCACCCACATCGACGCCCTGCTGAACACCGGGCCGGACTGGAATTTCCTGACGCCGGCCAGCAATACCTTGTATTTCACGTTCGAGCTGGACAAGAGCAATGCGCGTGAGGCCGAAGCGGTCACGTCCACCGCGGAATTCGGTAACGCGCAGAAAGCGGCGAGCCGCACCGCCATGGCCTATCTGGAGCAGGTCACGGGCATCCATTTCGTGGAAACCCAGGATCCGGCACAGGCCCACCTGCACCTGTGGGCAGGCGACCTGGTTTCGGACACGGCGGCAGGGCTCTGCCAATGGCACCAGAGCTACCGTTACGCCCAGGATGGCACGCTGACCCAATTCGACGCGCAGGCGTGGATCTATATCGACAATGCGCGCTATGCCGCTGAACTGGCAAAAATGGCGCCCGGCACCGGCGCTTACCAGGTGCTGCTGCATGAGCTGGGCCATGCGCTGGGCCTGAAACACCCGTTCGATGGCGATATCACCTTGCCGGCGATCGATGACAATAAGCTCAACACCCTCATGTCCTACACCAGCCGGGGGCCGCTGGCAGCGGAGTACCGGCCGTACGACCTGGCGGCGCTGAACTGGCTGTATGGCGGCGACGGCCTGGGCGGAGAGCTCGGCCTGAATTCAGGCGGCGGACAGTACCTGGCCGGCACGGTGCGCGACGATGTGCTGAAGACCGGTGCTGCGGCCGATGTCCTGGAAGGGCTGGGCGGCAACAACAAGTTCGATGGGGGCGGCAATCTTGATGTGGCGCTCTATGGCGACAGCCGCGGCAACCACACCATCGTCAAGAGCGGTGACGGCTACAAGGTGAGCGCTATTGCAGGCAACTACGGCACCGACGAACTGCTCAACGTGGAGCGGCTGGCCTTCAGCGATGCGAACGTGGCGCTGGATGTGGACGGCATCGCGGGGCAGGCCTACCGCATGTACCAGGCGGCGCTTGGCCGCGCGCCGGATGCAGGCGGCCTGGGCTACTGGATCGAGATGATGGACCGCGGCATGACGCTGCGCGAGCTGGCAGCCAATTTCATGGCGACGCAGGAATTCATCGGCAAGTTCGGCGGCAGCAATCCGGAAGACGCGGTCTTCGTCACCAAGGTCTACAACAACGTGCTGCACCGCACGCCGGACAACGACGGCTTCAAGTACTTCATGGACACACTGGCTGCGGGCAACAGCAAGATCGACATGCTGGCCGCCTTCAGCGAGAGCCCGGAAAACCAGGCCCAGCTGATTGGCGTGATTGGCAATGGTATCGACTACCAGCCTTATGTGTGAGCAGCCTTACATATCCTTCAGGCTGGTAATGGCATAGCCCTTGCTGCCGATCTGCTGCGGCAAGTGCTCGATGTGGAAGTTCGGCAAGTCGTCGGCATCGTCATCGACTTCCAGGGCCTTGGTTTCCGGCTCCCAGTCGGTGTTGATCGCTTCCTGAGGGATAGGTTTGCCTTCGGGCACGGCGAGATAGGAAAAGATGCCGTCGTGTTCGGGGCGTCGGTAAATATCCAGGCGCATTGCGTTCCTCCACAGTGGGTTGATCACCGGGCCATTCTACTCCGCCCCGGCAAAGCCGGCGCTTCCCTTTACCCCCAACAATATTTCTAAGAAATTTCTTGCAGGCCTGCGACGGCTCGGGTGGTGCGGTCGGCGGCACGCTGCAGCACCACGGCGCGGTTGCTGCTCTCCTGGTCGCGCTGGTTTTCCTTATGCCACAGGTGGTAGACCTCGGTGGCGAAGGCGCCGTCCTTGCGCAGTACCCCCGCATTGAACAGGCGCACCACCAGGTCCGAGTCTTCATGGCCCCAGCCCAGGAAACTCTGGTCGAAGCCGTTGACTTTGTCTAGGTCGCTGCGCCAGACCGCCAGGTTGCAGCTCTTGATGCGGCGCCAGCTGAAACGCTTGCGTTCACGGCCCAGGTCCGGCAGCACCAGCACGGTCTGCAGGAATTTGTTGAAGTGGCCGGCCAGCCGCAGCTGCAGCCGCTCCAGCACGCCCAGGGCATTGATGTCGAGCTTCTGCTCCAGCAGGCGGCGCGTGTACTCCGGACTCAGCAGCACGCGGCTGCCGGACACCAGAT
This sequence comes from Pseudoduganella rhizocola, assembly GCF_045984285.3. Taxonomy (NCBI): domain Bacteria; kingdom Pseudomonadati; phylum Pseudomonadota; class Betaproteobacteria; order Burkholderiales; family Oxalobacteraceae; genus Pseudoduganella; species Pseudoduganella rhizocola. The sequence goes on from NZ_JBJQIK030000001.1 coordinate 344,744, forward strand.
AGCCCGGCCGTGCCAGCTTGCGGTGCTGGGACACGAAATTGCGGGCCGGAATGCAGTCGCCGTCGAGGAAGATGACGTAGTCGCCCGTGGCGGCCAGGGTGCCCAGGTTACGCACTCTTGCTGCACGGAATCCTTCGTCTTCCTGCCAGACATGGCGCAGGGGAACAGGGGAACGCCTCTGGAGTTCTTCTACGCAATTCCGCGTGTTGTTCGTCGAACCATCATCGGCGATAATGATTTCAAAATGCCGGTCGTCCTGCGCAAAGCAAGCTTCGATTACAGCCGCGAGCGCGTCGGGACGGTTGTAAGTGGTGACGATAACGGAGATTTTTGACGCTTGTTGCATGAAGTCGATGCGATCCGTGTTGATTTTTGCAAGAAAAGCTTACAAAAACGTTGAATGAATAATATCTTAGACAAGAACGCCGACGTCAAGACTGTCATTGTCACCAGCCTGGTTTTCCTCCTGCCCTTTCTGGCCCTGATCAGCAAGATCGGCGTGGGCCTGTGCAGCTTCGGTTTTTTGCTGGCCGCCATCGCCTGCGGCAAGCATGGCTTGAGCCTGTTCCGGCGTCATCTTAGCGATATCCGCGGGGTTTTGATAGCCTGCGGCCTCTACTTCCTGTTTACAGCCGCCGTGGTGGCCGCCCATGACGACGTCATGCTGCGCAACCTGGAAAAACCCGCCCGCATGCTGCTGTCGGTAACGGCGCTGATCTGTGTGCTGGCCTGCCGGCCGCGCCGCAAGGCCTTCTGGCTGGGCCTGGTTGCCGGCGTCGTGGCAGGTGCGGGCGTCGCCGTCTACCAGCGCTGGTTCGTCGGGGTCGACCGTCCGGGTGGCATGATGAATGCGATTACCTTCGGCGATATCCTGCTGTGCATGGGCCTGATGTCGCTGGCGGGCGTGCTGGATTTTCGCGGCCGCGAACGCCTGATCCCCGCGCTCGGCACGGTGGCCGGCCTGGTGGGCACGGTGGCTACCGGTACCCGCGGCGGCTGGATCGCCATCGTATTTTCCGCGCTGCTTTTCCTCAAATACGGCCATTACCTGCGCGGCAAATTCGCCAGGAGCGCGGCAGGCCTGGTGGCCGTGCTGATGATCGGCGCCTACCTGCTGCCGCAGACCGGCGTGCAGCAGCGGCTGGAGCAGGGCGTGGACGATGTGCGCACCTATTTCCAGGGCGCGGGCGCCTATACCAATGTCGGCGTGCGCCTCGAATTGTGGAAGGGCGCCCTGCAGCTGTCGGCGCGCCATCCCTGGACGCCGGTCAGCCAGGAGCAGGTGCGTAGCGAGCTGCAGCAGCTGGTGGCGGCGGGCGAACTGCAGCCTTTCGTGCTGGAAGCCGAGCACTTCCACAATGACATGCTGCAGGTGCTGGTCTATGGCGGCATTCCGGGCGCGGTGCTGTGGTTCGGCACCTTGCTGCTGCCTTTCCTGTTTTTCCTGCGGGTGCTGAACCGCCATGAATCGGCCGGCGTGGGCCTGATCGCGCCGGCGCTGGCAGGCATGCTGCTGGTATTGAGTTACTTCAGCTTCGGCCTGACCGAGGTGATTTTCTGGTCCGTGCGCAGCGCCATGTTCTATGCGCTGATGCTGTTCGTGCTGATGGGCTTCTGTCTGAATGCGAAGGAAAACGATGGCCGTTGAGCGCATCCTGATCATTTCGCCGAACTGGATCGGCGATGCCGTGATGGCGCAGCCGCTGCTGCAGCTGCTGTGCTCCCGATATCCCGCGCTGCCGATCGACGTGCTGGCGCCGCCTTCGCTGGCGCCCATCTGGCGCCAGGTGCCGGAAGTGGCCGACGTCATCGAAACCCCGTTCCGCCACGGCGCCTTGCAGCTGAAGGAGCGCTGGCGCTTCGCGCGCATGTTGAAGCAGCGCGGCTATAGCCAGTCCTATGTGCTGCCGAACACGCTGAAGTATGCGCTGATTCCCTGGCTGGCGGGCATTCCACGGCGCGTCGGCTACAAGGGCGAGTCGCGCTACGGCCTGGTGAACGTGATGCACCATGACGATGTGCCGCCGCGCCCCATGGTGCCTTTCTATGCGGCGCTGGCGGACGAGCCCTCGTCCCCGCTGCGCAACGATGTGCCGCGCCCCCGCTTGCAGGTAAGCGCGGAGCAGATCGCTGCCGCGGCGGCGAAGGCAGGCATCCCTTATGCGGCGCCGCTGCTGGTGTTCGCGCCCGGCGCGGAATTCGGCGCGGCCAAGCGCTGGCCGCCTGAATACTTCGCGGCGCTGGCCCGCCATGCGCTGGAGCTCCTGCCCGATGCGCGCATTGCCTTGCTTGGCTCGCCCAAGGACCGCGCCGTGTGCGACAGCGTGCTGGCTGCGGCCGGCAGCGCTGCCGGCGCCATCCTGAACCTGGCCGGCCAGACCCGCCTGGACGAAGCCGTGGCGCTGATCGCGCACGCGAAAGCGGTGGTCAGCAACGACTCCGGCCTGCTGCACGTGGCCTCGGCGCTGGACCGGCCGGTGATTGCGCTGTACGGCCCCACCGATCCCGATCACGCGCCGCCGTTCTCCACGGTCGCCGCATCACTCTCGCTGCGCCTGGACTGCTCGCCATGCCGCCAGCGCGAGTGCCCCCTGGGCCATCACAACTGCATGAGGCAAATGTACGACGGTATTGTGTGGAATGCGCTGAAGCCCATGCTGCCGCCAGTTTGAACAGGACAAAACACGGCTTTTCCGGTATAAACAATACTCACAATAACTATCCGCGAGCCACTGCGACACCTATGCTGAAGCGGCTAACGATCACCGTCTGGGCGACTCTTTTTGTGACGCTGGTGTGCGGGTCGCTGGTGGCGACCGATATCCAGCGCAGCTGGAGCCTGCGGGAAGATACGCTGGACAGCACCCGCCGTTCCACCGAAAGCGTGGCGCGCGCCATGGCGCAGCATGGCAACGATACCTTCAAGGCGGTGGACGCCATCCTGCACGGCGTGAAGGAACGCATCGAAACCGACGGCACCGACCAGCGCGCCATCGCGCGCCTGGAGCGCGTGATGGCGGGCAGCGTACGCAAGCTGCCGCAGTTGAACGGCCTGTTCGCCTTCGATGCGGAAGGGCGCTGGCTGGTGAATTCCATCACCGGCAGGAATCTCGATATGCCCGTCACCGACCGCGCCTACTTCACCTGGCACCGCGACCACCCGGAAGACAGGAATGTGCGCATCGGCGCACCCATCGTCAGCCGCAGCAACGGCCGCTGGGTGATTCCCCTGTCGCGCCGCCTGGAAAAGCCCGATGGCAGTTTCGCCGGCGTGGTATTGGCCAGCATCGACATGAGCTATTTCCGCCGCTTCTATGAGCGGCTGGACGTTGGCCGCAGCGGCGGCATGGTGCTGGCCCTGAGCGATGGCACCGTGGTGCTGCGCATGCCCTACAAGGAAGAACGGATCGGCAGCAACATCGCCGCCATCCCGCTGTTCCAGCGCTACAAGGCGCATCCCCAGGGCGGCACCGGGGAGTTCGTGTCGGTGCGGGACGGCGAAGTGCGCATCGCCAGCTACCAGTCGCTGGATGATTTCCCCCTGCTGGTGGTGGCAGCGATGTCGAAACGCGAGATGCTCGCGCGCTGGCGCGAAGACACCATCCTGCATACATCGGGCGTGCTGGCGCTGGCGGCCCTGCTGGCCTGGTTCGGCCATCGGCTGATCCGCCAGATCAAGCTGCGCCTGCGCGCCGAGGAAGAACTGCGGCAGGCGCGCGACGCGCTGGCCAGCCTGAACGGCACCCTCGAGAAGCTGGCGCTGCAGGACGGGCTGACCGGCCTGGCCAACCGGCGCCAGTTCGATGCCACGCTGGCCAAGGAGTTCAGCCGCGCCACCCGGCAGGGCAGCTCGCTGGCCTTCGCGATGATCGATGTGGATTACTTCAAGCGTTACAACGACCGCTACGGCCATAGCGCCGGCGACGATTGCCTGCGCTCCGTCGCCAACGCCATCCGCGGCCAGACGCCGACCCGCACCGGCGACCTTGCGGCGCGCTACGGCGGCGAGGAAATCGGCATCCTGCTGCCGAATACCGATGAAGACGGGGCCTGGGCGGTGGCCGAGCGCATGCGCATCGCGGTGCTGGCGCTGCGGCTGGAGCATGGCGATTCGCCGCTGGGCATGATCTCGATCAGCGCCGGCGTCGCCGCCGTGGTGCCGGAGCGCGACGACGATCCGGCAATCCTGATCGAAGCCGCCGACCGCGCCCTCTACGCCGCCAAGAACGCCGGCCGCAACCGCGTCGGCCGCGCTTCTAACGCCGAATAAGGTTATTCAAGCCGCACGTGCAGCGTGCGTTGCGACGATGGCGGCAAGAGCGTTAGCGTCAGCTACCCAGTGTGCATATTCGTCCTGGGTTAAGCCGAGATACTCAGCCAGGTTTTAATCGATGCCAGCTTCGCCGCGATGCCAGCGGGCGACCCAATCGCCAATCTGCTCGGGCTTTGCTGTGCCGGCAACGCATGATGAAATGAAGTTCATATCAGTCTCCCAAAGTGCGGCCGCGCACCGCATGCTTGATGAACTGCCCTGAGACGGCATCCAATGCGCCAAGGTGATGGCCATGCCGGTCGAACACCTCGCTTCCATTTCTGCAATTGCTTCAGATAGCCCGGCGAGCGGATGCGCATCCGTTCAAGCGTATCGGTTGCCCGGCGGGGAGTTTTTGTCTCGGACCAAGCACGGCCCTGGCTGTGGCCAGGATTATCCTAATAAATCGTTAAAGCCAGACCGGCAATATCCGGCCTGAAGGTGCTCATGTCGATGCGCCTGCAGAATGAAAGGATTTGCCGATGTTTCGAGATACGATGCAGTGCCTGCTGCTGGCAGCAGTGGTGCTGGGCGGCACCGGATGCGCGACGGCGCCGAAGCCTGCGCCGGAAAGCGCCGAAGTTGCCCGCCAGGCGAACGATCCGTGGGAGGGCTATAACCGCGGCATGTATGCCTTCAATACCAAGGTGGACAAGTACATTGCCCGCCCCATCGGCGTGGCCTACGACACCGTCGTGCCGGAGGTGGTGCAGCACCGCGTCACTTCCTTCTTCTCCAACCTGCAGGAACCGCGCACGATGGCGAACCAGCTGTTCCAGGGACGGCCCGTTGGCGCGGCCAGGACGCTGGGCCGCTTCGTGGTCAACACCACGGCCGGGGTGGGCGGCATGTTCGATCCGGCCAGCAAGCTCTCGCTGGTGAAGACGGAGGAAGACCTGGGCCAGACGCTGGCGGTGTGGGGATGGGAAGATTCGCGCTTCTTCGTCGCGCCCCTGCAGGGGCCGCGGACCGTGCGCGATTTCCTCGGCGGCTTTGGCGACAAGCCGCTGAATCCCACCGGCTATATCGACGACAGTGGCGCCAGCATGGCTGTCACGCTGCTGAACCTGGGCAGCATGCGTTCGGCGGCGCTGCCCATGGATAAGCTGCGCGCCGAGGCGCCGGACGAGTACGCGATGGTGCGCGACCGCTGGCTGGCCAGCCGCAAACACCAGATCGCGCAGCGGCAGTAGGGCTACATCAGGATAACGTCGTACTGTTCCTGGTGGTAGGCGGTTTCCACCTGCAGCGAGATCTTCTTGCCGATGAAATCGCCCAGCATCGCGAGGTGCTGGGATTCCTCTTCGAGGAACATGTCTACCACTTCCTGCGAGGCGAGGATGCGGAACTCGCGCGGGTTGAACTGCTTGGCTTCGCGCAGCAGCTCGCGCAGGATTTCGTAGCAGATGGTGCGCGAGGTTTTTACCTGGCCCTTGCCGCTGCAGGCAGGGCAGGGTTCGCACAGGATGTGCGCCAGCGATTCGCGCGTGCGCTTGCGCGTCATCTCCACCAGTCCCAGCGCGGAGAAGCCGCTCACCGATACCTTGGTGCGGTCGCGCGCCAGCGCCTTGCGCAGCTCGGCCAGCACGGCGTTGCGGTGCTCGGCGTTCTCCATGTCGATGAAGTCGAGGATGATGATGCCGCCCAGGTTGCGCAGGCGCAGCTGGCGCGCAATGGCATGCGCCGCTTCCAGGTTGGTCTTGAAGATGGTGTCCGCGAAATTGCGCCCGCCCACGTAGCCGCCGGTGTTGACGTCGATGGTGGTCATGGCCTCGGTCTGGTCCACGATCAGGTAGCCGCCGGACTTGAGGTCCACGCGCCGTCCCAGCGCGCGCTGGATCTCTTCTTCCACGCCGTACAGGTCGAACAGCGGGCGCTCGCCCGTGTAGTGCTGCATGCGATTCAGCACGCTCGGCGTGTACTCCTGCGCGAATGCCGTCAGCGCCACGAAGTTCTCGCGCGAGTCGACCTGGATGCTGGCCGTTTCATCGCACACGAAGTCGCGCAGCACGCGCTGCGCCAGGCTCAGGTCCTGGTGCAGCAGGCTGGCCGGCGGCCGGGTACGCGCGCCGTGGCAAATGGCGCTCCAGGTTTTGCGCAGGTACTCGATGTCGGCCTGCAGGTCGCTATCGCTGGCATCTTCGGCCTGCGTGCGCACGATGTAGCCGCCCTTTTCCTCCGGCGGCAGCAGGCTTTGCATGCGGGCGCGCAGCGCTTCGCGTTCGGCTTCCTTCTCGATCTTCTGCGATATGCCGATATGCGCGTCCTGCGGGAGGTAGACCAGCATGCGGCCTGCAATCGAAATCTGCGTGGACAGGCGCGCGCCCTTGGTGCCGATCGGATCCTTGATCACCTGCACCGTCAGCACCTGGCCGTCGAACAGCAGCTTTTCGATCGGCGTTGGATTGGCGGCCTGGCCGTCGTGCGGGCGCGCTTCCCAGATATCGGCCACGTGCAGGAAGGCCGCGCGTTCAAGGCCGATGTCGATGAAGGCCGACTGCATGCCGGGCAGCACGCGCACCACCTTGCCGGAATAGACATTACCCGCCAGGCCGCGCGTCAGCGTGCGTTCGATGTGCAGTTCCTGCACGGCGCCCTGCAGGATCAGGGCGACCCGTGTTTCCTGCGGCGTGATGTTGATGAGGATATCTTCGTTCATGGCAGCGGCAGGCCGGCCTGGCGCAGCAGCTGCGCGGTCTCGAACAAGGGCAGGCCCATGATGCCGGAGTGGCTGCCTTCGATGTGTTCAATGAATACGGAGGCCAGGCCCTGGATGCCGTAGCCGCCCGCCTTGTCGTAAGGCTCCTGCGTGGCGCAATAGGCCTTGATGGAAGCCGGGGAGAGCGCGGCGAAGCGCACCTGGGACACCTGGGTAATGCAGTCCGAGAAATCGCGGTGGCGCACGGCGATGGCCGTCAGCACCTGGTGCTCGCGGCCGGACAGCTTCTCCAGCATGGCAATTGCTTCCGCCGGCGTGGCGGGCTTGCCGAGGATTTCGCCATCGATGGCCACCGTGGTGTCGGCCGACAGCACGGGGCGCTGCGTGAGGCGGCGCCGCTGCACCAGGTCGAATGCAAAATCGGCTTTTTCGTTGGCCACGCGCGCCACATAGACCTCCGGGGTCTCGCCGGGCAGCACTTCTTCGGTCACGTCCGGCCCGCGCGGGCCTTCGCTGCGCAGGAGCAGCAGTTCGAATTCGACGCCGATCTGCCGCAGCAGTTCGCGCCGCCGCGGGCTCTTGGATGCAAGGTAGATTTTCTTGTCGACCGGTTTCATCGGCGTGCTTTGTTTTAAATTGTTACACGCGATGATACGGGTGATTCTGCGTAATTGTCCACGCCCGGTACAACTGTTCGGCCAAAAGCACCCTCACCATGCCATGCGGCAGGGTCATACTGGAAATGCGAATCATTCCCTCGGCGCGCGCTTTCAGCTCAGGATCGAGGCCGTCGGCCCCGCCGATCAGGAAGGCGGTATCGCGCCCGTCCTGCTGCCAGGCCTGCAATTGCTGGGAAAGTCCGACGCTGGTAAGGTCCTTGCCGCGCTCGTCGAGGGCGATGATGCGTACCGATTTGGGCAGGGCGGCTTCGATGCGCTCCTTTTCGAGCGCCATGGCGGTGGCGGCGGTCTTGCTGCCGGAACGCTCAACGGGCTTGATTTCCTTCAGCACGATGCGCAGTTCCGGCGGCATGCGTTTCACATATTCTGCGAAGCCGCTTTCAATCCAGGCGGGCATCTTGTGCCCGACCGCAGCGATGATCAGCTGCATGCTGCCTTACTCGGCAGCGGGTTTTTTGATGCGCTTGATGACGGTTTTAACCGGCGCTTCCGCAGCCTTGGCGGCCGATTTGGCTTTTTCCGCCTTGGCGGCCTTGGCCGAAGCCACGGCGCTCTTGGACGAGGCAACCTTCACCTTCTTGCCTTCCGGCGCCACTACGGCCGGCGCTTTCTTCACGGCGGCCTTCTTGGCGGCGGCGCCAGCAGCGGCGGCGGCCTTGGCGGTGCCGGGCTTGCGGGCGGCCGGGGCCTTCTTCTCGACCACGGCTTCGGCGGACTTGGCAACCTTGTTGGCAGCCAGGTGGCCCGATTTCTTCTTCGGCGCCGCCTCGGCTTCGGCGGCAGCCTTGCCTTCGGCGGTGGACTTGCGCTTGGCCGCGCCCAGCTTCACCGGCTTTTCACCCCAGATCTCTTCCAGGCGGTAGTAAGCGCGGATCGGCGCCTGCATGATGTGGACGATCATGTCGCCCAGATCCACCAGCACCCATTCACCGGTGTCTTCGCCCTCGATGCCCACCACTTCGCCGCCGGCTTCCTTTACCTTGTCGCGTACCGACGAGGCAAGGGCGCGGGTCTGGCGGTTGGAGGTACCGGACACGATGGCGATACGGTCGAACAGGCTGGTCAGCCCGGTCGTATCGAACAGGACGATGTCCTGGCCTTTCACGTCTTCCAGAGCATCGACGACGAGGGCTTGCAGTTTTTTGATATCCATTTAGTTCTTATAAAGATTATGTTGTTCAATATAGTCTAGCACTACCTGCGGGACAAGCGAGTTTGGCTCGCCGCCCCGCGCCAGTGCTTCCCGGATGGCTGTGGATGAGATATCCACGGCCAGTTCCGGGGCGAGGCAGGCCAGGCCTGCCGCGGTATTGCTTACCTTATCTGGCTCTGCCAGCCGCCGCAGGAACTCGGCGGCCACCGCGGGCGGCACGCCGGGGCCGTCCAGCGCAAAGCCCGGGCGCGCGGCCACGCAGAAGTTGGCCAGCCCGAACAGCGCCTGCCATTCATGCCAGGTGTCAAAGCGTTCCAGCTGGTCGGCGCCCATCAGGAAGCACAGCGAGGCATCCGGTCCCAGTTCCGCGCGCAGGGCCCGCAGCGTTTCCACCGTGTAGGTGGGCTTGCCGCGCTCGATTTCCTGGAGGTCGATGGCCACCGGGAAGGGCTGGCCGGCAAAGGCCAGCCGCGCCATTTCCGCGCGCTGCTCCGGCGCCGCCACCAGCGCCGACTTCTGCCAGGGCAGGGTCGGGATCACGCGCAGCTGATCCGCTTTCAGCAAACGGACAAAATGGGCGCCAAGCGCGACATGACCGTTATGGACCGGATCGAAACTGCCTCCCAGCAGTGCGATGCAGGCTGTCACGGGTTCAGCCAGTCGCGGTGCGGAAGGAAGTCGGTGTACAGCGCCGCTTCGGGCGATCCCTCTTCGGGATGCCAGTCGTAGCGCCACTTGACGACGGGCGGCATCGACATCAGGATCGCCTCGGTGCGGCCGCCGGACTGCAGGCCGAACAGCGTGCCACGGTCGAATACCAGGTTGAATTCGACATAGCGGCCGCGCCGGTAGGCCTGGAAATCGCGCTCGCGTTCACCGTATGGGGTGTCCTTGCGCGCGTTCAGGATCGGCAGGTAGGCGGTCAGGAAGGCGTCGCCCACGCTGCGCATCATGGCGAAGCTCTGTTCGAACTCCAGCGCATTGAAGTCGTCGAAGAAGATGCCGCCCACACCGCGCGCTTCCTTGCGGTGCTTCAGGTAGAAGTACTCGTCGCACCAGGCCTTGAAGCGCGGATGCAGCTCTTCGCCGAAGGGCTGCAGCGCATCGCGGCAGCTGCGGTGGAAGTGCTGCGCATCTTCCTTGTTGCCGTAATAGGGCGTGAGGTCCATGCCGCCGCCGAACCACCACACCGGCGTGCCGTCTTCGGTGCTGGTGGTGAAGAAGCGCACGTTCATGTGCACCGTCGGCGCATACGGGTTGCGCGGATGCAGCACCAGCGACACGCCCATCGCTTCCCATGCGCGGCCGCCGATGCCCGGACGGTGCGCGGCGGCGGAGGCGGGCAGCCTGGCGCCCATCACATGCGAGAAATTGCAGCCGCCGCGTTCCAGCACCTTGCCTTCTTCGATCAGGCGCGAAATGCCGCCGCCGCCTTCCGGGCGCTCCCACTCGTCGCGCAGGAAGGGCGAACCGTCGGCGTCCTCGAGGGCCGCAACGATGCGCTGCTGCAGGCCGAGCAGGTAGGCTTTGACGCCGGAGGGCGAGGGCTGCTGGTTCATTAGTGCTTCAGGCCGCGCCAGCCGATATCGCGGCGGAATTGCATGCCGTCGAAGCGGATCTTGTCCACGCTCTCGTAAGCCTGCTTCTGCGCCATCTTGATGCTGTCGCCCAGGCCCACCACGCACAGCACGCGGCCGCCGCTCGTCACCAGCGCTTCGCCCTGTTCCGCCGTGCCGGCGTGGAAGGTCACGGATTCCGGCGTTTCGGCCGGAATGCCTTCGATTACCGCGCCCTTGGCCGGATTATCCGGATAACCCGCGGCGGCCAGCACCACGCCCACGGCGGTGCGGCGGTCCCATTCCAGTTCGACCGCGTCCAGCGTGCCGTTCACCGCGTGTTCCATCACGCCCAGCAGGTCGGTCTTCAGGCGCGACATGATGGGCTGGGTTTCCGGGTCGCCCATGCGGCAGTTGAATTCCAGCGTCTTCGGGTTGCCCGCGGCGTCGATCATCAGGCCCGCATACAGGAAGCCAGTGAAGGGAATGCCGTCCTTCGCCATGCCCTGGATGGTAGGGGTGATAATCTCGCGCATCACGCGCGCATGCATGGCCGGCGTCACGATCGGCGCCGGGGAGTAGGCGCCCATGCCGCCCGTGTTCGGGCCCTGGTCGTTGTCCTGCAGGCGTTTGTGGTCCTGGCTGGTGGCCAGCGGCAGCACGTTCTTGCCGTCGCACATGACGATGAAGGACGCTTCTTCGCCTGCCAGGAATTCTTCGATGACGATGCGCGCGCCGGCGTCGCCGAAGCGGTTATCGGCCAGCATGTGGTCCACCGCCTGGTGCGCTTCGTCCAGCGTCATCGCCACCACCACGCCCTTGCCGGCCGCCAGGCCGTCGGCCTTGATGACGATGGGCGCGCCCTTGGCGTCCACATAGGCATGGGCCTTCTGCACGTCGGAGAAGGTCTCGTATTCGGCGGTCGGAATGCCGTGGCGCTTCATGAAGGACTTGGCGAAGTCCTTCGACGATTCCAGCTGCGCCGCTTCCTTCGTGGGGCCGAAGATCTTCAGGCCGCGCGCGCGGAACAGGTTGACGATGCCGCCGGCCAGCGGGGTTTCAGGGCCGACCACGGTGACGCCGATATTTTCCTTCACCACGAAGTCCGCCAGTTCTTCCAGGCCGGTGATGGGCACGTTCTGCAGGCGCACGTCGCCCGCCGTGCCGCCGTTGCCCGGTGCGACATAGACCATCTGCACGCGTTCGGATTGCGCGAGTTTCCAGGCCAGTGCGTGTTCGCGGCCGCCAGAGCCGACTACCAGAATTTTCATAGGGACTTGTGGGTGTGGTTGCTTATTCTTCGATGACGGCGTTGGTATAGACTTCCTGGGTATCGTCCAGGTTCTCCAGCGCGTCCAGCAGCTTCTGCATCTTCACCGCGTCGTCGCCGGTGAAGACGGTTTCGGTCGCGGGCTTCATGATCACTTCCGCCACTTCGGCCTTGAAGCCCGCCGCTTCCAGCGCATCTTTCACGGCCGCGAAATCATGCGGCGCGCACAGCACTTCGAAGCCGCCTTCCTCGTCGGCCACCACGTCTTCTGCGCCCGCTTCCAGCGCGGCGTCCATCAGCTTCGCTTCATCGGTGCCGGGGGCGAACAGGAACTGGCCGCAATGCTTGAACATGAAGGACACGCTGTTCTCGGTGCCCATATTGCCGCCGTATTTGTTGAAGGCATGGCGCACTTCAGCCACCGTGCGCACGCGGTTGTCGGTCATGCAGTCGACGATGATGGCCGCGCCGCCGATGCCGTAGCCTTCGTAGCGTACTTCTTCGTAGTTGGTGCCTTCGTCGCCGCCAGTGCCGCGCGTGATCGCGCGTTGCACGTTATCCTTCGGCATATTGGCGTCGGCCGCCTTGTCCACGGCCAGGCGCAGGCGTGGATTGGTGTTGATGTCGCCGCCGCCCATGCGGGCCGCTACCGTGATTTCCTTGATGAGGCGCGTCCAGATCTTGCCGCGTTTAGCGTCCGTTGCAGCCTTTTTGTGCTTGATATTGGCCCATTTGCTGTGTCCAGCCATGTTCGGTCTTCCTTAGACGGTGTGCAATTCGAGGGCGGTATTCTACCATACCGCCCCCCTTGAATTGCGCCGCCGCCGGGGCCTCAGCCGGTGAACACGGTGAACTCGATGCCGTTCTGGATGCTGCCGATCACCTGGGCCTTGTTCTCGGCGCTTTCCGAGAAGCCGAGCAGCACCATTTCACGCGTCTGGCCGTGGTTGGCCATCACATCCAGCCAGTAGTTCAGGCCCTCCTGGTCCACGTCGCGGTGCAGGGCATTGTGGTAGAGCGCCGTCAGGAACTCCGCATTGGTGGAATTGGCGCCGTACAGGTGGGTGAACTCGGGGCTGTTGGTAAAGCCGCCCGCGATATCGGTCCAGGCCGCGCCATTGTCGGCCACATTGATCCAGTAACCCAGGCCCGCCTTGTCGGAAGGGCGGTCGAAAATGGCCTGGTACAGGCGGAACATCTTGCCGGCGTTGCCGTTGATGTCGTAGGCCACGGCCGTATCGGAGAACTGCAGGCGCTCGATGCCGATCAGGGCATCGCTGCTCATGTCCGCCGCCACCACGGTGGCCGGCATGCCGCCGGCAGGGCGCCCCACGGTATAGGTGTCGCGCGCGCCGGCATAAATGGCCATGTCGTTGCCCGCACCGCCGTCGAGGGTGTCGTTGCCTTCGCCGCCATTCAGCCAGTCGTTGCCGCCGCCGGCATTGATCTGGTCGTTGCCGCCGTTGCCGTTCATGCGGTCATTGCCGTCGCCGCCGAACATCAGGTCGTTGCCGGCGCCGCCGTTCATCACGTCGCCCAGCAAATCGGGGGCACCGGCCCGGTCAATATTGCTGCTGTAAATCTGATCGTTACCGTTTCCACCACTCATAGTGTCAATTCCTCCATTGCCAAAAATGTAGTCGTCGCCGTCGCCGCCATTGAGGACGTCGTTACCGGCAGTCCCGCCCAGAAAAATCGTGCTCATGATTGACCACCTCCGCCTCCGCTGAAATAGTGCAATTTTTATAACGCAGCGTAGCGTCAAAAAGTTGAGTTGTCGCGCCGCCGTTCGCAATTTCGCGCAGCAAGATTTCGCTTTGGAAAAGAGGCTTGCCAAACGCAAGCAAGCGTTTCGTTCTACAATCGTGGGATGGACGAAAGTACAAGCAATGCCGGGCACGCGCGGGCGGCCTATCTGGGCGGCCTCGCCATTGCCGTGGGCGGCGCGGTGCTGTTTTCCACCAAGGCGGTGCTGGCCAAGCTGCTGTACCGCTACCAGATCGATGCGGTCACGCTGATTGCCTTCCGCATGATTTTTTCCCTGCCGGTGTTCGCCGCGGTGGCGCTATGGAAGATGCGCAGCGAAGCGCCCTTGTCCGGCGCCGACCGCTGGCGCCTGATCGGCCTCGGGCTGGTGGGGTATTACCTGTCCAGCTTCCTCGACTTCCTCGGCCTGCAATACATCACCGTCGGGCTGGAGCGCCTGATCCTCTTCCTCACGCCCACCTTCGTGCTGCTGATATCGGCCTTCGTGCTGAAGAAGGCCATCAGCCGCGCCCAGTGGCTGGCGCTGCTCGTGTCCTACGCCGGCATCGTGCTGGTCTTCCTGCACGACCTGCAGGGCGGCAACCGCAATGTGGTGCTCGGGTCCATGCTGGTGCTGGGCTCCGCTGTCGCGTATGCCTTGTACCTGCTGGCTTCCGGCGAAATGGTCAAGCGCATCGGCTCGCTGCGCCTGGTGGCCTATGCCATGTGCGTGTCCAGCGCCGCCTGCATTGCCCAGTTCTTCATCCTGCGCCCGGCGGCCATGCTGGTGCAGCCCGCGCAGGTGTACTGGCTGTCGCTGATGAACGGCCTGCTGTGCACCGTGATGCCGGTGTTCATGACCATGATCGCCGTGCAGCGCATCGGCGCCGGCGTGGCCTCGCAAGCGGGCATGATCGGTCCTGTTTCCACGCTGTTCCTCGGCGCCCTTATCCTGTCCGAACCCGTCACGAGCTGGCAACTGGCCGGCACGGCGCTGGTGCTGTCGGGCATATACCTGTTGTCCAACGCTAAGAAAGCCTGAACCCATGAGTCCACGCATTGCCCTGATCGCCCACGACAAGAAAAAAGACGACATGATCGCCCTCGCCGGCGAGTATGTGGACTTCCTGCGCCAGTGCACGCTGACGGCCACCGGCACCACCGGCGGCCGCCTGGTCAATGAACTGGGCCTCACCGTGGACCGCAAGCACTCCGGCCCCTTCGGCGGCGACTTGCAGATCGGTTCCCTGCTGGTGGAAGACCAGATCGATGCCGTGATCTTCCTGCGCGACCCGATGACGCCGCAGCCGCACGAACCGGACATCAATGCGCTGGTGCGCGCCTGCGACGTGCACAATGTGGCTTGCGCCACCAATGTCGCCACGGCGCACCTGGTGCTGAGCCAGCTGCGCGCCGCGTTCGCCAACCAGCAATAAGGAGTTTCCCGATGAGCAAAGCTATCCGCATGTCCCGGACCGGCGGTCCGGAGGTAATGGAACTGGTGGATGTGGAAGTGGGCCCGCCGGGCCCGGGCGAAGCCACCGTGCGCCATGAAGCCATCGGCATCAATTTCATCGACGTGTATTTCCGCACCGGGCTGTATGCGCAGCCGCTGCCGAACGGCCTGGGCCAGGAAGGCGCGGGCGTGGTGGAGGCGGTGGGCGAGGGCGTTACCGAGGTCAAGGTGGGCGACCGCGTGGCCTACGCGGCGCGGCCGAACGGCGCCTACGCCGAAGTGCGCAATATGCCGGCCAGTATCCTCGTGGTGCTGCCCGAGAAAATCGCCTTCGATACCGCCGCCGCCATGATGTTGCAGGGCATGACGGTGCAGTACCTGCTGCACCAGACCGCCCAGCTCAAGGCCGGCGATACCGTCCTGTTCCATGCTGCCGCGGGCGGGGTGGGCCTGATCGCCTGCCAGTGGGCGCGCGTGATGGGCGTGAACCTGATCGGCACCGTCGGTTCCGACGAGAAGGCTGCGCTGGCCATCGAGAACGGCGCGGCGCATGCCATCAATTACAAGCGCGATAATTTCACCGAGAAGGTGAAGGAGATCACGGGCGGCAAGGGCGTGTCCGTGGTCTACGATTCGATCGGCAAGGACACCTTCATCGGTTCGCTCAACTGCCTGGCCCCTCGCGGCCTGATGGTCAGCTTCGGCAATGCCTCGGGACCGGTGGCGCCGTTCGCGCCATCCGAGCTGCAGACCCGTGGCTCGCTATATGTCACACGTCCCACGCTGCCGCATTACACGGCCACGCGCGAAGACCTGGAAGCGACCGCCAAGTCCCTGTTCGGCGTGGTGGCCAGCGGCGAAGTGAAAATTGCAATAAACCAACGCTATAATCTGGCGGATGTGGGACAGGCCCACATCGACCTGGAATCGCGCAACACGACCGGGTCGTCCATTCTTCTTCCGCACTGACCATGACTGAACAGAATCAACCGGACGACGAAGGCAGCCCGAAATTCGGCCGCCTGCTGGTCGTCCTGCTGTGCGCGGTGGCGCTGATCGGCGTCATCACCTTTGCCAGCGAAGCCTACTTCTCATGACCCATACCCGCATTGCCTGCGACCTCGCGCGCCGAGCTAATAATTGGGGACAGACCCGGATTATACGGTTCGTATAATCCGGGTCTGTCCCCAATTTCCCAACTTTACTGTTGCTGGGGTTTGAGCTCCAGCTCAACCCGCTTGGCCTTGCCGCTTTCGCCGGGGAAGCCGGTGAAGGCGCTTTGCACCAGCGCCGGCATGACCAGCGGCGTGGACTGCTTGCGGCTGGTGTTGTTCACCGTCACGTCGAAGAGCTTCTGCCCCTGCATGCTGTTGATGGTGACGCGCAGATTGCGCTCGTAGTTGTGCTGGATGACTTCGCGGAAGGTCATCGGGCCGTACATCCACGGGTCGTAGTAAGGACGGAAGCCGTAGTAGCGGTAGCGGAAGCGCCCCGGATAGTAGTGGTAGCGCGCGAAGCCGTAAGGCCCCCAGTACGGTCCCATATAGAAGGGATCGGACGCTTCCAGCACCTTGTAGGGCCGGTCGATGGTGCTGAACTGCATGCCCACGCGCAGCTTGGCCTGGTCCGACGAGGGCGCCAGCGTGAAGCCCAGCTTGGCCAGTTCGCCGCTCACCAGGTTCTGGTAGCTGCGGTATTCCAGCGTATCCTCGGCGGGCGCCGGGGTCTCGAACACATACGATTTTTCCTGCAGCTCGGCCGGCCACTGGTGGAACACCGTGACATCGCTGCGCAGGGTAGTGGCGCACCCACTCAGCAGCAGGGTGCCCGCTGCAATAAGGATGGCTAAGGATCTCATGATTTCCGCTCCTACGATAATTAAGCTTGTCCACCTGTCAGTTTAGGACCGGCACAAAGCGTCTACACGAATATTACAGAATGTTACGGCAACTGTGGCAGCAGAAACTTCCAGCGCGTCCGGGACGGTATCCCGGCCCGGATTCCAGGAACATGTTGGTAAAATAAGCTTTTCGTCTTTGCCACACTGAAACTGCCATGCGTACCGACAGCCCACAGACCATTTACCGTAAAGACTACACCCCTCCCAGCTATCTGGTGGAGACGGTTGAACTGGGTTTCGACCTGGATCCGCAGCGCACGATTGTGTCCAGCCGCATCGTGGTGCGCCACAATCCGGACAGCAAGAACCACGATATCGTGCTGCAGGGCGAAGAGATCGAACTGGTGGCGCTGCGCATGAACGGTGTGGCGCTGGACCAGGCGCAGTACAGCATCGTCAACCACACGCTGACGATCCGCAAGGCGCCGCTGAATGCCGTGCTGGAGATTGAAACCCTGTGCAATCCGCAGGAGAACACCAGTCTGTCCGGCCTCTACGTTTCCAACGGCAATTTCTTCACCCAGTGCGAGGCCGAAGGTTTCCGCCGCATTACGTATTTCCCCGACCGTCCCGATGTGATGGCCAGATACACGGTCATGCTGCGCGCCGACAAAGCGAAGTATCCGGTGCTGCTGTCGAACGGCAACCTGATCGAAGAAGGCGAGCTGCCGGACGGTCGCCATTACGCCAAGTGGGAAGACCCGTTCAAGAAGCCGTCCTACCTGTTCGCGCTGGTGGCCGCGCGCCTGGTGTGCCAGGAAGAGACGTACAAGCTCAATTCCGGCCGCGAAGTGCTGTTGCAGGTGTGGGTGGAAGAGGGCAACCTGGACAAGACCGACTACGCCATGCAGTCGCTCAAGAACTCCATCCGCTGGGACGAGGAGCGCTGGGGGCTGGAGCTGGACCTGGACCGCTTCATGATCGTTGCCGTGGGCGACTTCAATATGGGCGCGATGGAAAACAAGGGCCTGAACATCTTTAACACCAAGTTCGTGCTGGCCAATCCGCGCGTGGCGACCGATGTCGATTACGCCGGCATCGAGGCGGTGGTGGGCCACGAATACTTCCACAACTGGACCGGCAACCGCGTGACCTGCCGCGACTGGTTCCAGTTGTCGCTGAAGGAAGGCCTGACCGTGTTCCGCGACCAGGAGTTCTCGGCCGACATGATCGGCACCGACACCGGCCGCGCCGTGACCCGCATCGACCAGGTGCGCACCCTGCGCCAGGCCCAGTTCCCGGAAGACGCAGGCCCGATGGCGCACCCGGTGCGGCCGGATTCCTTCGTCGAGATCAACAACTTCTACACGGTGACTGTGTATGAGAAGGGCGCCGAAGTGGTGCGCATGTACCAGACCTTGCTGGGCCGCGAAGGCTTCCGCAAGGGCATGGACCTGTACTTCGCCCGCCACGACGGCCAGGCTGTGACCTGCGACGACTTCCGCGCCGCCATGGCCGATGCCAACCAGCGCGACCTCAGGCAGTTCGAGCGCTGGTACAGCCAGGCCGGCACGCCGATTGTCACCGCGCGCACGCGCTACGACGAAAAGATGAAGGTGTTCGAGCTCACGCTGAGCCAGCGCTGCCCGGCCACGCCGGGCCAGGCGAAGAAGCAGCCTTTCCATATTCCGGTGGCCGTGGGCCTGCTGGATGCGGCCGGCCGCGACATGCTGCCGACCCGCGTGCTGGAGCTGACGGAAGCGGAAGACACCTTCCGCTTCGAAGGCATCGCCGAAAAACCAGTGCCGTCCATCCTGCGAAACTTCTCGGCCCCGGTGGTGCTCGAATACGATTACAGCGACGAGGAGCTGCTGCACCTGTTCCGCCATGACAGCGACCCGGTGAACCGCTGGGAAGCCGGCCAGCGCCTGGCCATGGCCCGCCTGCTGAAACTCACCACCGCCGTGCAGCGGGGCGAAGAGCTGGAGCTGGACTACACCTTCATCGCCGCCCAGCGCGCGCTGCTGCTGGACGACGCGCTGGACGCGGCCTTCCGCGAACAGGCGCTGATGCTGCCGTCCGAAACCATGGTGGCCGAGAACATGGAGGTGGCCGATCCGCACGCCATCCACCAGGCGCGCCAGTTCATGCGCCGCACCATTGCCCAGGTGCTGCGCAGCGAGCTGCTGAACGCCTATGCGGCCAATGCCACGCCGGGCGCCTACAGTCCGGACGCTGCCTCGGCCGGCAAACGCGGCCTGAAGAACCTGGCGTTGTCCTACCTGGCGCTGGGCGGCGAAGCGGAATCGCTGGCGCTGGCGGAACGCCAGTTCAATGAGGCGGGCAATATGACCGACCGCTCCGCGGCGCTGGTGGCGCTGGTGCATAGCGGCGCCGATGCCAGTAGTGCATTGGACAGCTTCTACCAGGACTTCAAAGGCGAAGCCCTTGTCGTGGATAAGTGGTTCTCGATTCAGGCCATGTCGCCGCAGACCGATGTGAACGCCGTGCGCGCGCTGATGGAGCATCCGGCCTTCACGCTGAAGAACCCGAACCGTGCACGCAGCCTGGTGTTCAGCTTCTGCAACGGCAACCCCTCGCAGTTCCATGCGAAGGATGGCAGCGCCTATGAATTCTGGGCCGAGCACGTCATCAAGCTCAATGCCATCAACCCGCAGGTGGCGGCCCGCCTGGCGCGCAGCATGGACCGCTGGCGCCGCTACCCGCCCGAATTGCAGGCACACATGCGCCGCGCGCTGGAACGCGTGGCGGCCACGCCCCAACTCTCGAACGACGTGATGGAAGTCGTCAGCAAAGCACTAGCCAACTAAGGAAAACATGAAACGCATCAGCCTCACGCAGCACCTCGTTGAAGAACAACGCCAGCACAACACCATTCCCGCCGAGCTGCGGCTCCTGATCGAAGTGGTGGCGCGCGCCTGCAAAACCATCAGCCACTCGGTAGGCAAGGGCGCACTGGGCGAAGTGCTGGGCGCCCTGGAAACGGAAAACGTGCAGGGCGAAGTCCAGAAAAAGCTGGACGTCATCTCCAACGAAATCCTGCTGGAAGCGAACGAATGGGGCGGCCACCTGGCCGCCATGGCATCGGAAGAAATGGAATCCATCCATCCGATTCCCAACCGCTATCCGAAGGGCGAATACATGCTGCTGTTCGATCCGCTGGACGGCTCCTCCAACATCGACGTCAACGTCTCCATCGGCACCATCTTCTCCGTGCTGAAGGCGCCGGAAGGCATGGGCACGCCGACCGAGAAGGACTTCATGCAGCCCGGCAGCAAGCAGGTCGCCGCAGGCTATGCCGTCTACGGCCCGCAGACCATGCTGGTGCTCACCACCGGCAATGGCGTCAACTGCTTCACGCTGGACCGCGAAATGGGCTCCTGGGTGCTCACCCAGAGCAATATGCAGATCCCGCCGAAGACGAAGGAATTCGCCATCAATATGTCGAACCAGCGCCACTGGCATCCGCCGGTGCGCCGCTATATCGACGAACTGCTGGCCGGCAGCACCGGCCCGCGCGGCGCCGACTTCAATATGCGCTGGATCGCCTCCATGGTGGCCGACGTGCACCGCATCCTGAACCGCGGCGGCATTTTCATGTACCCGGCCGACCTGCGCGACACCTCGAAGCCGGGCAAGCTGCGCCTGATGTATGAAGCCAACCCGATGGCCTTCATCGTCGAGCAGGCGGGCGGCATGGCCACCGACGGCAAGCACCGCATCCTCGACATCCAGCCCGAAAAGCTGCACCAGCGCGTGCCGGTCTTCCTCGGTTCGCGGGATGAGGTGGCGGTGGTGACTGGCTACCACCACGAATAAATGTTACGCCCGGTACTAGACCGGGCCCGGATTTCTTTGTTAGAATATTGCTCTTTGCCGGTGTAGCTCAGTTGGTAGAGCAGCGCATTCGTAATGCGAAGGTCGTAGGTTCGACTCCTATCTCCGGCACCAGAATTTGCAGCAAGATCAAAGGCTTACGTGCTCCGGTACGTAGGCCTTTTGTCTTTTCGGCTATACTGCGGATTCACCAGTCTGGGGGCGCATATGGCTGCAACGCCGATTCATCTGAGCGATGTGCTCATCACGGCGCAACTGGCGGCGCGCCGGCAGCGCACGGTAGACAAGGCGGCGGAGGCGGAAGGGCTGGCGGCGATTGCCGGCAGCATGTCGTATGGACGCGACGCGGTGCTTGCCGCCATCTGCGAACTGGCCCTGAAGCTTTGCCAGGCCGGATCCTCCGGCATCAGCGTGCTGGCCGAAAATCCTGAGGAAGGTTTCACCTGGGATGCAATGGCCGGTGTCTTCGCGCCCTACCTGCATGGCCGCGCACCGCGGCACCACAGCCCCTGCGGCATTACCATCGATGCCGGACAGCCGCAGCTTTTCGCGCGGCCCGACCGCTATTTCGAGTGGCTGGCTGCGCCCGGCATTCCCGTTCATGAGGGACTGGTGGTCCCGCTCTTCAGGGCGCAGCGCGAGCCCTATGGCGCCATCTGGGTGATGACGCATTCGCCGGGCGCCTATTTCACGCAGGAGCATGCCGCGTTGATGTCGCAGCTTGGCGACCACGTGTCGGCCGCGCTGCGGATACAGGTGCAGCGCGATCAGAACGTGATGAAGAAGCGCGCGCCCGACTTGACCGGCCGCGCGTAGCGCAGGGCGCCGCCGTTGCGGTGGACGAGCTGGCGGGCCATGGCCAGGCCGATCCCGCTGCCGCCTGCCTTGGTCGAAAAAAATGGCGTGAACAGACTGCCCGCAAGGTGATCCGGCACCCCTGGGCCATTGTCGCTGACTTCGATGCGCAGGCGGCCGCCCCGCGTCAGCCGCGCCGCAACGGCAATCACCGGCGCAGGCTGGCCGGCGGTGGCTTCCACGGCATTGTGCAGCAGGTTGACCAGCGCCTGCTCTATCTGGCCCGCATCGGCCATCAGTTCGATCGATTCAGGCTCCACGCTGAAGGAGGCGGCGGCGAACAGGGCGCCGAGCCGTGCGAACATCCCGCTCACCACAATGCGCTGCGGCCGCGCCTCCGGCACGCTGGCCAGCGTGCGGTAGCCGCCCGCGAAATGCGAAAGGCTGCCCGCGCGGCGGCCGATTGCGTCCAGCGCGGTATCGAGGTCGGTCCGCAGGTCATCGGGCAGGGCCGCTTCCCGCAGCATGTCGCGCGATGTCTTCGCCAGCGATGCAACCGGCGTCAGGGAATTCATGATCTCGTGCGTGAGCACCTGCACCAGCTGCTGCCAGGCGCGCATGGCTTCCGCCTCCAGTTCATTTTCCATGGGCAGCAATGCAATCAGGCGCTGGACGCCGCCCTCGACGGTGATCATGTTGGCGGCCGCCAGCGCGCGTTCGCGGCCCGCCTCCGTTTCATACTCGATTACGCGGCGCTGCCCTGCGGGCATCGCGGCGAGCAGTTCGCGCAATGCCGCTGCGTCGCTTACCCTGCCGGGCGCCATCAGGCGGCGCGCGCCGGCATTCAGGCAGCCGGCATCCGCCCCGGGAGGCGCGCGGAACAGCGCAACCGGCGCATGCTCCAGTTGCGCCTCCAACTGCAAGGCGTGTTCCGAAAGCCGGGCCACGTCTCGCGGCAGCCCAACGGGAACCTCCAGCGGCATGGCCGCGGAGGCGCGGAGGCGGCGGACGGCGCGCCACAACAGGCCCGCTCCGGCGGCTGCCGCCAGCGCGCAACCTGCAAGCGCCACGTCGGCACGCACTTGCCAGCAGTAGCCCGCGACCGCCGAGGCCAGCGACAGCAGGAGGCCGCCGGCGGCGGCATGCACGGCGTCAGAGCCCATGCTTCTCCAGTTTCCGGTACAGCGCGGCGCGGCTTACGCCGAGCAGGCGCGCGGCGCGGCTGATATTGCCCTGCACCTGGTCCAGGGCAGCCGTGATGGCGCCGCGTTCCAGCGCATCGAGGCGTACCGTGTCCGCTGGACGGGTGGCAGGCGTCTCTGCGCCCGGCGGCTGCATGTCCGGCGCCGCCGCAGCCAGGCCGAAATCGTCGCTGCGGTAGGCGTCCGCGTCGCACAGGATCACGGCGCGCTCGCAGGCATGCCGCAGCGCGCGCACATTACCGGGCCATGCATGTGCGCACAGTGCGCTGAGCGCGGCGGGGGATACCGCGCGGGCCGGCTTGCCGTACTGCTGCTGATAGTGGGCCAGGTAGTGGTTCAGCAGCAGCGGAATATCTTCGCGGCGCTCGCGCAAGGGCGGCACGCGGAGCACGATGGTGTTGAGGCGGAACAGGAGGTCGGGCCGGAACAGCTGGGCGTCATACAGCGCTGTTTCAGCAAGATTGGTGGCGCTCACGATGCGCACGTCGATCGCCTGCGCGCGGTCCGCGCCCAGCGGCGTGACCTCACGCCGTTCCAGCGCCGTCAGCAGCTTGGCCTGGGCAGGCAAGGGCAGGTTGCCGATTTCGTCGAGGAAGAGCGTGCCGCCGGAAGCGGCCTGGAAGCGTCCCGCGCGGTCCGCACGGGCATCGGTAAAGGAACCTTTGCGGTGGCCGAACAATTCACTTTCCAGCGTGGATTCGGGCAGGCTGCCCATGTCCACCGGCAGGAAGTGCTGTGCTGCCCGGCGCGAGGCATCGTGAATGGCGCGCGCAGCGAGTTCCTTGCCCACACCGTTCTCGCCGAGGATCAGCACATTGGCCTCGGTCGGCGCCACGCTGGCGATCAGGCGGCGCAGCTGCTTCATCACGGCGGAATCGCCCATCAGTGCGCTGGCCTGCTGGCCGGTGGCGGCAGTGCGCTGTGCCAGTGCCGCATCCACGGCGGCCGCGAGGCGTTCGTTATTCCATGGCTTGGTGATGAAGTCAAAGGCGCCGAGTTTCATTGCCTCTACCGCGAGTGCGACATTGGCGTAGGCCGTCATCACAATCACCGCAGGCGCAGCTGTGCAATGGCGCAGCAGCTGCAGCACCTGCATGCCCTGCTCGCCGTCGATGCGGCCCGGCGTGAAATTCATATCCAGCAGCACCAGGTCCGGTGGATCATCCTTGAGCCGCTGCGGCAGGAGGGCCGGATCGGCCAGCGTGCCGACCGTTGCGCCGCGCCGCCGCAGCAACAGCTGCGCCGCATAGGCGACGTCTGCATCGTCTTCCAGGATGAGGATATTGGCTTGCATGGCCGGCTGATTCTAGCAGCGGCGGATTGGCCGAAGCAATGACGGCGGGCGAAGTGTCCGGAATCGAACACTTCGCCTGTCCGCTTGCGAACGTTCTGCCAGCCCAGGCCTGCCGCCAGCTTCGGCTACGCGCGTGGCATGGAAGTTGCAAACGGCTGTCTGCATGACGATCAAACCTGCCCAGTTATCCGGAAGCCTGATGGACCAGCCGCTTGCGCCGCGTGCGTGGCACAGGCGCTGGCGGGGCGCCGCAGCTGCGGCTGCAGCGCTTGCGCTGGCTGCATGCGTTCTGTGGTTCCTGCTGCCGGACGGTATGGCCGTGCCGCTGGCCGACGTGCGCATCGCGGCCGTGCAGCGCGGCGTATTCCATGACGATATCGCCGTCCGCGCCAGCGCTGCGCCGCTGCATTCGATCCTGCTCGATGCGGTGGAATCGGGCCGCGTGGAGGAAGTGTTCGTGCGCGATGGTGCGCAGGTGCGCCGCGGCGAGCCGCTGTTCCGCCTGTCGAATCCGCAGCGGCGGCTGGAAGTGCTGGCGCGCGAAGCGGAACATGCGCAGCAGATCTCTAACCTGACGAATATGCGGGTGGCGATGGAGACGGCGAGCACCGCGCGGCAGCGCAACGCTTCGGAGCTGGCATTCGCATTGGCGCAGGCAGAAAAGCAGCATGCGCGCAACCAGGCGCTGGCCGCACGCGGCTTCCTGTCCGCCGCCGCGCTGGACGAATCGGCGGACCGGCTGGCGCAGCAGGCGCTCCTGTTACGCACGGCGCAAGCCAGCAATGACGCGGAGGCGCGCATCCAGCGCGATGCCATCCGCCAGATGGAGCAGGCAACCCGCAGGCTGGAAGACGGCCTGCAACTGGCGCATGCCACCGCCGATGCGCTGGTGGTGCGCGCACCTTCCGATGGGCGCCTGACGGATTTTCACCTGCAGCTTGGCGAGGCCGTGAAACCGGACCAGCGCATCGGCCGCATCGATGACGAAACGCGCTTCAAGCTGCTGGCGCAGATCGATGAGTACTACCTGAACCGCATCCGGCCGGGCCAGCAGGGACGCGCGCAAATGACGGCGCAGGCGGCCGCGCTCACCGTCAGCCGCATCTTCCCGCAGGTTCGGGACGGAAAATTCAATGTGGAGCTGGCCATTGCGGACGATGCGCGTGTGCAGCTGCTGCCCGGCCAGGGCGTGGATGCCTACATCACGCTGGCCGCGCCTGCGCAAGCGCTGCTGCTGCCCAACGACGCTTTCGCCGGCGATGGCGGCGGCGCCTTCGTCTACGTGCTGGAGGCCGATGGCCGCCATGCCGTGCGGCGCGCCATCCGCAGCGGGCGGCGCAGCCACCGGCAGCTGGAAGTGCTGGATGGCCTGAAGGAAGGGGAGCGCGTCATCGTCTCTTCCTACAAGGCGTTCGGCGAAAGTAATCGGCTCGAACTGGGCCGGAAATGACACAATGACTGAAACGGGAGACTGCATGCTTAAACTGACCAATGTCAGCAAAACCTTCGAAGGCGGCGAAGTTCGCACCAGGGCGCTGGACCGCATCAACCTGGACATCGAGGCCGGTGAATACGTGGCCGTTACCGGCCCATCCGGCTGCGGCAAATCGACGCTGCTGTCGGTGCTGGGCCTTCTGGATACGCCCGATAGCGGCGAGTGCTGGTTCGAAGGAGAGAACGTGGCCGGCTGGAGCGAGGCGCAGCTGAACCGCCTGCGCCGTGGGCGCATCGGCTTCATCTTCCAGAGTTTTAACCTGATCGAGGAACTGTCGGTAGCGGAGAATGTGGAACTGGCGCTCGAATACATGAATGTGCCGGCACGCGAGCGCCGCGAGCGCGTTGCCGCCATGCTGGACAAGCTGGGTGTGGCGCACCGCGCAAAGCACCGTCCCTCGCAGCTGTCGGGCGGCCAGCAGCAGCGCGTGGCAATTGCGCGCGCACTGATTGCGGGGCCAGCCCTGCTGCTGGCGGACGAACCGACCGGCAACCTCGATACGGCGCATGGCGATGAGGTGATGCGCATCCTGCGCCAGATTAACGCAGAGGGCACCACCATCGTGATGGTGACGCACTCGCCCTCGCACGCCGCCCAGGCATCACGCACGCTGCGTTTGCTGGATGGCCGCATCCTCGTCGATGCGCTGGCGGCATAAGGGGGCAGCATGCGGATCAGGGACTTTCGCACCGGCTGGCGGGCCTTGTTGCAGGAGCCTGCCTACTCGCTGGTGGTGGTGCTGGGACTCGGCACCGGTTTTGCCGCCTTCCTGCTGCTGATGGGCTTTGTGCGCTACTCATGGCAATACAACAGCCATGTGCCGCAGGTGGACAATGTATATGTGGTGAAGCAGCGCGACAATGTGAATCCGCTGGAGCCATGGTTCGACCAGTCGCCGCTGCTGCTGAGGCCCGCGGCCATGAAGCTGCCCGGCGTGGAGGTGGCGACTGCCTACATTCCTGCGCGCCCGCAAGTGACCGGCATGACCGTGCGGGCGGGCGGCACGCTGTTCCAGCTGAACGGCCTGACCGTGCTGCCGGGCTTTGTTGAAACACTGGGCATTACCGCCATACACGGCGATGCCGGCCGGGCGCTGGTGAATCCGGAAGGCATCGCACTGACCGAAGCGGCTGCCAAACGCCTGTTTGGCAAAAGCGATATTGCCGGCAGCAGCCTGCACATGGAGGGCAAGCTGCTGCGCGTGGACGCAGTGCTGGCGACACCGCCGGCGAATTCCACCGTTCCTTTCGAAGCGCTGGTTGGCGCCAATTCCGTCACCGGCGAGGAAGTGCTGCGCAAGGAATTGCTGACCGGCGAAATGGGCTGGTGGGGCAAGGTGCTGCTGCGCCTGAAGCCCGGCGTGGCGCCCGCGGATATCGCAGCGGCCCTGCAGCAGACCATCGACCAGTCGCCGGTGGTGCAGAACCAGTCGCCGGAAACGCGCGAACGCATCGGCAAGCGCAAGGTGATGGATGTGGTGTTGTCGCCGCTGCGCGATGCCTACTTCGACCGGCAGGTGGCAGAGAACCACATTTCCGCGCCGGGCGACCGTGGGCATCCGGCCGTGGTGGCAGGACTGGGCGTGATTGCGGTGCTGATCCTGCTGCTCGCATCCGCCAACTATGTGAACCTGGCGGCGGTGCGCACCTTGCGGCGCCAGCGCGAAATGGCGGTGCGCAAAGTGCTCGGCGCTGCACCGCGCCAGATAGCGCTGCAGCTGCTGGCCGAATCCATGCTGGTTGCCATGCTGGCGGCCCTGCTTGGCCTGCTGCTGGCGTGGGCTGCGCTGCCGCTGTTCTCGCAGCTGGTGAACCGCCAGCTCGCAGGCATCGCCACGCTGGAGAACTTGGTGCTGGCGCTGCTGCTGGGCGCATTGCTCGGCGCTGCCACTGCAGCATATCCGGTCTGGATTGCCTTACGGGTGCGGCCGGCCAGCGTACTGGCCGGGAAACCGGATGCTGAATCCACGCAAGGGGCTTTCCTGCGCCGCGCCCTGACGGTGCTGCAGCTCGCAACAGCCATCGGCCTTGCCAGCGTTACGCTGACGATTGCATGGCAGACGCAGTTCGCCATGCAGGCATCGGCAGGTTTTGACGATTCAAGGCTGCTGGTGGTCGATCTTCCCGGCTCTTACCGGGACAGCGCGGAGGCGCGCAACTTTGCCGCCGCCCTCAAGGCGCACAAGGAGGTGGCGGGAGTTGCCGTCTCCGGCGACGCGGTGGGCCGTACCCGCTCCTCCTGGATGCAGGACATCAAGCGGCCGGGCGGCCCGAGCGTCTCGGTGGATGTGCGCTCGGTCAGCGCCAGCTTCTTCGAGGAATACGGCATGAAAGCGGTGGCTGGCCGCCTGTTCGATGCGCGGCTGGACAAGGATGACGACGCGGTTCCGGTGCTGATCAATGCCATCGCCGCGCGCCGGCTCGGGTTTTCGGATCCGGCTGCAGCGGTAGGCGAGATCCTGCCGTTTACCGATTTCAGCGGAAAGGTCATTCACAAGCGCGTGCTCGGCATTGCACCGGACATCCGCTACCAGTCGCTGCGCGAGGCGCCGCGGGCCGTGCTGTATGAACTGTGGACTTTCGGCCAGACGCTGACGGTGCGCAGCAATGCACCGCTGGCCGAAACGGAAGCGCTGGTCAACATGCTGTGGCCGAAGTACTTCCCCGAGGCGCTGCTGCGCATGAGCAGGGCAAAGGATATCCTGGCAGAGAATTATGCCGAGGAGGCGCGTATCGCCCGCCTGCTGGCATTGGCCAGCGCGCTTGCCTTCGCGATTGCCGCTTTCGGCACCTATGCACTGGCCGCGCATGCGGTGCAGCGGCGCGCGAAGGAGATTGTGCTGCGCAAGCTGCATGGCGCCGGCCCGGCGGCAATCGCAGGCCTGCTGGCGCGGGAAATGGGACAGCTGCTGGCGCTGGCTTCCCTGCTTGGCATGCCGGTAGCTGCATTGACGATACAGCGCTACCTCGCGCCCTATCTGGAGCGTTCGCCGCTGGCTTACTGGTCTTTGCTGCTGGCGCTGGGCGCGACGTGCCTTGTCGCGCTACTGGCCCTGGCGCGGCACGCGCGTGCGGCGGTCCGGATGCGGCCCGCCGACGCGCTGCGCGTGTGATGGAAGCTTAGTAGCTGGTCAGCGCGGAAGGCTGGCCGTTCCTGAAGGTGAAGATGGTGACAGGGGAGGACTTCATGTCTCCCTTGCCATCGAAGGCATAGGTGCCCGCCACGCCGGCGTAGCTGCCGGTGGAGATGGCGCCGGCCACGCGGCCCGGATCGATCGAGTTTGCCTTCTGCATGGCCGCTGCGAACAGCTGCACCGCATCGTAGTAGGACGCAGCGTAGACGTCCGGGTCCGCACTGAAGCGTTTCTTGAACTTCGCCTTGAATGCAGGGCCGGCCGCCGCCTTGTCCAGCAGTGCGCCGCCCTGCGAACAGAGCACGTTTTCGCCAACCGCTTCGCCGCCCAGCTTGCCCATTTCGGCGGTGCAGATGGTGTCGCCGCCCAGCAGCTTCGCGTTGATGCCCAGCGCCTTGATCTGGCGCGCCATCGGGCCGCCCTGCGGGGCATAGCCGCCGAAGAAGATCGCTTCCACCTTCTTCGACTTCAGGCGGGTGAGGATGGAGGTGAAGTCCACGGCCTTGTCGCTGGTGTATTCGTGGGCCGCCACCGTCATGCCGGAGGCGCGCGCCTGCTTCTTGAATTCGTCGGCAAGGCCCTGGCCGAAGGCGGTGCGGTCATCGATGACGGCCACGGTCTTCATCTTCAGTTCCCTGGCCGCATACAGCGCCATCTTGGAGCCGAGCTGCGTGTCGCTCGCATTCACGCGGAACAGGCTGCGGTAGCCCTGCATCGTGAGCTTGGGATTGGAGGCGACGGTTGCCACCACCATGCCTGCGTCGTTGTAGACGCGCGAGGAAGGAATCGCGACGCCCGAGTTGTATGGACCGACGATGTATTTGATGCCGGTGTCGGCGAATTTCTGGGCGACGGAGACGCCGGCTTTCGGGTCGCCCTGGTCGTCTTCCGATACCAGCTCGAACTTGAGCTTCCTGCCGCCGACCGTAATCGGTTTTGCGTTCAGTTCTTCGACCGCCAGGCGGGCGCCGTTTTCATTGTCCTTGCCGGAGAAAGCCTGTGCGCCCGACAGGGGGCCGCTGTGGCCGATCTTGACCACCACGTCCTGCGCCATTGCGCCGGCCGCGAGGCTCGCCAGCGCGAACGCGCCCAGGGAATGCTTCACATTCATCGGATCTCCCGTCGTTTTAATGAGAATCCGTGAATTATCCACGATCCCGACCATACCGCAAGCAAAGTATTCAGGGCCGGCCTGGCTGAATATCGTCTGCGGGCTGCACTCGGGTGACCGGGCGCACCGGCGGATTCGGCTCCTGCCGTGGCGGCGGCGCATTGTTCTGGACCGGAGCGCCGCTGGCCTGGCCGCCCCCTCCCAGCCGGTAGGCCGCCACGGCGGCGGCAATCGACGGATCGCTCGCAATGCGGCGCGCCGCTTCCGCGCTGCCCGGCTGCAGGGCGCCCGGCGGCACCGGCGCGGCATTCGCTGGCGCACCCGCTGCGCCGGTGGCTGCCGTGGCCGGGGTGCTGCCCGGCTGGCCGGCGATGGCATTGATGCCGTCTTCGCTGCTGCCGCTTGCCGCCGCGTTTGCGGCCGGCGTGCCCGGAACCGCTGCACCGGCCGGAATGGTGGCGGGGCTGGCCAGCGACGCCTGCGTGCGCGCTGCACTGTCGGCGGCAATCTGCGCGGCGGCGGGATTCGCGCTGCCGGCGGCAGAGGCGGCGGCGATGCGCGCGTCCGCTGCGGCTGCAGCGGCGGCCTGCACATTGAAGGCGCTGTCCGCGGCGGAGCGAGCGGCCGCGCCGGCCGCCGCCTGCGCAGCCTGTTCGCTGTGCAGCGTGGCCTGGCGTTCCAGCTGGCGCGCCTGCAGTTCGGCGGCGGCGTGCCGGCGTTCAAAGGCCTGCAACGTTTCGCCGCGGTCCAGCAGGCGCGCTGCTTCCTGCTCCGCGGCCAGCCGGCGTTCCTGTTCCAGTGTGGTGGTCTGCTGGCTGGCCAGCTGTTCGCGCTGCACGGCCTGCCGCTCCATCTGCGCCGCAAGGGTCTGCAGTGCGGCGCGCTGCTGCTCTTCGCCACGCAGCTGTGCCAGTATCGCTTCCGCTTCCTCTGTGCGGAACGCGCGCTCCGCCGGCTGCGGCGGGAGCTGCGCCTGCTGCGGAACGGGCTCGCGCGCAGCTGCCTGGCGCGCTTCGGCCAGTTGCCGGTCGAGCAGGCGCTCGGCCGCAATGCGGTCGTCCGCCGCTGGGCTGTCATCGCGTGCCGCCATCTGCGCAACAAGCGTGGCGCGCGCCGTGTCCAGCCTCTCCGTGGCGAGACGGTCCTGCTGCGTCTGGACCGCCTGCCGCTGCTCCGCTGCTGCGGCGGCTTCGCGGCGCCCGGCTTCCATGCGGGTGGCGAGGGCTTGCGCGGCGGCGTCTTCCTCCGCGGTGCTGGTGAGCTGGCGCACGGTGGCCGCCTGCTGTTCCGCCAGGCGCTGTGCCTGCGTCGCTTCTTCCTGCTGCGCCGCGAGTGCCGACTGGGCGATATCGCGTGTTGCGGCCAGACGCTGTTCGGCAAGGCGATTCTCCTGCATCTGCACCGCCTGGTTCTGCTCTGTTCTCGCGGCGACTTCACGGCGCCCGGCTTCCATGCGGGCGGCGAGGGTTTGCGCAGCGGCGTTCTCTTCCGCGGCGCGCGCGGCTGCCGCCTGCTGCTCCGCCAGGCGCTGCGCCTGCGTCTGCTCCAGCGGCGTGGCTGCGCCCTGTACAGCCGGGTTGCCGGCGCCGGACAGCGCGCCGGGCTCCGCGCCCGCCGCCACGCCGGCTGCCACGGCCGCCTGCTGCTCCTGTGCCGCGAGTTGCTGGCCCAGCGGCGATACATCGACATCGGCCGATGCGGCTTCCTGTGGCGCAGCCGCCCGCACGGCCGTGCCGGACGCACTGGCCGGCGTTATACCCGCCGCGCGGTACACGCCCGCCGGGTCTACTGCAGAGATAGGCGTATCCATGATTCACCTCCAATCATTCCCGCAAGCATGCACCCGCGTCGCGCGCATGTCGGTGGGCCAGCGAACGCAACCCGACCTTTGTTAGATGACGCACGGTAAAGCAAGGGTGATCGGCCTATTGTTGTCCATGCAAGCCCGCATCCACCAACGCACAAGGAATCATCATGGATAACACCAACGACAAAAACGCTACCGGCAGCGTAACGCCGATCGGCAACAACACCCGCAATGACTTGCACAGCAGCATCGACAAAGCCGCCGACAAAGGCGCCGCCGCTGCGGAGCGCCTGGCCACCGGCGCGCGCGACACGGCCGACAAGCTGGCCGAGAAAATCCCGGCCGCTACCGACCGCCTCGTCAACAAGGCGCACGAAGGCGTGGACAAGATCAGCGAGGGCGTGAACAGCATGTCCGGCAAGCTGAGCGACAAGGCAGGTGAACTGAACGTTGCCTACCATCGCCTGGCCGAATCCGGCCGCAGCTATGTGCGCCGGAGCCCGGGCGTGTCGGTGCTGGTTGCGCTGGCCGCGGGCTATGCCGTGTCGAAGCTGCTCGGTTCGCGCAAGCACTAAGCCTCACGCGCAGCCTGCTGCGCGCCTCGCCCGGCAGCCTTCGCGCCGCCGGGCGATTTTGTTCGTCCCGTCATTCAACGAAGGAATATCCATGTCCACCAGCAATAAACCTGCAGGCGCCACCGACGGCGCCGGGTCCGTTCTCAGCACCGTGGCCGCGCCTTCCAATGCGGCGCCGCCGCAATCCACCGGCAACAACAATCCGCAGTCCGATGTCCTGCTCGAAAAGGTTGCGGGCGGGGCGGAGCTGGCCGCGCAGTTTCCATTCAATGCCGGCAAGGCCGGCGAATACGGCGACGCCGCGCGCAATCCGCAAGCCGGGCAGTCCGCTTCGCCGGCCAGTGAAATCGTTACCGGCAGCACCACGTCGGAGACTGTCGTGTCGCCCAAAACCGGCAGCGGCGCCAGCAAGGGCGTGAACGCCACCAACGGCTCGCTGGACCGCGTGCGCGCCGATTCCGGCGGCCAGGTGCTGACCACCAACCAGGGCGTGCCGGTTGCCGACAACCAGAATTCCCTCAAGGCCGGCCTGCGCGGCCCGACGCTGATGGAAGATTTCATCCTGCGCGAAAAGATCACGCACTTCGATCACGAGCGCATCCCGGAGCGCATCGTGCACGCGCGCGGTTCCGCGGCCCACGGCTATTTCGAGAGCTACCAGGACCTGGGCGATATCACCCGTGCCGCGCCGTTCGCCGCGGCGGGCAAGCGCACGCCGGTGTTCGTCCGCTTCTCCACGGTGGCAGGCGAACGCGGTTCCACCGATACCGCGCGCGATGTGCGCGGCTTCGCCGTCAAGTTCTATACCGAGGAAGGCAACTGGGACCTGGTCGGCAATAACATTCCCGTGTTCTTCATCCAGGACGCGATGAAGTTTCCCGACCTGGTGCATGCCGTGAAACCGGAACCGCACCACGGCATGCCTCAGGCCGCCAGCGCGCACGATACCTTCTGGGACTTCGCCTCGCTGATGCCGGAATCGATGCATATGCTGATGTGGACCATGTCGGACCGCGCCATCCCGCGCAGCTACCGCACCATGCAGGGCTTCGGCGTGCATACCTTCCGCATGGTGAATGCGGCCGGCGATTCGGTCTTCGTCAAGTTCCACTGGACGCCGCTGCAGGGCACGCATTCGCTGGTGTGGGACGAAGCCGTGAAGATCAGCGGCGCCGATCCCGACTTCCACCGCCGCGACCTGTGGGAAGCGATCGAGGCGGGCGAGTTCCCTGAATATGAGCTGGCGCTGCAGGTGTTCACCGAAGAGCAGGCCGCGCAATTCCCCTTCGACGTGCTGGATGCGACCAAGATCGTGCCGGAGGAACTGGTGCCCCTGAAACCGGTCGGCAAGATGATCCTGAACCGCAACCCGGACAACTTCTTCGCCGAAACCGAGCAGGTGGCGTTCTGCACCGCGCATATCATTCCCGGCCTCGACTTCAGCAACGATCCGCTGCTGCATGGCCGCATCCATTCCTATGTGGATACGCAGATCAGCCGCCTGGGCGGGCCGAACTTCCATGAAATTCCGGTCAACGCGCCGCTCGCCCAGGTCCACAACAACCAGCGCGACGGCATGCACCGCCAGACCATCAATCGCGGCCGGGTATCCTACGAACCCAATTCGCTGGGCGGCGGCTGTCCCTTCCAGGCGGGACGCGCGCAGGGCTTCACCAGCTTCCCGCAGCCGATGATGGAAGATAAGGTGCGCGGCAAGCCGGAGCTGTTCGCCGACCACTACTCGCAGGCACGCCTGTTCTGGCAAAGCCAGACGCCGGTGGAGCAGGCGCACATCGTGGGCGGCTTCCGCTTCGAGCTGACAAGGGTGCAGGTGCCCGCCATCCGCGAGCGCATGCTGTCGATGCTGGCGAATGTGGACGTCACGCTGGTGAACGCCGTCGCGGCAGGCCTCGGCATGGACGTGCCGCCGCCGCAGCCGATGGCGACCACCCGTCCGCTGCCGCAGTATGAACCTTCGCCGTCCCTGTCGCTGATGGCGCGGCCTGGCGCCACCGGCATCCATACCCGGCGTGTGGCGATCCTGGTCGGTAATGGTACGGATGCGGACAGCGTCCGCGCGCTGTATGCTTCACTGCTTGCCGACGGCGCCGTGCCGCGTGTCACCGGCAGCAATATGGGCAAGGTAAGCGGCGCCGGCGGCGGCACGCTGGATGTGGAAATCTCCCTCGAAGCGGGACCTGCCGTCGTCTACGACGCCATGATCGTGCCGGACGGCGAACAGGCTGTGCAGGCCCTGTGCCGCGATGCGCATGCGCTGGAATTCGTGCGCCTGCAGTACCGCCATTGCAAGCCGATCATGGTGATCGGCGCCGGGGCCCAGCTGCTGGCCAAGGCGGATATTCCATCCCAGCTGCCCGATGGTACGCCGGACCGCGGCATCATCGGCGCCGAACCGGCCGACATGGCGGCGGCGCTGACGGCATTCAAGCAGGCTCTCGCCGGGCACCGCGTGTTCGAGCGCGAGACCGATCCGCCCATGGTCTGACGCAGGTTCTTGCCGTGCCAGCGGCGCCCGCGGGCGCCGCTGTGTTTTCTGCGGGGCGGGACGAACTGGGGTATTCTTGGGCAGAAGAACACAGAGAATGGGAAGCATGGACGTCTACGCCCCCCGAACCTGGCAACCGCACGAACGGCCCCTGCTTCCGGGGTCGCCTTCGTCGCCGCTCCACTCCACGCCGCGCCGCATCGCCTTCCTGCTGGTGGGCTTCATCGTCGCCATCACCGGCGGCCTCGGGAATGCGCTCGTCAGCGTCAACCTCCTGTATGCGCAAGGCTCGCTGGGCGTGTACACCGCCGAGATCCAGTGGCTGCCGGCGGCCTATGTGATGGCGAATGTGTCGATGAACCTGCTGCTGGTGAAGTTCCGCCAGCAGTTCGGCCTGCGCCTGTTCACTGAACTCTTCCTGCTGCTGTACGCCGTGGCCACCCTGGCCCACCTGTTCGTGCACGGCCTGGCCTCCGCCATTGCGGTGCGCGCCGCCAGCGGCATCTGCGGCGCCGCGCTCACGGTGCTCGGCCTCTACTACACGCTGCAGGCCTTCCCGCCGCAGCACAGGCTGAAAGGCGTGGTGGTGGGCATCGGCTTCTCGCAGCTCGCGCTGCCGCTCGCCCGCCTGTTCTCCAGCGACCTGCTGGAAATCGCCGAGTGGCGCGGCCTGTATTCCTTCGAGCTGGGCATGGCCATCCTGTCCTTCGGCTGCGTGCTGCTGCTGAAGCTGCCGCCGGGCGACCGCGTGCGCGTCTTCGAAAAGCTGGACTTCCTCACCTTTGCGCTGTTCGCGCCCGGCGTGGCGCTGCTGTGCGCTGCACTGGCGCTGGGCCGCACCGTCTGGTGGTTCGAGGCGCCGTGGATAGGCTACTGCCTGGCCGGGGCCATTGTGCTGGTGACGGCGGCCGTGCTGATCGAGCATAACCGCAAGTCGCCGCTGCTGAACATCCGCTGGCTTACCACCGGCAAGATGGTGCGCCTGGCGCTGGCCGTGCTGCTGATCCGCATCGTGCAGAGCGAGGCCAGCGGCACGGTCGGTTTCCTGAATGCGCTGGGCCTGAACAACGACCAGATGCAGGACCTGTGGCTGATCACCCTGTTCGGCAGCATCGCGGGACTGGTGGCCAGCGCGCTGACGATATCGCCCTCGCGCGTGCTGCCTTCGCTGATGTTTGCCCTGTTCCTGATGGCGCTTGGGGCCTGGCTCGATGCGCACGCCACCAACCTCACACGGCCGCACCAGATGTATTTCAGCCAGTTCCTGCTGGCGTTCGCGGGCACCTTCTTCGTGGGCCCCATTTTCATTTCCGGCTTCGGCGCCATCATCGCGCAGCCGCGCAACCTGATTTCCTTCTCGCTGATGTTCTCGATGACGCAGAACCTGGGCGGCCTGCTGGGCACCGCCATCGTCGGCACGGTGCAGGTGCTGCGCGAGAAATACCATTCGAGCCAGCTGGTGGAGCACCTCACGCTGCTCGACCCCCTTGTGGCAGCGCGCATCCAGGGCGGCGGGGCGGCACTGGGCGGCACGCTGGCCGATCCGGCCTTGCGCAATGCTCAGGGCGTGGCCTCGCTCGGCGCGGCCGCCACGCGCGAGGCCAATATCCTCGCTTACAACGACGTATTCCTGCTGATATCCATCGTTGCCGTCGCCACCCTGGCATGGATCTCGATGCACTACCTGTGGAATATCTGCACCGCCAGCCGGCCGGCGGCGCCCGCACCGAACGCCCAGACGGGCATGGCCAATGTCTCACTTGAAAACTCCGGATCGAAATGAGCGCTAACGACAACTCCACCACGCAAGCGGAACAGCCCGGCCGCAGGCAGCAATGGCTGGCCGGCATCGGCTTCGCCCTGATTGCCTTGATCGGCGTGCTGATCGTGCTGTATGCCTGGCGCCTGCCGCCTTTCAGCAGCCCGGTGGTCTCCACCGAAAACGCGCTGGTGCGGGGGCAGGTGACGGTGATCGGCACCCAGCTTTCCGGCTACGTTACCGACGTAAAGGTGCAGGACTTCCAGCATGTGAAGCAGGGCGACCTGCTGGTGGAGATCGATTCCCGCACCTATCGCCAGCGCTTCGAGCAGGCGCAGGCCCAGCTTGATGCGCAGAAGGCGGCGCTGGCCAATTGGGAGCAATCGCGCCGCAGCGCCGCCGCGACCATCGCGCTCAACCAGGCGGCGCTTGCCAATGCGGAAGCGCAGGCGGCGCGCGCGAATGCGGACCTGGGGCGTGTTGAGCTGCTGGTGAAGGATGGTTCGCTGTCGCAGCGCGAATTCGACGCGCAGCGCGCGGCGCGGGCGCAGACCGCAGCTGCCGTGTCGCAAGCGCGTGCGAACGTGGAGATCGCGCGCCAGCAGTCGCAGTCGGTGGTCGTGAACAAGGCTTCGCTGGAGGCGGCAGTGGCTAACGCCGAGGCGGCGCTGAAGGCCGCGAAAGTGGACCTGGACAACACGCGCATCGTGGCGCCGTCGGACGGCCAGCTGGGGCAGGTAACGGTGCGCCGTGGCGCCTTCGTCAACTCGGGCGCACAGCTGATGGGACTCGTGCCGAGGCAGATATGGGTCATCGCGAATCTCAAGGAAACCCAGATGAACAATGTGCAGGTGGGGCAGGGCGCCACCTTCAAGGTCGACGCGCTGGATGGCGCCATCCTCACCGGCGTGGTGGAGCGCATCTCGCCCGCGACGGGCTCGGAGTTCAGTGTCCTGCCTGCGGATAACGCCACCGGCAATTACGTGAAGATCGCCCAGCGCATTCCGGTGCGCATCCGCATCGATCCCGGCCAGCGGCTGGCGGACCGGCTGCGGCCCGGCATGTCGGTCATCGTCAGCATCGACACGTCGGCGGTGCTGAACGAGGCCGGAGCGCGGCGATGAGAAGCTGGCATACGGCGATTACGGCGGTTCTGCTGGCAGGGTGCGCCGCAAAGGTCGGTGCGCCGCCCGGCAGCACCTTGCAGGTGCCGCAGCAATGGCGTGCGCCCATCGGGCCGGACAGCGCTGCGCAGCCGCTGGAGCGCGAATGGTGGCGCAGTTTTAACGACCCGGTGCTGACGGCGCTGGTCGCTTCGGCCATCGAGCGCAACGGCGACCTGCGCATCGCCCGCGCACGGATAGAAGACTTCCGCGCCCGGGTGGCCGCCGCCGGCGCGGCGCAGCAGCCCAGCCTCGGCCTCACGGCCACGCCGACGCGTGCGCGGGCGCTGGCCTACAACGGCGTGCCCCATGTGGCGAACGTGTTCCCGCTGGAGTTCCAGGCCAGCTATGAGATCGACGTATGGAACCGCCTGGCGAATATCACCGAAGCCGCCGCTGCCGCTTTGCGCGCCGAGCAGGCGAATACGGACGCCGTGGCGCTGGCCGTTGCAGCCAATACCGCGAGCGGCTATCTCAACCTGCGCGGACTGGATGCGCAGCTGGAGCTGGCGCAAGCCACGCTGAAGCTGCGCGGGCAGTCGCGCGACCTGGCGCGCCGCCAGTTCGAGGTCGGCTACAGCTCGCGGCTCGAATGGCTGCAGGCGCAGGCCGAGTATGATGCGGCCGCCGAGCAGATTCCCCAGTTGCAGCGGCAAATCTTCGAGCAGGAAAACGCGCTGGCGCTGCTGGCCGGCGGCAGCCCGGGGCCTGTCGCACGCGGCGCGGCGCTGGCCGGCCTGGCGCCGCCGCCGGTGCCTGCGGGCTTGCCATCCGACCTGCTGCGGCGCCGGCCGGACATTGCGCGCGCCGAGCAGGCGATTGCCGCCTCCAGGGCCACGCTGGCCGCAACCCGCGACCAGCTGCTGCCGTCGTTCCGCCTGACTGCCGCGGGAGGATTGCAGTCCACGGATTTCAGCGACTTCCTGCATTCGCCGACACGCTTGTGGCGCCTTACAGGCTCGCTGGCCGCGCCCCTGTTCGATGCGGGACGCGTGCAGGCGCAGACGGATTCCGCTGCCGCGCAGCGCGACCAGGCGATCTTCGCTTACGAGAATACGGTGCGCACGGCGTTTGCCGAGGTTGAGAATGGGCTGGATGCGGTGGCGCGCTTGCGCGAACAGGTGGTGCAGAACGATGCGCGCCGTGAAACGGCGGCGGAGACTTTGCGGATTGCGCATAACCGCTATGCCAACGGCTACGCATCGTATCTGGAAGAGCTGGATGCCCAGCGCACCTTGTACAGCGCCGATGTCCTGCGCCTGCAGCTGCGGGCGCGCTTGCTGATTGCGTCGGTGGACCTGTACCGCGCGATGGGAGGAGGCTGGCGACCCTGAACGTCGCCCCCGCGCAGGCGGGGGCGACGGGTCAGGCAGCGGGAGCGGCTGGCGCTGCCGGAACTTCCTTATGCCGCCGCAGCTTGCGCATGATGCGGCCCATCAGG
This sequence comes from Pseudoduganella rhizocola, assembly GCF_045984285.3. Taxonomy (NCBI): domain Bacteria; kingdom Pseudomonadati; phylum Pseudomonadota; class Betaproteobacteria; order Burkholderiales; family Oxalobacteraceae; genus Pseudoduganella; species Pseudoduganella rhizocola. The sequence continues at coordinate 383,555 of NZ_JBJQIK030000001.1, forward strand.
TGCTCCAGGTCGTCGATGTAGGTGAACACAGCGGGCACCACCAGCAGCGACAGCAGCGTGGAGGTAATCAGCCCGCCGATCACCGTAATCGCCATCGGCGAACGGAAACTCGGGTCGGCGCCGAAGCCCAGTGCCAGCGGCATCATGCCGGCACCCATCGCGATGGTGGTCATCAGGATCGGGCGGCTCCGCTTGTGGCAGGCGTCCACCAGCGCATCGAAGCGGCTCATGCCCGCCTGGCGCGCCAGGATCGCATAGTCCACCAGCAGGATCGAGTTCTTCGTCACGATACCCATCAGCATGATCAGGCCGATCATGGACGGCATCGACAGCGCACGGCCCGTAATCAGCAGCGCCACGAAGGCGCCGCCGATCGACAGCGGCAGGGCGGCCAGAATCGTCACCGGCTGCATGAAGTCCTTGAACAGCAGCACCAGCACGCCATAGATGCACAGCACGCCGATCAGCATTGCGATGCCGAAGCTCGCGAACAGCGACGCCATCTCCTGCGCGTCGCCGAGTTCCGCCTGCTTGACCGATGGCGGCAGGTTCTTCATCGACGGCAGTGCGCGCGCTTCCTCGTTCAGCTCACCCAGCGAGCGGCTGCCCAGTTCCACGTCGAGCGTGACGTTGCGGCTGCGGTTCAGGCGGTCGATCTGCGCCGGACCGCTTTCCATCGTGACGGTGGCAACGGTGGATAGCAGCACGGGACCATTGCGGCCCGGTACCGTCAGGCGGCCGATGGCATCGAGGTCGGCGCGCACGGCATCCGGCAGCTTCACGCGGATCGGCACCTGGCGCTCGGGCAGGTTCATCTTCGTGAGGTCGAAGTCGTAGTCGCCGGCGGTGGCAACGCGCACGGTTTCGCCGATGGCGTTCGCCGTCACGCCCAGTTCCGCCGCGCGGGCGAAGTCCGGCCGCACGATGATTTCCGGACGCACCAGCGATGCGCTCGATGTCACGTTGCCGATGCCTTTCAGCGTACGCAGCTCGCGTTCCACGCTCTGCGCGGCGGCCGTCAGCGCCACCGGGTCTTCCGACTGCAGCACCAGCTGCATCTTCACGCCCGTATCCGGCGGGCCGACCGTGAAGCGCACACCGGGGATGACGCTCAGCTTCTTCCGGATTGCGTCGTCGATATCCGCCATGGTCTCGTCGCGGTCGTTGCGGTGCTTGGTGGTGATGGTCATCACCGCGCGGCGCGCTTCCGCAGCGGCGCCGGGGGCGAAGGCATCGCCTGCCGAACCGCCGCCAACCGAAGCGTAAATGCCCGTTATTGCCGGAATCTGCATGGCCAGCTGGCGCGCCTGTTCCGTCACTGCGCGGGTTTCGGCCAGCGTGGAGCCGGGCGGCAGCTCCAGCGTGATCTGGGTCTGGCCACGGTCCGCAGGCGGCACGAAACCGGTCGGCAGCAGGCCAACCAGCATGATGGAGCAGACGAAGAACACGGCCGATGCAATCGCTGTAACAAGGCGGTGCGTCAGGCACCACTTCATGGTGCGCATATAGCGCTGCATGATCCAGCCGTCCTTCTCTTCCACATGCTTCTTCGGCTTCAGCATGTAGGCGGCCATCATCGGCGTGAGGAGACGTGCCACCACCAGCGATGCCAGCACGGCCAGCACGGCGGTCCAGCCGAACTGCTTGAAGAACTTGCCCGGAATGCCACCCATGAAGGCGGTAGGCAGGAACACGGCCACCAGCGCGAAGGTGGTGGCGATCACCGCCATGCCGATTTCGTCGGCCGCTTCCAGCGCGGCCTGCATCGGCGTCTTGCCCATGCGAAGGTGGCGTTCGATGTTCTCGATTTCCACGATCGCATCGTCCACCAGCACGCCGACCACCAGGGCCAGGGACAGCAGGGTAACGGTATTCAGCGTGTAGCCGAACCAGTAGATGCCGAGGAAGGCCGGCATCACGGACAGCGGCAGCGCTGCCGCGGCCACCAGCGTTGCGCGCCAGTCGCGCAGGAACCAGAACACCACCAGCACGGCCAGGATGGCGCCTTCATACAGCAGCTCCATCGAGCCTTCGAAGTTTTCGTCCACCGGTTCGGCGTTGTCGATCGACTGTTTGATCTCGATATTCGGGTTCTTCACACGCAGTTCTTCGACGGCAGCGCGCACGCCATTTGCCACGTCGGTTTCGCTGGCGCCCTTGGTGCGGAACACCTCGAAGCCGATCACCGGCTTGCCATCCTGCAGCGCTACCGAACGCGGCTCTGCGATGGTGTCGGTAACAGTTGCCACCTGGTCCAGGCGCACGTGGCGGCCGTCGCCCAGCGGAATGTCCATGGCCGCAAGCGCCTGCGCACTCTGCACGGTGGCGATGGTGCGCACCGACTGCTCGGCGCCGCTCACGTCGCCGCGTCCGCCCGGCGCTTCCTTCTGCACCTGGCGCAGCTGGCGCGACACGTCCAGCGCGGACACGCGCAGCGCCGCCATGCGTGCATCGTCCAGCTCCACGCGGATCTCGCGCGTCACGCCGCCGGTGCGGTTGACGGCGCCAACGCCGGGTACTGCCAGCAGGCGCTTGGAAACGGCGTTATCAACGAACCAGCTCAGGTCCGCATCGTCCATCTGCGTGCCGCTGTTCGGTTTGGAGCTGGTAACGAAGGTCAGCACCACGCGGCCGGCGGTTGAAACCTTGCTGACCACGGGGTCGCGCAGTTCCGCCGGCATGTCGGCTTTCACGCGGGACACGGCATCGCGCACGTCATTCACCGCATCGGAGATGTTCTTCTCCAGGATGAACTCCACGGTAATGGTGGCCGTGCCATCCAGCACCTTGGTGTAGATGTTCTTGATGCCCTGCAGCGTGGCGACCGAATCTTCGATCTTGCGCGCCACTTCGGTTTCCAGCTGGGCCGGCGCGGCGCCGGGCAGCGTGGCCGTGACGGTCACGATCGGCAGTTCGATATCGGGAAAGTCCTGCACCGGATTGGCCTTGTATGCCAGCAGCCCTGCAAGCGTGAGCAGGACGAACAGCATGATCGCCGGGATGGGATTCCTGATAGATAAGGCGGAAAAATTCACGTGGCCTCCTTACTTGGCAGCGCGCACAGGCGCCGGCGCGGCTGCCGGGCGGCCGTTGCTGACAGCAACGAGGTCCCCGTCGTTCAGGAAGCCCGCGCCGCTCTGCACCACCGTGGTGTTGGCGTCGATACCACTCAGCACCTCGATGCGGTCGCCGATGCGGCGGCCCGGCTGGATCTTGGTCTGGTGCACGCGCGAGTCCTGCGACAGGCGGAACACGTAGCTGAAGCCATCGCGCACGGCAATGGCCTGCTGCGGCAGGGTGAGCGCACCGGATTCGCCCAGCTCGAACTGGCCGGTGGCGAACATGCCTGCCTTGAACGGCGCGCTGGAGCTGGTGTCCGCAGGCAGGTCCACATAGACCAGGGCGGAGCGGGTCTGCGGATCCACGGTCGGTGCAATCATGCGCACCTTGCCGGTCAGTTCGCTGCCGTTGGCGGCTTTCACCTTCGCGCTGCCGCCGATGCGGATATTGCGCAGTTCGGCGGCCGTCACTTCGGCGCGCCATTCAAGGCGACCCTGGCGCACCATGCGGAACAGTTCCGTGCCTGCGCCCACCACCGAACCCACGGTGGCGCTGCGCGCCGAGATCACGCCGCTGTCCGGCGCCACCACCTGCGTGTAGCGCAGGCGCAGCTGCTGCGAATTGAGCATGGCGCGCGCCGAGGCGATACGCGCATTTGCGGTCTGTTCGGCCGTCACGTACTGGCTGATCTGCTGCGCGCTCAGGGCGCCGCTGTTTTCCAGCGTGCGGGCGCGCGCTGCATTGGCCTTGGCTTCCGCTGCATTCGCTTCGGCTTCCAGCAGGGCGGCGCGCGCCTGCGCCACGTCGGCATTCACGGTGTCGGGCGAGAATACGGCGAGGACCTGGCCCTTCTTCACCACGTCGCCCACGTTCACGCGCACTTCGGTCAGGCGCAGGCCGTTCGACTCGCTGCCGATCACGGCTTCCTGCCACGCGGCGACGTTGCCGTTCGCGGTAAGGCGGATCGGCAGCGTGGCTTTTTCAGGGCGTGTGGTGGTGACGGTCAGCGCCGGCTTCTGCGCTTCTTCCTTTTTATCCGCAGCCACGGAAACCGGGCTGTACACGGCGATGCCCACGCAGGGCAGTACGAAAGCGGCCAGCAGCAGGGCGGCCATCGGTTTCATCGTCTGTTTGTTCATATGGAGTGCCTGTATTTGAATTATTGGTTTGCGGTCCAGCCGCCGCCTGCCGCGCGGTACAGGGCGATCCATGCGGCGCTGCGTTCGCGCTGCAGGTTCACCACCGTGTTTTCCGCTGCGAGGCGGGTGCGGCGTGCATCTTCCAGCTCCAGCAAGCTGGCCATGCCGTTCTTGTAGCGGTCTTCGGTAGCGGTGAAGGCGGTGCGGTAGCCTTCGAGCGCCGTCTGCGCATCGGCCGCCCGTTCATCGGTGCTTTGCAGGTTCACCAGCGCTTCTTCCACTTCGCGCACGGCCTGGCGCACGGCGCCGCGGTAGTTGCTCACCGCTGCCTCGTAGCGCCCTTTTGCGGCATCGACGGCGGCACGGCGGCGGCCTGCGTCGAACAGCGGCAGCGACATTTGCAGCGGGCCGATAGTCCAGGTGTTCTCCGTGACATTGCCATCCGAGGTATGGATGCGGCCACGGCCCACGGAACCCGTGATGGAAAGGCGCGGGAAGCGCTCGGCGCGCGCCCCGCCCACTTCAAAACTCGATGCCGCCACTTCGCGTTCAGCCGTAAAGACGTCCGGACGCTGGGCCAGCGTTTCCGCCGGCAGGGCAGGGATGGCGACACCTTGTGCGGGCGACAGCACTGCCGCCTGGCCGGCGAGGCGCTGGCGCAGTTCGGGTTCGGGAATCGCCGTCAGCGCCACCAGCGCCTTCACGTTCACGTCACACACGGCGCGCTGCGCGATGGCGCGGCTGCTGGCATCGGCGGCGCTGGCGCGGGCCAGGGCAGCATTGGCCGGGGCCTGGAAGCCTGCCTTGGCGGTCAGCTCCGTCAGGCGGGCCGTGTCGGCGCGCGATGCGGCGTCCTGCTGCGCCACGGCAAGCAGCTGTTCGCAGGCGCGCAGGCCGTAGTACTGGTTGGCGGTTTCCGCCGCCACCGACACGCGGGCGTCATGCCAGCCTGCCTGGGCGCTCTCCAGCCTTGCCTGGGCCGCGTCGCGCGCGGCGCGGTTGCGGCCGAAGATGTCGATCTCCCAGGAGGACTGCAACAGCAGCTGCGAGGTAGTATTGGTCGGCATGCTGGCCTGCTGCTGGCTCATGCGGGTGGACGTGGCCACGCCGTTCAGGTCCGGCGCCAGCGCGGCGCCGGCCGCCACGCGCTGCGCGCGCGAGTCCTCGATGCGCGAACGTGCCGTGGCAATGGTCGGGCTGACCGCCTGCGCCGCGTCGATCAGCTGCACCAGCAATGGGTCGCCCTGCTTCTGCCACCATTGCGCCAGCTCGGCTACCTCGCCCTTATGCGGCAGCGGCGCCTGCCATTGCAGCGGCGCCTGGGCATCGACTTTACTCGCCGGTCCCGACGCGCAGGCGCTGAGCGCCAGCGCTGCCGTGACCGCGAGCGTCATCTTCAGTACTTTCATGATTTCCCTTCTCGGAGTTTCTTTTGTTCTGCCAACACGATAGCCTCGGCATAATCGCTGAGGCGTGTCGTCCATTGGTCAATTGCGTCCGCTGGCGACAGCAGCTGCGGAGTAAAGGAGTTGATAACGTCGCGCACCAGGATCAGCTGCACGCCGAGCGCCGCCACCGAATAGGCAAGGCGGTGCACTTCATCGTTCGGTTCTATGCCGAGATAACGCGCCAGCACGCGCACCAGCGCCATATGTTCCGGCTTGATGCCTTCCTCGATCTCGCGGAACCATACGCCGGTGGGTTCCACGATCTCGCGCATCCACAACCTGGTGCACAGTACGGCGAATTCCCCTTCGGCCAGCGGCGCCAGCATCTGCGTGAAGAAGCCTTCCATCGCTTGCCGCAGCGTGAAATGCGGCTGGTCGAACTGCTGGATATTGTGCTCGGGCGGCGGAATGAGGTCGGTGAGGGCGGCCTTGTACAAACCGGCCTTGTCGCCGAAGTAATAGCTGATGGCGGCCACGTTCACGCCGGCAGCCAGCGCGATTTCGCGGGTGGAGGTGCGCGCGAAGCCCTGTTCGGCGAACAGGCGCATGGCGGCCATCAGCAGGCGCTCGCGGGATTGTTCACCGTCCGAGCGCGACTTTCGGGAGAAATGCTTTTCTGACATCCTGCCATTAGAGCACAGAATTTAAACAATTGATATAACTTAATCGATTGTTTTAATTTGCATGGCAGGCGTCATGTAACAGCGATTTACATACGATACAAACTGGCCTTTGGCAGCGCGGCGGGACAAGCGTATAAAGAAGGCTCGACCGTTACCGGGAGCCGCCAATGCCTGTCTTTCGCTGGATTCCACTTGTGATGCTGGCCGTGCTGCCGCAACTGCAGGCTGCGCCGCTCACCGGCGAGCAGGCGGCCGCTCACGTACTGAATCGCCTTGCTTACGGGCCCCGTCCCGGCGATATCGAGCGCGTGGCCCGGATGGGCGTGCAGCGCTATATCGATGAGCAGCTGGCGCCGGAAGCGCTGCCCCTGCCCCAAGACTTGTCTACGCGCCTGCAGGCGCTGGATACGCTGAACGAAACACCTGGCGCCACGCTGGGCAAGTTCCTCGAAGTGCGCGCCATGCGGCGCGACGAGGACGAGGCCTTCAAGGCCCGCCGCCGTGAGGTCTACTCGCGCATCAGCGATGAGGGCGCCGCCGCCCGCCTGCTGCGCGCCGTGGACAGCCCGCGCCAGCTGGAAGAGGTGATGACCGATTTCTGGTTCAACCATTTCAATGTATTTGCGGGCAAAGGCGAAGTGCGCGCGCTGGCGGCGAGCTTCGAACGCGATGCGATCCGCCCGCATGTATTCGGCTCCTTCCGCGAGCTGCTGGGCGCCACGGCCCACCATCCCGCGATGCTCTTCTATCTGGATAACTGGGTATCGAAGGCCAATGGACTGAACGAGAACTATGCGCGCGAGCTGATGGAGCTGCACACCATGGGCGCGGACCAGGGGTATACGCAGAAGGACGTGACGGAGCTGGCGCGCATGCTCACCGGCTGGACCTACCGTCCGCGCAAGCTGGTGAGCGAGAACGAAACCTTCTGGTTCGACCCGAAGCGGCACGACAACGGCGCCAAACAGTGGCTGGGCTGGACCATCCGGGCCAGCGGCCGTACCGAAGGCGAGTACGCCCTGGACGTGCTGGCCGTACACCCGGCGACGGCGAGGCATGTCAGCTACCGGCTCGCGCAGTACTTCGTGGCCGATGCGCCGCCGCCCGCGCTGGTTGAGCGCATGGCGCGCACCTGGCTCGACACCAAGGGCGATATCCGTTCGGTGCTGCGCACCATGTTCAGCAGCCCGGAATTCATGGACGACAGCACGGCGGGCGCCAAATTCAAAACGCCTTACCAGTACGTGGTGTCGGCGGCGCGCGCCAGCGGCGCCATGCCCGAGGTGAAGCGCATGCAGCAGGTACTGAACCGCCTGGGCATGCCCCTGTATGGCTGCCAGACGCCGGACGGCTACAAGAACACGCAGGAAGCCTGGCTCAATCCGGACTCGCTGGCCATGCGCATCGGCCTCGCCACGTCGCTGGGACAGAACGCCAGCATCGAAACGGTGCAGGCGGCGCTGGGCCCATCCATTTCACCGCGCACGCAGGAGCTGGCGGCGGCGAGCCCGGAGAAGCTGCGCAGCGCGCTGCTGCTTGGCAGTCCCGATTTCATGCAGCGCTGAGGAGAGACGGTATGCAAAGACGAGATTTCCTGAATGCCCTTGCCGCCGGTGCAGGCCTGATGGTGCCGCTGGGCCGCGAGGCATGGGCCGCATCGCTTGCCGCGCAGCCGGCCACCCCACATACGCGCAAACTGATTGTGATCATGCTGCGCGGCGCCGTGGATGGCCTGAACGTGGTGGCGCCGGTGGGCGATGCCGCATATGCCGGGCTGCGTCCCACCATCGCGCTGGCGAAGCCGGGCGAGGAGGGCGGTGCGCTGGACCTGGACGGCTATTTCGGCATGCACCCGGCCCTGTCGCCTTTGATGCCCCTGTGGGAGCAGAAGAAGCTCTCCTTCATTCACGCCAGCGGTTCGCCGGATGCCACGCGCTCCCACTTCGACGCGCAGGACTATATGGAGTCCGCCACGCCGGGTGTGAAGAGCACGCCGGACGGCTGGATGAACCGCCTGATCACGGCGCTGCCAGGCGATTCGCGTCCCACCCGCGCGCTGAGCATAGGCCCCACCATGCCGCGCATCCTCACCGGCCGTGCGGCGGCGATCAACCTCGCCAACGGCGCGGCGGGCACCAAAGGCACGGTGCTCGACGACAGGCCCGCCATCGGCGCGGCCTTCGATGCGCTCTACGCGGGCAACGCGCGCTTCGGCAAGGTGTACAGCGACGGGCGCGAAGCGCGTAAGGAGGTGATGGCTGCCGCAGCCAGCCCGATGGCGGCCGAAATGATGGCGGCAAACGGCGGCGCGCCGCTGCCGAACGGCTTCCCCGACGATGCGGCGCGGCTTGCCACGCTGCTGCGCAACGACCCGAACATGCAGCTGGCCTTTGTGGCGCTGGGCGGCTGGGACACGCACGCCAGTCAGGGCGCGGCCACAGGCCAGCTGGCCAACCGCCTCGCCCCGCTGGCGCAAGGCTTGGCGGTGCTGGCGCAGCGCCTCGGCCCGATGTTCGACGACACCACGGTTGTCGTGATGTCCGAATTCGGCCGCACGGCACGCGAAAACGGCAACCGTGGCACGGACCATGGCCATGGCAATGTGATGTGGGTGCTGGGCGGCGGCGTGAATGGCGGCAAGGTGCTGGGCGATTGGAAGGGCCTGGACGACAGCGCCCTGAACGAAGGCCGCGACCTGCCGGTGACGACCGACTTCCGCAGCGTGCTGGCCCACATCGCCGAACGCCACCTGCGCCTGCCCGACCGGCAGCTGGCGCGCATCTTCCCCCGCCTCCCCGCGTCGCGCCTAAGCTTCATTGCCTGAAGTTGGGGCCGTTTGGGAAATTGGGGACAGACCCGGATTATACGATTCGTATAATCCGGGTCTGTCCCCAATTTTAAAACAGCAAAAAAAAGCCCGCGAACCGGAGGCTGCGGGCGGAATCCAATGTTCGGAGAACGCTTGGAGGAGACAGTTCCACTATATCCAAGTTTATGTTGCGGTGCAATACCGTAAAACTACGATATGCGTGTTATCACTATGGCAGAGGCGCGAGGAGCGCTGTTGTGCATGTGCAGCAGAAATCGATTAACCGTTTTGCAGGGCGGTGCGGACCGCCTGCAGCAGCTCTGCGGGATCCTGCGGCACCTTGCGGACCACCGGCGTTGCTGCAAATTTGACAAGTGTTGCGCCGACGAAACTTGAGCTGGCCGGGCCATCGACCACGATCAGATCAAAGACCTGCTTGCCCAGGGCGCTCACCGCCCCAGTATCCGCCGCTACCTCGACCTGGAAACCGTGGTGCAGCAGCACGGCGGCCGCCATGCCCTCGCCCATGGGAGAGGGATCGAGCACCAGCACACGGGCCTTGGGGGCTGTCGTGGCCTCGGCCGCTGCCGGCGCTTCGCCGCCAAAGCTGCTGCGCAGGGCGGGCGGCAGGAAGGCGTCCAGCGAGGGCAGCAGCACATCCGGTTCGATGGATTTGGGCAGCAGGCCGGTAAAGCCTTCGCGCCGCAGCGCAGCGCCGCCGTCGCTGACGGACGCCGCGCTGGCGGCGAGTACCGGAATGTCCTTCGTGGCCGGGTCGGCGCGCAGGGCCGCGAGCACGCCATGCCCGTCGAGCCTGGGCAGCTGCAGGTCGCACAGCACGATGTCGGGCCGTTCGCTGCGCGCCATCGCCACACCCGCCTCGCCGTCGTAGGCGCACAGCACCTGATGGCCGAATGCGGTGAGGAGGTAATTCATCAGGTCCATATTGGCCTGATTGTCTTCCACCACCAGGACGCGGGCTCCCATTATTTGCGGGACTTCATTGCGAGGGTGAACACCGAGCCCTTGCCGAAATCGCTGCTGAAGAACAGCGAGCCGCCCAGCAGGTTGGCGAGGTTCTGGCACAGGTAGAGGCCAAGGCCGGCGCCTTCCGCGTGCCGTGTAGACGTGGAGTCCAGCTGCGAGAAGGCCTGGAACAGCTTGGCCTGGTCTTCTTCGCGGATGCCGGCGCCGCTGTCGGCAACGGCGAATTCGGTGGTGACACCATCAGGGTCCTGGCGCTGGCTCAAGGTGATGCGCACCATGCCTCTTTCCGTAAATTTGATGGCGTTGTTGGCGAGGTTGATCAGGATCTGCGTCAGGGCGCGGCGGTCGGTATCGAGGGAGATCGGCTCCGGCGCCAGCGCCACTTCCAGCGCCAGGCCTTTCTGCGTGGCGAGCGGACGCAGGGTTTCGCTCACTTCGCGGATCAGGTCCTGGCACTGCACGGTTTCCACCGAGAGCGTGACCTTGCCTGCTTCGATTTTCGCCACATCCAGGATGTCGTTAATCAGCGATAGCAGGTGGCGCGCGCTGGAGCGGATGGTGGTGAGCTGCTTTTCCTGGTCCTGCGTCAGCGGGCCGGGAAGCTTCATCAGCAGCGCGCCGGTGAAGCCGATGATGGCGTTCAGCGGCGTGCGCAGTTCATGCGACATATTGGCGATGAAGGCGGACTTCATGCGGCTTGCTTCCGCCAGTTCCAGGTTCTTGAGCGCGATTTCGCGGTTGGTGGCTTCCAGTTCGCCCGCATGGTGCGCAAGGCGCATATTCAGGTCGATCACCTGGCGTTCGCGCGCCTGCAGCTCGCTGTTCACCTGCACGGCCTGTTCGTAGGTCGAAATCAGCAGGTCGAGGATCTGCTGGCGTTCCGCGTTGATGAAGTGCTTCTGGTCGCCGAGGTAGAGCGCAATGCCCACCTCCATATTTGAGTCCTTGCGCAGCTTCTGGTTCACCAGCATGTGGCCGATGCGGTTCAGCAGGTAGTCTTCGGCGTATGGCTTGCGGATGAAGTTGTCGGCGCCGCATTCGATGCCGCGGATGATGTCCTTCGGGTCGGTCAGCGAAGTGACGAGGATGACCGGGATATCGCGCAGGCCGGGATCGCCCTTGATCGCACGGCACAGCTCATAGCCATCCATCTCCGGCATCACGATATCGGACAGCACCAGGTGCGGCTTGCGCTCGTGGATGGCGTCCAGCGCGAGCCGGCCGTTGGCGGCCACGCGGGCGCCGTAGCGCATCGACTGGATCAGGCGGCGCAGGCGTTCGGCCTGGGTTGGGCTGTCCTCAACGATCAGGATCTCAATTTCGTCCGGTGCGATTTCAAAACTGGAATCCACTGACATCTCCATATAGTTGAAAGGGCCCCCCGACTATATCGGATTTAGCCTTCAGCCGCCATCGCCCTGGAAGGCGTTCGCGCGGTAAGTCAGCACCAGCGTATCCCGGTAGCCATGTTCGCCCAGCGGCTGGATGGGAGTGGATTCATGGATGACAGCCGCATCGTCGAGCAGCAGCATGGTCCAGGGCTCGGTCATGGTAAAGCGCTTGCCGTTGGGGCCATCGGCCTCGAAGATGCGGGTTTCGCCGCCTTTGATGGCGTGGCGGCCGACCAGGATCACGGCCACGTAGTCCACGCCGTCGCGGTGCGCGCCTTCCGGGGTGGGGCGGCCGATGCCGTCGGCGGTATCGATGCGGAACTGGTGGGCTTCCACATACCAGGTTTGGTCCCCGCGCACGGCGCTGCAGATCTTGCCGAGGGCCGTGAGCAGGCCTTGCCAGCCGGGCTGCTCGACCGTGGCGGGCAGCACCGGTTCGAACATGCGGTGCATGCCGCCGTGCAGAGCGTTGTATTCGACCGGCTGCCAGTGGGCGCGGTGGGCGCTTTGCTGCAGCGCCTCGCCGCTCTGCACGAAGCAGGAATGGCGGCGCTTGCGGTAGCGGCCACCATCCTTCAGGTAGTTATCGAGGGCCAGGTTGTCCCAGCTGGCGGCCATTTCGTTCAACTGGGCCAGCGGGGCGCCGGCCAGGGCCGCCACATCGGCGGGGGCCAGCAAGGCGTAGCCCTCGTTGCGCAGCGCTTGCGTCAGCTGTTCAAGGGGTGTAAATGCGGGTGAAGTTGTACTCATGCATTTATTGTACGCCCCATTTTTAATTGGGGTCTGTCCCCAATTTCAGAATGCGGTGCTGAGGGTAAGGCGGAAAGTGCGCGATTCGATGGGGTGGAAGTGGATGTCGTCCACCGGCGCTCCTTCGCCGGGCAGGCGCGAGGCGTAGTAATACTCGATGGCGGAGTCGCGGCGGTTGCCGAGGTTGAAGCCTTCCAGCTCGATGTGGGTGCGCTTGCCGATGCGGTAGCCGATGCGGCCGTTCACCGTGCGCGTGCCGCGCGAGCGTATGCTGTTGTCTTCCACCAGCGGGCGCGGGCCGAAATAACGCATGCGCAGGGAGCCGCTCCACGGGCCGCCTGGGGCAAGAGTGAGCGCCAGTTGGCCAACGCCTTCGACCGCGCCGGGAATGCGGTCGCCTGCGGGATCTTCGTCGCGGTAGCGGCCGCGCGCGAAGGCCAGGTCGGCGTCCACCGACAGCCATTTGAGCGGCTTCCAGTAGTTGGAGAATTCCACGCCATAGCGTCGGCTTGGACGGCTGGCTTCCGTATTGCCCGCGTCGCCGATGAACACCAGTTCAGAGTCGAAATCGAGTTTGTACAGCGACAGGGAGCTTTGCAGTCCAGGCACCCATTCGCTGCGCACGCCCAGCTCCTGGCCGCGCGAACGCGCCAGCGGCGTGGCGGGATTGTCCGCATCCAGCACGCCGCGCGCGTCGTTGCTGTGGAAGCCGTTGCCCGCGTTGATGTAGAACTCGGTCTGCGACCATGGACCCAGCACGATGCTGATGCTTGGGCTGAGCAGGGTGTCGTCCTTGCGCCCGATGCGCGCCACGTCGAAGCGGTAGTGGTCCGCGCGCAGGCCGGCATTGGTGCGGAAGACCGGCGTCCAGCGCGTGGAGTTCTCCACATAGGCGCTGGTGCTGGTTTCCACAATATGGTCTTCGCGCGTGGCGCCCAGCACCTGGCGCGCTTTGGTCTTGTACAGGCCGTTGAAGATATTGTCGTTCTGGACCTGCATGCCGGCTGTGGTTACTGAAGCCATGTCACCCTCATGCCAGTGCCAGCTGTGGCTTGCATTCAGGCCGCTGGTGACGCGGCGGTCCGGCTGGGCGAACTGGTCGCCGTTGTCGGCGTCATCCAGCACATAGGTGAAGTTGGAGAATAGCTTGAGGCGGTTCGCGATCACATAGGCGCTGATCTTCGAAGAGCTTTCCTGCGTGGTCCGGCGCCAGATGCCCGAGAGGCTGAAACGCCGCGCTTCGCCGCCGTCGGTGGTGTCGATGGCGTCGAAGCGTCCCAGCGTGCCGTTGTCGACCGCGCGCCGGGGAATCTGGTCGGTGGAGTTCCAGTTGGCGCGGTAGGCCATGGCGGCCACGCTGAAGCCGTTGTTCGCATAGCCTTCGCTGTAGCGCAGCACTGCGTTCAGCTTGCGGTAGTTGTCGCCGTGCGTGAAGGGGCCGTCGTTGTGCATGGCTTCCACCGCATACAGCAGGTTGCCTTTGCCGGCTTCCGGCGAGCCGGCCAGCAGGGCGCGCGCAAAGCCGTTCTGGCCCGTGGTGGCGCTGGCGATGCCTTGCGTGAGGCGGTTGGCGTAGGTGATGGCGGTGGCGCCGGCCGATGCGAAATCGCCTTCGCTGGCGGAATAGGGGCCTTTTTTGTAGTCGAGGCGTGCGCTCAGTTCCGGGATCAGGAAATTCAGGTCGGTCCAGCCCTGGCCGTGCGCATGGCTGCGCTGGTTCACCGGCATTTCATCGACCGTGGTGCGCAGGTCGGTACCGTGGTCGAGGTTGAAGCCGCGCAGGTAGAACTGGTTGGCCTTGCCTTCGCCGCTGTGCTGGCTGACGATCAGCCCCGGCGTGGCTTCCAGCAGTTCGCCGGGACGGTAGTTGGTGCGGTCCTGCAGCTGGCGCTGGGTGGCGCTGCCTGCGGCTGCGGAATCCGCGATGCCGAGTTGAGTGGCGCGGGAACCGTCGATCAGCACGCGCTGGATGAAAGGGTCGTCAGCGAGGGCGAGGCCCGGGGTCAGTGCGACCAAAATAATTGGGAAGCTCGGCGCCCCCGTCTGACCCCAATTAATCAATTTTTTCATGGTAAAACTTGTTCGATCTGGGGCACCTTGAAGACCAGCGTTTGCGCAGCACGGCCCGCGGCGGAGGGCGCGATGTTGACCGTGTTGATCTGCGTGGGGAGAAAGTCGGTGAGTACGTTGTTGCGCAACACCGTGCCTGGCGCTAGCTGGGTCTTCTCGATTTCCTGGTAGATCGTGATGTTGTCGGCACTCGCCGACACGCCTATCCATTGCAGGCGCAGCGCTTTACCGCCGCTGTTCAGGGTGAATTGTTTTTCGATGTAGCGGCGCAGCACGGCCTGGTCTTCTTCGAGGCCCAGGTCGAACTGGCGCTGGTAGAGGTTCATCAGCAGCGCTTCCACGTCGTGCGCGGTATAGCTGTGGACGATCTCCGTGTTGCCGGTGTTCGGGTTGTAGCTGATGTCCGCCAGGCCCATATGGTAGTTATGAGCATAAACGGCGGCGCTGCCGCAAAGCAGCGCCGCCGCGAGGACGGCTTTAAAACGTCTGAGCATTACTTCTTCGTTTCCGCTTCCTGTTTAGCTGCTGCGCCGTTCTGCGGCGCGGGCTGGTCGGCCTTCTTCTCTTTCGGCTCTTCCTTGCCCTTCAGCGGCGTATTGTAGTCCTTCATCAGGTCTGGCGCGGCACGGGTGGCCTTGAACATCTCCAGGCGCGATGGCGTTGCCTTGCGCGGCCAGCTGTTGTTGCTGGTGTCGATGTCGGCGGTTTCCCAATATGGGTCTTGCGTCAGCGATACCATCGGCTCGTCGGTGACGATCAGCTTGGTGATCTTCTTCGGCGAGTAGCGCCATACTTCGGCAGGCACGCGCTCGATGTACTTCTTGCCTGACTTGAGCGTGATCTCCAGGATCAGGGGCGACACCAGGCCGCCCACATTGCTGAAGTCCACCAGGTACAGGTGCTTGCCCTGTGCCAGCAGGTCCTTCTGCCACGGTTCCAGGTCCTTCTGGAATTCGGCGAACTTGTTGCGATCGGCGTTGGTGACGGTGAAGTCATCGTGCTCGTTGTAGAAGTCCTTCAGTTCCGGCTGCGCATCCACGCGTTTCGGCAGGGCTTCGTTGCGCTGGTCGGTGATCGACACCGGCTCTTCGTCCTTGCGTGCTTTCAGCCAGGCTTTTTCGACTTCAGGATCCTTGGTGTTGATGGTGAATTCGCTGATGCCGTCCAGGCTCACGTCCACCGGATCGGTGGTGTAGAACCAGCCGCGCCAGAACCAGTCGAGGTCCGTGCCCGATGCGTCTTCCATGGTGCGGAAGAAGTCGGCCGGAGTCGGGCGCTTGAACTTCCAGCGCTGGGCGTACTCGCGGAAGGCCTTGTCGAACAGGTCGCGGCCCAGGATGGTTTCGCGCAGGATGTTCAGCGCGGTGGCCGGTTTTGCATAGGCGTTGTTGCCGAACTGGAGCAGCGACTCCGAGTTCGTCATGATCGGCACCTGGTTCTGCGAGCGCATGTAGTTGACGATGTCGCGCGCTTCGCCGCGGCCGATCGGGAAGTCCTTTTCCCATGCGTTCGCCGCCAGGAATTCGACGAAGGAGTTCAGGCCTTCATCCATCCAGGTCCACTGGCGCTCGTCCGAGTTCACGATCATCGGGAAGTAGTTGTGGCCCACTTCATGAATGATCACGGCGATCAGGCCGTACTTGGTGCGCTTGGAGTAGGTGATCTCGCCGGTTTTCTTGTCCTTGGTAGGACGCGGGCCGTTAAACGAAATCATCGGATATTCCATGCCGCCCACCGGGCCGTTCACCGAAATGGCGATCGGGTAGGGGTAGTCGAAGCTGTACTTGTTGTACTGCTCGATGGTGTGGATGATGGCGGCCGTGGAATACTTCTCCCACAGCGGATTGCCTTCCTTCGGATAGAAGGACATGGCCAGCACATTGGTGCCGTCCTTCTTGTAGCCTTGCGCGTCCCAGATGAATTTGCGGCTGGAGGCCCAGGCGAAGTCGCGCACGTTCTTTGCCTTGAAATGCCAGGTCTTGGTGGTCTTGGCAACCGACTTCTCGGCCGCCTCCGCCTCCGCCTGGGTGACGATGATGACCGGCTTTTTGGCCGTCTTTGCGCTTTCCAGGCGCTGGCGCTGTGCTGCCGTCAGCACCTCGCCCGGGTTCTGCAGTTCGCCGGTGGAGGCCACGATATGGTCGGAAGGCACGGTAACAGCCACGTCGTAGTCGCCAAATTCCAGCGTGAATTCGCCGGAGCCCAGAAACTGCTTGTGCTGCCAGCCCGTCACATCGTAATAGGCGGCCATGCGCGGGAACCACTGCGCCACTTCGAACAGGTCGTTCTTGTCTTCCGGGAAGTGCTCGTAGCCTGCGCGGCCGCCCAGCACCTTCTGTTCGTTGATCTTGTAGTTCCAGTCCAGCGAGAACGTGAAGTTCTGGCCTGGCTTCAGCGGCGTTGGCAGGTCGATGCGCATCATGGTGCGGTTGACCGTGTATTGCAGCGGCGCGCCGTTGCCGGCCTTGATATTGGACAGCTTGAAGCCGCCATCGAAGGATTCGCCCACCAGCAGGCTGCGCATGCCCTCGAACTTGAAGCCCGCTTCCGGGTTGGCCGGCTTGGTCCAGGCCTCGCGCGACGGCGCGGTCTGCATCATGCGCGCGTCCGAATTCTTGGCGTAGATGTTCTGGTCCAGCTGCAGCCAGATGTAGTTCAGCGTATCCGGCGAGTTGTTGTGGTAGGTGATGGTTTCCGTACCGGTGATCGAGCGGTCGGCTTCGTTCAGCGTGGCGCGGATCTTGTAGTCGGCGCGCTGCTGCCAGTAGGCGTGTCCCGGTGCGCCGGAGGCGGTGCGGTACTGGTTCGCTGCGGGCAGCAATTCGTCCAGCTGGCGGAATTTGTCGTCGAAGGTTGGCGCCGCGAAGGCGGCAGTGGAAAGTGTTGCGGCAAGCAGTGAAAGTGTCAGACGCTTCATCTAGGCCCCGATTTTGTAGTTGTAGAAATAGCGGGACCATTCTAAGCGTGCTTGGCGGCACCTGTTCTCAAACTTTTTGTAAAAAAGCTGAAACATGGTGTCCGCACCACGTCCGCGGACACTTCTGTCCGCGGACACTTTGCTTTATTTCAGACGGTAGCGCAGTTCTTCGCCCGCCTGGCGCAGCGCGGTCTTCACCGCCGGCACTTCGCTCAGGACGTTCAGCAGCCCATAATCGTGGATCATGCCGTTATAGCGTACGGTGGTCGCTTCGACACCCGCTTCGCTCAGTTTGCGGCCGTAGGCTTCGCCCTCGTCGCGCAGCACGTCGAACTGCGCGGTCTGGATCAGCGCAGGCGGCAGGCCTTTCAGCTGTTCCGGCGTGGCTTGCAGGGGCGAGGCGTAGATCTCCTTGCGCTTGGCAGCGTCGGTGGTGTAGTTATCCCAGAACCACTGCATCATGCCGCGGGTGAGGAAGTGGCCTTCCGCATATTCCTTGTAGGAGCCGGTGTCGAAGTTCGCATCCGTCACAGGCCACAGCAGCACTTGCGAGCGCAGTTTCGGTTCGCCTTTTTCCTTCGCCATCAGGGCCACTACGGCTGCCATATTGCCGCCGACGCTATTGCCTGCCACCGCGAGGCGGCGGCCGTCCACATTGATTTCCTTGCCATTTTTCGCCACCCATTTGGCGGCGCCATAAATCTCATTGAGCGCCACGCCGTAGCCCGCTTCCGGCGACGGCGTGTATTCGACGAACACGCCAACCGCACCGGAGTTCACCACCAGGTCGCGCACCAGGCGCTCGTGGGTCTGGAAATCGCCCAGCACCCATCCGCCGCCGTGAATGAAGACGAAGGCGGGCAGCGTGCCTTTCACGCCTGCGGGCCGCACCACATACAGCTTGACGTCCTTGCCATCGACCTTGATGGTTTTCTGGCTCACGTCCGCCGCCGGCAGCTTTGCGCCTTTCTGCGCGCCGACCAGCACCTGGCGCGCTTCCGCCGGGGTCATGGTCTCGATAGCCTTGCCGCCTTCCAGCGCTTTCAGGAAGCCGGCGGTAGTGGGCTCCACGCCGGGCGTGCCGGCCGAGGCGGCTCCTGCGGCAAGGGCGAAGACGGAAGCGGCGATCAGTTTTTTGGTGAGGGTCATGGTAAAGCTCCTTTAATTAGTTAGCTATTTAGTCGTGCACTACATATTGCGCATTATTATATCGTGCGCTATATACTTCACTTGAAGTGGCGGCCGGTGCCGCATCTTCAGGCATTCTTCATCAGGTTGTCCCGCAGGGCATCGAGCTGCTTCTTGATGCCGACCACCTGGTCCAGGCTGCAGGTGGTGGCGCCGAGAATCTGTTCCGGCAGCTTGGCCGCTTCCTCGCGCAGTTTGCTGCCCTGCTCGGTCAGCGCCACGATGACCTGGCGCTCGTCGCTGGCGGAACGGGTGCGGGTCAGCAGTTCCGCCTGTTCCATGCGCTTCAGCAGCGGCGTCAGCGTGGCGGAATCCAGGTACAGCTTGTCGCCCAGCGCCGAAACGGTTTGCTGGTCTTCCTCCCACAACACCATCAGCACCAGGTATTGGGAGTAGGTGATGCCCAGTTTCCTCAGCAGTTTGCGGTACAGCTTGTTCATCGCCAGCGAAGTCGAATACAGGGCGAAGCACAGCTGTCCGTCCAGCCGGGGTACCTGATGCAGCGGGTTGTCGTTCTTGGTTGCCATGCTTCGCAGTATAGATAGTGCGCTATACAATTGCAAGCGATTTCTGAAGTTTTTTTGTGCTTGCCTTCCGTGCCCGAAAAGGTCTATCGTTTCCGGACGCGCCAATCGATGCGCGAGGGGGTGACGATGAATAAGGCATACCCGCAACAGCCGTCCGAGCAGCGTGCCGGACCGGTCAAGCTGTATCTGGTGCAGCTCGATCCGCAGAGCGTGATCGACGGCGTGCGCTACGATGACAGCTATCTCGCCGACGGTATACGCACTTGCGGCACCATGCGGGAAACCTGTCCCGTGTGCGGCGAGGGACATCTGCAGCTGGTGCTGCGCCAGCGGAATGTGCGGATTGCGCACTTGTACTGCCTGGAATGCACGCGCTGTTTCGGCGCTTTCCTCGAGGACGGCCGGCCAGCTCTGGTCGAGTAGAAACATAATTGTACAAAGGGACAATGCCCTCAGGCGGCGGCCTCAGGTATGATGCTTCCATTGTGGCGGACTGCCACGGGAGACCTTGATACATGAACGGCCAAACCAGGCTTGTCGTCCTTGTCGGCGACAGGGCAGCGGACAACCTGATCCACCTCAGCGGCGTGCTGCAGGAACGCTATGACGTCAAACTGGCCGACAGCGGCAATGCCGTGCTGCGCGTGGCGCAGCAGCTGCCGCGTCCGGACCTGATGCTGCTGGATGCCAGCCTGACCGATACCGACACCTTCGATGCGCTGCGCCAGCTGCGCAGCATCCCCGATACCGCCGCCATCCCCGTCATCATGATGGTGGACAGCGGCGACCACGTGCTGGAACAGCGCTGCCTGCTGGCCGGCGCGGCCGATGTGGTGACGCGCCCGCTGCAGTCGGACACCGTGCTGGCCCGCGTCGGCACCCAGTTCGAACTGCAGCGCGCCCACATGCTGCTGAAGCACCAGCACCAGCACCTGGAACACCTGGTGCAGGAGGTGACGGAAGATCTGCAGCATATGGCCGACGCGGTGATCTGGTCGATGGCCACGCTGGCCGAGCTGCGCGACAACGAAACCCCGAACCACCTGAGCCGCATGCAGCATTATGTGCAGGCGCTGGCATACAAGCTGCAGGGCCACGCGCGCTTCGCCCACGAGCTGAGCGACAACCATATCCGCCTGCTGTTCAATGCCGCGCCGCTGCACGATATCGGCAAGGTGGCGATTCCCGACGCCATCCTGCTCAAGCCCGGCCGCCTCACGCCGGAAGAATTCGAAGTGGTGAAGATGCACACGGTGTACGGCCGCGACGCCATCGCCGTGGTGGAGGACAAGCTGGGCGGCAGCAATACCTTCCTGCGCTTCGCGCGCGAAATCGCCTACTCGCACCAGGAGAAGTTCGACGGCTCGGGCTATCCGCAAGGCCTGTCCGGCGAGGACATCCCGGTCTCGGCCCGCCTGCTGGCTGTGGCCGACGTGTACGACGCGCTGATCTCCAAGCGCGTCTACAAGCCAGCCTTCACGCACGAGACGGCGATCGAGCTGATCCGCCAGGGCGCCGGCGAGCATTTCGATCCGGATGTGGTGGATGCGATGCTGGCCATAGAGGAAGAGTTCATGCACATCGCCATGCGTTTCCAGGACGATACAGATAAGTCATTACTATTGTGAATTAGTCATTTCCGTATGTTATAGTCAGTTCATCGTACGAGGTGGAGCTGACCATGCGGATGAGGGGGTATCTGGCACTAGCAGTCGGGCTCTGCGCAACGGTCTGGGTCTGCCTGTTTGTGATGGAACTGCAGGATAAGCAGATCGATGACAGCTTCCGCCGCGACACCGACAAGATTGCACGCGACACCCAGGTGCGCATGCAAACCTACTTCGACACCCTGCTCAGCATGCAGGGCGCCTTCAGCATCAAGGGCGAGTTAAGCCGCACCGACTTCAATACTTATGTGAGGCAGCTGCGGCTGTCGGAACGCTACCCCGGTTTCCAGGCCATCCAGTTCGTGCGGCGCGTGCCGGACAGCGAGCTGGCGCAGCGCGTGGCCGCGGTGCGCGCCGACCGCAGCCTGCAGGGAGAGGGCTATCCCGGCTACACCGTGCATCCGGCGTCGATTCGCGGCGAACATTTCATCATCGAATACACCGAACCAATGCGGGGCAACGAGAACGCCTTCGGCCTCGACCTGGCGGCGCTGCCGACGCACTTGCGCGCGCTGGAGCTGGGGCGCGATACCGGCATGCTGATTGCCACTGAGCGCATCATTCTCGTGCAGGATGCGAGCGGGCAGCCAGGCTTTGTGGCACGCCTGCCCCTGTTCCGGCCTGGCATGCCGGTGCAGACCATCGAAGAGCGGCGCGCAGCGCTGACAGGTTTCGTGGCGATTGTGTTCCGCGTATCGGACCTGATGCGTGAAGTGATCGACCGCTCGCTGCTGCCGCAACTGCATCTGTCCGTCTACGACGCGGGCTACCTGCGCGACGGCGGCTCCACGCCGCCCTCGCTGGACAACCTGATGTATGACAGCGCCGGCAAGATCGGCGAGGCCGCCCACACGCCGCTCAAAAACCTGAACGCGCGCCTGACGCTGAACGTGGGCGAGCGGCGCTGGGTAATGCAATTCGATGGCCACGGCGGCGGCCGTTACAGCCGCAACTACCTGGCCATAGGCCTGATCGGCGGCGCGGGCTCGGTGATCAGCGTGCTGATCGCCGCCTTGCTGACGATGGCGGGCCGCCACCGCGACATGGCCGAAACGCTGCGTGCCACGGTCGGCGAGCAGCGCGCCCTGCAGGACAGCGCCATTGTCGGCATCGCCCTGATCCAGGACGGGCGCATTATGCGCTGCAACCGCGGGTTGGAAGAGATGATGGGCTATACCAGCGGCACGCTGACCGGCTGTCCCAGCACGGTGCTGGCGAAGCGCGGCAGCGAAGATCCTTTCCAGTGCGGCGCGGACGGCCAGCGCGTACATTCGGAGCTGGAACTGCAGCGGCGCGACGGCTCCAGCTTCTGGTGCATGGTGAACGGCAAGGTGCTCGATGCTGCGGCGCCCGGCAAGGGCTGTGTGTGGGTGCTGTCCGATATCAGCGACCGCAAGAAAACCGAAGCGGCGCTGGTGGAAGCGAAGGAGGGGCTGGAACGCAGCCTGAACGAGCTGGCGGCGCAGAAGGCCAATGTGGAACTGGCGCACCAGGATTTGTCCTCGGTGCTGGTGACGCTGAAGCAGGCGCAGGCCAGCCTGATTACCTCGGAGAAGATGGCATCGCTCGGCGCGCTGGTGGCCGGCATCGCGCACGAACTGAACACGCCGATCGGCAACAGCCTGCTGACGGCGACGGCGCTCAGCGACATGGTGGCGGACTTCGAACGCAAGCTGGCCGATGGCGGCATCCGCCGCTCCGCGCTCGATACGCACCTGCAGGATGCCAAGACGGCATGCGCCATCATCGCCAGCTCGCTCGGCCGCGCCGCCGACCTCATTACCTCATTCAAGCAGGTGGCGGTGGACCAGACCTCGGACCAGCGCCGTTCCTTTGCGCTGGCAGGGCTGCTGCACGACACGCTCGCCACCTACGCCGCCCAGCTGCGCCGCGCCAACTGCGAAGTGAAGGTGGACGTGCCCGAGACGCTGACGCTGGAATCCTATCCGGGCAGCGTGGGGCAGGTGCTCAGTAACCTGATCAACAACGCCATGCTGCACGCCTTCGAAGGCCGGGCGCACGGCAAGATCACCATCACGGCGCGCGAAACCGGCGACGGCACGGCGGTACTGCGCTTCCAGGACAACGGCGTGGGCATGAGCAGCCGCATCCTGCACCAGGTGTTCGATCCGTTCTTCACCACCAAGATGGGGCAGGGCGGCTCGGGGCTGGGCATGAACATCGTCTACAACATCGTGACCGGTGTGCTGAAAGGGAAGATCGAGATCGAATCCGCGCCGGACAAGGGCACGCTGATCACCATCATCCTGCCGCTGCGCGCCCCGGTTCAGGAAGAAGAGCTGGCTGCCTCATAGCGCCCGCGCAGCAGCGCGAGCATTGCCACATTCAGTTCCCATGCATTGCTGACGGGCTGCCGGGTATAGGGCTGGCTGAAGGTATAAGGCGCCGGGCCGAACTCCGGGGTAATGGTCATGAGCTCCGCGCCATCGGCACGGCGCAGCGCCACGATGCGGTCCCACCACGCAAGGTGCGCCTGCAGTTCAGGCGCCGTTTCGGGTGCGCGGAAATCCGCAACCTGCGGGCCTTGCGCATGGCCCACGCGGGCGTGGATATGGCGTACACGCGGCAATGTCTTCTCCAGGGTATCCGGCTGGTCCTCCAGCAGCGACTCGCAGGCCACGCACCAGTGCGAGAGGTCGGCAGTGAGCTGCAGCTGCGGCATGCGTTCCAGATAAGGCATCAGCAGCGCAGGATGGCCGCTGAAACGGCTGCGGTGGATTTCGTGCACGATGGGCACGTGGTAGTCGCGCGAGATGGAATCCGCCAGCGCGAGCAAGGCCTCGTTCTGCTCCTGCGTGTAGTAGTCCTTGCCCGTATGTGAATTCACCAGCAGCGGACGCGCTTCGCAGGCATTCACCAGCAGCTCGCGCAGCGCGCGCTTGTGCGCTTCAAAGCCGGGGTGGAATACGGTCTCCCACTGCGCAACGATGAGGCCAAGTCCGGCATCGGCGATGCGGCGCACCCAGTCATCGCGCTGCGCTGCGTCCAGCGGCAGGGACATTTCAATGCCGTCGAAACCGGCTTCCAGCACACGGTCGATGAACACCTGCGGCGGCAGTTCATTGCTGCCCCAATGCGGGGCGAAAATCTTTACCTGCATCAGATGAAGCCCCGCACCGGGAAGGAAGCATCGCGCTGGATCCAGTTCAGCGGCGAATACTCGGTGCGCGCATCGGTGGCGTGCAGCGTGTAGGCATGGCGCGATACCGGCGAGCGGTTTGGCGCGGAGTAGTGCGGCAGCAGGCCATGGAAGCAGACCAGCGCACCGGCCTTGCATTCAAGCGGCACGGCGGTGCTGTCGTCCGGCCAGGGCGTGCTGTCCAGCTTCTCGACCTTGATATCGTCGCCGGTGCGCACGAAGCGCTCGCGCAGGGGCGTGCGGTGGCCGCCCGGTTCCGCCCACAGGCAGCCGTTTTCCAGCGTGGCGTCCTCCAGCGCGAACCAGAAGGTGGTTACGCTGATCGGCGTGGTTTCGAAGTAGGTCGCATCCTGGTGCCAGCGCACTTCGCCGCCGATGCCTGGCTGCTTGAAGATATACATGGACTGCCAGACCTGCGGCTGTTCCAGTCCCAGGTCGTGTGCCACGGCCGCGAGGCGCGCATCGGTGGAGAAAGCGCGGAACACCGGATCCAGGTCGTGCATCGCGTGGCCGATCTTGTTGATCGACAGCTCCTTGGCCTGTTTCAGCTGACCGTCCGCGCCGAAAGCTTCTTCCTCGAAGAAGCAGCGGATGGTGTTATCGGAGCGTAGGAAGTACTCATCCGCCTTCTTCTCCTGATCCCTGGTAGTGAAGATGCCTTGGGCGACCGTCGGATCGAATTCGTTGACAATCTGCGCCGCCCGCGCGCGCAGCGCGGCAATCTCCTCCGCCGTCTTGAATCCGGGGATGACGATGAAGCCGTCCTTCTGATACTGCTCTTTCTGCGCTGCGCTCAGCATGATGGGTACTCCTCTGATAATCGATACCCCAATTGTACGGAGCGCACCCGTATCCAACAACGCGCAAATGGTTGACACATTGTCTCCAAAACGGAGACAATCTTTAAATTAAGGGACAGACCCGCATTTCTGCGCGACCATGGACCAGCTCAAAGCAATGGAAATCTTCGTTGAAGTGGCGCGCCTGCGCAGCTTCAGCGCCGCCGCCCGCAAGCTGGGCATCACCCGCGCCATGGTCAGCAAGCAGGTGCTGCAACTGGAAGACAAGCTGGGAGCGCGCCTGCTGCACCGCTCAACCCGCGAAGTCAGTCTCACCGACGCTGGCCAGGCCTATCTCGAACCCTGCACCGCCGCCGTGCTGCAGGCGCAGGAAGCGGCCCGCGTCATCACCCATGCAGGCGCCGAGCTTGCCGGACCATTGCGCATCCAGGCTCCCTCCAGCTTCGGCAGCGAATGGCTGGCCGATTCGCTGGCCCGTTTCTGCCTGCCGCATCCTCAACTGCAGCCGCTGCTGCATGTGGACGACGCACTGCTCGACCCGATAGAACATGGCTTCGACCTCACCATCCGCGTCGGCGGCATTCCGGACAGCCGTGCGCTTGCCATCCGGCCGCTGGCGCCATGCCACGGCGTGTTGTGCGCCTCGCCGGCCTACCTCGCCAAGCATGGCGCACCGCAGGCCCCGGAAGACCTGCAGCGCCACCGCTGCCTGCATTTCAGCCACCTGACCGACGGCACCACCTGGCACCTGAGCCGGGGCGAAGAAGAAGCTACCGTCCGGGTCAAGCCCGCGTTTTCCGCCAACAACGGCCTCGTGCTCCACCAGGCCGCGTTGCGCGGCCTGGGCATCGTCTACAGCACCACCTTCCTCGCCTGGCGCGAGCTGCTGGACGGCACGCTGGTGCAAGTGCTGCCCAACTGGGAACTGCCGCTGAACCACCTGAGCGCCCTGTACCCAGCCAGCCGCAAGCCCTCGCCGAAAGTGCGGGCCCTGATCGATTTTCTGTTAGGGGAATATCAGCCGGTACCGCCGTGGGACCGGCAGCTGGCGCTTCAGCGCGGGTAGGTAAAGCCGGTGCGGATATCCATCGGCAGCAGTTTGCCGCCATCGCGCACCATCAGGCGCTGCGGCGGTTCGTCGCCCGCCAGTGCGCGTGGCGCAACGGGCAAGCCTTCGCCTTTGCGCAGCAGCGCGTCGCAGCGTTCGTAGACATTGGGGCAATCCGTGGCCTTGATGAGCGCCTGTACGATTGCCACCTTCCACAGGTCCACGCCGCCGGCGTTGAACTGGCACACCAGATAGCCGCCGGTGCCGCCATAGCTGTGTACCAGAAGGCCGGGCAAGCCATCCTTGTCGCCGTTGACCAATTGCATCAGCGCCTGCGGATCAGCGCTGCGTAGCGCCTCGGTGCGTTTGAGGACGGCAGCCTGCACGCGGCGCTTGATCATGGCGTGGTCCACCGGCTCGTCCTCGCGCAAGGTCCAGACACGGGCGGCGATCTGCGACTTGGCGTTATAAGCTGCGCGGGCCAGGAACTGGCGCGACGAGGACTGCACCAGTGCCGTGGCCCCCGCCTTGTTGCGTTCCTGCGGCTTGCCTTCGACCTTCTCGATGGCAGAGACATAAATCCACGGCTCGCCGGAAAGCAGGCCTTTTTCCTTGCCTTGTTTGATGGTAATGATAAGCATGCGCGGCTTTCGTTTTGGGGATCCGGATGATACAGCATGATGATATGCTTTCTTCAGTCTGTGCACCCCATACAAGAGGAGACGTGATGCCGGAACTGAAAGTAAGAAGCTTCACCCTATCGCTCGATGGCTATGGTGCAGGCCCGAACCAGACCCTGGAAAACGCGATGGGCGAGGGCGCGCAAGGACTGCACCAATGGTTCCGCGGCACCCGCACTTTTCAAAGCATGATAGGCAACGCAGGCAAGGGAAGCGATGGGCCGGACGAGGATTTCGCCGCCCGTGGCTTTGAGAACATCGGCGCCTGGATCCTGGGCCGCAATATGTTCGGTCCGATCCGTGGGCCATGGCCGGACGACGAGTGGAAAGGCTGGTGGGGGGAGGAGCCTCCCTACCATGTACCAGTATTCGTACTGACCCATCACGCCCGTCCGCCGCTGGAGATGAAAGGCGGCACGACCTTCTATTTCGTCACCGACGGCATTGAGTCCGCGTATGCGCAAGCCATGAAGGCAGCGAACGGCAAGGACGTACGTCTCGGCGGTGGCGTGGCAACGATCCGAGAGTACCTGCGCGCCGGCCTGGTCGATGAGATGCACCTGGCAATCTCGCCGGTACTGCTCGGATCAGGCGAATCGCTCTTCGCTGGACTGGACCTGCCGCGTCTCGGATTCCGCTGCACCGGGCATGTGCCAACCGAAGCCGCAACGCACGTCGTGCTAAGGAAGGACTGACGTGAAGACCTATCGTGGCAGTTGCCATTGCGGTGCGGTCAAGTTTGAAGCAGATATCGACCTGAGCCAAGGTACGATCCGCTGTAACTGCTCCATCTGCACGAAGACGCGTTTCTGGCCAGCGATAGTAAAGCCCAATGCGTTCCGGTTGCTGGCTGGAGAGGCGGAGCTCACTAACTATCAATTCCTTAGCAAAACAAATCAACATCCTTTTTGCAAGCACTGTGGCGTCCGCGCATTTGGCATTGGCAGCTCGCCGCGCTGGGGCGACTTTTACGCCGTCAACCTGGCTTGTCTGGACGATGCAGCACTTGAAGAGCTCGTGAACGCACCTATTACCTATCTCGATGGTAAAAGCGATAATTGGACCATGCCTCCTGCGGAAGTGCGGCATCTCTAAGGAAGACACGATGACTGAAGGCCGCCGCACTCGGCCACAAGCGGACATCACGTGTTTCCACGCAGTGCCCCCTCTGCCATTCGCCAGTGTCGCCAATCGCTCTTAACTGGCGAAGGCCGGTTGTTGAGCAACGCTGTCGCGCATTTTCATTCGTTCATACCAGGACAACAAGGACTTGCATTCGGGCGGGATTTCCAGATTGACGATAGCAGCAAAGACCAAACCCCCTATGACCGCGATATCAGCCATCGAGAATTTTTCTCCTGCAACATAAGATTGCTGCTGAAGTACCCTATCAAAGTAGTGCATGCCGCGAATCGCTTTGTCACGTTGACGGAACCCCCATTCTTGATTCTGATATACCTCTACCAATGGCCCTAAGCCTGGCGTGCCATGATGAAAATAGACGCTGATAGCGTCAAGTAATTCAATTTCTGCGCGCTTGGTCATCATGTGAATCAGTCCCTGCTCCAAGGGCGTGGTGCCCGTAAGGATAGGGGATCCGTCTAGTGTGTCGAGGTATTGGGTGATGGCTGTGCACTCAGCTATCAGCGTGCCGTCTCCCAGCTCGAGGACGGGCAGGGTTCCCGAGTAATTTTTTTGCTCTATGAACTCTGGTTTTTTGTGTTCGCCCTTGTATAAATCTACGAACTCGTATCGGATTCTCGATTGCAGGTTCTTTTCTGCAATGGCAATTCTCACGCGCGTCGGGTAGGGGCCGACAGGAAAATCATAGACCGTCATGCTGCTGTCATTCGAGGTGGTGCTAGTAGTCATTTCATGCTCCTGAAGTTGATTGAATCGCAAAGAACGCAGGCCGCCAACTGTGACTACCTAACGTTCGTTAGGTTGGAGAATATGCGCTATACTGGCGGGAGTCAACCATTTATTGAGGAACATCTTGAGTAGCGAAGCGAATTCCAGCTCCAGCGAAAAGATTCTCGCCGCAGCCACGCGCATTGCCCAGGCCCATGGCTACGCGGGCTTAAACCTGCGCGCCCTGGCTGAGCAAGTCGGCATTAAGGCCGCCAGCCTCTATCACCATTTCCCAAGTAAGGCTGATTTGGCTGCAGCCGTGGCGCGACGCTATGCTGCCGATTCAGCAGCCACCCTGGAGCTGCTGGCGACTGAGGCCGGTAATCCGGCGATGGCGCTGGGCCGCTATCCAGAAACATTTCGCCGCTCGTTGGAAAACGATAACCGTATTTGCCTGTGCAGCTTCATGACTGCTGAATATGATGATTTGCCGCCCGAGGTGCAAGTTCAAGTGCAGGCGTTTGCAGAGGTGAACCTGGCTTGGCTAAGTGAAGTGCTGCAAGAAACCGGGATGAAAAAGAAAGCTGCTGAACTTCGCGCGCAGGCGATCTTTGCCGCCGTCTCGGGGGCACAGCTGATGGCGCGAGGAAGACAAGATATAAAGCTCTTCGATTCAATTATCGAAAGTTATCGTTTAGCTGGTCTTTTCTCGCCTGGGAACTAGTTCCTTACAGAGCAAGCCTTCATGCAAGCTGCCACGCGCCGTTTTCATACACCCGCTCATCATCCAGATACACCGCCTCAGTGATGGCAAAGATATCCACGTGATAGCGCGCGTCCTTGCGCTTGAACTGCGGCTTCTGGTACTGCCCGTGCTTGGCGCCGAGCGAGAGGTGGATGCCGCACATGCGCTCGTAGGTGCCGATATCGTCCACTGTGCGCTCGAAGGAGAAGGCGCGGTTCATGCCGAAGCCCAGCTCGCGCACCCATACTTCGCCTTCGTGTTCGCGGATGATCTCGAGCATGCGGTCAAATTCGGGCGTGCTGTTTTCGGCGCCGATCACCCGGCCGCGTTCCACGATCATGGTGATCGGTGTGGTGGGGCGGTTGATGTGAAAGGACGTATCGCCGAACACGAACACGCGCACGCGGCCGTTCACCGCTTCCAGGTCGCGCGCTTCGGTGAACACCTCGCCAATGGGAAACAGGCCGCCCACATTCTTCATCGCGCCGTAGTCGCCGATATTGAGCTTGGCTTCCTCGAAAGGCGAGGCGAACACCAGCTGTTCGCCGCCGCTGTCCACCACGCCGCGCTGCGCGCTGTCGATGCGCGCCTTGAGGCGGTGGCCGAGGCCGCGGTAGTAGGCCGGGTCGTAGGCCAGCGCTTCGATGTAGACCAGCCCCTGCTCGCCCGGCATGCGCGACAGGTGCATGTGCTCGATCACCTTCAGTCCAAGCTTGAACAGCTCCATGCGGATGCGGTAGTCGTTGAGGCGGAAGCTGGTGGTCTGCACCAGCACCACCAGGTCTTTCGCCTGCAGGCGTGCGAATGCGTCGAGGATTTGCGAGGGTTCGACCGTGTCGAAATCGATGAACTCGCCGTCCGGCAGGGCGCGGCGGTAGGCGTCCGTCAGCACTTCATTCAGCTCGCTGCGGCGGTCGAATACCACCAGCGCGCGCTGCGGTGGCGCGTGCTCGATGGCGAGAGCCAGCGTGTCGCGGATATTGCGCGCGGCCAGCTCGCGGACCTGGGCTGAAAAAATGCTCATATTTCGACTATGACAAAGTGTGGCGGAAAGCCCCGGCATTATACGGTGCCACGCTTGTAGCGCCTCCTGCGCCCATGTAGAATCGGAGGAATATAGCCAGAGGGCAACATCTGGCCGATACCATTGTGGAGCAGGGATGAGCATACAGTTTGGCCAGGATTTGCCGCAGGAGCGGCCCGAGCCTCAAGGGCGCGCGGCGATTTTCGTACCGAGCGGCACCATCAAGGACGATGTGCTGCAGCTGGTGCGCAAGGGCGCCGCTGTGGTTGGTTTTGGCAACCATGACCGAACGGTTACTATCTACTACGAGAGCAACCGCTTCAACGAGCCCGCCCTGCAGAAGTGGGAGCAGCGCGCACGCAAGGCCTATGACCGCCTGATCGACAATCTGCCCACTACCTCGAAAATGACCACCCGCCTCGATTACTTCGAGCAGGTGGGCTATATCAACGGCAAGGGCATCACTATCCGCCGCATGGACAGCCTGAAGCGCTGGCTGGAACAGTCCGAGCAGCTGGAATCGGCGCCGGCAAGCGAGTTCGTCGCCTACACGCCCCCCGCGCCGCCGAAGAAAATCAACATTAGTGAATAATGCTGTTGCTTGGTGTGTGAATATTCACACACTCGGCAATTAAGGCGATTTGGCCTGTGCTACTCTGGAACGACGGGTTCGACGAAGCCCGGTGACATAAGGCCGCAAGGCCACTTCCAAGAGGAGACTTATCGCTATGAAGCATCTTTTCCGCATGCTGTTCGCTGCCCTGTTTGCATTGACCGTGGGCGGTAGCGCCCAGGCCCAGTCCGATCACCGCGGCACCGCTGACGAGGCGGTGGCAATGGTTAAAAAAGCGGCAGCCTATCTTGAGAAAAATGGCCGGGCCAAGGCCATCGCGGCGTTCAACGATCCCAAAGGTGAGTTCATCAACGGCGACCTCTACGTCTTCATGTTCGGCATGACGGGCGATGAGCGCGGCGTGGCGCTGGCGCACGGCCAGAATCCGAAAATGGTGAACAAGAACCTCACCGAGCTCAATGCCGGCGGCGTATATCCGATCAAGGAGTTCCTGAAGCTGGCCGGCAGCCCGGCCGGCAAGGGCTGGGTGTCCTATAAATGGCCGAACTCCATCAGCAAGAACCTCGAAGATAAGTCCACTTACGTGGAGAAGGTGGGCGATGTGCTGATAGGTGTTGGCATTTATAAATAATTGCTCGTAACTGCGTGCAATGTGCACGCAACCCCTTTCAAAGCTTTCTAACGTCCCGCCATCGCGGGACGTTGTTTTTTGTCCGGTCAGCCCAGATTTATGCGTTATGATGGGCCCAACAGCACGCGCTCGCCGAGGCAGAGCTTGTGTTCATTTGCTTCAAACAGACCGGATGAAACATGGCATACAGGTGGCAAACCGAGGATAGTGCCTGGCTTGAACACGCGCCCGGCACAGGCGGTTTTGAACTGGAAGGCAGCAGGGACCTGAGTCCTGTCGCCTGGGCGGCGCATGCGCGCGGCCGGCTGCCGGACGTGGCCGCGCTGCTGGGCGCGTCCCTGCCCATGTCCTGCCATCACGCTCCCATTTACCCTGAAGGTTTTGCGTTCTGCCCCGATTGCGGGGCGGCGCTGGCCATGGCCGAACAGCGGCCGCAGCGCTTTCCCGCCTGGTGGACACCTGCCGGGACTTCGCCCCTGCCGCCCGCTGCATGGCCCTTGCCGCGCCATGTGCCGCAAGGCCTGCCTTTGAGCGCGGCGCCGCTGGCGGCGGCGCTGGAGCTGCGTCCGGCCGAGCCGGCCGTGGGGCAGGCGGAGCTGCGCCTGCCTGCACCGCCGAATGCCGTCTGCGTGTTCGCCTCCGGCCGTTTCGGCTTTGCGGCCCAGCGCCTGCTGGCGCTGGCCTACACGCGCAATGTGCTGCAGTACTGGGATCCTTTCGCCGCCCATTGGCAGATCATGGTGGCGGAAGAGGGCACGGCCGACCTTCGTTTCGAGCGTTCCACCTACGCCTGGCTGCCCGCCGGGGCGGGCGCACGGCGCGGCGAGCTGGGCCTGGTGCCGGGCGAGGGCGGACTGCATCGCCTGCTGGTCAATCCGGTTGGCGAGAGCTACCGCACCGAGCCCCTGTTGCACGCGCCATTGGCCAGCGGCCCCGGCGCGGTGGGCCGCTATATCGCCTGCCTGTTCAATGCCCCGGATGGGCTGCGGCTGTGGACTGCGCTGGCCGCCGGCGCCGATCCGGAAGTGCTGGCGGTCAGCGGCGCGGATGCACCGGCGGAAGGCTGGTCGCGGCCATACAGCTACGATGGCGCGCTGGTATGGCTGCACGAGCGCGGCCAGCTGCTGTGGTATCCGGGCCGTGCGCCGCAATGGCTGGCATGGCCTTTCCCGTGGACGCCGCGCCTGCAGTTCGGCGGGCCGGTGCGCAGCCGCGACGGCAGGCTATGGCTGATCGGGCACGATGGCGAAAGCTATTCCTTCCGCGAGCTGGGGCGCGAAGATGCGCAGGTGGAGCTGATCGACGGCGCGCGGCTCGGCTTCGATACGCTGCTGTTCCGGCGCGGGCACCAGGTGAAGAACGAGCCCTGGTCGGTGGAGGATGTGGAAGACCAGCGGCATGGCGACGCGCTGGTGCTGCCGCTGCTGGCGAATATCTCGGCCACGCGCAGCCAGTCTTCGGGCCTGGTGCTGCGCATCGAAGGCTATACCGGCAAGGCGGAAGCGGCGCTGGGCGGCGAAATATTGCCCCGTACTTTTGTGGAGTGGGTGGGGCAGCGCAATGTGGTCCTGGATGAACTGGTGCGGCTGCGCCATCCCGCGGACTGCCACGTGTTTGTGCACGACGACTGCTTGTGGCTGCACCATCCCGCATGGAACGAGATCCGGGGCTGGCGGCTGGAGGGCGGTGCGTGAGGGCCGCGCTGTTTGGGCTGCTGTGCGCCGCCGCGGGAACGGCGGGCGCCACCTCGCATGTATTCCTGGTGCAGAACTCGGGCTGGATGGAGCCTTTCTACAGCGATCCCCGTTCGCAGTACAAGGCGCTGGTGCGCGAGGTGGCGCTGGCCGCAGCGCAGCCGGGCGATGCGCTGGTGATGGCGTCGTTCAACCAGAGCCTGCCCGGTGCGGCATCGCCCAAAGCGCTGCTGGCGCTCAAGGTCGATGAAAAGGCTCCGCGCGATGCGGTGGCCGCTGCGCTTGCCTCGCTGGATGTGGCGCGCAAGCCGGGCGGCAATGCGCTGGCCGATACCGACCTGGGCGAGGCCGTGCGGGCCTCCATCGATACGGCGCTGGGCGGCAAGCCGGGGCTGATCTGGCTGTTCACCAACAACCGCAACAGCCCAAACAACGACCAGGCCACGGCGCGGCGCAACCGCGAGTTCTACCAGCTGATTCACGGCGGCGGCGAGATCCGCAAGGCGCTGGCCTTCCCGCTGCACATGCCGGTGAAGGGGGCAAACTATTCGGCCAACGGCCTGATGGTATATGTATTCGCCGTGCAGGAGCAGGGCGTGCGCGAGCTGGACCAGCTGCTGCGCACGGGGCGCGTGCAGCAGGTCATCACCGAGCCGCCCGCGCGGCTCAAGCCGCTGGACCAGGATACGGTGCGGCTGGTGCCGGCGAAAGTCAGCGGCCTGCCAGGCGTTGCCTTCAGCACGCAGGCCAATGGCGTGCTGCGCGCCGACATTGATGCAGCCGTCCAGGCGCAGCCTGGACACGGCGGCGCCGCGCGCATCGCCTGGCGTGTTGAAAACACGATTTATCCCTATACGATTAACCATGCGCGCATCGCCGCCAGCTCGGTGCTGGCCGGCCGTGCGGTGCCGATTGAGCTGGATGCGAGTGAGATCAGCGTGCTTGCCCCCGGCAAGAGCCAGGCCCTGGGCTCGGCCATGCCGCTGCCCGCCGCCCAGCTGCCGGGCCGATGGTCGCTGGAAGCGGTGAGCGCAGCCGGATCGGCGAAAGTGCTGCCGGCCCATATCCAGGTTCAGCTCACGGAGCAGAAGCTTGAACTGTCGCAGGCCTTCCGCCAGCGCATGCAGGCGCTGTTCCCCGGCGATCCGCTGCCGGAGATCTTTACGCCGCCTGCGCAGATCAAAAGCTCGCAAGCCCGCCTGCCGCTGGAGGTGCGCATCAACTACGGCATTGCACCGCTGGCAGGTCTGATCGGCGGCATCGCCGCGCTGCTGGCCGCCACTGCGGCGGCGGTGCTGGCGGCGACACGGCCACGCAAGGTGCTTGTCACCATCGACGGCGAGCCGCGCACCGTGCGCGCCAAACCCGGCGCCAGCACACCCCTGTATGACCGCGCAGGCAACCGCGCCGCCACCCTGCACACCAAATTGTTCGGCAACCACCTGGCGGACGTGCGCGAAGGCGCGCAGGTCCGTCTCGGCAGCTAACCCTTCGAGGAAACCATGCAGACTCCCGATCCCGGCTTTAAAGTCCCCGACAGCTCCGCACCGAAAGCGCCGGACGGCGCCAGCTCGCCGCTCTCGGCAACGCCGCCGGCCGAAGGTGCTCCGGCAATCGAAGTGGCGCCCGTGGCGGGCGCACCGGCTACCGATACCTCCAGCCGCGATATCGCCATCGGCGGCGCGATCTTCCTTGTCCTGCTGGTGATCTTTTTCTTTGCCCGCAATGCCTATGCCAACCACCTGGTGCGCAAGCGCGTGTCGCCGTCGTCGGCCGATACCGCTGGCTGGCTGATGTTCTTCGGCCTGTCCTTCCTGAGCGCCGCCGTGGTGCTGGGGCTGCTCAACGCCAGCAAGTTCCTCAACCTTGCCGTCACCGGCACGCTGCTGGTGTTCGGCATTGCGGCCATTGCCGGCGCGCTGCTGAGCGGGCGCCGCTAAGGAGACTCCATGAGCGACAAGAAGACTGAACTCAAGATCGACCTGCGGCCAACGCTGTTCATCGGCGCCGGCGGCACCGGCATGGAAGTGCTGATGCGCATCCGCCGCCGCATCCTGTCCGCGGTATGGAACCGCCATCATCCAACGCGGGTTGATGCAATCGGCGACTTCCCGGTGGCGCGCTTCCTGCACATCGACCTCGATAACGGCGCCGTGATCGACGAAGGCAAGTCGCAGCGCACCGACCCCTGGTTCGAACTGGTGAAGCTGAGCGACGAGGAGCGCCTGGTGGAAGCCATCGACCTGCCGCAATACCATGAGTCCGACGACAGCCTGGCGCGCTTCCCCCTGATCGAAAGCTGGATGCCGCTGCGCCCGAAAAAACTGCGCTCGCTGGGCATCGATCCCTCGAAAGGCGCGGGACAGATCCGCGCCGTGGCGCGGCTTTACCTGTTCGACAAATACCCCAAGCTGCGCGGCCGCATCAAGGGTGCGCTGAATTTCCTGAGCAGTAATGCCGGTAACGAGCGCAAGGAGAACTACCAGCGCCTCGGCCTGCAGGTGGATACCTCGAAGTTCCGCATTGTCGTTATCGGCTCAAACGCGGGCGGCACCGGCGCGGGCACCATGATGGACCTGGGCTGGATCGCCAAAGCGATCGCCCGGCAGGAAGTGGCGGACAGCCAGGTCGACCTGGTGATGTTCATGCCAACCGCCTACGCGAAGGCGAACAAGGAGCGCACCGAGGCGAATGCCTACGCCACGATGATGGAACTGGAAACGGCAATGCGCGACATGAGCGCCAATGTGCGCTGGGCCGATCCGGACAGCCTTACCGGCCGTGGCGCTCCGTTCGACGATGTGTACTTTGTCGACACCGCCAACCTCGCCAACAAGGCGACGCTGGACGTCAAGGACGTGTACCAGATGGTGGCCGATTCGCTGTTCGAGGACTTTGCCTCGGCCGACTTCGCCAACCGCAAGCGCTCGGTGGCAGTCAACCAGCAGCAGCACAAGCTTGGCCCGTTCAATCCGCGCGTGCCCGAGCAGCGCTTCGGCGACATGCGCCTGTCCTACTCCAAGGTGTACTCGGCCTTCGGCCAGTCGGTGCTGGATACGCAGCAAAGCCTGCGCGAGGACATCCGCGCCTACGAGCTGGCCGGGCTGATGGTGAAGGCCTTCTTCGGCATCATGGGCAGCGATGGCGCCCCCGCGCGCCGCGCCGGGGACCAGGAGCGCGACGTCTTCATGCGCGAGCAGATGGCCATGAGCGAACAGCCCTTCGACGAGTTCCCGGATTTCCGCAAGGGCCTGGTCGACACCACGCCCTTCCACGAATACGCACTGACCGGGCAGCTGCTGCAGGACAAGGACGAACGCTCGCTGCTGGAGCGCATCGAGAGCAAGGTGCAGATGGAAGTGGACCGCATCATGTCCGGCTATGAGCTGAAAATCTGGCGCGAGAAAGTGGCCGAGCTGCTGCCGCAGCTGGAGCGCGATGCGATCCGCGAAGCCGGGGCCACGGCCGAGACCAGTGAAGACCGGCTGAAGCGCCATACCAGCGAGCTGTCGGCGCGGCTGCAGGCGCGGGTGCGCGGCAAGCTGTATGCGCTGCTGGACGACCGCAAGCAGGGCGGCCTTGAGTTCGTGCTGTCGCTGCTGGAACAGATCAAGGGCCGCATCGCGCAGCGCGACCTGCCGCATATGGAGCGCAATGCGCGGCGCTACCGCGAGATGCGCGATATGCTGCGCACGCGCCAGGTGGAAGAGTCGCTGAACAATCTCACCCAGGCTTCCGGCAAGCTGCTGGGACGCGAGCAGCAGTCGCGCGAGGTCATGGCGCATTTGAAGCGCGATATCGCCGACTACCTGCGCTTCCACCTGCTGGCGGTAGCGGCGGGGCAGGCGGTGGAGCTGCTGGCCTCCATGTCCACCTGGCTGGGCGAGATCCGCACCGTGGATGAAAAAGGCCGTGCCGAGTGGAGCGGCATTGCGGGCGAATTCCAGGAAGGGCGGCGCTGCGTGGAAGCCATGCTGGGAGCGGTCGACCAGCGCATCGCGCAGCTGCGCGCGGATGCGCAGCACGAGCATGCCACGTACATGAAGCTGGCGAGCGATGTGCCGCCGGAGCCGGTGCAGCTGAGCGGCGACGTAAGCCAGTGGAGCGAAGAGGTGCTGCGCGAATTCGGCGGTTCCGCGCGCCTGTTCCCGCAGCTGGGCGACGAGAAGCTGCGCGCGTCCTTGCTGCTCAAGCTGTTCCGCCGCGCGCAGACGCAGCTCGCCAAGGTGCACGCGGGCGACGCGGCGCCATCCGATCCGCTGCTGGACCGCCTGCTGGCGCTGTCGCCGCAGGAACGGCAGCGCATCTTCAATGAGTGGATCCGCAGCGCGATGCCATGGGTGAACGCGCGTTTCAGCGCTGAATATTCACCGCATGCCGACCAGTTCAAATGCTTCATCGGCGTCGGCGATGCCAATGCCTGGCGGCGGCTGGAGCCTGAACTGCGTGCCGCCGTGCCGGCGGGCTTCTTCCATGGAGACCTGATCAGCATCGTCAACACGGGCATAGGGGGCAAGGCGGTCTGCTATATCGAGCTGTCCGGATTCCCGATGACGGCCCTGCGCGGGCTGCCGACCTGGCGCACGTCCTACCAGATCGAGAATCCGAAGATTCCCACGCACCTGCATTTCGACGCGACGCGCTTCCGCCATCCCATCGCGCCGAACATGGATGAACTCAACCGGCTGGCGGACGACTATGAATGGTTCCTGCAGGCGATTGCACTGGGTGTGTTGAAGCGCAAAGCCGACCTGGGCGACCGCGAGGCCAGCTTCCAGCCGCGCGGCCAGTACCTGTTCGAGGTGGAGCAGGGGTCCGGCGAGTGGCTGCAGATCGGGAATGAATTTGCCATCCGTTCCAACGGCCTGCCTGCGTACTACCGCGACCAGGTCATCGCTTCGGTACAGCATCGCCTCGGCCGCATGGGGCCGCACCAGATGGTGCTGCTGGCGGCGCTGATGCGGCACTACCAGCTGCGGGTGTACCAGCCGCGCCTGGAGGTGGATGAAACGGGCGCCGAACTCCCTTCGCCCTCGCTGCCCAATATCACCGCGCGCCGCCTGCATGATGCATGGCTGCGCCGGGCGCACGCTTCCGATCCCGCGCTCGGCGCGGCGGCGGAAGAGCGCGCGCTGGATGCGCTGGCGCAGTGGAGCGAGGTGGTGCACGGCTCGGCGAGCGACAGCTACAGCTGGGAAGTGCAGCAGCAGGTGGAGAAGCGCGTGCTGCGCCCGGAATACCTGGCCAGCGATTCCACGGCAGCGGGTCTGTTCGGCGCGGCGCCGGCCGCGGCCCCGGACGGCTTGTACAAGATATTCCTCAACCGCGTCCAGCATGGGCCGTTCACCGTGCCGGAACTGGCGCAGCGCATTGCGCGCGGAGAGATAGAACGTGGCACGAAGCTGTGGAATATGCGCTGGACGCCGCACGTGGACCAATGGAAGGCGGCCGCCGAGCTGCCCGAGATCGCGGTGCTGTTCGGCGGCGCGATTCCGGACCCGCAGGACGAGATTCCAGATCCGGAGTGAGTGGTGGCCGATTCTTACGCATGCATCAACAGCACTTGCGGCAGGCCGTTTCCGCGCGCGGTGAACTTTTGCCCGTATTGCGGAACGCGGCAGCCGGGCGCCGTGCTTCCGCCTGCGCCGCCGCGCGCCGAAGCAGCCCCCGCGCCCCAGCCGTCGGCCGAGGAAGCTGCAGCGGCATACCGCGCCGCAGTGAACGCGAACAAGGCTGCGGCAGCAGGGCAGGGCCCCGGCGATGCCGGCGCTGCTGGGAGCCCTGCTGCAGGCTTGTCAAAGCCCGGTAATTCCGGCAAGCCCGCAGCTCCCGGCGGCAGCGGCATTGCGGGCGCCGCTGGCGCAGTGCGGGCAGCCGCCGGCAGCGCGCAGGCAGCGCGGCCGCCATTGCGCAAGCCGGTCAGCAAAAGCACCTGGCTGCTGATTGCGCTGCTGGTGCTGGCCATCTGGCTGGTCGTGAAACCGGAAAACCGTGCGAAGCAGTTTGAAACCCGCGTCAGCGACGCCATCGCTTTGACGGCCGACTGCCGCATCAGCAATGCGCGCTCCGAGCTGAGCGCACTCAGAAATGCCAAGGCGATGCCCGAACAGCTGCAACGCCTGCAGGACGCCATCGAAAGCGCCGCCCCGGACTGCGAGAAGGCGCGCCAGCGCGCGAAGGCATGGAACGACCTGCAGCCCGGCATCAACAGCGCCATGAAGGCGAACAAGCCGGAGCTCGCCGCCAGCAGGCTCGCAGGCTTCACGAAGAAGTGGGGCGAAGACAAGGAAACGGACGCCGTATTCGCCCGCATCGATACCCTTCGCGCCGAACAGCTGCTGGACGAGGCGAACGCCTGCCTCAAACAGGGCAATCACAACTGCGCCGAAGCGAAGCTGCGCCAGGCGGAGAAGATGAACCGGCCGGAAGTGGCCGCAAGGCTGAACGCCCTGAAAGACGAGCTGTCGCGCTTCCTCGAATCCACGCTGCTGCAGTAATTGCCGCTCCGGCCCAAGGAAAGATTTGACATATTTGCAAATGGCAATTTAATATGTAAATGCATAAGCACTTATGTATATATTTTACGGAGACAAAATCAGCAATGCGTAAATCCATCCCCTTTGCAGTCTCGATCCTCTGCGCCATGACCCTCGCCAGCGCAGGCGCACAAGCACAGGCCCGGGCCGCCGCAGCGGTACCGGCAGCGCAGCAGTCCATGCCGCTGGCTGCAGCCGACAAGGCGGCGGCCGTTGAGCTCCTGGCCCAGCGCCTGTCCGCCAACTACGTCTACGCTGACGGCGGCAACAAGATGGCTGCCGCCATCCGCGGCCATTTGCGCAAGGGAGACTACGACAAGGCAGCCACGCATACGGCGTTCGCAGAAATGCTGACGTCCCATCTCCAGGCCGTCAATCCGGACAAGCACCTGAGCGTACGCCACAGGCCAAACGCAAGGCCTGACCGGCCGCGCCCCTCGCTCAAGGACGGCATGCCGCCCGAGGTTCGCGAGCGCATGACCGAGGTGGGGAAATACTGGAACTTCGCTTTCGAAAAAGTGGAGCGCCTGCCGGGCAATATCATGTATATGAAGTTCGACTCCTTCTTTGACGCGGACATCGCCAAGGCAGCTGCCACCGCCGCCATGAATTTTGCGGCCAGCGGCAACGCGATGATCATCGACCTGCGCGACAACGGTGGCGGCGACCCGCGCATGGTGGCGCATGTGGCGAGTTACCTGCTCGGCGACAAGAAGGTCCATCTATCGGACATGTACTTCAGGGCCGACAATGAAACGGATTCATTCTGGAGCGACCCCGCGGTTCCAGGTGCGCATTTTGGCGCGGATAAACCGGTCTATGTATTGACCGGCCGCGAAACCTTTTCCGCAGCTGAGGACTTCACGTACAGCCTGCAGGCCATCAAGCGCATCACCGTCGTCGGCGAAACAAGCGGAGGCGGTGCGCACCCGATCCATCCCTACCGAATCGATCCGCACATGATCGCCATTATCCCGATCGGCCGCACGATCAACCCTATCACCAAAGGCAATTGGGAAGGAAGCGGCGTGAAGCCGGACGTCGCCGTTGCAGCCGACAAGGCCCTTGCCAAAGCCAACGCCCTGGCCCTGCGGCAGGTGCTGCCGCAAGTGAAGGATGCGGAGGATCGTCCTCTCCTCGAGAAGAAACTCGCCGAACTGGAAGCGTCCTTGTAAGCGGCGGACTGGACTCCCTCGCGAGGCCAGGTTCATCCCCTGCCAGCGGCGTTCATCCCGCTGGCGCCGGTTTCCTCCCCGGTTTTCGGGCATTCGTCGCATGGGCTAAAACCCGCGCATTCCAGCGGCTAGAATGGCGGGGCGAGTTCAACGAGGAATTCAATGAGTTCTCCCCCATTCCTGCCATTCAACGCACCTCCCGTCGCGGAAGTCGGGCACGACCGCCGCCTGGTGCGCCGCTACCTGCTGCAGTCGGCGCTGCGCTTCAACGCCGGTTCGCTTTTGTTCCTGTCGCTGCCGATCGCGCTGCTGCCGCTCTGGCTGAAACTCGGGCCGGCTGCGGCGGGCGGAGTGGGGAGCCGCAAGCTGACCCTGTACATTGCCGGCTGCGTTGTGCCGGCGGTGGCGGTCTGGCTTGCGCTCATCTCCAGCGGGATCGCCCGCAACTTTCTTGCGCGGCTGGGCGAGG
Source organism: Pseudoduganella rhizocola (assembly GCF_045984285.3). NCBI lineage: Bacteria > Pseudomonadati > Pseudomonadota > Betaproteobacteria > Burkholderiales > Oxalobacteraceae > Pseudoduganella > Pseudoduganella rhizocola. Next base: position 424,518 of record NZ_JBJQIK030000001.1, read on the forward strand.
AGGGCAAGGCGCTGAGCGCCGAGGCGATGGCTTCCTCGGTGACGCGCAGCATCGATGCGCCGTTCAATCCCTATACCACCTTTGACCTGTGCACCGCGTCCTTGTCGGGGCTGGCCCTCGGCACTGCACTCGGCTATTCCGGCCCGCCGGCATTCTTCCACGACCCTTTCAAGGGCCGGATAGTGCTGGGCCGGCGGCGTCCATTCGTGCTGGGGCGCCACGTCGAGGTGAAGGTGTCGTCCGATCTGGGCCCCAGCTGCCACATCGAGGTACGCTGCCGCGCCGGACTGGCCTGGTTCCTCATCCAGCAGGGGGAGTCGCTGAAGGCCGCCGAGACAGTGTCTGCCCAACTGCGCCAGCACCTCGCGCGCCACGCCAGCGCGCTGGATGCGGCCCGGCGTGAGCGCGAACTGGAACGTACTTCGCTGCAGGCACGCCTCTCTGCCTTGCAGGCCCAGGTCGAGCCACACTTCCTGTTCAATACATTGGCCAATCTGAAATACCTGATCCGCACTGACCCACAGGCCGCGCAAGACATGCTCGACCACCTGGTCGGCTACCTGCAGAATGCGATGCCGGATATGCGCTCCGTGTCATCGACCCTGGGGCGGGAAATCGACCTTGTCACGGACTACCTCGCGGTGATGCGCATCCGCATGGGCGCGCGCCTGCGCTACACCGTCGAAGCCGCGGAGGAGTTGCGCAGCCTGCCGTTCCCGCCGGCGATGCTGATCTCGCTGGTGGAAAACGCCGTCAAACACGGTTTGGAACGGGCCAGCCGGCCGGGCCTGATCACCATCAGTGCAAGGCGTGGAAGCGGCGGGACGGGCGAGCTGCTGAGCGTGTCGGTGGTTGACGACGGGGTCGGCCTGACCGAACAAGCCGGGCAAGGCACGGGGCTGGCGAATATTGCAGAGCGCTTGCTGCTGCTATACGGGCGGAAGGCCAGCCTTTCTGTGGAGCCGGGCGACGGGCAAGGAGTACGCGTATTGTTGACCCTACCTATTGTCGGGAGCCACGCCTGATGCCACGCGCCCTGATTGTCGAAGACGAGCCTCTGCTGCGGGCAGAGTTGACGGACCAGCTGCGCGCCTTGTGGCCCGAACTGCAAATCGCCGGCCAGGTTGAAAACGGCATTGAAGCCGTGGCGGCCATCGATGCACTGAAACCGGACATCGTCTTCCTGGACATACAGATGCCCGGCCTCAACGGCATGGAGGTGGCGCGCCATATTCCCGAGTCGTGCCAGGTGGTGTTCGTTACCGCGTATGCGGACTATGCCCTGGCCGCTTTCGATGCCGGCGCGTCGGACTACCTGGTCAAGCCGTTGACGACCGCGCGCCTGCTGCAGACGATCCACCGCCTGAAGTCGCGCACGGCCGCGAGCCCGCCGCCGGCCTTATGGGAAAAGCTGTTTGAAAAGGAGGACGCACCGGTGTACCTCAAGTGGATCAAGGCTTCGAGCGGCCATTCGGTGCGGCTGGTGATGGTGAGCGAAGTGCTGTACTTCCAGTCGAGCGAAAAGTATACGCGGGTGGTGACGGAGAACGGCGATTCGCTGATCCGGCTGCCGATCAAGTCCCTGCTCGAGCAGCTGGATCCGCAGATGTTCGCGCAAATTCACCGCAGCGCCATCGTCAATCTGCAGGCCATTGACCGGATCGAACGCAATGAATTCGTGGCGCGCGGCGGCGCCGGGCTGGAGGTAATCCTGAAAGGCCGGACCGAGCGCCTGACCGTGAGTGAGGGGTTTGCCAGGCAGTTCCGACAGATGTAGCAGGGCTGCCCGTCTGCTGGCCGTCCTCGTCATCGTTCCACAAACTGATGTGAAAGGAAAAGAATGAAAAAGAAATGGATGGCCACACTCTCTTTGTCATCTCTGGCCGTGGCGGGGGCAATCGCAGGCACGCCGCCGGCAATGGAGCTCGATCGGGTGACCCGGTCGGAGGTCATCGATACGCTGATCGCCAAACTGAATTCCGACTACGTTTTTCCGGACAAAGCCAAACAGGCCGAAGCCGTCTTGCGCCAGCACCAGCGCGAGGGCAAGTACGATGGAATCACGGACGGCAAGCAGCTGGCCGAACAGCTGTCGGATGACATTGACGGCGTGATACATGACAGGCATCTGTCGGTAAATGCCAGCGCCCGCCCCGTGCCGCCAGATGATGCAGTACCGCCGCCACCCCAGACGCGGGCGGAGTGGGAAAAACAGGTGCCGCCTGCCGTGCTTGAAAGGGTCCGCGCATCAAACCTGGGCGTGGAAAAGGTCGAGCACCTCAGCCCTGATGTTGGCTACCTGCAGATTTCCTCCTTCGCGCCGGTTTTCCTCGTGGCCGACAAGTTCGCCGCCGCGATGAATGAACTCGCTGACACCGATGGCCTCATCATCGATCTGCGCAACAACGGCGGTGGCGGGGGCGACTCAGTGTCGCTGTTGATCAGCTATTTCGTTGACGGGCGTACGCGCCTCAACGACACCTGGGAACGTGCGACCGGCATCACCACGCAGTATTGGACGCAGGATAAGCTTGACGGCAAACGCTATGGCGGCAAGAAGCCGGTCCTCATCCTGGCAGGACCCAACACGAAGTCCGCCGCCGAGTCATTTGCGTACCAGATGCAGGCCCTGAAACGCGCCACCGTGATTGGCGAACGCACCTGGGGCGGTGCTAACGCTTCGCGCCCCTATCGCCTCGGCGAGCATTTTGTTGCATTTATCCCGAGCAGGCGTTCGATCAGCCCAATCACCCATACAAACTGGGAGGGCGTGGGAGTCGCCCCGGATGTTGCGGCAAAAGTTGACGATGCACTCGCGGCGGCCAAAGATTTGATGCAGCGGCAACTTAAGGGCGGCGCACCACGTGTTGCTACGGGGCGCTAAAACCTGAGGTGGTTACGAGCCGCCGGATCCAGCGCAGCGCGCCCTCCCGCAAGTTTTTGCTATGCTGAATGGCAATTTTTTTGGAGGGAGTCCGCATGCAAAAGCACATCATCGGCGCCGTGCTGCTCGGCCTTGCGCTGGCCGGCTGCCATAAGGAAGAGGAAAAACGCCTGAACGAAGGCCCGGCCGAACGGGCCGGGCGCGAAATCGACCAGGCCACGGCGAAGGCCGCAGTGGAGCTGGACAAGGCGGCCACGCACGCCGAACGCAATATCAACAAGGCGGCGGAAGTGATCGGCGAAAAGCTGGAGAAAGCCGGCGAGAAGGTGCAGGAGTCGGCACGCGAGGCGCGCGCCGAGGAAGAAGCGAAGAAGGCGAAGTAAGGAGCCGGGCACGCCGCGCACCGGACTGGGTAAGCTAGTTGCCGGCCTTGCGCGGCGCCTTGAGCGGGACGACGTTGCTGTGCGCATCGGCGGCCGGGGGGGGCACGCCGGGCGCGCCGCCCAGCACAACGCTCAGGTCCACGAAGCCTTCGCGCCAGGCGCGCTCCAGGTCCTGCTCAATATGCTCCATCGTGGTCTGGCTGAAGTTCGAGAAGCCATGCACGCCATACGCCCGGTTGCGGCCGTGCGCCTTGGCCAGGTACAGCGCCATGTCCACCAGGTTCACGGCGCGCTCCCATGGCAGCGGCGTGTTCACCGGAATCAGCGGGAAGGGCGCGAAGCCGACCGATACGTTCACATTGATCTGGGAACCGTGATACTCCAGCGACTGCGAAGAGATGCTGTAGAGGATGCGGCGCGCCACTTCTTCCAGTCCCGAACGCGGAATCGCCGGCAGGAAGGCGAGGAATTCCTCGCCGCCCCAGCGCACGATCATGTCGGTCTCGCGCAGCGCAATGCGCAGCTGCGCCGCAATCATCTTCAGCACCGCATCGCCTGCGGCGTGGCCGTGGGTATCGTTGATGTGCTTGAAGTGGTCCACGTCCAGCAGGAACAGGGCGCCCACCATATCGTCGCCGCCGCGGCGCTCCACCACATTGTGGGCACGCATGAATTCCTGGAAGTGGCGCCGGTTGTAGAGGGAGGTGAGCGGGTCCAGCGAACTTTGCTGCTTGAGCTCCAGGTTCTTCACCTCCAGCTGCGCATTGGCCTGGCGCACCTTGCGGTACAGCAGGCCGACGATGACGGCGACCAGGGCGAACACCACGGCCAGCAGCCACCACACACGCTGCTGCAGGCGGCGGTTATCCAGCTCCGCGCCTTTCACCAGGTTTTCGTGGCTCAGCTGGTCGATCTGGCGCTGCTTCTTTTCGGCTTCATACTTTTCCTGCAGCTCCAGCACGGCCTTGCGCCGCTCGTCCTCGAACAGTTCGTTCGACAGCTTGCGCTCGCGGTGATAGGCGGCGATGGCGGCTACGTGGTCGCCCGCACGTTCCAGGGAGGAGCCGTATTCCGAGAGAATGATCTGCAGTTCGGGCTTGTCGCCCAGTTTCTCGTAGGTGGCCAGGCCCAGTTCGAAACTCTTCTTGCCGTCGGCCACGCGGCCCATGCCGAGATAGGCCTGGCCGATATTGATGCGCGCCGTCGCCTCGGTGTGGGTATCGTGCAGCGAGAGGGCGGCGTTCAGCGACTCGGTGCCGAAGCGCAGGGCGCGCGGATAGTCGCCCTTCTTGAGGTAGATATCGGACAGGTTCACAAGCGTGGTGGCCACCATGCGCTGCGCGCCCAGCTTGCGCACCACTTCCAGGTTGTTCAGCAATGCGCGCATGGCGCGGTCGGTCTGGTGCGTGTCGATGGCCAGGCCGTATTCGGTGGTCAGGGCCAATGCCATGCGCCCCGGCGACTGCAGCTTGCGCACCACCTGCATGGATTCTTCCTGTACCGCCCAGCCCTTGTCGTACTCCTTGAGCTGCACATAGATCTGCACCAGCGCGTTCAGGGCGCTGGCCAATGGCGTGAGGTCGGATTCGATGCCGCGCGCGAGGTCCACCGCATGCTGCAGCTTGGGCAGCGCGTTCGGGAAGTTACCCTGTTCTGCGTAGCTCTGGCCGGAGGTAATGGTGGCCTGCACGCGCAGCGCCAGGTCATTGGTGGCGTTGGCGATGCGTTCGGCCTCGAATGCCAGCTGGTGCGAGGCTTTGTGCTCGCTCATCCTGGACAGCGTGTAAGCCCGGGCCAGCATGCCTTTCGCCAGCAGCACATTGTCCTTGCCGGCCCGCGCGAAGGAGATCAGCTCATCTGCAGCCTGCAGCGAGCGTTCGAAGGAATTGATGCCGCGCCAGGCATAGGCCACCTGGACCAGGTATTCGCCGTAGACGGCCGGCGAGGCGGAGCGTGCTTCGGCGTCGATTTTCTGGAGACGGGTCAGCGCCTGGTCCGGCATGAAGCGGACCTGTTCGCTGATCGAGGAGAGTTCCCGGTCCAGCGTTGTTTGCGCGAACGCGAGCATGGGCGCAAGGATGCAGGCCGCCGCCAGCAACCGAATGCCCCGCGAGATTCCTGAAACCGGTTTGCCTGCCAACTGGAGCTTCCTTCCGCTGCAATGTCCCGGAAATTATATGCCGTTGCAGATCAGAAAGTCCCGCCTGGTCCCAGATTTTCCCTAAAAACGCACAGTTTTTCGTGGCTTTCCGTGAATTCTTCGCTACTCAATTGTTTATTAGCCAGCTTTCCGCGCGCTTCAGGCCGCCAATTGCTGCAGCTGGTACAGGCGCTGGTACAAGCCCTGGTTAATCTGCATCAGTTCATCGTGCGTGCCCGATTCATCGATGCGGCCGTGATTGAGCACGACGATGCGGTCGGCATCGCGAATGGTGGAGAGGCGGTGGGCGATGGCGATAATGGTCACGCGGCCACGCAGTTCGTCCATCGCGCGCTGCACGATCTGCTCGGTGGCGCTGTCGATACGGGAGGTGGCTTCATCCATCAGCAGGATGCTCGGCTGGCCCGCCAGCGCGCGTGCAATCGCGATCAGCTGCTTCTGGCCGGAGGACAGGCGCGAGCCGCCTTCGCCCAGCAGGGTGTTGTAGCCGTCTTCCAGCGCGAGGATGAAGTCGTGGGCATGGGCAGCGCGTGCCGCCGCTTCAATGCGTTCCTGCGGCAGGCCGCGGCCCATGTCGATGTTCTCGTAGGCTGAGGCGGCCAGCAGGAAGGGATCCTGCGGCACCAGGCCGACTTCGCTGCGGAACTGCTCGGTGTCGATGTCGTCCAGCGGGCGGCCGTTCATCAGGATGCTGCCGTGCGGCGCCGGATAGTAGCGCAGCAGCAGCGACAGCAGCGTGGATTTGCCGCTGCCGGTGTGGCCGACGATGCCGAGGAAGGTGCCGTGCGGGATGGCCAGCGACAGGTCGTGCAGCACGCGCTGGCCTGCGATGTATTCGAAGTTCAGGTGGCTGATGGCGATGGCCGGCGTGGCCGCATCGTTGCTGGCGGCGGCCGGCAGCGCAGCCACGCCGGCCTTGCGGCGATGTTCCTGCGCGTCTTCTTCGTCCAGCAGCGTGGCCACGCGCGTGGTCGCAATCACCGACTGCTGCAGCTGGCTGAATTGCATGGTGATCTGGATCAGCGGCTCCACCACGCGCGCGATGTAGTTGATGAAGGCATACAGCACGCCCACTTCCACCGCGCTCATGGTGCGCTGGCCGAAGGCGAAGATCACGCCCGCCAGCAGCATCACGTTCAGCAGGTCAAGCGCGGGGCGCAGCAGCCAGGCATTGGCCTTGATCTCTGCCACGCGCTGCACATACTGCTGCTGGTTGGTCTTCGCAAACCGTTCGGTGAAGCGCTCGCCCGCATTGTTCGCCTGCAGCACGCTCATGCCGCCGATGGACTCCGCCATCTGCGCATTGATCTCGCTGCGCAGCTGGCGCGCCCTGGTGACAGCCGGGGCGCTCAGGCGCTGGTACATGAACACGATCAGCAGCACGCAGGGCAGCAGGGCCACCACGATCAGCATCAGGCGCCAGTCCAGCCAGGCCATGGCGCACACCATGCCGACCAGCACGATCGAATTGTCGAGGATGACGAACAGCACCTGGATGTACAGGCCCTTGACGGCTTCCGTGTCATTGGTGACGCGCGACACCAGCTGGCCCGTGATGGCGCGGTCGAAGAAGGCCATGGGCAGGCGCAGCACGTGGCCGTACACGCGCTCGCGCAGGCGCTGCACCGAGCGCATGGCCAGGCCGGACAGGCGCACCAGCTGCATATAGCGCAAAATGGTGGAGGCCCAGCCGGTGAGCAGCACGCCGCCCAGCAGCAGCCAGATATGCGGCCAGTCCAGATTGCGCGGCAGGATATGTTCGTCGATCAGCCTCTTGCCGAGCAGCGGGCCAAGCACTTCGAGTCCGGCCGCGCACACCAGCCACAGGAAGGCCCAGTACAGGTGGCGGATATCGGGTTGCGTAACGCTGTACAGCAGGCGCCATGAGCGCCTGGCGGCGCCCCGCTTGTCTTGGTTCTCAGGCTGCATCCAGGCTGGCCTCCAGTTGTTGATAGCGCCACTGGCTGGCGTACCAGCCGTTCAGCGCGAGCAGTTCCTCGTGCGTGCCGGCTTCGCTGATGCGGCCGTCGCGCAGCACCACGATATGGTCGGCATCCACCACGGCGCTCAGGCGGTGGCTGGCGATGATGGCGCTGCGGCCGGGATGGGCGCGGCGCAGTTCTTCCAGGTGTTCCAGGATGCGCGTTTCGGTGCCGGTATCCACGGCGGACAGCGCATCGTCCAGCAGCAGCAGCTCGTTGTCGGACAGCAGGGCGCGTGCAATCGCCACGCGCTGGCGCTGGCCGCCGGACAGGGTGATGCCGCGTTCGCCCACTTCGGTCTCGTAAGCCTGCGGGAACAGCAGGATATCGTCGTGGATCGCCGCCAGGTCCGCCGCGTGCTCCACCTCCTGCCGGCTGGCTTCCGGCCGCGCCAGGGCAATGTTCTCCGCAATGCTGGCCGAGAACAGGAAGGACTCCTGGGGCACCCAGCTGATGGCATCGCGCAGCGCCGCCAGCTTGTATTCTTCCAGCGCGTGGCCGCCCCAGCGCACCTCGCCCTGCTGCGGCGTGAGCTGGCGCAGCAGCACGCGCAGCAAGGTCGATTTGCCGGCGCCGGTAGGGCCAACCAGGCCGATGGTCTGGCCCGGCTGCACCGTCAGCGACAGGCCGCTCAACGCAAGCGCTGTCTGGCCCGGATAGCTGACCGAGACGTCGCGCAGCACCAGCTCGCCCGGCTGCAGCGTGGCGAGCGTGCCGTGGTCGTCGATGGACAGCGGCTCGTCCAGCATGGGCTGCAGGCGCGCCCACGCGGCGCGGCCGCGTTCGATCAGGGACATCACCCATCCTGCAGCGAACATGGGCCAGATCAGCAGGCCAAGGTACATGCTGAAACTGGTCAGCGCACCGATGGACAGCTCATTGGTCCACACCAGGTAGCCGCCATAGCCCAGCGACAGCACGGCCGCTGCCGACAGGGTCAGGCCGAACGCCGGCTCATAGGCCGCTTCCCAGCGCTGCGCGTTCAGGTTGGCCTGGGCCGCGTCACCTGCCAGCTCGGAGAAGCGCTTGCTGCTGCGCTGTTCCAGGCCGAGGGTGCGCAAGGTGCGCACGCCGGACAGCGTTTCCTGCACATGCTCGTTGAGGGAGCTGAAACGCTTCAGCGCGTCGGCCGACGCGGTGTGGATATTGGTGGAGATGCGCCAGAAGGCGTAAGCCATGATGGGGAAGGGCAGCAGCGATACCAGCGCCAGGCGCCAGTCCACGCCCAGCAGCATCATGGCCAGCACCAGCACCAGGGTGAGGGTGCCGTCGAAACCGGCCAGCGCGGCTTCGCCGGCGGCCATCTCGATGGCGTCGATATCGTTGGTGGCCAGCGCCATCAGGTCGCCGGTGCGCTGTTTCTGGTAGAAGGCCGGGCCCTGGCGCGACAGGCGGCGGTAGAAGCGGGTGCGCAGCTCCACGCCCAGCTGGTAGGCGGCGGAATAGAGCCGGATGCGCCAGGCCACGCGCAGGCCGTAATTGAGCAGGCCGACCAGCAGCAGGGCCGCGACCCCGGTCAGCAGCTCGTCGCCGCTGAGCCGGTTGGCCGCGAGGCCGTCGACCATGGAACCGATCTTGCGGGGAATCCAGATAGCGATAACGGCGACACCGGCCAGCATCACGCCTGCTGCGGCGTACGCGCGCCAGTGCGAACGTACGAAGCCGCCAATCAGCCTCGATAAACTCATGACATATCCTTGCAGTGAGCCCGCTAGGATACATCAATACGTCATTCCCCTTCGGCGGTCCGCCGCGCAGGCGGGAATCCAGGTGATCAGCCCCAGGCTCCCTCCTGGATTCCCGCCTGCGCGGGAATGACGAAAACAGCCGCTATTTCTTGGCTTTGGCGCTCACCGGCACAGCGGCAACCGCCTCCGAAACCGCCTTGGCGACGGCAGCGGGTTTGGCTTTCACCGGTCTGGACGCAGCTTCCACCGGGGCGGCGATGGCTGCAGCGGCGGCAGCTGCCGCATCGGCCACCGGGTCGGCGGCAGGCCTGGCTGCTTCCACCACCAGCGCGGCCGTTTCGGCGGGCGCCTGCAGCGCAGCAGGCCGGACCGTTTCAGCGGCGGCGCGGGCCGCGCCCAGCTGGGCCTTGGCGGTTTGCAGCAATTCGGCCTGGGTCTGGCTGGCGATGCTGAACAGTTCACGGCCATAGGCCAGCACCTTGTCCAGCGATGGCGCCTGCGCGGCGCTCAGGCTGATGAACTCGCTGGTATCCCTGGCGCCCAGCAGTTGCTGTACGGCATCGGTGCCCTGTTCGACGGACGCGCGCGCCGTGCTGACGTTCAGCGCGATGACTTTCTGGGCGCCTTCGAAAGCCTTGCTGGCGAAGCTGTTGAGGATATTCAACTGCGTTTCAAGCTGCGATTTCGCGGCCTGGGACAACTGCTCCGGAATAGGGAACATAATTTCTCCTGCAGAGGGTTGAAAATGGTGCGATGCAATAAGTTTATTCTAGCCATGAAGCGAAGGGAAGGAAAGCAGTTTTCGTTCGCGGCATAACATAATTAATGCAGTGCAACATTGCGTTTTATCATGATGTCTTTCCCATTGCGGGAAATGGCCGGCGGTGCCTACAATCGCTTAACAAATCAAGCGGAGACGATACCGATGGACGCAGTGATCCGTAACGCCACGCTCCCCGACGGCAGGCAGGGCATCGACGTTGCCATTGCAGCAGGACGGATCGCCGCCATCGGCCCCGCGCTGCCGGTGCAGGCGGCCTTGCAGATCGATGCCGACGGCGATCTGCTCACGCCGCCCTTCGTGGATGCCCATTTCCACATGGATGCAACGCTCAGCTACGGCCTGCCGCGCGTGAACCGGTCCGGCACGCTGCTGGAAGGCATTGCCCTGTGGGGCGAACTGAAGCCGGAACTGAGCCAGGAAGCGCTGGTGGAGCGCGCGCTGCAGTATTGCGACTGGGCGGTGGCGCGCGGCCTGCTCGCGATCCGCACCCATGTGGACGTGTGCGACGAGCGCCTGCTGGCGGTGGAGGCGCTGCTGGAAGTGAAACGCCGTGTAGCGCCTTACCTCGACATGCAGCTGGTGGCCTTCCCGCAGGACGGACTGCTGCGCAGCCCCGGCGCTTTCGACAATCTGAAGCGCGCGATCGCGATGGGTGTCGACGTGGTGGGCGGCATCCCGCATTTCGAACGCACCATGGCCGATGGCGCCGAGTCGGTGCGCCTGCTGTGCGAGTTCGCCGCGGACAAGGGCCTGCGTGTGGACATGCACTGCGACGAGTCGGACGACCCGCTGTCGCGCCACATCGAAACCCTGGCCAGCGAGTGCAACCGCCTTGGCCTGCATGGCCGCGTGGCGGGCTCACACCTCACCTCCATGCACTCGATGGACAATTACTATGTGAGCAAACTGCTGCCGCTGATCCGCGAGGCGGGCGTGGCCGCCATCGCCAACCCGCTGATCAACATTACCCTGCAGGGGCGGCACGACACTTACCCCAAACGGCGCGGCATGACCCGCGTGCCGGAGCTGATGGCCGCCGGCGTCGATGTGGCCTTCGGCCACGACTGCGTGATGGACCCCTGGTACAGCCTGGGCTCCGGCGACATGCTCGAAGTCGCCCATATGGGGCTGCATGTTGCGCAGATGACGGGCCAGCAGGCCATGCTGGCCTGCTTCGACGCAGTCACCAGCACGCCGGCCCGCATCCTCGGGCTGGAAGGCTACGGCATTGCCGAAGGCTGCAACGCCGACCTGGTGCTGCTCGATGCGGGCAGCCCGGTGGAAGCGATCCGCCTGCGTGCCGCGCGCCGCATGGTGATGCGGCGCGGCCGCGTGGTGGCCGAATCGCCGCGCGCTGCTGCGCGGCTGGCGCTGCCCGGCCGGCCCGCACAGGTGAACTTCCGCCTGCAGCGCAAGGTGCCTGCATGAGCGCCATTCTTGCCACGCCCCGCCTGACCCTGCGCACCATCGGTCCGCAGGATGCGCCTTTCTACCTGGAGCTGATCAACGACCCGACATGGATCGCCAACATCGGCGACAAGGGCATCCGCACGCTGGAAGGGGCGGAAGACAATATCCGCAGCGGTCCGATGGCGATGCAGCAGCGCCTCGGCTACTCGCTCTACCTGGTGGAGCGCCGCGCCGACGGCGAACGGCTCGGGCTATGTGGCCTGATCAAGCGCGACACGCTGCCGGACACCGATATCGGCTATGCCATCCTGCCGCGCTTTGCCGGGCAGGGCTATACCTACGAAGCGGCGGCCGCGGTACTGGCCTACGCACGCGACACAATCGGCCTGGAAAGGCTGCTGGGAATTACCTCGCCGCAGAACGAGGCGTCCAATTATTTGCTGCAGAAGCTCGGACTGAGATTCGTGCGCATCATTCACACCAACGACACGGACCCCGGCACGAACCTCTACAGCATCACCTTTTGAAGGGGAGTGTCATGAAATTTTCCGATCTCAAGATTGGCATCAGGCTGGCGCTGCTGGGAGCATTCTTTTTGTTGGCCGTGCTGATGGTCGGCCACCAGGGCTGGAGCGCGCTGAAGTTCATCAAGGAGCGCAATGAGGCGGGCATGGAGCGTTCCGCCACCTTGACGATGGCGGTGGATGCGGCACGCAGTTCGCAGGTCGAATTCAAGATCCAGGTGCAGGAGTGGAAGAACATCCTGCTGCGCGGCGGCGATCCGGCCTTGCTGGCGCGGTATACCGAGGCCTTCCAGAAAAGCGGCGCGAAAACGCAGCAGGAACTGCAGCAGCTGCGCACCCTGATGGAGCGCCTGAAGCTGCAGACCGCGCAGGTGGACCAGGCGCTGCGCATGCACGAGGAACTGGGGCGCAACTATCTGCAGGCGCTCAGACAATACGATTCCGCGAATCCGGACAGTGCGAAAACAGTCGACGGCCTGGTGAAGGGCATGGACCGTGCGCCTACCAAGCAGATCGACGATATCGTCAGCTATATCGGCGAGCAGTCGCGCAAGCTCATGGTGGAAGTACGCGAAGATAACGAAGCGGCCAACCGCAGCGCCACGATTTCGCTGGGCATCATGCTGGCGGCGACGCTGTTGCTGGGATCTGCCATCGTGGTGTGGCTGGTGCGCGGCATCACGGGGCCGCTGACGCAGGCAATCGGCATTGCGAAGACCGTGGCATCGGGCGATTTGCGCTGCAATGTGGACGTGCGCTCAAAGGACGAAGTCGGCGAGCTGCTGACGGCGCTCAAGCAGATGAGCGACAACCTGTCCAGCATCGTGGGCCGCGTGCGCAGCGGCACGCACCAGATTGCGGGCGCTTCGACGGAAATCGCCAGCGGAAATATGGACCTGTCGTCGCGCACGGAGGAGCAGGCAAGCTCGCTGGAGGAAACCGCATCGTCAATGGTGGAGCTCACCAGCACTGTGCGCCACAACAGCGATAACGCCCATGAAGCGAGCCGGCTGGCGGGCGCCGCGTCCCAGGTGGCGTCGCGCGGCGGCGTTGCCGTGTCCGAGATGGTGCGGACCATGGAAGCCATCAACGACTCATCGCACAAGATTTCCGACATCATCGGCGTGATCGACGGCATCGCCTTCCAGACCAATATCCTGGCCCTGAATGCGGCGGTCGAAGCAGCGCGGGCCGGCGAGCAGGGACGGGGCTTTGCCGTGGTGGCGAGCGAAGTGCGCAACCTCGCCCACCGCTCGGCAGCCGCCGCAAAGGAAATCAAGGAACTGATCGGGGTCTCCGTCCAGCGTGTGGAAACCGGCACGCGGCTGGTGGGACAGGCTGGCGTGACGATGGACGAGGTAGTAAGCAGCGTGCAGCAGGTGACGGCCATCGTCGGCGAGATTGCGACCGCGACCAGCGAGCAGCAGGAAGGCATCGAGCAAATCAGCACGGCGATCAGCCAGATGGATTCCGTGACCCAGCAGAATGCCGCGCTGGTGGAACAGGCCGCCGCCGCGGCGGACGCGCTGCAGCAGCAGGCAAGGGCGCTGGCCGAGGCGGTATCGATCTTCAAGCTGCACGAAGACCAGCATGAGCCGCGCATGGCGGCGCGGCACCGTCCCGCGCTCGCCGCCTAGGCCTGCGCCAATGCCGGGCGGCGCGCCGCAAAGGCGCCGTCGCCCAGCATGGCGTGCACCAGCGACATCAGCATCAGGAAGAGGGGATATTCCCAGCCGCCGCCGGTGGCGGTGAATACCCAGCCGTTCCCGGCATGCACAAACAGCGCGCCCGCCAGTACCGGCAGCAGCAGCAATGACGCCAGCCGCCCGTGGAAACCGGCCAGCAGCGCCGCGCCGCCTGCCAGTTCGGCTGCCGCCACGGGGTAAGCCAGCCATCCAGGCAGCCCTTGCGACGCAAAGAACTGCGCCGTTCCCGCCAGCGTAAACACCATTATCTTCAACAGCGCGTGGGCGATCCACATCGTGCCCAGGCTTATGCGCAGCAGCGCGGCCGCCAGCTCCTGCCGGCCGTTGACCATCTTTTGCATGATTCGATCCTTTAAAAATCGTTGCATTTGCAACTAAATCGCATTCTAGTTGCAGATCATTGCAATTGCAACTAAAATTTGATGATGAAAAAAAGTGCTGAAGCTGAATCGTCCTGGCCCCAGTTCCTCACGGCGCATGCGCTGCTGACGGAGAAGATCGAGCAAAGGCTGTCCGGGGCGGGCCTGCCGCCGCTGGGCTGGTATGACGTGCTGTGGGCGCTGGAGCGCGCGGAAGGCCACAGGCTGCGCATGCACGAGCTGGCGCACTACGTGGTGCTCACCCGCAGCAACCTCACGCGCCTGGCGGACCGCCTGATGGCGGCCGGGCTGCTGGTGCGCGAGCCCGATCCAAGCGACCGGCGCGGCGCCTTTGCCGTGCTGACGGCCGAGGGAAAGGCGCTGCGCAAAAAAATGTGGCCGCTCTATTCGGCGGCCATCGGGGAGCTGTACGACGCACAGCTTTCGGGAGAGGAGCAGCGCGTGCTGGGCAGCGCGCTGCGCAAGCTTATTGCTTCGGCGCGTTCTTAGGGAAGAACCATGCCAGCGGCAGTTTCACGCGGCTGGCCCAGGCCTGCTCGTTGTGGATGCCGCCGACGTCCTCGTGATAGTACAGATCCTTGCCTTCGCGGTAGCCTTGCCTCAGTATCGCATCGCGGAAGGCCTGCGTATCTTCCACGCCGTCGTAGCCGGTGCCGGCATCGATGTAGAGCTGCACCGGCAGGTGCGGCGGCGGATTCAGCACAAAGCTGCGCTGGTTCCACCAGAAGGAACTGGATACGCCGCCCGCCTTGGAGAACACCTGCGGATAGCGCTGCGCAATGTAGACCGAAGCGATGCCGCCCAGCGATGAGCCCATGATGGCGGTGTGCTCGCGGCCGGGCAGGGTGCGGTACTGCTTGTCCGCCCATGGCTTCACGGTATCCACGATAAAGCGCGCGTAGTCATCCAGCTTGCCGCCCCCGATGTAGAGATCGCAGCAGGGCGTGTATTCGTTCATGCGGTCCGGCGTGTTGTCGATGCCGACCACAATCGCTTCCTGCATCTCGCCATTGCGGATCAGGCGGTCCATCACCTCGTCGATATTCCACTCCGTGCCGTAGGCGGCGCTCTTCGCGTCGAACAGGTTCTGGCCGTCGTGCATGTAGAGCACCGGATAGCGTTTGGCCGGATTGGCCGCATAGCCTGGCGGCAGGTAGACGCGCAGCTTGCGCTCATTATTCAGCTGCGGCGACTTGAAGCCGTCAATGATTTCGACCCTGCCGTTCTGCGGCGCCGCAGCCGGCACTGCCGCCAGCGGCATCAGGCGGTAGCCCTGCAGGGTGAAGTCGTTGCGCGGGCCGGACACGCCGCCCGCATCCTTGTAGCTTGCGTTCGCCTTCAGGTAGCTCATGTTGGTGAAGTCGCTGAGCTCCAGCGTGTAGCGGCCCGGTTTGAGCTCCGCATACAGCGGCGTGGACCAGGAGGGCTGCTTTGCGTCGGCAGGGGAGTGCGGCATCTGCACCACGCCTTCGGCCGCCACGGCGCCCGCTGCGTCGCGCACGCGCAGCCATTTCACGCCGTTGGTGATGCCGAGGTTGACCTGGTGCGCGGTGTTGCGGTACTGCGTCTGCACCGCGTAGCGTCCGGCCTGCGCCACCTGGACGCTGGCCGGCGCCGCAGCATCCGGGGCGGCAACGGCGATGCCGGCGTCGATGCAGGCCGGCGCGCTGTGGTGGCTGCGGTTGCCGGAGTCGGTGAACACCGCTTCCACCGCATAGCAGGCGTTGCGCAAGCCTGCCGCGCCGCGGTCTGTCCAGCTCTTTGCCGGCAGACGTTCCGCCACCAGCTTGCCGTCGCGGTAGATGTTGAACGCCACCAGCCCGCGGCCTGGCAGTGCAGGTTTGGCCGTGGCCAGGGTATCGGTGCTGGCGATCTGCAGCACGGCGCCCTGGGCGCTGCGTTTCAGCGATGCGATGGACGGCTCGTGCGGTGCAAACACGGCGCTGTCCTGTTCCAGCACGGGGGCGGTGGCGCGCGCGATTTCCTGGCGGCCGGGCAGCAGCGGGCCGAGTTTCACCTCGATCTGGCTGTCGGCTTCAATCTCGCTCCACTTGGCCGGCATATTGATTGGCTTGCCGTTCTGGGTTACGCCCATGACGGCAAAATGGCCCGGCTTGTTTTCCGCGGCGGGCAGCAGCACCTTGACCTGGATGCGCTTGCCCTGCAGCGCAAGGCCGCTCAGCGTGATGGCGTCGCTGCCGTTAAATACCATGCCGCGCAGTTTGGCCGTGATGAAGGGGCGCACATTGATGCCCTCATCGGTGGTGGAAACGCCGAACACCCCGCCGACGATGGCGCCGAGATAGCCGCCCACAGACCACAGCTGGCGGCGCGAGTTCACCACCGGCCCGTTCAGTTCCGCCTTGCCCGGATGTTCCAGCATGGTCTGGCCGGACAGCCATTCCAGGTTCTCCATATTCGACACGCTGACGGCTGCGCCGCGCAACAGCGTTTCATAGGCGGCATCCGCCACCAGCACGTTGTTGTGCATGATGGCCGCCTTCAGGCCGTAGGCGGTGACGAAAGGCCAGATCGCACGGTTGTGATAGACCGGCATATCCTGCTGCTGCGGCCAGATGACGGGCGCGCCCATTGGTCCATGTGGATAGTGCGCGAGAATGCTGCGTGCCTGCTCCGCATCCGCCACGCCGGTGACAATGGCCAGCGACTGGCCCAGCCAGTCGAACTTGTGCAGCGGCGCACCGTCGAAGTGGCCGGCCGTAACGCTGCTGTACATGCCTGCATCCTTGAGCCAGAAGCGCGCGTTGATGGCCAGCTTGAGCTGCAGGGCCCAGGCGCTGTAGCGCTCCGCCTTTGCCGCATCGCCCTGCTCCTGCGCCAGCTGCGCCGCCAGCGTCAGCGCCTTGTAGTGGCCGACGTTGGTGGACAGGGCCTTCGATGAGGCCATGCTGGATAAGTCGCCAGGAATCCAGGCGGCATAGGACTGGTCGCGCCAGTCGAGGAAGGATTCTTCGCCGTTATACAGGCCGGCGGCGGCGTCGAAGGCCGCAAGGCGGTCGTTCTCGATGGTGTTGCTGAGCGCCTTCAGCGCGGTGATGGCGAAGGCCGCGCGTTCGGCCGCAGGCAGCGCCTTCAGGGCTTCTTCCGCGCCGAACGCCCAGCTCACACGGTCCGTGCTGACCGGCCAGCTCCCGCCGCTGCCCGTGTCCTGGATGATTTGCAGGCCGTCGTCGCTGCCGCCCGCCTGCGCTGGCTTCTTCACGCCATCGCGGTAGCCGGAGAGCTTGAACAGCAGCGAATTGCGCACGCGCTGCGGATCCAGCATGCCGAGGCCGAGGTTCGCGGCATAGGACAGGTCGCGCGTCCACACATAGTTCCACCTTTCGCCGGTTTCGAAGCATTCGCAGGGAATCGCCTCGCCGCCGTTATAGCTGCCGTCGCGGATGGCGGAGACCGAATCCAGCTTCATCTCCTCGCCCGCCAGCGCGAACAAGGCGTCGAACGCCAGGTTCCCGCTGCGCACGCGGGGCAGGTCGGCGCGTTCGGTGTACTGCACCGACTGCCTGTCGCCTTCGCGCAGCTTCATGGTGGTGGAATGCGTGTAGGTACGCAGCGGCGCGGCGGCATCCGGCGATGCGAATTTGACCGTCTCCTGTTTGCCGAATGCGCCGAACTGCGGCGCGAATTCGGCCGCGTGCGCGGCGCCGGACAGCAGGCCGGCCATCAGCATCAGTTTCGTCAGTTGATTCATTGAAGCTCCAGAATGAGGGCGCTGCGCGCAGGCAGCGTGATCTTGTCTTGCAGCGTGAAGCGCCGGCCGGTAACAACGTCCTGCCCGCTGCTGACGCCTGCCAGCATTTCACGGAAACGGCCGGTAGCCAGCGTCACATCCTTGCTGTTCCTGTTCAGCGCGACCATGACCTTCTTCGTGTCGTCGTAACGGAAGAAGACATAGCTGTCCTGCTCCGGCCCGTAATGCATGGTTTTGCCGTGATGGATAACGCCGGCGCCCTTGCGCCAGTTCATCAGCTTCTTCAGGAAAGCCTGCGCTTCGCGCTGCTGCGCGTCCAGACCTTCGCCGGTAAAGGCATTCACCTTGTCGCCGGCCCAGCCGCCGGGAAAGTCCTGGCGGTAGGAAGGGTCGTCGCGGCCCCTGGTGGTGCTGGTCATCAGCACTTCGCTGCCGTAGTAGAGCTGTGGAATGCGCGGTGCGGTCAGCACGTAGCTCATCGCAATGCGGAACAGGGCCGGATCGCTGTTGACCACACTGTAGATGCGCGACAGGTCGTGGTTCCCTTCGAACAGCACCAGGTTGCCGGGATCGGGATACAGGTAGTCGAAGGACAGCGCCTCATACAGGTCCTTGAAGCTGTGCGTGCCGTCCGTATCGGAGAGTGCCCTGCGCAGCGCGTCGTTCAGCGGGAAGTCCATCATGCTCGGCACATACGATGTGTAGCCGTCGAAATTCTGCTTGCCGCGCTGCCAGTGCGCGACCACCGGCGCGTGAACGCTCCATTCTTCGCCCACCAGGTTCAGGTTCGGATACTCCTGCATTACGCGGCGCGACCATTCGGTGAGGAAGGCATTGTTCGAATAGCCGTAGGTATCGATGCGCAGGCCGGAGAGGCCCGCATATTCGATCCACCAGATCGTGTTCTGGATCAGGTAGTTCGCCACATAGGGATTGGCCTGGTTCATATCCGGCATGCCCTTGCTGAACCAGCCTTCGGTGAAGTTGCGCGCGTCCTCCTTGCTGGCGTAAGGATCCTGCACGGCGTTGCGGTGATGCTCTGTTATTACCGGCTTGCCTTCGTAGCTGATCCAGTCCGGCATCGGCATGTCCTGCATCCACCAGTGCTTGCTGCCGATATGGTTCAGCACCACGTCCTGGATCACGCCGATGCCCTTGCCGCGCGCCTGGGACACGAAATTGCGGTAGTCCTCATTGCTGCCGTAGCGCTCATCGATGCGGTAGTGGTTGGTGGCTGCATAGCCGTGGTAGGAATAGGCCGGCATATCGTTTTCCACCAGCGGCGTAGGCCACACCTGGGTGTAGCCCATATCCGCCAGGTAGCCGAGGGCCTGCGTCATGCCGCGCAGGTCGCCGCCGTGGCGCCCGGAGCCGTTCTTGCGGTCGTACTTGTCCGCCATGCGCGCAATGCTGTCGTTGGACGGATCGCCGTTCGCGAAGCGGTCCGGCATCAGGTTGTAGATCACGTCCTGCGGACCGAAGCCCTTGCGCTGGGCGGAACCGGCCTCGCGCTGCAGCAGGCGGTAACGGTAGGAGGCCGCCTTCCTGCCGTCGCGCGTAAAGCTGATCTCGAATTCGCCGGCCGCTGCGGTATCGGACAGCACCAGGTCGACGAACAGGTAATTGGGGTTGGCCACACGCGACACCGCCTCGATGCGCACGCCGGGATAGGCCAGCGCTGGCTGCAGCTCGGCGATGCGAGGGCCGTGCACCATCAGCTGCAGCTTCTTGTGCGCCATGCCGCTCCACCAGAAGGCCGGCTCCATATGCTCGATGCGGTAGGCGCCCGCCTGTGCGGCAGGCGCAAGGGCGGCAGCAGCCAGCAGCGCGAGAGCGATGCGTTTCATGCTTGTCTCCTTTTTCTATTAGTAGCGGGACTACAAATTTATGCTTCGGCAGGAATAGTACACCAGAGCACAGGGCGATGGCTGTAGTTCGACTACAGGCGCTTCAAACTGGTTGTGTAGCCTAAATACAACGTGGCAGCCGTTCTCACAGAGGGAAGCCCTGAGAAACCACGTAGTTTCCCGTAGTCCGGCCGAAGTTTAATTGACACCAAATCTAGTTTTAGTACAAAATTGCCATACGACGTCTACAAGAACGTCCGCAATTCCTTGGATTCCCGTGTAGTTGAACTAGGCGATGTTGTTGCTGCACTACGGGAAAATTGTTTAATGAGTGAGGGGACTTTAATGACTAATTCCGCGTCCGCGCGCAGCACGCGCACGGCCCTGCAACTGAGCCCGGTAGCCGCTGGCTGCGCTCTGTTCGTTGCAGCACTGGCTGCTCCTGCCTATGCACAGGCACAATCCACCCCGGCCGCAGATGCGCCGGTTGCCACCGTTACCGTGTCCGGCATCCGCCGCGGTATTGAAGACGCGATCTCGGTCAAGAAAGACTCCACCTCCATCGTCGAAGCGATTTCCGCTGAAGACATCGGCAAGCTGCCGGATGTGAGTATCGCTGAATCGATCGCCCGCCTGCCCGGCCTGGCCGCCCAGCGCGTTGCCGGCCGTGCCCAGTCAATCTCCGTGCGCGGCCTGTCGCCGGACTTCTCGACCACGCTGCTGAACGGCCGCGAACAAGTGTCGACCGGCGACAACCGCTCCGTCGAATTCGACCAGTACCCGTCCGAGCTGCTGAGCGGCGTGACGATTTACAAAACCCCTGATGCCGGCCTGATCGGCCAGGGCCTGTCCGGTACCCTGGACCTGCAGACCGTGCGTCCGCTGAACTTCAGCAAGCGCACCGTGGCGATGAATGTGCGCGGCGAGAAGAACTCGCTGGGCAAGATGGCGAACACCGACGACACCGGCAACCGTTTCAGCATCAGCTACATCGACCAGTTCCTGAACCGTACCCTGGGCGTGGCCATCGGCTTCGCGCACCTGGAATCGCCAGTGCTGGCGCAGGAAACCGGTATCTACGAACCATGGAAAACCGAAGGCCGCCCAGGCGTGCCTGCCGGTACCACCGTCACCGACGGTATCAAGGCGCTGTCCCGTACCGGCTACAACCGCCGCGATGGCCTGATGGGCGTGGTGCAGTATCGTCCGAACAAGCAGTGGACCAGCATGATCGACATGTATGCGTCGATCTTCAAGCACCAGGACACGGCGAACCAGTTCGAGATCAACCTCGGCGGCTGGAACGGCGGCATCGATCCTGCCGTCGCGTTCACCAACGTCACCAAGAACGGCAATGCCATCAGCACCGCTGTGGCGAACAACGTGTACCCGCTGGTGCGTGGCATGTTCACCGACCGCCGCGACGATATCCGCGCCGTCGGCTGGAACAACGAAGTGCGCCTGGATGGCATGACCCTGGTGGCCGATGTCTCCTACTCCCGCGCCAAGCGCGATGAACTGAGCCTGGAAAACAACCTGCAGCTCGGCGCCACCAACAGCGCAGCTTCGCTGGACAATATCAACCTGGCCTTCAATACCGGCGCCTTCCCGACTATGTCGCCGACCCGCCGCACCTACAGCGATCCTTCGCAGCTGTACCTGAAGGGCACCATCTACGGTTCGGGCTACGGCAAAACCCCGTACGTGGAGGATGAGCTGAAGAGCTTCAAGCTGGCCGCCAACTTCGCTGCTACCGGCGCGCTGGAGAAATGGTTCTCCGGCTTCGACGTGGGCGTGAACTACGCCGACCGCGAGAAGGCCAAGGACCAGCCGGAAGGCAACATCAACATGATCGGCAACCCGACCGCGATCGGCAGCCAGTACCTGTACTCGCCAGTGAACCTGGGCTTTGCAGGCATCGGCACCATCCCGGCATGGAATGTGCCGGCCGTGGTCGGCAACTACATGTCCTTCAAGCCTACCTCCACCGAGAGCTACCTGATCTCGAAGAGCTGGCTGGTGTCCGAAAAGATCACCACCGCTTTCGTGAAGGCGAACATCGATCATGACTTCGGCGACGTGACCATGCGCGGTAACTTCGGCGTGCAGGCGCAGCACACCAAGCAGTTCTCCGATGCGAACTACTGGGACGGCACCGCGGCTGTTGGCCAGCAGGTCAAGCCTGTCCACGACGGCAAGTCCTACACCGACTACCTGCCAAGCCTGAACCTGGCCTTCGGCCTGGCGAACGAAAACACCGTCCGCATGGCGCTGGCCAAGCAGATCGCCCGTCCACGTATCGACCAGCTGCGTTCCGCACTGGACTTCGGCGTGAGCGACGTGACCTTCGACCCGGGTGCAAGCGGCGGTAACGCACGCCTGGATCCATGGCGCGCCAAGGCATTCGACCTGTCGTGGGAAAAATACTTCGGCAAGAAGGCATACGTAGCGGCAGCATTCTTCTACAAGAAGCTGGACACCTACATCTTCACGCAGACGAACACCTACGACTTCTCGAAGTTCATCCCTGGCACCAAGGCCGATACGCCGTTCGGCAACTACACTGCGCCGTACAATGGCAATGGCGGCACCATGAAGGGCGTCGAGCTGTCGGCTTCGCTGCCGCTGAACATGTTCACGCCAGTGCTGGACGGCTTCGGTATCCTGGGTTCGGCGAGCTATAACGATTCCGCCATCACGATCGAAGATCCAAGCGCCAGCATCGGCAAGGCGATTCCGCTGCCAGGCCTGTCCAAGCACGTGTACAACTTCACCGTGTACTACGAAAAGAACGGCTTCGAAACCCGTATTTCGCAGCGCAAGCGTTCGGACTTCGTGGGTGAGATCGGCAACTTCGCGGCAGAACGCAGCCTGCGTTACGTCGTCGGCGAAAACGTGATCGACTTCCAGATCGGTTACAACTTCAACGACGGCCCGCTGAAAGGCCTGGGCCTGGTGCTGCAGGCGAACAACCTGCGCAACGCCGCCTACGAAACCTACAACGGCAACCGCAACCAGCAGCTGGAATACCAGAAGTACGGCCGCACCATCCTGCTGGGCGCAAGCTACAAGTTCTGATTTTCGGAACGTATGCAACAATCGAAAACCCGTCGCGCAAGCGGCGGGTTTTTTTCCATCCATTCTTCATTTCCGAGACCGATGCAACGCATACCGTTTGCCCTTGCCGCGCTGGCCGCGCTGCTGGCCGCCACCTCCGCTGCGCATGCGCAGAATGCCGATCGCCAGTTCCAGGGCTTCGCCGCGCGCGGCAATGCACTTGAAATTGCGACGAACGACGGCCGCTACCTGATCAAGCCCTATTCGGCCACCGTGGTCGAAACCACCTTCGTGCCGAAGGGCGAGCAGTTCGATCCCGCCTCGCATGCGGTGATCCTGGCGCCATCGGCCACCGTCACGCTGCGCGAAGCGGCGGACCATATCGAATACGCCACCTCCGGCATCGCCGTCACGGTGCAGAAGAAGCCTTTTCGCATCAGCTACGCCTACAAGGGCCAGCCGCTGGTCGCTGAAAAGCTCGGCTATGTGAAGCGCGGCGAACTCGAAACCATCCAGTTCTCGCTGGACGACAGCGAAGCGCTGTATGGCGCCGGCGCCCGCGCCGTGGGCATGAACCGGCGCGGCAACCGCTTCCAGCTGTATAACAAGGCGCACTACGGCTATGGCAACCGTTCGGAACTGCTGAACTTCACGATCCCGATGGCGCTGTCGTCGAAAAAATACGCCATCCACTTCGACAATCCGCAGATCGGCTACCTGGACTTCGACAGCCGGAAAGACGGTACGCTGAGCTACGAAACCATCGGCGGCCGCAAGACCTACCAGGTCATCGCTGGCGACGGCTGGCAGGACGTGATGGCCGGCTATACCAGCCTGACCGGCCGCCAGCCGCTGCCGCCGCGCTGGACCTTCGGTAACTTCGCCAGCCGCTTCGGCTACCACAGCGAAGCTGAAACGCGCGCGGTGGTGGACAAATTCATCGAAGAGAAAATTCCGCTGGATGCCGTGGTACTGGACCTCTACTGGTTCGGCAAGGAAGTGAAGGGCACCATGGGCAACCTGGCCTGGGACAGGGAGAGCTTCCCGAACCCGGAAGGCATGATGGCCGACCTGGCAAGGAAGGGCGTGAAGACGGTGGTCATCACCGAGCCCTTCGTGCTTACGACCTCGAAGCGCTGGCAGGAAGCCGTCGACCGCAAGGTGCTGGCGACGACGAAGGATGGCAAACCTTATACCTACGATTTCTTCTTCGGGAACACGGGCCTGATCGACCTGTACAGCCAGCAGGGCAAGGACTGGTTCTGGAATATCTACAAAGACCTGAAGAAAGGCGGCGTGGCCGGCTGGTGGGGCGACCTGGGCGAGCCGGAAGTGCATCCCTCCGCACTGCAGCACGCAACGGGATCCGCCGACCAGCTGCACAATGTGTATGGCCATGACTGGGCGCGCCTGATCGCGGAAGGCTACCAGCGCGACTTCCCGAACCAGCGTCCTTTCATCCTGATGCGCGCGGGCTATTCCGGTTCGCAGCGCTTCGGCATGATTCCATGGTCCGGCGACGTGGGCCGCAGCTGGGGCGGACTGCAGTCGCAGATGGAGATCGCGCTGCAGATGGGCATGCAGGGTTTGGGCTATATGCACTCCGACCTGGGCGGCTTCGCCAACGCGGTGCTGGATGACGAACTCTATGTGCGCTGGCTGCAGTACGGCGTGTTCCAGCCGGTATTCCGTCCGCACGCGCAGGAGGAAGTGGCGCCGGAGCCCGTGTTCCGCGACGAGGCCGCGAAGAAGCTGGCCGCGGAAGCGATCCGCCTGCGCTACGCCATGCTGCCCTATAACTACACCACAGCCTTCGAGAACAGCCGCACCGGCATGCCGCTGATGCGTCCCATGCTGTTCGAGGAGCCGGAGAGCGGTGATGCGGCCGCCATGTCCTCCACCTACCTGTGGGGCCATGATTTCCTGGTGGCGCCCGTTGTGGAGCCGGGCGCCACGCGCAAGGAAGTCTACTTCCCGAACAAGGGCAGCGTGTGGTTCGACTTCTACAGCGACAAGCCGCACCGCGGCGGCATCACCGAAGCGCTGCAGGTGGTGAAGGAACATATTCCGGTATTTGTGCGCGCGGGCGCCTTCATTCCGCTGGCGAAGGTGGTGCAGAGCACGCGCGACTACTCCACCCGCCATATCGATCTGCACTACTACCACGACGCGAGCGTGGGCGCATCATCCGGCAAGCTGTATGACGACGACGGTGAAACGGCGCAGGCCTGGGAGCAGGGCAAGTATGAAATGGCCCATTTCAGCAGCGCCATTGCCGGTGGCGAGCTGACGCTGAAACTGCGCAGCGAATCCGGCAAGGCATGGAAGGCGCAGCCGCGCAGCTATGCGCTGCAGGTGCATAACGTGGCTGCCCGGCCCAAGCGGGTTATGCTGGACGGGCGCGCTGTCCAGCCAAAATGGGACGCGAAGCGCAAAGTGCTGGTGCTGGACATCCCGCCGCAGGCCGGTGGCGAACGCAGCGTCGCCATCACGCTGTAAGTCCTGTAGTCGGTGGCGCAAAAACCTGTTGTTTGACTACAGCGATCTGCGCCATCCCTATGGGAATACGCATTTGCGTAATTGACAGGCACTTATGTGCATGTTATTTTGCTACAAATTCACCTGCGCGCATTCGCCGCTGCAGATAACGGGGACACGCTAGATGCACTCTTCATCCATCAAGCCAAGGCTGTCGTTCTGGCAGCTCTGGAACATGAGCTTTGGTTTCTTCGGCATTCAGTTCGGCTTCGCGCTGCAGAATGCGAACACCAGCCGCATTTTTTCCACGCTTGGCGCCAATCCCGATGAACTGCCCCTGCTGTGGCTCGCCGCGCCTGTGACGGGTTTGCTGGTGCAGCCGATTATCGGCTACCTGAGCGACAACACCTGGCACGCGAAGTGGGGGCGCCGCCGTCCCTTCTTCTTCCTCGGCGCCCTGCTGGCATCGATCGCGCTGTTCCTGATGCCGAATTCCTCGGCGCTATGGATGGCCGCCGCCGTCCTGTGGATGATGGATGCAGCGATCAATATCTCGATGGAGCCTTTCCGTGCCTTCGTCGGCGACAAGCTCGATCCCTCGCAGCAGACTGCGGGCTTCGCGATGCAGACATTCTTCATCGGTTGCGGCGCGGTGATTGCATCGCTGCTGCCCACCTTCTTCGCCGATGTGCTCAATGTGAGCAATGTGGCGGCGAACGGCGGCATTCCCGACACCGTGCGCTACTCCTTCTACGCAGGCGGCGCCGTGTTCTTCATTTCCGTGCTGTGGACCGTGCTGACCAGCACTGAGGCGCCGCCGGAAAACCTCGAACAGTTCCGCGCCGAGCGCGCCGCGTCGCGCGGCCTGGGCGCGGCGCTGAAGGATATCTTCGGCGGCTTCCGCCGCATGCCGAAGACGATGGCGCAGCTGGCCTTCGTGCAGTTCTTCACCTGGATCGCGCTGTTCGCGATGTGGATCTACACCACCAATGCGGTGGCGGACAATGTATTCGGCACCACGGACGCGCAATCGTCCGCTTTCCAGGAAGCGGGCAACTGGGTCGGCACCATGTTCGCCGTGTATAACGGCGTATCCGCGCTGGCTGCCTTCATTCTGCCGGTCTTCGCGCGCGCCACCAGCCGCAAGATGGTGCATACGGTCTGCCTCATCATCGGTGGCCTCAGCCTGATCAGCGTGTTCATGATTACCGACAAGCAGATGCTGCTCCTGCCGATGATCGGTGTGGGCATTGCGTGGGCCAGCATCCTGACCATGCCGTATGCCATCCTGGCGGGCGCGCTGCCGGCGCACCGCATGGGCTACTACATGGGCGTGTTCAACTTCTTCGTCGTGATTCCCCAGATCGTCAGCGGCATCGTGCTGGGCTTCTTCATCAAGCATTTCTTCA
Source organism: Pseudoduganella rhizocola (assembly GCF_045984285.3). Taxonomy (NCBI): domain Bacteria; kingdom Pseudomonadati; phylum Pseudomonadota; class Betaproteobacteria; order Burkholderiales; family Oxalobacteraceae; genus Pseudoduganella; species Pseudoduganella rhizocola. The sequence continues at coordinate 450,923 of NZ_JBJQIK030000001.1, forward strand.
ACGGTCATGCCGCCAGTACGCTGGCGCTGGGCGGTATTTCGATGGCGCTGGCAGGCGTGCTCACGCTGCTGGTCAAGGATTCGGCGAAACCGGCCGGCTAAGCGCGCGCCGCCGCACGATTGTTCGGGGTAAAAAGGCGGTTGCGCCGGCGCTCAACAGGCGTCGGCAACGACCACCCACTCGGAGCGAACATGGCCATCCAAACGGTAGCAAGCACCCCGGTGCCCGGACAGCGTCCCGGCACCTCCGGACTACGGAAGAAAGTGACCGTCTTCCGCCAGCCCCATTACCTCGAAAACTTTGTACAGAGCCTGTTTGACACGCTCGGCGACCTCACGGGCAAAACCCTGGTGCTCGGCGGCGACGGGCGCTATCACAACCGCAGCGCCGTGCAGACCATTCTCAAGATGGCGGCGGCCAACGGCGTGGCGCGCGTGCTGGTCGGACAGGGCGGCATCCTGTCTACGCCGGCTGCCAGCTGCGTGATCCGGAAGAGCGAAGCGCTGGGCGGCATCGTGCTCTCGGCCAGCCACAATCCCGGCGGGCCGGAGGGCGACTTCGGCATCAAGTACAACATTTCCAACGGCGGCCCGGCGCCGGAATCCATCACCGAAGCGGTGTATGCGCGCACCACGGCGATTACGGCCTACCGCATCAGCGATGCGGCGGAGGTGGACATCGACCGTATCGGCAGCGCGCAGCTGGAGCAGATGCAGATTGAAGTGATCGACCCGGTGGCCGACTACGCGGAGCTGATGCAGCGCCTGTTCGATTTCGACGCAATCCGCAAACTGTTCGCCGGCGGCTTCACCATGCGCTTCGACGCCATGAGCGCCGTCTCCGGCCCCTATGCGAAGACCATCCTCGAAGGCATGCTTGGAGCGCCCGCCGGCACGGTAATCAATGCCGTACCGCTGGAGGATTTCGGCGGCCATCACCCCGACCCGAACCCGGTCAACGCAGCGGAGCTGATCGCCTTGATGGCCAGCCCCACGGCGCCGGACTTCGGCGCCGCATCGGACGGCGACGCCGACCGCAATATGATCGTCGGCCGCAAATTCGACGTCACACCGTCGGACAGCCTGGCGGTGCTGGCCGCGAATGCGGCCGTGGCTCCCGGCTACCGCGGCGGCATCAAGGGCATCGCGCGCTCGATGCCCACTTCGCGCGCCGCCGACCGCGTGGCCGAAGCGCTGGGCGTGCCGTGCTACGAAACGCCAACCGGCTGGAAGTACTTCGGCACCTTGCTCGACGCGGAAAAGGCCACGCTGTGCGGCGAAGAGAGCTACGGCACCGGCTCCAACCACGTGCGCGAGAAGGATGGCCTGTGGGCCGTACTGTTCTGGCTCAACCTGATTGCCGCCACCGGAAAATCAGTGCAGGAGATCGTCACGGAACACTGGTCGAAATACGGCCGTAACTACTACTCGCGCCACGATTACGAAGGCATCGACAGCGACGCCGCCAATGTACTGATGGACGACCTGCGCGTGAAGCTGGCGAACCTGGCAGGTCAGGAAATGAATCACTATACGGTGGACTATGCCGACGACTTCTCCTACACCGATCCGGTAGACGGCTCGCAGGCGCAGAAGCAGGGCATCCGCATCGTGATGACGGACGGCTCGCGCATCGTGTACCGCCTGTCCGGCACGGGCACCGAAGGCGCCACGCTGCGCGTCTACCTCGAACGCTACGAAGCGGACCCCGCGCTTCACAATATACCAACGCAGCAGGCACTGGCTGCGCTGATCGCCATTGCGGACAGCGTCGCCAATATCGCTGCCAATACCGGGCGGAGCAATCCCTCCGTCATCACCTGAAAGGAAACGGCCGCATGAAATTCACTCCCATTGCACTATCCCTTCTGCTGGCCGCCACGTGCGGCGCTGCCGTGGCAGCCAAGCCGAAACCCTTCGCATGGGAGAATGCGACCGTTTACTTCGTCCTCACCGACCGTTTCCACAACGGCGACAAAAGCAATGACCTCGCCTACGGCCGCAAGGCGGATGCGGCGCCGCTGCGCGGCTACATGGGCGGCGACCTGAAAGGCCTTACGGCCAAAGTCAGGGAAGGCTACTTCGACAGCCTGGGCGTGAACGCCATCTGGCTCACTCCGCCGGTCGAGCAGATTCACGCCGGAACGGATGAAGGCACGGGCAAATCCTACGGCTTCCACGGCTACTGGGCGCGCGACTGGACTGCGGTAGATGCCAACCTGGGAACCGAGAAGGACTTCAAGGACTTCGTGGAAGCGGCGCACGCGCGCGGCATCCGTGTGGTGCTGGATGTGGTGATGAACCATACAGGTCCGGTGACGGAAGCGGATCCGGTATGGCCCGCAGGCTGGGTTCGCACCGAACCGACGTGCCAGTACAAGGACGTGCCAACAACCGTGAGCTGCACGCTGGTGAAGAACCTGCCGGACGTGATGACGGGCAGCGACAAGCCGGTTGAACTGCCGGAAGCGCTGACCGCGAAATGGAAAACCGAAGGCCGTTACGAGCGCGAAGTGAAGGAGCTGGACGACTTCTTCGCCAAGACCGGCTATCCGCGTGCACCGCGCTACTACCTGATGAAATGGCACGCCGACTGGGTGCGCAAGTACGGCGTGGACGGCTTCCGCGGCGACACGGTCAAGCATACGGAGCCCGGCGTGTGGAAAGAGCTGCGCACCGTGGCCGTCGCCGCGCATGAAGAATGGAAGAAAGCCAATCCGAAGAAAGTGCTCGGCGACGGCAAGTTCTACATGGTGGCGGAGGTTTACAACTACGTGATCTCGCACGGCCAGGACTTCGACATGGGCGGCGGCGAGAAAGCGAACTTCTACCAGAACGGTTTCGATGCGCTGATCAACTTTGGCCTGATTCACGACGGCAAGGGCGACTACGAAAGCCTGTTCAGCAAATACTCCGCCGCGCTGGCCGGCCCGCTGAAGGGCTACTCGGTGCTGAACTACCTCGACTCGCACGATGACGGCAACCCCTTCGACGCCGCGCGCACCAAGCCTTTCGAAAGCGCCAACAAACTGCTGCTGGCGCCAGGGGCAGCCCAGATCTACTACGGCGACGAAACCGCACGCCGCCTGGACATAGCCGAAGCTGTCGGTGACGCGAAGCTGCGCTCCTACATGAACTGGGAAGAGCTGAAGCAGAACGCGCAGCGTGAAGGCTACAAGGTGGGCGCGGTGCGCCAGCACTGGAGCAAGCTCGGCCTGTTCCGCCAGGTCCACCTCGCGGTGGGAGCGGGCGCGCACGAAAAGCTGGCCGACAAGCCCTACACCTTCAAGCGCGTACTGGGTGAAGACAAGGTTGTAGTGGCCCTCGACGTACCAACCGGCCAGCCGGTCGACATCACGGTGAGCGGCGTGTTCCCCGACGGCACCCGCCTCAGGGACAGCTACACGGGCGCCAGCTACACCGTCCGCAAGGGCGCCGTCCGCACCAGCGGCAAAGCCTCCACCATCCTCCTGAGCAAGTAATTGCTTTAAAAATGGGGACAGACCCGGATTATTTTAATCCGGGTCTGTCCCCATTTTTCAGGAAACTATTCCACGAAGACAACAGCGGTGCGGGGCGGGACGGTGAAGCTGCCTGCTGCGCTGTCGTAACGCGCGGTGGCCGCACGCTTGTCCGCCGCGGTGGCTGCCGTGTGCACTGGATGCAGCCGGTACTGCTTGCCCGCCGCGCCGGCAATGCTGGCCTCTTCCTTGCCCACGTTGATCAGGTACACAATCGAGCGGAAGCCCGCGCCCGCATAGCCGGAACCGTCGAGCTGCGCCGCTACCACGGTTGGCACCTGCCCAATACCGGTGTTGAGGAACCGCAGCCGCTGCCTGATGTCCTCCGCCGTGCGCATGCGGAACAGCGTGCTGCTGGCGCGGATGCGGAGCAGGTCGCGGAAGGCATCGCGTGCGAAGGCGATGTCGGCGGGCGATGGCCTGAGGCCCGCATCCGCCAGCAGTGGCTTCATCAGCGCGAAGTCCTTGCCGTTGTCCGCAGCGGGCGGCAGGCCGGTGCCGAAGTAGTTGTCCTGGTAGCTCCAGTCCAGGCGGTTGAACCAGTCGCCGGATTCGAAGCTGTTGCGGTCGAGGGATTTGGAGCGCAGGATATCGAAGCCCGCGTGGTAGTAGGCCACGCCCTGGCTGAAGGCATTGATGGCTGCTGCCAGCACCTGCACGCGCGCGCGGTCGGCGCTACTCGTATTACGCGGCAGGCGCATCACGTTCAGGTCATACAGCGTCTGGTTGTCGTGGTTCTCGACGTAGTTGACCACTTCCCCCGGCTGGCTCGCGTAGCCCGCAGGCTGGTCGCCGCCATAGACCAGCGACTGCAATTCACGCACTTCGCCCTGCCAGGTCTGCATGCGGTAGCCCCGGATGGAACCCGCAAGGCCTACCTTCACCATGTCCGATGCCTTCAAGAGCTCTTCGGCGCTGTGCGCGGCGCTGCCGTTCGGATCGTAGACCAGGCCATTGATGAAGCCCTGCTGGGTAATCATCTTATCGCCTGAATCGCCCGCGCCGCCGCCGCGCACCGCGTCGCGGCCACGGTCACTGAAGGTGCCGATGCCGGTGCCATTCAGCGACAGCTGCGAAGCCTGCACAAAGCGCGCGCCGTTCGCCACCTCGCCGAAGTTCCAGCCTTCGCCAATGAGGTTGATATGGCGTCCGGCAGCCTTGTTCACGCGTGCCTGCAAGGCCAGCATGGCTTCGCGCGGCTGGTGCCCCATCAGGTCGAAGCGGAAGGAGTCGATCTTGTAGTGCCTGGCCCACAACTCGGCGGAGTCGATCATCAGCTTTGCCATCATGCGGTGCTCGGTCGCTGTGTTGAAGCAGCAGGTAGAGCTTTCGATCTCGCCCTTGCCGTTCAGGCGGTGATAGTAGCCGGGCACGATGCGGTCCAGCACAGACTTTTCATCCTGTCCGGCGCGGTAGGTGTGGTTGTAGACCACGTCCATGCCGACGCGCAGCCCTGCATTGTGCAGCGCCATCACCATTTCGCGGAACTCGATGATGCGGCGCGCGCCATCGGCGGGGTCGGTGCTGTAGCTGCCTTCCGGGGCACTGTAGTGGTAGGGGTCGTAGCCCCAGTTGTAGCAGTCGCTCAGCTTCGTCTTTTCGATCAGCGCCTGCTGCTGTTCGCTGTCGGCCGCGCCTTCGGGCTTCGGCATGACGCAGCCGTGCTCCGGCACGCTGCCGATGTCGTACACCGGCAGCAGGTGCACGTCGGTCATGCCGGCGCGCGCCAGGGCGCGCAGGTGCTGCATGCCTGCGGAACCGGTTTCCTTGAACGCCGTGTACTTGCCGCGATTGGCCGGGCTCACGGTCGCGTCATTGATCGAGAAATCCCGGACGTGCAACTCGTAGATCGACATGTCCGGCTGCGCCGCCAGCGTGCGGGGTGGGCGCGTGCTGTCCCAGCCCGTGGGTTTGAGTTTGCGGTCGCCAAGGTCCGCGATATAGCTGCGTGCGGAGTCCGTGGACAGGCTCACGGAGTAGGGATCGGTGACGAGATTGCGCACAAGGCCTGCGGCGGGGCTGAACACGTCCACCACATATTTGTAGTACTTGCCCTCCGCTGCTTTGGCTCGTGCGGCCCAGATGCCGGTACCGTGATCCATACGCATCTGCATGAGCGCCGACGCGGGTGAGCCGGCATTCTCGTAGATACAGACCGCCGCTTGCCGTGCAGTGGGCGCCCACAGTTTGAACCTGGCCGTGCCGCCGGACAGCGCAACGCCAAGCCTTGTTTCCTTCTCCGCCGCGGCGTAGCGCGCATCCAGCGCGCCTGCGATTTGCAGGGTGCTTGCCTCCTGTACTACACCCTCGCTGTTTTCGCGCACCAGCACGAACTGGCCGAACAGCGGGGGCGGTTCCGATGCCAGCGCGAGCACCGGCCCGTCGCCCGCATAGCGGTAGCGTGCTGCGGGCAGCGCCTTGACGGAGGCAAGCGCGAAGCTTTGCTCCGGGCCTCGCACGCGTGAGCCGGCCTCAATGCGCAGCGATGCACCCTCGGAGCGATACAGCTTGAACACGCCGTCGCGGCCGGCGCCAGGCCAGAGGATGCGGCGTCCGTCGAGCCACAGTGCGCGCGCTTCCATCTTCGGCGCGGGCTGCAATACGGTTTCGAAAGGCCCGTTGCAGGCGTCCAGCGGAATTGCGCCCGACGCCTGGGCGGAGTCCGCAGCAGCGGCCAGCGCCGCGAAAGTGATGAGGTGCGCGGCTGCGCGCTTGCCGATGGTATTGATAGCCAGTCTCCGTAGGTGTGCAGGTAAGCTGGCCGGTATGTTACCCGAAAGCGCGCGCTATTTGCGGCCCGTGCTGATCTGGTATTTCTTCATTTTGTCGTAGAGCGTTTTGCGCGGCACTTGCAGCGCATCGGCCGCGGCGCCGACGTTGTTGTCCGCTGCGGCAAGCGCGCGCAGGATCAGTTCGCGCTCATAGGCGTCCACCTGCTGCGGCAAGCCGTCCTGCATGTCGCCGCGCGGCGCGGCGGCCGGCGGAAGTTGCTGCACGTGCGGCACGATGCCCAGCGTGAGACGCTCCGCGAAATTACGCAGCTCGCGCACATTGCCGGGCCAGTCGGCTGCCTGCCAGGCCGCCATGTCGGAAGCGCTCCATTGCGGCAGCGGTCGTCCATAGCGTGCAGCAGCCTCCTGCACGAAATGCGCCAGCAGCAGCGGAATGTCGTCACGCCGCTCGTTCAGGCGCGGCAGGTCGATCGATACCACGCCAATACGGTAATAGAGGTCTTCGCGGAACTTGCCTTCGGCGCTCAGCTGCAGCAGGTCTGCCTTGCTGGCGGCGATGATGCGGCAATCCAGCGCCACCGCTTCGTTCGCCCCGAGGCGTTCCAGGCGGCGTTCCTGCAGCACGCGTAGCAGCTTTACCTGCAGCGACATCGGCATGGTTTCAATTTCATCCAGGAAGACCGTGCCGCCGTTCGCGTATTCCAGCTTGCCGATGCGGCGCTTCTGCGCGCCGGTGAAGGCGCCTGCCTCGTGGCCGAAGATCTCGCTCTCGAATACCGATTCCGGCAGCGCTCCGCAATTGATGGCGACGAAATTGCCCTTGCGGCCGCTGGCCGCGTGCAGCACGCGCGCCACCACTTCCTTGCCGGTGCCGGTCTGCCCGTTGATCAGGATGTCCACGCCTGCCGGCCCAACATTGCGGATGGTGAGGCGCAGCTGTTCGATGGCGGGGGAACGGCCGATCAGGTCCGGCGTGTCCGGATGCAGGGCGCGCGCGGTGCGCAGCTGGCGGTTCTCCAGTACCAGGTTGCGGCGTTCCTGCGCACGGCGCACGGCGTCCATCAGGCGGTCGGAAGAGAAGGGCTTCTCGATGAAGTCATAGGCGCCGCTGCGCATGGCCTCCACCGCCATGCTGACGTCGCCGTGGCCGGTGACGACGATGACCGGCAGTTCGGCATCCAGCGCCACTACATGTGCCAGCAGTTCGAGCCCGGAACGGCCGGGCAGGCGCACATCGGTGACGATCACACCGGCAAAGTCTGCCCGCAATATGGCCAGCGCTTCCTCCGCGCTGGCGCAGGCCTGCACGCTGAAACCGCCCAGTTCCAGGGTTTGTGCGGTTGCCAGGCGCAGTGTGGCTTCATCTTCAACAAGGATCGCTTGCAGCGTATTCAATCTGGTGCTCCTTTTGCCAGCGGCAGGCGCAGTTCGAACTGCGCACCGCCACGGTCCTGATTATGCGCCGTCAGCTGTCCGTTCATCGCCTGCACGATAGACGACGAGATGGCCAGTCCCAGCCCCAGCCCCTTGCCGGAAGGCTTGGTGGTGAAGAAGGGCTCGAACAGGTGCGCAGCCACCTGGTCCGGAATGCCGGCGCCGGTGTCGGCGATACGCACCAGTGCATGCTCGCCGTCGCGCGAGAGTGCGATACAGACCTGGCGCTGTTCGGCGCCTTCTACCGCATCCAGCGCATTGCGCAGCAGGTTGATCAGCACCTGCTCGATGCGCACCGCGTCGCCTGCCACCAGCAGCGCTTCATCGCAGGACTCGCTGCACAGCGTGACGTCGTGGCGGCGGAACTCGCTCTCCAGCAGGAAAACGGAAGCACGCACCGATTGCGACAGGTCGACGGTAGCAATGGTTTCGTCCTTGCGTGCGAAGCCCTTCAGCTGGGAGATGATGGCGCCCATGCGCGCGCTGGCGTCGCCGATATGCGTGAGGTTGTTCGCTGCCTGGTCCGACTGGCCCCGTTCCAGGAAGGTGCGCGCGTTGTCGGCAAAGGCGCGGATGGCGGCCAGCGGCTGGTTCAGTTCATGCGTAACGCCGGCGGCCATCTGCCCCAGCATGGCCAGTTTGCCCGCCTGTACCAGCTCGTTCTGTGTGCTGCGCAGCAGGTGTTCGGTCTCCTGCAGCTTGGCGTATTTCTGTTCCAGGTGGCGGTTGGTTTCGCTGAGCTGCGCCGTACGCTCGGCAATGCGGCTGTCAAGTTCCTGTGCCGCCTGCTGCAGCGCTTCGCGTGAGGCGAGCCGTTCTTCGAGCCGCCGCCGCCGCTGGTGCAAGGCCCAGTAGATGGCGCCGGCGCTCGCCAGCAGCAGACCCGCCGCCAGCGCCCATTGCAGGCCGGCGCGCAGCACGCGCGACTGGCTGGGGAACAGCATCAGCTGCCAGCCCAGGCGTCCCACGGGCCGCGTCACGAAGGCGCCGGGATGCTTCGCGAGCGGCGTTACGGTCTGGCCCATGTATTGCTGCGTGCGTGCGAGTTCGCGGAGCGTGGCGTCGTCCAGTGCATGCAGGCTGTGATAGCGCCATTCCGGGCGGTTGCTGAGGAAGATCACGCCGCTGCTGTCGGCGAGCGCAATGGGATCTTCGCTGCTGCGCCAGGTATGTTCGAATTCGGCGAGGCTGATCTTCACGGCGATCACGCCCGCGATGGCGCCGCGCTTGCCATTGCGGTACACCGGCTGCGCGATGAAGTAGCCCGCCTCGCTGGTGCTGGTGCCGATGCCGTAGAAACGGCCGGCGCGACCCTGGATGGCTGCGCGGAAGTAGGGGCGGTAGGAGAAATTCTTGCCGACGAAGCCCAGCGGCTGGTCCCAGTTGCTGGCGCCGATGGTCAAGCCGGTATGGTCCATCAGGTAAAGGGCGCCGACTTTCGCCTGCTGCTGGATGATCTGCAGCGTGGCGTTCAGGCGTTCGATGGCGGCGGGCTCCTGCGGATGGGCGAGCGCGTAAGTGAGGTCCGGCTGCTGGCCGAGCACGAAGGGAAGCGTCTCGAAGCGTTCGAGCACGGACTGCAGGTCGGGCGCCATGAGCTGCAATTGGCGCTGGGCGGCCATCGTGATGTCCTCACGCGCCCGATGCGCCCCCAAAGCAAAAGCTCCCGCAATAATGCAGGCCGCGGCCATCACGGCCGGCAGCAATAACAGGAGCTTTTTCGCGCGCATGGGCAAATTCTACTGCACCGCTTCACTTCGCCTCTGCCACCCTGGGTCAGGCACCCGGCTGTCACATGACACGTGGTGCCTGACCCCATGGTGTCAGTCTACGGCGGCGAGGCGCATTTCGTCGTTGTGGTGGCGCTGCTGCTCTTCCATCACCAGCATGCCGAGCTCGCGCTTCAGGGCGTTGAAGTCGGCCGAGGAGGGATCGCGCAGGCGGGGGATGTCGACCAGCATGTCGCGCTTGACCGTGCCGGGACGGTAGGTCATCACCACGATGCGGTCCGCCAGGTAGATTGCTTCTTCGATGCTGTGCGTGACGAAGATGATCGTCTTTTTCAGCTCGGACCAGATGCGCAGCAGCTCGTCCTGCAGGTTGCGGCGGGTGAGTGCGTCCAGCGCGCCGAACGGCTCGTCCATCAGCATGATCGGCGAGTCCAGCGCGAGCACGCGTGCAATCGCCACGCGCTGGCGCATGCCGCCGGACAGGTCTTTCGGGAAGCGGTTGCGGAAGTCGCTCAGCGACAGCATCTTGAGCAGCTGCTCCACCGTGCTGTCGATCTGCGCCTTCGGCATGCCTTTGATCTCCAGGCCGAAGGCGACGTTCTTCTCCACCGTCATCCACGGGAACAGCGCGTATTCCTGGAATACCATGCCGCGCTCAGGGCCCGGGCCCGTAATCAGCTTGCCGTCCGCGGTGATCTCACCGCTGGACGGCAGCGAGAATCCTGCAATCGCATTCAGCAGCGTCGACTTGCCGCAGCCCGATGGGCCGAGCAGGCAGACGAACTGGCCTTGCGGGATTTCGAGGTTGATGTCCTTCAGCGCGATCACTTCACGGCTGTCGGTCTTGAAGACTTTGTTGACGCCCTTGACGTCGATGTGGGTCGCGTTCATCTCAGTTCTCCAGGCCACGGTGCCAGCGCAGCAGGTGGTTATTCAGTTTGTTCATGCCGATGTCAATGATCAGGCCCAGGATGCCGATGCTGATCATGCCGGCGACGATCTTGTCCGACCAGAAGTACTCGCGTGCTTCAAGAATGCGGAAGCCGAGGCCATTGTTCACCGCGATCATTTCGGACACGATCACCACGATGAACGCCGTGCCGATGCCGATCCGCACACCGGACAGGATGTAGGGTACAGCGGCGGGCAGCATCACGCGCACGAACATCGCACGCTGGCTCACGCCGAGGTTGCGCGCGGCGCGGATGTAGATCCCGTCCACCTGGCGCACGCCGGCGATGGTGTTCATCAGCACCGGGAAGAAGGCGCCCAGCGCAATCAGGAACACGGCAGGGGCATTGCCAAGGCCGAACCACAGGATGGACAGCGGAATGTAGGCGATCGGCGGTATCGGACGCAGCACCTGCATCAGTGGATTCAGCCAGGCGTACATGCGCTGGCTGGCGCCCATCGCCAACCCTATCGGCAGCGCCAGGCCGGCGCCGACGGCGAAGCCGACCAGCACGCGGTACATGGAGCCCAGCGTGTCCATCCACAGTTCGCCCGACAGCGCCCAGCCCAGCCACGATTGCGTGGCAGGATCATAGGCCTGCAGCGGCAGCGCATACTCAACCCACTTCAGCAGCACCGCCAGCGGCGATGGCAGCACTTGCGGGTTGATCCAGCCTAGCATCGCGCACGCTTGCCACAGCGCGATCACGAGTACGGGCACGACCGCGCCCACGGCGATCTCTCGCCATTTAAGATTTGCCATCGTCTGCTCCGCTTATTTGATGTTCAGGCTTTTCTTCGCTTCGTCCAGCAGGTCGGTCTTGACCCACTCGGTGGCCACCGGCGGACGGCGCATTTTGCCCACGCCGGTCTTGGCCATCACGTCCGTCGTGATCTGGATGTGCTGGGCCGTGATGTCGTAGGTGTATGGCGAATTGCTGATGGCATCCTGGAAGTCGTCGGCCGTGATCTGGTTCTTGAAGATCGTTTCGCGCACATACTTTTCCGCCACGGCCTTGTTGTCGATGAAGGTCTTGGTGGCCTGCACGAAGCACTTCATGAACTTGGATGCGGTAGCGCGCTTTTCGTTGTAGAACATCTCGCTCATCACCATGGTGCGAATCGGCTCGCCGATCGGCGTGTCGTATGGCTTCATCACTTCGCGTCCGAATCCTTTATTGATGGCCTGCGAGGACTGCGGCTCCGATTGCATGATGGCGTCCAGGTTCTTGCCCAGCAGCGCCTGGTTCAGGTCGGCGAAGGCGAGGAACACCAGCTGCACATCTTTGCCCGGCTGGTCGGAGAAGGTGAGCCCAGCCTGCTGCAGTTCGGCAGCCAGCAGCACTTCGTGGATGCCGCCGCGCGTGACGCCGACTTTCTTGCCCCTCAGGTCCTTGACCGATTTGATGGCGACATCGCTGCGCGCCACCAGGCGTGCGCCGCCCTGCGCGAAGCCTGCAACGACGAAGATGGGTGCTCCGTTTGCGCGGCCCTGGATCGCTGCTTCGGATGCGGTGGCGCCCACGTCGAGTTCACCGGCCAGGATGGCCTGCATCACGTCCGGGCCTTTGGCGAAGACGTGTTCTTCGACCTTGATGCCGCATTTGGGAGCGATCTCCTTGATGTACGACACGGCGCCGTAGTGCGCGAACTTGAGGTTGCCGAGGCGAACCACTTCCTGCGCATTGGCGGTGGTGGCGAAAGCGGCGGCGAGGGCGAGGGTTAACAGGCGGGCTTTGGTCATGCTGGTCTCCAGGTTGGTTATTGTGTCCATCCATAGAGCAGCTTCCGTGCCAGTGCGGGCGGGAAAGACTAAGTGCTTGATTCGATTCGTTTGGTGCGCCGCCGCACAGGGAGCGGAGGGGCGGCGGCGGGCGGAATTCCGGAAAATTCCGCCGCGCCTTGTGCGGATTTCCGCCCGTCGCGAGCGCGTCGTTCCCGCGCAGGCGGGAACCCAGAAGAGCCGCCGTCACACTCCTGTATTCCCGCCTGCGCGGGAATGACGTTCAGGCCTTGGAGGGGATGGCGCCGTAGCAGGTGGCGTCCGGCGCCACGCGGTAGTTGTCCACCATCTTGTAGCGCGTTGCGTACCACGCGAACAGCGCCGCCGTGGCGATGGCGAAGCCCGCAAAGAAGAACATCTGGAACGCTGCCGTGGACAGGCCCGTACCGGAAATATGGCCCAGCACCGCGTCGTTCTTCACGCTGGAGTTCACCACCAGCACCCACAGGTTGCCCACGGTGACGGCGAGCTGCCAGAAGCTGGTGATGGAGCCCTTCATCGAAGCAGGCGCCTGGCTGTAGGCGAATTCGAGGCCGGTGGCGGACACCAGCACTTCGCCCATGGTCAGCACAATGTAAGGCGCCAGCTGCCACAGCAGCGACATTGGCGTGCCGCCATCCAGCGACAGCTGGATCCAGCCGATGATCAGCCACGCCACGCCGGACAGCGCAATACCCGCGCCCATGCGGCGCAGCGGCGTCGGCTCCACGCCCAGCGCGCGCAGGATGGGGAAGATCAGGATGTTATTCAGCGGGATGAGGATCATCACCATCAGCGGGTTCATGGCCTGCATCTGCGCCGGCAGCAGCTGGAATTCCCAGCCGAAGAGGGACAGCATCGGGCTGGTCATCGCATTCGCCTGCACGATCCAGGTGGATGCCTTCTGGTCGAACAGGGACCAGAACGGCGTCACCAGCGCGAACACCACCAGGATGCGCAGAACGGCGCGTACGCCTTCCACCGCTTCATCCGTATGCTTGCCGCGTGCGCGTTCCAGCTGCATCGAGGTGCCGATGCCGCCGAAGGCCAGCAGCAGCACCAGGGCGGTACATGCGCTGATCACGAAGCCCCATTTCCAGGACATCAGCAGCGCCGCCACGGCGCCCGCGGCGCCCAGCGCCGCAACCGTCAGGCCCGGACGGCCTTTTCCTTCCACTTTCGCCAGCAGTGCGGTGCGCGCAACGCTGGTGAAGGAATGCTCGTTCGGCGCGGCAGGCGGCACGTTCACATACTTTTTGCGGCCGGACCAGAGAATCAGCCAGGCCGCCAGCATCAGCAGGCCGGGAATGCCGAAGGCCACCGAAGGACCGTAGTTCTTCAGGAAGACCGGCATCAGCAGCGACGCGAAGAAGGAGCCGAAGTTGATCATCCAGTAGAAGGCGTCGAACACGATCTTCGATTTGTTCTTGTTGGTCTGGTCGAACTGGTCGCCCACGAAGGCGGAGATCAGCGGCTTGATGCCGCCCGAGCCGAGTGCAATGAGGAAGAGGCCGAAGTAGAAGCCCTTCATATTGTCTTCGAAGATGGCAAGGCAGGCATGCCCGATCACATACACAAGGCTGAGCCAGAAGATGGTGTTGTACTTGCCGTAGAAGCGGTCCGCGAGCCAGCCGCCAAGCAGGGGGAAGAAGTACACGCCGATCACGAAAGTGTGGAAGATGTGCTTCGCTTCGCTGGTGCGGTCCTCCATGATGGGGATGAAGGCCAGCAGGGTGCTGATCAGGAAGGGGGTAAGGATGTTGCGCATCCCGTAGAAGCTGAATCGTTCGCAGCCTTCGGTGGCGACGATGTAAGGAATTTGCCGCGGTAGCGGTCCGTTCCCGGCCTGTTGCTCTGCTTGTGACATGAGGTCTCCCGGATTTGATATGCACGCGATGCTATGCGAACGGTGTGGCCTTGGCAACAGCGGCCTGTGGGGGCGTGTAGTTTGACTACGATTCGCTCAACGATTTATTTTTAGGTGATGTTCTAAGTATTTGATTTTAAAGAAAACGCAGCAACTACATGGAAGGGTTTCCAGATTGAAGATTCGCCAGTCTTCATGTATATTATCTACAAAGCAAATATGGGGACCCCAAGCATGAGCAAACACGCGAATCCGAACTGGTGGCAGGAAGCGATCATCTACCAGGTTTATCCACGCAGCTATCTCGATACCAACGGCGACGGCGTTGGCGATCTGGCGGGTATTACGGACCGGCTGGATTATATTGCGAAACTGGGCGTGGACATCGTGTGGATTTCGCCTTTCTTCAAGTCCCCGATGAAGGATTTCGGCTACGACGTTTCCGATTACTGCGATGTGGACCCGCTGTTCGGCAACCTCGCCGACTTCGACAAGCTGATTGCGAAGGCCCACAGCCTGGGCGTGAAGATCATGATCGACCAGGTCATGTCGCACTGCTCGGAAGACCATCCATGGTTCAAGGAGAGCCGCAGCAGCCGCGATAATCCGAAGGCCGACTGGTTTGTGTGGGCCGATCCGCTGCCGGACGGGAACCCGCCCAACAACTGGCTGTCCGTGTTCGGCGGCTCCTCGTGGCAATGGGATTCGCGCCGCAAGCAGTACTACATGCACAACTTCCTGGTGAGCCAGCCGGACCTGAACTTCCATAACCCGGAAGTGCAGCAGGCCATGCTGGACAGCCTGCGTTTCTGGCTGGAGCGCGGTGTGGACGGCGTGCGCATGGATGCCTGCAACTTCCACTTCCACGACCGCCAGCTGCGCAGCAATCCTCCGGCCCTGGTGCGCGATACCGCGACCGTGACGGACGTGAACCCATACGGCATGCAGGCCCACATCCACGACAAGAGCCAGCCCGAGAATGTGGCCTTCCTGCAGCGCCTGCGGGTACTGCTGGACGAATTCGGCGCCGTGGCCATCGGCGAAGTGGGTGCGGATGATGCGCTGGCCGTGATGGCCGAATACACGGCAGGCGGCGACAAGCTGCACATGGCCTATAGCTTCAACCTGCTGAACGAAATCTGCACCGCCCGGCATATCCGCAAGCAGGTGGAAGATTTCAAGGCGCGTGTGAAGGACGGCTGGGCCTCCTGGTCTGTAGGCAACCATGACGTGCCGCGTGTGACCACGCGCTGGGGCAAGAACCACAATCCCGCCGCATTCGGCAAGCTGGTGCTGGCCATGCAGCTCTCGCTGAAGGGCACTCCCTGCCTGTACCAGGGCGACGAGCTGGCGTTCACCGAAGCCGAAGTGCCGTATGAGCTGATCCAGGACCCTTACGGCATTACCTTCTGGCCCGAGTTCAAGGGCCGCGATGGCTGCCGCACGCCGATCGCATGGACCAATGGCGAGAACGGCGGCTTCACGGCCGGAAAGCCTTGGCTGCCGGTGGCGGAAGAACACAAGGCGGTTGCGGCCTCCCTGCAGGAAGGCGATGCCGATTCTCCGCTGAACTTCGCGCGCCGCATGATCGCCTGGCGCCGCACCATGCCGCAGCTGACGCGCGGCGACATCGTCTTCTATGAAGCGCCGGAACCGGTGCTGGCCTTCCGCCGCGAGCTGCCGGGCGAACGCAGCGTGATCGCCATCTTCAACCTGGGCAAGGAGGCGGTGAACTTCACGCTGCCTGCAGCGAAAGGCGCGCAGAAGCTGGAGCAGCCAGGCCTGCCGGGCGAAGTGGTGGATGGCGAAGTACGGCTGCCGGCCTACGGCGCCTGGTTCGGCTACGCCGCATAAGGGGCCGCGATGAAACAGCTCGACGCCGATAAACTGAGCCGCGCCGCCTTCGCCGACGGACCTCGCCTGCTGGCCGACATTGGCGCCACCCATGCGCGCTTCGCGCTGCAGACGGCGCCCGGCGAATACCAGGCCGTGCGCGTCCTGCAATGCGATGACTACACGGGCATTGTGCCGCTGCTGCGCAGCTATCTTGCGGACCATCCGGACATCAACCTGAATCACGGTGCGCTGGCGCTGGCGAATCCGGTGCATGGCGACTATATCCGCATGACCAACCGCGACTGGCAGTTCTCCACCGACGAGGTGCGGCGCGAACTGGGCCTGCATACGCTGCTGGTGGTGAACGACTTCACCGCGCTGGCGATGGCGATTCCGACCTTCAAACCGGATGACCTGATGCAGGTTGGCGGCGGCTCTCCCGCCGCGAACTCCGTGATCGGCGTGCTCGGGCCGGGTACAGGGCTGGGCTGCTCCGGCGTGATTCCCACCGTGGACGGTTTCGTCACGCTGGGTTCCGAAGGCGGCCACAATAACTTCGCCCCGGCGGACGAACGCGAATACGCCATCCTGCAATATGCATGGCAGACCTGGCCGCACGTATCGAACGAGCGCCTGATCTCAGGCCCCGGCATGGAAATCATCTACCGCGCCATCGCCCGCCGCAACGGCCGCAATGTACGCGACCTGACCTCGCAGCAGATCATCGCCGGCGCCCTGAAGGACAAGGATGCGCTGTGCGTGGAAGTGCTGGAATGCTTCTGCGCCATGCTGGGCGGCGCCGCGGCGAACCTGGCGGTGACGCTGGGCTCCTTCGGCGGCATCTTTATCGGCGGCGGCATCGTGCCGCGCATGGGCGACTGGTTCAAGACCTCGCCGTTCCGCTCCCGCTTCGAAGCGAAGGGGCGCTTCTCGTCCTACCTGGCCGAGATTCCGACCTATGTGATCACCACGCCGAATCCGGCCTTCTACGGTGTGGCGACCATCCTGTCCGAGCACCTGCGCGGCCGCAGCGGCGCCAACACGCTGATGGAGCGCGTGCAGCACCTGCAGCACGAACTCACGCCGGCCGAGCAGCGCGTGGCCCAGCTGGTGCTGGAACAGCCGCGCCTTGTGCTGAACGAGCCGATTGCCGATATCGCGCGCCTGGCGGAAGTGAGCCAGCCGACCGTGATCCGCTTCTGCCGTTCGCTGGGCTTTCTCGGCCTGGCCGACTTCAAGCTCAAGTTCGCGAGCAGCCTGACGGGCGCCATCCCGGTGCGCCACAGCCAGGTGCGTGTGAGCGACAGCACGCATGACCTGAGCGCGAAGGTGATCGACAACACCGTCTCCGCCATCCTCAAGTTCCGCGACCAGCTGGACGTGCGCTCGCTGGACCGTGCCATTGCGCTGGTCAGCAAGGCGAAAAAGGTGGAGTTCTACGCGATGGGGAATTCGCGCGTGGTGGCGCTGGACGGCCAGCACAAGTTCTTCCGCTTCCGTATTCCTACCGCGATGTACAGCGATTCGCACCTGTTCACGCTGGCCGCTGACCTGCTCGGCCCCGGTGACGTGGTGATTGCGATCTCCAATTCCGGCAAGCTGCCGGAGCTGCTGGAAGCGGTGGATGCGGCGCGCAACTGCGGCGCCGACGTCATCGCCATCACCAGCAGCCAGTCGCCGCTGGCCAAGCGCGCCACCGTGTGCCTGGCGGTGGACCACAGTGAAGACAGCAAGACCTTCCTGTCCATGATCTCCCGCATCCTGCAGCTGCTGCTGATCGATATCCTGTCGGTCGGCATTTCGCTGGATGAGCAGAATGCCTCGCTCGTCCTCGAAAACAAATCGGGCACGGCCAGCGACAGCCGCCGCCTCCTGATTTCCCACCTCGACAACTAATCCACCCGCCGTCATTGCCGCGCAGGCGGCAATCCAGGAGTGCAACGATGCGCCCCTGGGTTGCCGCCTGCGCGGCAACGACGTTTACATCGGGCGCTTGCATTTTCCGCGGAATAGTTTACGATATATCTTATTGCGATATATCTTAATGAGGGAATATCATGTTCCACTTCCTGCAAAAACACGTTTTTCATCATCATCACCATGGCATGGGCCATGGGCATGGCCACGGCCGCGGACGCGGCCCCAAAATGTTCGACGCCGGCGCGCTGCGCTACGTTGTACTGCAGCTGATCGCCGAAAAGCCGCGCCACGGCTACGACATCATCAAGGAGCTCGAACAGCGCGCAGGCGCGGGCTATACGCCCAGCCCCGGCGCCATCTACCCGCTGCTGGCCATGCTGGCCGATATGGGCCACGTGGCTGTAACGGCCGACGGCAACAAGAAGCTGCACACCATCACGCCAGAAGGGGAAGCCTTCCTCAATGAAAACCGCGCCATGGTGGACGCGCTGATGGGCCGCATGTCGGCCCAGAATGAGCGCGGCGCCGACGAACTGCGGGGCCTGATGTATGAACTCAAACTCGCCGTCGTGGGCAAGGCCCGCGACAGCGCCGCCACCCCTGAACGCCTGCAGCAGATTGCAGCCATCCTGCGCGCCGCCGCAGCAGATATCAATCAACTCAAATGACCACAACCCTTAATCCATCGCGCGAGCGCCTGGTTCTCTGGCTGCTCGCGCTCACCCAGTTCACCGTCATCATGGACTTCATGGTGATGATGCCGCTTGCGCCCCAGCTTATGCAGGCATTCTCCATCAGCGCCGCCCAGGTATCGGGCGCCGTGTCGGCCTATGCCTGGTGCGCCGGGCTTTCCGGCCTGGCTGCAGTCACCTACATCGACCGTTTCGACCGCAAGCGCATGCTGATGACGATGTTCCTGCTGTTTAACCTGTCGAACCTGGCCTGTGCGCTGGCGCCCAACTTCCATGTGCTGGTGCTGTCGCGCGCCTTCGCGGGGCTGACCGGCGGCGTGCTAGGCGCGATCGTCATGGCCATCATCGGCGACCTCATTGCAGCGAACCGGCGCGGCTACGCAACCGGCATCGTGATGACTTCCTTCAGCATGGCCGCGATTGCAGGCGTCCCGATCGGCATCAGCCTCGCCGCGAAATTCGGCTGGCAGTCGCCGTTCTATATGCTGGTGGTGTTCTCGACCCTGATCTGGATCGCCGGCATGAATGTGCTGCCGCCGCTGCGCGAGCACCTGAACGTGAAGACGCCGTTCTCGCAGGTGCTGCCGGAGCTGGTTGGCCTGTTCCGCGTGCCCGCCCACCTCAAGGCTTTCGCGCTGTCGGCGGTGAATATGTTTACGGGCATGCTGGTGATTCCCTTTATCTCACCGGTGCTGGTGGGGAACCTCGGTGTGCATCCGGGCGATATCACCTGGATCTACCTGGCGGGCGGCGTCACCACCTTCTTCACCTCGCGCCTGATCGGCGTGTGGTCGGACAAGGTGGGCAAGCATACGGTGTACCGCGTGTTTTCGCTGTTCTCCATCGCGCCCATCATGATCATGACGCATATGCCGCAATGGCCGCTGCTGGCGCTGATCCTGTTCTTCCCCTTCTTCATGGTGTCGATGTCGGGACGGAATGTGCCGATGCAGGCGCTGATGACGACGGTGTCCGCGCCACAGAAGCGGGGCGCCTTCCTGAGCGCGAACTCGGCGCTGCAGCAGGTGGGTACGGGACTGGGTGCACTGGCCGGGGGCATGTGGCTCACCACCGACGCGGCGGGCCACATCGGCGGCTACGAAATCAACGGCTGGCTGGCGTCCGCCCTGACGCTGGTGAGCTGCTGGTGGATCGGCAATGTGCGGCCGGCAGCCGCACCGGCGCAGCAGGCTAGCTCGCCTGCGTGACGATCAGGTCCAGCAGGGCCTGGGCCTGTTTCAGCACCGGCCCGGCCAGCGCATCGCGGCCGAATTCGCCGAAGGTGCCGTCGCGCACATGCAGGCCGTCCGTGGCAAGGAAGGTAAAGCGTACATTGCCGAGCGTGGGCGCTGGGCCGCGCGAACGCAGCTGGGCCGTTGCGGCGGCCGGAATCGCGGCGTGCACCAGCATGCGGGCCTGGTGCGCGACTTCCTCCGGTTTTCCTTCGAATACGGCCACACGGCCGGTATGGTTGATGTAGCGTACGCTGCCATCGGCATAGGCCGCCAGCGCATCGTGCCCCTCCTGCATGGGCACCTCGACGACGATGCCCAGCACTTCGGCGGAGCCCGCGCCATGGCCGGCGCTGCGCAGCCAGTGCGATGCCAGCAGGCGCACGCGGCTCTCCTCGCCGGCATCATCGGCAATGGCTTGCACGACACGGGGATCGGGGCTGTCGCCGAACAGCGAGCCTGCAGCGGCTTCGCCCTGCAGGGCCACCAGTGAAGGATCGTCGCAGAACAGCAGCTTGTAGACGAGGTTCAGCTCATCCGAGGCGTAGGGATTGGCGGACGCCTTGCGTCCGCGCAGGGCGGCAAAGATTTTCTTGAACATGGCGCCATGTTACCAGCCGCTGAGTCCTTCTGTCGCGTTCACATGCTGCCAGCTCGGGCGGGCCCGCACCAGGTCCGCCAGCTTGCGCAGCGCGGGCCACTCGGTGGCCGGCTTCGGCATATTGCGCGACCAGCGCATATACATGGTAAGGATGAGGTCTGCTGCCGAGAATTGTTCGCCCAGCAGATAAGGTCCGCCGGCGCTGAGACGCGCATCCAGCTCTTCGAAGCTGGACTCGATCTTGCGGCGCAGCGCATCGCGGCCCTGGCAGTCGTCCTCGGTGGCGTCCAGGTCTTTCGGATAGAACCACAGGCGGTAGGCGGAGCCGAATGTATTGGCCATCCACACCACATCCTGCAGGAAGCGCGCGCGGCCCGGCGTGCCGGGCAGGGGCGCCAGGCCCGATTCCGGATGGCGCTCGGTCAGCAGCAGCATCAGGGCGGCGGATTCGCGCACGGCCTCGCCGTCCACCACCAGCGTCGGCACCACGCCTTGGGGATTCAGTTTGAGGTAGGCCGGGTCGCGCTGGCCTTTCAGATCAACCTGCGCCAGTTCGTAGGGGGCGCCGATCTCGAACAGCGCGGCGTGCAGGGCGAGGCTGGCTGCACCGGGGGCGTAATACAGTGTGTACATGGAAGCTCCAGCTTATTGCGCGCTGCGGCGCGCCATCGGTTTCTTATCGTCGCGCCATTTATCGAGCGACATCAGTTCATCGGTCAGTTCATCTTCCACCAGTATCTCGCCATCAGTGGTGGACACGAGGAAGTTCTCCCAGCGCCGCGCCGCCTCGGGCGCGTTCTCGATAAAGCTGAACTGGTAGAAGTCCTTGCCGTTGACGGCACGCGGCTCGGGATCGTATTCGATCAGCGCGCCATGTACCTTGCCGCCGGAGTTCTTCTCGATCAGCGCGGACCATGTTTTCAGTTCCGGCAGCGCCATCAGGCGGTCGGTGGCCTGTTCGCGGCTCAGCACCGTGGGCGTGGGGGGCTGTGCGGGGGACGGGGCCGTCGCTGCAGGCGCAGCGCGCTGCGGCGCAGTTTCTTCAGCTTGCGGAAGCAGATACCAGGCCAGGCAGGCCGCGGCCAGCAGGCCCGCCACGCTGCCGGCAACGGCGGGGAATCGAATCGAAGAGCGGGGACGCATTGCGCAGGCCCTCAGGTGGAATGAATGGAGCGGACATACTAAACCAAAGATGTCCCTCTATCAACATTTCCTGCTGGCCCTAGCCGCCTGGCTTGTGCGGCGGGAACCACGCGTCCCAGCTTTCCTTGATGCTGGCCTTGACGATGGCCATCGCATCCTTGTCGCCCTTCAGCAGGGCCGTGAAGTAGGCGCGCGCCTGTTTCAGCGACACATCCGGCGGCAGCGGCGGCACGTTCGGATCGGCCACCATCTCCAGCACGCAGGGCCTGTCGCTGGCGAAGGCGCTTTCCCATGCGGGCCCCACATCTTCCGGACGCTCGACCTTGATGCCCTTGAGGCCCAGCAGCTCGGCGTAGGCGGCGTAGGGAAAGTCCGGCACGGTCTGCGATGGCGCGTAGCGCGGGTCGCCGCCCATGGCACGCTGCTCCCAGGTGACCTCATTCAGGTCGCCGTTCTTCAGCACCATGATGGTGAGCTTGCCGTTGCCCCAGCCCTGCCAGTAGCGTGCGATAGTGATCAGTTCATTGATGCCGTTCATCTGCATGGCGCCGTCGCCGACCAGGGCAATCGCATGCCGTTCCGGCAGGGCGAACTTGGCGGCGACAGCATACGGCACGCCGCAGCCCATGGTGGCCAGGCCGCCGCTCACGCTGGCCATCATGCCGCGCCGCATTTTCACATCACGCGCAAACCAGTTGGTGGAAGTGCCGGAGTCGCCGGCGATGATGCAGTTGTCCGGCAGGCGAGGGGAGAGCTCACGGAACACACGCTGCGGATTGATTGGATTGGCCTCGTTCATCGCGCGCGCGTCCAGCACGCGCCACCAGCGCTCCACGCCTTCGCTGATGGTGTTTTGCCAGCTGCGGTCCTGCTTGCGCTCCAGGAGCGGAATGAGGGCGCGCAAGGTATCGCGGGCATCCCCGATCAGGTTGAATTCCATGGGATAGCGCAGGCTGGCGCGCCGGCCGTCGATATCGATCTGCACACCGCGCGCCTGGCCTTCTTTCGGCAGGAATTCGCCGTAGGGGAAGTTGGAGCCCACCATCAGCAGCGTGTCGCAGCCATTCATCATGTCGTGGCTGGGCTTGGTGCCGAGCAGGCCGATGGCGCCGGTGACATAAGGAATATCGTCCGGTACCGCTGCCTTGCCCAACAGGGCCTTGGCGATGCCTGCGCCCAGCAGGTCGGCCACCTCCAGCAGTTCATCCGTGGCGTGCAGCGCGCCGGCGCCGGCGAGGATCGCGACCTTCCTGCCTTCGTTCAGGATGCGCGCGGCCTGCTGCAGCGCTTCCAATGGCGGCACCTGGCTGCGCTCGATCGCGCCTATGCCCGAGTGGACGGAGCCGTGTTCGCGCGGCGGTTCAGGCACGGCGCCGAGGTCCTGCACGTCGTTGGGGATGATGATGCAAGTCACGGTGCGCTGCTCGGCCGCGATGCGGAAGGCGCGGTCGATCAGGTGGCGCACCTGGGCCGCATCGGTGGCCATGTGCACGTATTCGTGGGCCACGTCCTTGAACAGGGAAACGAGATCGACTTCCTGCTGGTAGTCGCCGCCGAGCGAAAGCCGTTTCTGCTGGCCGACGATGGCGACTACCGGCTGGTGGTCGAGCTTCGCATCGTACAAACCGTTCAGCAGGTGGATGGCGCCGGGACCGGAGGTGGCGAGGCAGACGCCCACTTCGCCGGTGAACTTGGCATGGGCGGTGGCCATGAAGGCGGCCATCTCCTCGTGCCGCGCCTGGATGAAGTCGATCTTGTCTTGCCGCCCGAACGCGCCCATGATGCCGTTGATGCCATCGCCCGGATACGCAAACACCCGCCGCACGCCCCAGTCATGCAGGCGTTGCAACAAAAAGTCCCCCACCGTTTTCGCCATCTGATCCTCGCGCAGTAAGCGGCGATCATAGAATCCCCGCGCCGCCGGCGGCGCACGCGATCCTTGAGGCAACAACAGCACAGCCCGTGTCCACCGTGGTGCCTGACCCCAGGGTGGACACGGGCTGTGCAATGAAAAAGGCCGCTTCCGGGGAAGCGGCCTTCTGTCAGACGGTGAGGTCTGGCGGCAATTACATCATGCCGTCCATACCACCCATGCCGCCCATGCCACCCATACCGCCCATGCCGCCGGCTGGCTTGTCTTCTACGACTTCAGCCACCATGCAGTCGGTGGTCAGCATCAGGCCGGCGATCGACGCTGCGTTCTGCAGGGCCGAACGGGTCACTTTGGCTGGATCCAGCACGCCCATTTCAACCATGTCGCCATAGGTGCCGTTGGCGGCGTTGTAGCCGTAGTTGCCTTTGCCTGCCAGCACGGCGTTCACCACCACCGACGATTCTTCGCCGGCGTTCTGAACGATCATGCGCAGTGGCTCTTCCATGGCGCGCAGAACGATCTTGATGCCTGCGTCCTGGTCCGGGTTGTCGCCTTTCAGGTTCAGTGCAGCACGGGCGCGCAGCAGGGCCACGCCGCCGCCTGGCACGATGCCTTCTTCAACGGCGGCACGGGTTGCGTGCAGCGCGTCTTCCACGCGGGCTTTCTTCTCTTTCATTTCGACTTCGGTGGCTGCGCCAACCTTGATCACGGCAACACCGCCGGCCAGCTTGGCCACGCGCTCCTGCAGCTTCTCACGGTCGTAGTCCGAGGTCGCTTCTTCGATCTGCACGCGGATCTGCTTGACGCGCGCTTCGATGCCGGCAGCTTCGCCAGCGCCGTCGATGACGATGGTGTTTTCCTTGCCCACTTCGATACGCTTCGCCTGGCCCAGTTCCTGCAGGGTGATTTTTTCCAGGGTCAGGCCCACTTCTTCCGCCACCACCTGGCCGCCGGTCAGGATAGCGATGTCTTCCAGCATGGCCTTGCGGCGGTCGCCGAAGCCAGGAGCCTTCACTGCGCAGGTTTTCAGGATGCCGCGGATGTTGTTCACCACCAGGGTCGCCAGCGCTTCACCTTCGATGTCTTCAGCGATGATCAGCAGCGGACGGCCGGCCTTGGCCACTTGCTCCAGTACCGGCAGCAGGTCGCGGATGTTGGAGATCTTCTTGTCGCACAGCAGCACGAAAGGCTGCTCCAGCACGGCAACTTGCTTGTCCTGGTTGTTGATGAAGTAAGGGGACAGGTAGCCGCGGTCGAACTGCATGCCTTCCACGATGTCCAGCTCGTCGTTCAGCGACTTGCCGTCTTCCACGGTGATCACGCCTTCCTTGCCCACTTTTTCCATCGCTTCAGCGATACGCTCGCCGATCGAGGCATCCGAGTTGGCGGAGATCGCGCCAACCTGGGCGATTTCCTTGGAGGTGGTGCATGGCTTGGCGATGTTCTTCAGTTCTTCGACGGTCGCTGCCACGGCCTTGTCGATGCCGCGCTTCAGGTCCATCGGGTTCATGCCGGCGGCAACGAACTTCATGCCTTCGCGCACGATGGCTTGTGCCAGCACGGTTGCGGTGGTGGTGCCGTCGCCGGCGTTGTCGCTGGTTTTGGAAGCGACTTCCTTCACCATCTGCGCGCCCATGTTCATGAGCTTGTCTTTCAGTTCGATCTCTTTAGCGACCGACACGCCGTCCTTGGTGACGGTAGGGGCGCCGAAGGAACGCTCCAGCACCACGTTGCGGCCTTTCGGGCCCAGGGTGACTTTAACGGCGTTGGCGAGGATGTTAACGCCTTCAACCATCTTGGCGCGCGCTGCGTCGCCGAAAATAACTTCTTTAGCTGCCATGTGTATTCTCCTGAATTCTTTAAAAGGGGCCGATTACTTGTTAACGATGGCCATGATGTCTTCTTCGCGCATCACCAGCAGCTCTTCGCCGTCAACTTTGACAGCCTGGCCGGAGTATTTGCCGAACAGAACACGGTCACCCACTTTCACTTCCAGCGCGCGCACGGCGCCGCTATCGGTCACTTTGCCGTTACCTACAGCCAGCACCTCACCCTGATCCGGCTTCTCGGCTGCGGCATCAGGAATGATCAGGCCGGACGCAGTTTTGGTTTCCTGGTCCAGGCGTTTGACGATGACGCGATCGTGCAAAGGGCGAAGGTTCATACAAAACTCCTTTAATATTCAGTGGTTAGTGCAAATTTTGCAATTTCTCGCAATACATTGTTAGCACTCGCGGCTAACGAGTGCCAACAATTATAGGGACGACCACTTTCGATTTCAAGTGAGGAAGTTTGCGGATGAGCAAAAAGACACGCCGGCTGAGCAGGCCGGCGTGTAAAAACGGAGGAACAGCAGCGATGGCAGCGGGCGAGCCGCCATCTACTATCTGTCGCCGGCGGCGCCGATTCCTGACAGGACAGTAACAATCTGCTAACTTAGGCGGGTTTTCAGCTCAGGAGTCAGCATGATTACCGTCTTAGGCAAGAGCAGTTCGATCAATGTCCGGAAAGTGCTCTGGACCCTGGCTGCGCTGAAGCAGCCTTATCAACAGGAAGAATGGGGCAGCGGCTTCCGCGACCCGAACGCGCCCGAATTCCTGGCCCTGAACCCGAACGCCATGGTGCCGGTGCTGCGCGACGGCGAACTGGTGCTGTGGGAGTCGAATACGATCAGCCGCTACCTGGCCGCCACCTACGGCCAGGGCGCGCTGCTGCCGTCGGCGCCGCGCGAGCGCGCCCAGGTGGAGCAATGGATGGACTGGCAGGCCACGGAACTGAACCCGGCATGGCGCGGCGCCTTCATGGGGCTGGTGCGCAAGAGCCCGCAGTTTGCGGATCCGGCCGGCATCGAAGCCAGCGCGCAGGCCTGGAACGCCAAAATGGCCATCCTCGAAGCCCAGCTGCAGAAAACCGGCGCCTATGCGGCGGGCAAGGAATTCTCCCTCGCCGATATCGTGCTCGGCCTCTCCACCAACCGCTGGAAGATGACGCCGATCGCGCACGCCGGCCTGCCTGCCGTCGAAGCATGGTACGAGCGCCTGGCATCGCAGCCGGGCTTCAAAGAACATTGCGCGAACGGCACCCCATGAAGCGCTTGATCGCGTTGATGCTGGCCGCGCTGCTGGCCGGCGGCGCCATGGCCGCGCCCACCACGCAGCAGCTGCTCGCGCAGGCGCGCAGCCTCTATGCGAAGAAAGACTATACGGCTTCGGTTGCCGCCTTCCAGCAGGCGATCGCGCAGGGCGCCGGCCATCGCGACGCGCTGTATGACGCCGCCTGCGTGCTGGCGCTGCACGGCAAGCGCGACGACGCGCTGGCGATGGCGGAACGCGCCGCAGCCGCCGGCCTGCGCGGGCGCGTCATGGTCGAGAACGATACCGACCTGGTTTCCCTGCACGGCCAGCCGCGCTGGCTCGCGGTGCTGCGGCAGGTGGAAGCCAATGATGCGGCCTACCGCGCGCAACACGGCGACCCGGACCGCGCACGTATCGTCACTTCGGATATCGACCGCTTCTGGGCCGTCTACGACCGCGCGGCCACGGCAGCCGATCCGGCCGCGCTGTACGATACCGAATACCTGGAGGCCGGCAGCGCAGGCCTGCACGGCTTCATCAACCAGCGCATCGGCAGCGGTGCAAAGCTGCATGCGGCCACGCAGAAATACGCGCGCTACTACCAGTCCATGCGTCCGAATACCTTGCGCGTCAAGGACATGGAAGGTGAAATCCGCGCCTCCCTGCGCAAGTTCAAGACGCTGTACGACGACGCCACCTTCCCGGATATCTATTTCGTCATCGGCGCCATGAGCTCAGGCGGCACTTCCAGCTCGGACGGCCTGCTGATGGGCACCGAGATGTTCAGCCGCGGCGACGGTGTGCCGGTCGACGAGCTCACGCCCTGGCTGCGCAACGGCACCAAGCCGGCCGCGCTGATCCCGAACATCACCGTGCATGAACTGATGCATTTCCAGCAGCAGGTGCCGGAGAATACCCTGCTGGCCGGCGCACTGAAGGAGGGCGTGGCCGATTTCCTGGCGCAGCTGGTATCGCAGGGGAATTTCAACGAGATCACTTACGCTTATGGCTATGCCAATGAAGCGGCCCTGAAGCAGGCCTTCGCCGAAGACATGAAGACCAATGAGCGCAAGCGCTGGTTCGGCGCCGGCAGCATGGAAGGCGAGCGGCCGGCGGACCTGGGCTACTTCATGGGCTTCCGCATCGCGCAGGCCTACTACGCCAAAGCCACCGATAAAAAAGAAGCAATCCGCACGCTGCTGACCTACCGCGATCCGGAACGCATCCTGCGCGAGAGCGGCTACCTGTAAGGCGCCGCAGCCGAAAGCGGTTGACCACGCTTTCGTGCGGCCCTATAGTGACGAAATGATTTCAGATTTCCAAGAACTCTCCGACAAGATCGCC
Source organism: Pseudoduganella rhizocola (assembly GCF_045984285.3). Classification (NCBI taxonomy): domain Bacteria; kingdom Pseudomonadati; phylum Pseudomonadota; class Betaproteobacteria; order Burkholderiales; family Oxalobacteraceae; genus Pseudoduganella; species Pseudoduganella rhizocola. The sequence goes on from NZ_JBJQIK030000001.1 coordinate 478,634, forward strand.
CAGTTGGCGGAACTGACGCAAACACTGCGCCGCGAGAACGCCCAGTTGCGCCAGGCCAATGCTGCTTTAGTCGCTGACAACATGGGCTACCAGCGCCGCCTGTCGGAAGCGCACGAGCGCGTGTCCGCACTGCTGGAAAAAATTCCTGCGCCTGCCGACGAAGCAGCGCCTGAGAAAGAGGACGTGCAATGATCCAGGTCGATGTGACCATCATGGACCAGCCATACCGGCTGGCGTGCAAGGAAGGCGAAGACCGCGCGCTGAAAGAAGCGGCGGCACTGCTGGACAAGAAGATGTGCGGCATCCGCGAGAGCGGAAAAGTGAAGGGCAACGACCGTATTGCCGTGATGGCGGCGCTCAGCATGGCGGCCGAATTCCTGACGGCGAAAGCGCCGGCCGGCCCGCTGTCGGACATGTCGCTGCTGGAAATGCAGCAGAAGATTGGCGCCATGCACAAGGTGCTCGACAGCGCGCTGACGCCGCAAGAAAATCTGTTCTGATTGCGGAAAAGCCTTTCAATGCGGGGCCCGAAGGAGTAAACTCCGTTTCACCCTGCAGTGTTCGCGATTGTCATATATTCCTTGAACCATTTACATGCATCGGTTGTGGAAATTTGTTCGACGGGCGTGAGCGTCGCTAGTCCGATGAACCCGAAGTTGAACTAACCGCAACCACCTTGAGCCGTCAGGTTCGGGATGCCGGCATAGCGGCACAGGCGGGGCCCTATTCAAAAGAAGCGGTTGTTTGCATTTCACGATGCACAACCGTTTTTTTACGCCTGCCACTTTTGAAGGAGGAGCGCTGATGGCCTACTGGCTGATGAAGTCCGAACCGGACGATGTGAGTTTCGATGACGTGCTGGCATCGCCGAAGCAAACCACATCGTGGTACGGGGTGCGCAACTACCAGGCGCGTAATTTCATCCGCGACCAGATGAAGGTGGGCGACGGCGTGCTGTTCTACCATTCCAGCTGCGCCGTGCCGGGCGTGGCGGGCGTCGCCGAGATCACCAGCGCGCCGTATCCGGACGAATCGCAGTTCGATCCCAAGTCCCCTTACTACGATCCGAAAGCCACGCGCGAGAATCCGCGCTGGACCGGCATCGACGTCAAGGCGGTAAAGCAGGGCCGCTTCGTCGAGCTGAAGGAGCTGCGCACCCATCCCGAACTGGAGAATATGCGCCTGCTCGCGAAAGGCAGCCGCCTGTCGGTGATGCCCGTGGAAGCGGACGAGTGGCGCTTCATCCTCAAGCTGATCGGCAAATAGATGGACGTTGGCCTTATCCTGATCCTGCTGGCGATGGGCGCCGGCGGCGGCTTTGCGGCGGGGCTGCTGGGCATCGGAGGCGGCATGGTGCTGGTGCCCTTCATTACGATGATCTTCACATCTCACGGCTTCCCGCCGGAGCACATTGTGCACATGGCGATTGCCACTTCGCTGGCGACCATCCTGTTCACCTCCATTTCATCGGTGCGCGCGCATCACAAGCATGGCGCCGTGAACTGGCGCATCGTGGCAATGCTGGCGCCGGGGATCGTTGTCGGCGCCTGGGTGGGGCCCTGGATTGCGAAGCAGATGAACACGACCGTGCTGTCGGTTTTCTTCGGTGTTTTCGTGGCGGCGTCGGCGACGCAGATGCTGATCGGGAAAAAGCCCGCGGGCTCGCGCGAACTGCCCGGCACGGCCGGCATGTTTGCAGCCGGCGGCGTGATCGGCGTGATCGCGGGGCTGGTGGGCGCGGGCGGCGGCTTCCTGTCCGTGCCCTTTATGACCTGGTGTAATGTGCGCATCCATAATGCGGTGGCCACCAGCGCGGCGCTGGGTTTCCCCATTGCGCTGGCGGGCACGCTGTCGAACATCTGGTTCGGCATGGGCACGCCGGGGCTGCCGGAATATTCGCTGGGCTTTATCTACCTGCCCGCGCTGGCGGGGATTGCGGCAGCGAGCGTGGTGATGGCGCCGGTAGGCGCGCGCGCTGCGCACCGCATGCCGGTGGACCGGCTGCGGCGCGTGTTTGCGGTGGTGCTGTACTGCCTTGCAGCGTATATGCTGTGGAAGGCCTTTAACTGAGCACGGGCGCGGCGCCGTACACCTTGCGGCGGTAGGCCCATACCAGCATGATGATGGCGCCGATGATCATCGGCAGCGACAGTACCTGCCCGGAAGTGATGGGCAGGCCTGCGACCTGGATTTCCCAGTCGGGCGTGCGGAAGTATTCGGTGAAGAAGCGCGCGCAGCCATACAGCAGCGTGTACATGGCGCCCACGGCGAGCTGCGGCCGCTCCTTGCGCGCGAACATCCACAGGATGGCGAACACCAGCAGCCCGTCCACCAGCATCTGGTACAGCGGTGAAGGATGGCGCAGGCCTTCAAGGAAGACTGCGCCTGCGCCGATAGGGTAGCGCGTATCCGGCCACGCCATCGCCCACGGCAGCGAAGCATCCGCCACGCGGCCCGGCAGTTCGGCGTTGATGAAATTGCCGAGGCGTCCGCAGGCATAACCGAGCGGCACCATCGGCGCGATGAAGTCGTACACGTCCAGCAGGTTGCGGCCCGCCTTGCGCGACCAGAACCACATCGCAATCAGCACGCCGATAAAGCCGCCGTGGAAGGACATGCCGCCGTGCCAGACCATGAAGATTTCCAGCGGGTTGGCGGCGAAGTAGGGCAGGCGGTAGAACAGCACTTCGCCCAGGCGGCCGCCGAGCACCACGCCCAGCATGCCGTAAAAGAGCATGTCGTCCAGGTCCTGGTTCTTCCAGCCCACCTTTGCGATATGCGGCTGCTTGATGCGCACGCGGCCCAGCGCGATGAACAGGGCAAAGGCCAGCACATACATCAGGCCATACCAATGGATTGCTACGGGACCGATTTGAAACGCCACCGGATCGGGCATCGGGTGAATCAGCATTCAGAGTCTCTTTCTCATCAAGTCGAGGAAGCCGCGCAGGACCGGCGAGGCATTGTCGCGCCGCCAGGCCAGCCCCGTCTCGACCAGGGGCGTGGACTGCGCGAGCGGGCGGTATTCTACTCCCGGGCGGCGTAAATTCGAGACCGATTGTGGCACAAGTGCGATGCCCATGCCAGCCGACACCAGGCTCACGATGGTCTGCATCTGAATGGCTTCCTGGCCGATGATGGGCGTGATGCCCGCGGCGCGGAACACCGACAGCACCGCGTCATACAGGCCGGGCGAAATCGAACGCGGGAAGATAATCAGGGGCAGGGCGGGCAGCGAACGCAGGCTGGCCATGTGCTGGCCCTGCAGCTCTGGCAGGTTGGCGGGCGAAGCGAGGATCAGCGGCTCGTTCAGCACCGGCATGTAATCCAGTTCGGCCTTGGCCTTTTCCGGCAGCGGAGGAATCAGCAGGCCGGCGTCGATGCGGCCGTGGAGCAGCTCTTCCAGCTGCAGGTCCGAGGTGGCTTCCTGCAGCGTGATCTGCACCTGCGGATAGGCGGCGCGGTAGGCGCGCAGGGAAGGCGGCAGCACGCTGTAATCCGCCGAGGACACGAAGGCGAGCGACAGGCGGCCGGAGGCGCCGGTGGCTGCGCGCTGTACCAGGCCGCCCAGGTCCTGGGCCTGTGCCAGCAGGCGGCGTGCTTCGGGCAGCAGGGCTTCGCCGGCCGGGGTCAGGGCCACGCCGCGCCGGTTACGGTCGAACAGGGACGCGCCCAGCAGGTCCTCCAGCGCCAGGATGGTCTGGGACAGGGGCGGCTGGGTCATATGCAGGCGCTTCGCGGCGCGGCCGAAATGCAGCTCTTCGGCCACGGTCACGAAATAGCGGAGCTGTCGGAGCTCGATGTTGGCGCTCATGGTCTGTGATAGTTTTTACGACTCACTGCCTATTAAATCATATATTTGACATATTCTGCGCGGAAAGGCACTCTGACATTCTTATCTGAAGGAGACTGTCATGCCCGTTTATCGCTCAAGAACCACCACCCAAGGCCGCAATATGGCAGGCGCCCGTGCCCTGTGGCGCGCGACAGGCATGAAAGACGGCGACTTTGAGAAACCGATCATCGCCGTGGTCAATTCCTTTACCCAGTTTGTACCGGGCCACGTCCATCTCAAGGACCTGGGCCAACTGGTGGCGCGTGAAATCGAAGCCCACGGCGGAGTGGCCAAGGAATTCAATACCATCGCGGTCGATGACGGCATCGCCATGGGCCATGGCGGCATGCTGTATTCGCTGCCTTCACGCGACCTGATTGCGGATTCGGTCGAATACATGGTCAATGCGCACTGTGCGGACGCCATGGTCTGCATTTCCAACTGCGACAAGATCACGCCGGGGATGCTGATGGCGGCCATGCGCCTGAACATTCCGGCGGTCTTCGTATCCGGCGGCCCGATGGAAGCGGGCAAAGTGCTCAAGGTGGTGGAGGGCGGCGGCCAGAAAGTCATCAAGCTGGACCTGATCGATGCCATGATCAAGGCGGGCGACAAGACCGTTTCAGATGCGGATGTGGCGGAAGTGGAGCGCTCGGCCTGTCCTACCTGTGGTTCCTGTTCCGGCATGTTCACGGCGAATTCCATGAACTGCCTGACCGAAGCGCTGGGCCTTTCGCTGCCCGGCAACGGCACCATCGTCGCCACGCACGCGGACCGCAAGGAACTGTTCCTGAAAGCCGGCCGCCTGATCGTGGACCTGGCCAAGCGCTATTACGAACAGGATGATGCATCGGTCCTGCCGCGCAGCATCGCCAGCTTTGCCGCGTTCGAGAACGCGATGGCACTGGACGTATCGATGGGCGGCTCCACCAACACCGTGCTGCACCTGCTGGCGGCGGCGCACGAAGCGGGCGTGCCGTTCACGATGAAAGACATCGACCGCATCTCGCGCAAGGTGCCCTGCCTGTGCAAGGTGGCGCCGATGACGGACAAGTTCCACATCGAAGACGTGCACCGTGCGGGCGGCATCATTTCCATCCTGGGCGAACTGGCGCGTGCCGGCCTGCTCGACACCTCGCTGCCGACCATCCACAGCAAGACCCTGGGCGAAGCGATCGAGAAGTACGACATCAAGCGCAGCGACGACCCGGCCGTGCACCAGCTGTTCCGCGCGGCGCCGGGCGGGGTGCCGACGCAGGTGGCGTTCTCGCAATCCGAGCGCTATGAAGCCAACGATATCGACCGCACGGCGGGCTGCATCCGCGACTTCGCGCACGCCTATTCGAAGGACGGCGGGCTCGCGGTCCTGTACGGCAACCTGGCGGAAAAAGGCTGCATCGTGAAGACGGCCGGCGTGGACGAAAGTATCCTCAAATTCAGCGGCAAGGCGCGCGTGTTCGAAAGCCAGGACGCGGCGGTGGAAGGCATCCTCGGCGACACGGTGCAGGCGGGCGACGTGGTGATCATCCGCTACGAAGGCCCGAAAGGCGGGCCGGGCATGCAGGAGATGCTGTACCCGACCTCCTACATCAAATCCAAAGGCCTGGGCAAAGCCTGCGCGCTGCTGACGGACGGCCGCTTCTCGGGTGGCTCATCGGGCCTGGTCATTGGCCACGCCTCGCCGGAAGCGGCGGAAGGCGGCGCCATCGGCCTGGTGGAAGAAGGCGACATGATCGACATCGACATCCCGGCGCGCACCATCAGCCTGCGGATCAGCGATGCCGAACTGGCAAGCCGCCGCGCGGCGATGGAAGCGAAGGGTGCGGACGCATGGCAACCGGTCAACCGCGAGCGCTACGTCTCGCAAGCGCTGCAAGCCTACGCCGCCCTGACCACATCCGCCGATCGCGGCGCCGTCCGCGACCTCACCCAGCTGAAACGCTAACAGCCGAGACCGCGACACCTTGGGGCCAGGCCCCTCGTGTCGCTGACTCAACAGCAACCAGCGGCTGAGACCGCGACAGCAGGGGCCTGGCCCCATGGTGTCGCGGTCTCGGCTGTAGTTATTTGCGCTTGGGGTCGTTGAACGTTTTGGCGACGCGGGACTGGCGGCGTTTTTCGTCTTCGTTGTGGGCTTTGCGCTTGTCGAGGCCAAGCATGGGCTCGATGAATTCGAACCAGGCGAAGGCGGCTACCATCAGCCCCACGATCCACCACCACGACAGGTCAGCAAATTTCCACACTTCGAAATAACGCAGCGCGCATAGTGCTGCAATGATGATAATGATGGGCATGGGAAACTCCTGTTGATCGCCCATCTTACAAAACATTACGATTTCGGGCGAGCTTTAACGCGTCCTCCGGTCAACGCCGCAACATCAACCTGCGTTGAGGAAACGCGGTAGAATGGTTTGGGTTTTACTTTGGAGAAAATAATGAAACGTTCCCTGATGGTTGGTGTGGTGCTGGCTTCTGCTTTTGCTTCGCAGGCGGCGATGGCGAATGCCGATCTCGCGAAGGCGAAAAACTGCATGGCTTGCCACGCGGTTGCTAACAAGGTCGTTGGTCCAGCTTTTAAAGATGTTGCGGCGAAGTATGCCGGCCAGAAGGATGCTGAAGCGAAACTGTCGCAGAAGATCATCAAGGGCGGCTCCGGCGTCTGGGGCGCGATGCCGATGCCGGCCAATCCGCAGGTCAGCGAAGCTGAAGCGAAGACCCTGGTCAAATGGATTCTCGCGCAGAAATAATTGCAAAATAATTGGGGACAGACCCGGATTAAAATAATCCGGGTCTGTCCCCAATTTTAAGGAAAGGGGCCTGCGCGGCCCCTTTTGTTATTTCACTACTTCGAGCAGCGTTTTCTTGCCGCCTTTGTAGGTGAACAGCGTCAGCGCGCCGTCCTGGATGTCGCCATATTTGTCGAAGGCGATCAGGCCGGTGATGCCCTTGTACTTCACCTTGGCCAGGTAGGGCAGGTATTTCCCAGGATCGGCCGACTTGGCATCCGCCATCGCGGTGGCCATTGCCATCACGGCATCGTAGTAGTACGGCGCGTAGATCTGCACGTCGACGCCGAAACGCTTCTTGAAGCGCACCGCGAAGTCGTCCATATTCTTCTTCTGTTCCGGCAGCACGCCGCCCGCTTCCGCGCAGGTGACGATGTCGTCCGCATTGCCCGCCAGCTTGGGCAGCGCTTCCGTGCAGATGCCGTCCCCGCCCATGAATTTGGCCTTGATGCCCAGCGCTTTCATCTGGCGCAGCAGCGGGCCGCCCACCGAATCCATGCCGCCGAAGAAGATCAGGTCCGGGTTCTTGGACTTGATCGACGTGAGGATGGCGTTGAAATCGGTCGCCTTGTCGTTCGTGAACTGCTTGTCGATGATGGCCACGCCCGGGCCTTTCGCCGCCTTGGCGAATTCCGTTGCCACGCCCTGGCCGTAGGCCGTGCGGTCATCGATCACGGCAATGCGCTTGGCGCCAAGTTTCTGCACCGCGTACTTGCCGAGGCTGCCGCCCAGCTTGCTGTCATTCGCCACCACGCGGAAGGCGGTGTTGAAGCCCTGGCGCGTGTAGACCGGGTTGGTGGCGGCGCCGGAAATCTGCGGGATGCCCGCGTCGTAATAGATCTTCGACGCCGGAATGGTGGTGCCCGAACTCTGGTGGCCGACCACGCCGTTCACCTTGGCATCCACCAGCTTCTGCGCGGCGGCCGTGCCCTGTTTCGGGTCGGAAGCATCATCTTCCGGCATCAGCACCCATTTCACCGCTTTGCCGTTGATCTTGAAGCCTTTGGCATTCAGGTCTTCGATCGCCAGGCGGGCGCCGTTTTCGTCGTCCTTGCCGAGGTGGGCCGATGGGCCGGAGATCGCGGCCACGTGGCCGATCTTCACCACTTCCTGCGCACCGGCGCTGCCTGCGAAGGCCAGGGCAAGGGCGAGAGGGATGAGCTTGCTTTGCATGGTTTTCTCCAAAATAAAAAGGCCGTCCCGCAATCTGGACGGCCTGAACTGCTGTGTCCTTCCGGTGAAGCTTACTTCACCACTTCCATCTTCGTCTTCTTGCCACCGGTATAGGTGTACAGGGTCAGCGCGCCGTCCTTGATGTCGCCATACTGGTCGAAGGTGATCAGGCCGGTCACGCCCTGGTGCTTCACCTTGGCCAGGAATGGCAGGTATTTGGCAGGCTCGGCCGACTTGGCATCCGCCATCGCGGTGGCCATGGTCATCACGGCGTCGTACACATACGGCGCATACAGCTGCACGTCGCCGTTGTACTTCTTCTTGTAGCGCGCCACGAAGTCGTCCATGTTCTTCTGCAGTTCCGGCGTTACGCCGCCCGCTTCCGCGCAGGTGACGTTTTCGTCGGCCGCGCCGGACAGTTTCGGCAGGGATTCGGTGCAGACGCCGTCGCCGCCCATGTACTTGGCCTTGATGCCCAGCGCGCGCATCTGGCGCAGCAGCGGGCCGCCCACGGAGTCCATGCCGCCGAAGAACACGAGGTCAGGATTCTTGGCCTTGATGGAGGTCAGGATGGCGTTGAAGTCGGTGGCCTTGTCGTTGGTGAACTGCTTGTCCACGATCGATACGCCCGGGCCCTTGGCGCCCTTGGAGAACTCGCCGGCCACGCCCTGGCCGTAAGCGGTGCGGTCGTCGATCACGGCGATGCGCTTGACCTTCAGCTTCTCCACGGCGTATTTGCCCAGCGTGCCGCCCAGCTTGTTGTCATTGGCGACCACGCGGAAGGTGGTGTTGAATTTCTGCTTGGTGTAGACCGGGTTGGTGGCCGATGGGGAAATCTGCGGAATGCCGGCGTCGTAGTAGATTTTCGATGCGGGGACGGTGGTGCCCGAATTCAGGTGGCCGATCACGCCGTTCACTTTGGCGTCCACCAGCTTCTGCGCCACGGTGGTGCCCTGTTTCGGGTCGCCGCCATCATCTTCCAGCACCAGCACGAACTTCACCGGTTTGCCGTTGATCTTGAAGCCTTTGGCGTTCAGCTCTTCGATCGCCATTTTGGCGCCGTTTTCATTGTCTTTGCCGAGGTGTGCCGAAGGGCCGGAAACAGGAGCCACGTGGCCAATCTTGATGATTTCCTGTGCGCCAGCGCTGCCTGCGAACGCGAGGGCAATCGCTACCGGAATGAACTTCGTCTTAAACAGCATAGATTTTCTCCATTGGATGTGAAACGGCGACGCCTCATGAGCGCCGGCTCTGATTGTACAGAGGCAGAAGGTACATCAAAATGTTCAATTGGAAAAGCATGAATTGCCGCTTTTTTCAACAACGCACCGGCCGGGGGCGTGGTGCACCGCAAGCGGCCGCCGGATTCACTTTTTTTGTGCCTTGAGGTGGGTGATTTCCTGTTGCACGGCGCGGCTGACGATCTGGCCAAGGGTGTCGTGCAGGCCGTCACGCAGCTGGCCGGTTAGCTCGTGCAGGGATGCGTCCAGGACGCCGGCGATGCTGTCGCGGATACGCTGTTCCAGCACGAAGTCCACGCGGGCCTGCAGCTGCTGCAGGATGCGCTCGGAGATCTCGCGTTCGAATTGCTGCCAGTCGGTGCCCAGGATACCGGCCGGCATCGCGGTTTCGGCCGCTGCCGGTGCGGCGGGAGCCGAGGCGGGGGCCGGAGTTGCCGCCGGCTCGTCGCGCACGACTTCGGTCAGGACGGGAATGCCGGCGTCGAAAGCCTTGCTCATGACTTGCCTACGTTCAGGTGGGTTGGCTGGAATTCCTGGCGCTTGTAAGCGACGAAGCGCTGGCGCCCGGCAGCGGTATCTGCTTCGTCCAGCGAGATGACTTCGATCAGGCGCGGGAAGTTCTCGAACTGCGCTGGCGCGCGGCGCGAGAGGTTCACCAGCACGTCGGCCTGGGGCAGCTCCACGGCATCGGTATCGGTCAGCACGATGGCGCTGTCCGGCGCCAGCGGATCGTTGACGTGGGCGTGCGGCAGGAAGTCAGTGGCCGAAAAGGTCCATAAGGCCTGGTCAAGTTCCGCCAGCTGCGCGGCATCCTCCGTCATCACGACGATGCGGTTACGCGCGCCGTAGGCCTTGCGCAGCAGGCGGCAGGCATAGGCGACTTTGTCAGGGACGTTGCTGTGGAAGTCGATGCGGGTCATGGACGCTATTCTAGAACTGAAAGTCGGGTGGTGCGTTAACGGGCGGCTTGCGCTGGCTGCGTGCGGCTTCTTCCGCGGCGGCGCGGGCGAGGGCCTGTTCGTCCGCCGCAGGTTTTGCAGGCGGCGCGGCAGGCGAGGGCGCAGGCCACTGGTAGCCGGCCGGCAGGATGCGTGTAAGCGGATAGCCTGCGTCGGTGAGCATCGTATCCCATGCCACCTGTTCGAAGCCCACGGTCTTGCTGCGGCCGACCAGCAGCAGCGGCAGTTGGCCGTTGCTGCCCGCACGCTTCAGCGCCGCATGGTCGTCATTGCTGTTGACGGTCTTTTCCGCGAAGGGAATGCCGCGTGCGCGCAGCATGGCGCGAGCTTCATCGCAGGCGGCGCAGGCGGCCGTGGTATACAGCGTTACCGGCCGCGCCTTCGCTGGTTCGGCCAGCTCGTAAGGCAGGGATGGCAACGGTGCGCCATAGCTTTTCATCGCCGCGGCGGTGGCGCCGCTGGGCGGCGGCGTATCCGTGTAGTGCGTAACGCCTTTGGCGTCCTTCCACTTGTACATCTGCGCCTGCGCCGCACCGGCGGCGCATAGCAGCAGAAGGACAAGTTTCAGCTTCATGGCAATCAGGCCGCCATGCCGCTGTGGCGCAGCAGCGCGTCGATGCTTGGCTCGCGGCCGCGGAAGGCCGTGAACGATTCAAGCGCCGGGCGCGAACCGCCCACTGACAGGATCTCGTCGAGGAAGCGCTTGCCGGTTTCGGTGGACAGCCTGCCGTTGTCCAGCGCCGCCGCTTCTTCGAAGGCTGCGTAGGCATCGGCAGACAGCACCTCGGCCCACTTGTAGCTGTAGTAGCCCGCTGCATAGCCGCCGGCGAAGATATGGCCGAAGGAGTTCTGGAAGCGGTTGAAGGAAGGCGGGATCACCACCGCGAACTTGCGGCGCACCTCGTCGATCACGTCCTGCACCGACTTGCCGCTTTCCGGCGTGTAGTCATAGTGCAGGTGCATGTCCAGCAGCGAGAACTCGACCTGGCGCAGCGTCTGCATGCCGGACTGGAAGTTCTTCGCGGCCAGCATCTTGTCGTACAGTTCGCGCGGCAGCGGCTTGCCGGTTTTGACGTGGGCCGTCATGTGGCTCAGCACATCCCACTCCCAGCAGAAGTTCTCCATGAACTGGGACGGCAGCTCCACCGCGTCCCACTCCACGCCGGCGATGCCGGATACGCCCAGTTCTTCCACCAGCGTGAGCATGTGGTGCAGGCCGTGGCCGAACTCGTGGAACAGCGTAATCACTTCATCGTGCGTGAACAGCGACGGCTGCGGCTTGCCGTCCACAATGGCAGGCTCGGTGAAATTGCAGGTGAGGTAGGCCACCGGCGTTTGCAGCTTGCCGCCTTCCACGCGGCGGCTGCGCGCATCGTCCATCCACGCGCCGCCGTTCTTGCCGGAGCGCGCGTACAGGTCCAGGTAGAACTGGCCAATCAGCTTGCCGTCACGTTCGATGCGGTAGAAGCGCACGTCCTTGTGCCATACCGGCGCCGTGTCGGGAACGATATTCACTGCGAACAGCGTCTGTACCACGCGGAACAGGCCGTCGATCACTTTCGGCTCAGGGAAGTACTGCTTCACTTCCTGTGCGGAGAAGGCGTAGCGGCGTTCCTGCAGTTTTTCGGAAGCGTATGGCAGGTCCCATGCTTCCAGCTGGTCCAGGCCCAGCTCTTCCTTCGCAAACTGGCGCAGTTCCGCCACGTCCTTTTCCGCAAAGGGGCGGGCGCGTTTCGCCAGGTCTTCCAGGAAGCTGATCACATGATCGGGGCTCTGCGCCATTTTCGGCACCAGCGATACCTCAGCGAAGTTCTTGTAGCCCAGCAGCTGCGCTTCTTCGGCGCGCAGCTTCAGCAGCGTGACGATATTGCCGCTGTTGTCCCACTTTTCACGCTCGCTGAATACCTCGCCCAGTTCCGAGGCCTTGGTGGCGTTGGCGCGGTAGACCTTTTCGCGCAGCGCGCGGTTGTCGGCGAACTGCAGGATCGGGTAGTAGGAAGGGAAGTGCAGCGTGAACATGTAGCCGGACTTGCCTTCCTTTTCCGCCAGCGCTTTCGCGGCGGCCTTCACATCGTCCGGCAGGCCGGTGAGTTCGGCCTCGTTCTCAACGGTCAGCTTCCAGTCATTGGTGGCGTCCAGCACGTTCTCGGAGAAGCGCGTGGAAACGGCCGCATGCTCTTCCTGGATGGCGGCGAAGCGTTCCTTCTTATCCGCCGGCAGCTCGGCGCCGCCCATGCGGAAGTCGCGGATGGCGTTGTCAATGATGCGCTTGCGGGCGGGCGGCAGCGTGTCGAATTCCGCGCCAGCGCGCAGCGCCTTGTACTTGGCGAACAGCGCTTCGTTCTGGGCCAGCTCGGTCCAGAACTCGGTCACTTTCGGCAGGTTCTCGTTGTAGACGGCGCGCAGTTCCGGCGTATCGACCACATTGTTCAGATGGCTGACAATGCCCCAGGCGCGGCCCAGCATCTCGGTGGAGTTTTCCAGCGGCGTCACGAAGTTGGCCCAGGTGACGGTATCCAGCGGTGCTTCCAGCTGGCTGACCACGTCGCGGCTCTTGCCGAGCAGTTCGTCGATGGCGGGCGTTACGTGCTCCGGCTTGATCGCGTCGAAGCGCGGCAGGCCGCTAAAGTCCAGCAGGGGGTTGTTCAGCTCAGTCATAGTTCTTCCAATGTTTGCTCGATCCGGCGAAAGCTACGCCTTTCGCTCAGACGCGCTCCGCCGACTCGATGGTGTTCATCAACAGCATCGTGATCGTCATCGGGCCCACACCGCCCGGTACCGGGGTAATGTGCGAGGCCACTTCCTTGATGCCTGCAAAGTCCACGTCGCCACACAGTTTTCCATTATCGTCGCGGTTCATGCCGACATCGATCACGATTGCACCCGGCTTTACCATATCCGCAGTCAGCGTATTGCGGCGTCCGACTGCGGCCACCACTACGTCCGCCTGGCGGGTGTAGAGGCCCAGGTCCGGGGTTGCGCTATGGCAGATGGTGACGGTGGCGTTGGCTTGCAAGAGCAGCAGGGCCATCGGCTTGCCCACGGTGTTGCTGCGGCCGATCACCACGGCATGCTTGCCGCGCAGGTCGAAACCGGTGGATTCGATCAGCTTCATGCAGCCATATGGCGTGCAGGGACGGAAGCCTTCCAGGCCCGTCATCAGTTCGCCGGCCGACAGCACGGAGTAGCCGTCCACGTCCTTGGAGGTGGAGATGGCTTCGATCACCTTGTGCGGGTTGATGTGCTTGGGCAGCGGCATCTGCACCAGGATGCCGTGGATGGCCGGATCATTGTTCAGCGCCTCGATGCGGGCCAGCAGCGCTTCTTCGGTGAGGTCGGCCTCGTATTTCTCGAACACGGAGTTAATGCCCACATCGCCGCAAGCCTTGATCTTGTTGCGCACGTAGACCTGGCTGGCCGGGTCTTCGCCTACCAGGATCACGGCCAGACCGGGCTGTTTGCCCTTGGCGGTCAATGCGGCAGCGCGGGAGGAGATTTCGGCGCGCAGTTTTTGGGAGAGGGCGATTCCGTCGATCAATTGTGCAGGCATGGCAATCAGATGGTGGGATGGGAAAAGACGACATTATAAAGGGAGGCGGCCGGTTTTCTTATTGCGGTAACTTCCAGTAACGCTATGATAGGGCCATGCGATTCCAACACCATAAGACGGGGACAATCGCCCGCCTGGCAATGCTGCTCATGGCCTTGCTCGCATTTGACGCCCGGGCCATCGACAAGGTGATCTTCGACCGGCCGGCTTCCACGGCCGACCACCGGCGCGAGTATGCGAATGCGCTGCTGCGCCAGGTGATGGAGCGCACAGTGCCCGGGTTCGGTCCCTATACCATCGCCTATGCCGACACCCATATGGAGCGCCCACGCCTGTTCGAGGCGCTGAAAGAAGGGCGTCTGGTCAACGTTACGGCCTATCCAGCCGATGCCAGGTGGCTGAAAGAGCTGCGGGCGGTGCCGGTGCCTGTCGATATGGGCCTGCAGAGCTGGCGCATCGCGCTGATCGACAAACGGCAGCAGGAGCGCATGCGCAGGCTGCGCCTGCCCGGCGAGCTGAAACAACTGAGAGCCGGCGTCGGCATCGCCTGGGTGACAGCAGCTTCGCTGCGCGACAATGGCTTTGCCGTGGTGACAGGCGGCAGCTACGACGGACTGTTCGAGATGCTGATGGCGGGCCGCTTCGACTACATGCCGCGCGGTATCAACGAAATCTTCCAGGAATACGAGGAACGCAAGCCGGCCGCGCCGCAACTGGCGGTGGAAGACAGCATCCTGCTGCACGACCAGATTCCTTCGCTGTTCTTCGTCTCGCCCCAGGAGGCGCGGCTGCAGCGCCGCATCGCGGCGGGCATGGAGTCGCTGTTGCGGGACGGTACGCTGGAGCGCATGGTGCTGCAGCATCATCGCGGCTCGCTGCAGCGCGCCCGCATCTGCAAGCGGCGGCGCATCGATCTGCCCGGCAAGGACATGCCCGCTGCCATGCTCGCCCGCAGGGAACTGTGGCTGGACCCCTTTGCCCCGCGCCACGGCATTTGCCCCGCTGAAACCCGCGCCAGATAAGGCGCAGCCGCTTCAAACTATCCCGTTTTGACCGGTTCGCCGGCCGCCATATTGCGGGCAATTTCATATTGTGGAACGTTTTTCCGTAATTTGAAAAACGGAGAATTCGCTGTTAGAATCTTCACACTTAGCCAAAGTCTTAGTAAATAATCACCGATCACCGCCAAACAATAGGAGACTCGATACATGTCAGCTCAACCAGACCAGGTCACGGCCCTCACTGCCAATGATCCTGACACCCAGGAAACGAAGGAGTGGCTTGAGGCCCTTGAGGCGGTGCTCGAAAACGAAGGTCCTGAACGCGCCCACTACCTGATGGAGCGCCTGACCGACCTGGCCCGCCGCCGCGGCGCGCAGATCCCGTTCTCGGCCAATACCGCCTACGTCAACACCATTCCAGCCCACCTGGAAGCGCACTGCCCGGGTAACCTGGAATATGAAGAGCGCCTGCGCTCCTGGATGCGCTGGAACGCGATGGCGATGGTGGTGAAAGCCAACCGCGCCGACGGCGACCTGGGCGGCCACCTGTCCTCGTTCGCCTCGCTGGCGAACATGCTGGGCATCGGCTTCAACCACTTCTGGCGCGCGCCAAGCGAAAACCATGGCGGCGACCTGTTGTACATCCAGGGCCACTCCTCGCCAGGTATTTACGCGCGCGCCTTCCTGGAAGGCCGCCTGAGCGAAGAACAGCTGACCAACTTCCGCCGCGAAGTGGAAGGCAAGGGCCTGTCCTCGTATCCGCACCCGAAACTGATGCCGGACTTCTGGCAGTTCCCGACCGTGTCCATGGGCCTCGGCCCGCTGATGGCAATCTACCAGGCGCGCTTCCTGAAGTACCTGCACGCACGCTCCATCGCCGACACCACCGGCCGCAAGGTCTGGGCCTTCTGCGGCGATGGCGAGATGGACGAACCGGAATCGCTGGGCGCCATCGGCATGGCCTCGCGCGAGAAGCTGGACAACCTGGTCATCGTGGTGAACTGCAACCTGCAGCGTCTGGACGGCCCGGTGCGCGGCAACGGCAAGATCATCCAGGAACTGGAAGGCGAATTCCGCGGCGCTGGCTGGAACGTCATCAAGGTCATCTGGGGCCCGGGCTGGGACGCCCTGCTGGCCAAGGACACCGACGGCATCCTGCAGCGTGTGATGATGGAAACGCTGGACGGCGAATACCAGAACTACAAGGCGAAAGACGGCGCCTACGTGCGCGCCAATTTCTTCGGCAAGCATCCGAAGCTGCTGGAAATGGTCGCCAATATGAGCGACGACGACATCTGGCGCCTGACCCGCGGCGGCCACGATCCGCACAAGATCTACGCCGCCTTCAAGATGGCGAATGAATCCGTTGGCAAGCCAACCGTCATCCTGGCGAAGACCATCAAGGGCTTCGGCATGGGCAAGCACGGCGAAGCGCGCAACACCGCGCACAACACCAAGAAGCTGACCGACGAAGCGGTGCGCGAACTGCGCGACCGCTACGCGATTCCTATCCCCGACGACAAGCTGGCCGATATCCCGTTCTTCAAGCCTGCCGACGACGCGCCTGAAATCAAGTACCTGCACGAGCGCCGTGCAGCGCTGGGCGGCTACCTGCCGCAGCGCCGCCAGAAGGCCGACGAAAAGCTGGTGGTGCCGCCACTGTCCACCTTCCAGAACGTGCTGGAGCCGACCGCTGAAGGCCGCGAGATTTCGAGCACCCAGTCCTATGTGCGTATCCTGACCACGCTGCTGAAAGACCCGAGCATCGGCCCGCGCATCGTGCCGATCCTGGTCGATGAGTCGCGTACCTTCGGTATGGAAGGCCTGTTCCGCCAGGTCGGCATCTTCAACCAGCAAGGCCAGTTGTACGAGCCGGTGGATAAAGACCAGGTGATGTACTACCGCGAAGACAAGGCCGGCCAGATCCTGCAGGAAGGCATCAATGAAGCGGGCGGCATGAGCTCGTGGATCGCTGCGGCGACCTCGTACTCGACCAATAACCGCGTGATGATTCCGTTCTTCACCTACTACTCGATGTTCGGCATGCAGCGTATCGGCGACC
This sequence comes from Pseudoduganella rhizocola, assembly GCF_045984285.3. Taxonomy (NCBI): domain Bacteria; kingdom Pseudomonadati; phylum Pseudomonadota; class Betaproteobacteria; order Burkholderiales; family Oxalobacteraceae; genus Pseudoduganella; species Pseudoduganella rhizocola. The sequence continues at coordinate 495,241 of NZ_JBJQIK030000001.1, forward strand.
TGGTCTGGGCCGCTGCCGACATGCGCGCACGCGGCTTCCTGATCGGCGGCACCGCCGGCCGCACCACGCTGAACGGCGAAGGCCTGCAGCACGAAGACGGCCATAGCCACCTGTTCGCCGCCGCCGTGCCGAACTGCATGCCTTACGACCCGACCTTCGGCCACGAACTGGCCGTGATCATCCAGGACGGCCTGCGCCGCATGGTCGATGAGCAGGAGGACGTGTTCTACTACATCACCACGATGAACGAGAACTATCCGCACCCAGGCATCAAGCCGGGCCAGGAAGAGGGCATCCTGAAGGGCATGTACCTGCTCCAGGAAGGCGACAAGAAGGCCAAGCAGCGCGTGCAGCTGATCGGCTCCGGCACCATCCTGCGCGAATCCATCTTCGCCGCGGAACTGCTGAAGAACGACTGGAATATCGCCGCCGACGTGTGGTCCGCTCCTTCGCTGACCCTGGTGGCGCGCGACGGTATCGACTGCGAACGCTGGAACATGGTCAACCCGACCAAGACCCAGCGCGTGCCTTATGTGACCGGCCTGCTGAAAGACACCAGCGGCCCGATCGTGGCCACCACCGACTACATGCGCGCATTCGCCGAGCAGATTCGCCCATACGTTCCACAAGGCCGTACCTTCAAGGTACTGGGCACCGATGGCTTTGGCCGTTCGGACAGCCGCGCCAAGCTGCGCGAGTTCTTCGAGGTGAACCGCTACTACATCACGGTGGCCGCACTGCGCTCGCTGGCCGACGAAGGCAAGATCGAGATGTCGGTGGTCGAGAAGGCCGTGGCCAAGTACAACCTCGATCCGAACAAGCCAAATCCGGTGACCCAATAACGAGAATACGGAGCAGACGCTATGAGCATTGTGGAAGTTAAAGTCCCGGATATCGGGGACTTCAAGGAAGTTGAAGTCATCGAGCTGATGGTGAAGGTGGGCGATACGATCAAGGTTGACCAGTCGCTGATTACCGTTGAATCGGATAAGGCATCGATGGAGATTCCATCGTCCGCCGCCGGCGTGATCAAGGAAATCAAGGTCAAGGTGGGCGACAAGGTTGCCGAAGGTTCGCTGCTGCTGATGGTGGAGGCCGATGGCGCCGCCGCTGCGGCTCCAGCGCCTGCTGCTGCACCTGCCGCTGCCGCGCCGGCGCCTGCCGCTGCGGCCCCGGCACCGGCTGCGGCGCCCGCCGCACCGGCCGCATCCTCCGGCCCCGTGGAAGTCAAAGTACCGGATATCGGCGACTTCAAGGAAGTCGAAGTCATCGAAGTGATGGTCAAGGTTGGCGACACCATCGCCAAGGACCAGTCGCTGGTGACAGTGGAATCGGACAAGGCATCGATGGAGATTCCATCGTCGCACGCCGGCGTGGTGAAAGAGATCAAGATCAAGGTCGGCGACAAGGTCGCTGAAGGTTCGGTGGTGCTGATCGTGGACGCGGCTGCCGGTTCCGCTGCACCTGCGCCGAGCGCACCGGCCGCTGCGCCGGCGCCTGCAGCATCTGCGCCAGCCCCTGCGCCGGCTCCGGCCGCCGCAGCACCTGCGCCTGCTGCTGCATCTGCTCCTGCGGTCAGCGGCAAGGCTGCCCACGCATCGCCATCCGTGCGCAAGTTCGCGCGCGAACTGGGCGTGGATGTGGGCCGCGTGCCGGGCACCGGCCCGAAAGGCCGCATCACCCAGCAGGATGTGCAGAACTTCGTCAAGGGCGTGATGTCCGGCGCGGTGGCATCGCCAGCGGGCGCCTCGGCTCCTGCGGGCGGCGGCGCGGGCCTGAACCTGCTGCCGTGGCCATCGCTGGACTTCAGCAAGTTCGGCGAAACCGAGCTGCAGCCGCTGCCGCGCATCAAGAAGATCTCCGGCCCGAACCTGCACCGCAACTGGGTCATGATCCCGCACGTTACGCAGTTCGAAGACGCGGACATCACCGAGCTGGAAGAGTTCCGTGTGGCCTCCAACGCGGCCAACGCGAAGAACAAGGATGCAGTCAAGCTGACCATGCTGGCCTTCGTCATCAAGGCATCGGTCGCCGCGCTGAAGAAATACCCGTCGTTCAACTCCTCGCTGGACGAGAAGGGCGAGAACCTGATTCTCAAGAAGTTCTACAACATCGGCTTCGCAGCCGATACGCCGAACGGCCTGGTGGTCCCGGTCATCAAGAATGCGGACCAGAAGAGCGTGACGCAGATCGCCAAGGAAATGACGGAACTGTCGCTGCAGGCGCGCGAAGGCAAACTGAAGCCGACCGACATGCAGGGCGCAACCTTCACCATCTCCTCGCTGGGCGGCATTGGCGGCACCCACTTCACGCCTATCGTGAATGCGCCTGAAGTAGCGATCCTGGGCCTGTCCAAGGCCTCCATGAAGCCAGTCTGGGACGGCAAGCAGTTCGCGCCGCGCCTGATGATGACGCTGTCGCTGTCCTACGACCACCGCGTGGTCGATGGCGCGTCCGGCGCACGCTTCGCCGTGTATCTGGCCGACGTGCTGGCCGATATGCGCAAGATCCTGCTGTAAGGAGAGCGCCATGACCGTAGACGTAAAAGTACCGAATATCGGCGACTTCAAGGAAGTGGAAGTCATCGAACTGATGGTGAAAGTCGGCGACACCATCAAGGTGGACCAGTCCATCGCGACCGTGGAGTCGGACAAGGCCTCGATGGAAATTCCATCGACCCATGCAGGCGTGATCAAGGAACTCAAGATCAAGGTCGGCGACAAGGTCTCCGAAGGCACCTCCATGCTGGTGATCGAGGAAAGCGCCGGCGCCGCGGCGCCTGCTCCTGCGCCGGCGCCGGCTGCCGCAGCACCGGCTCCAGCACCCGCACCGGCAGCGCCGGCTGCCGCGCCAACGGCCGGCGGCTACAGCGGCCAGGTGGACGTGCAGTGCGACATGATGGTGCTGGGCTCGGGCCCGGGCGGCTACTCGGCAGCGTTCCGCGCCGCGGACCTCGGCATGAATACCGTGCTGGTGGAGCGCTATTCCGTGCTGGGCGGCGTGTGCCTGAACGTGGGCTGCATCCCGTCCAAGGCGCTGCTGCACCTGGCGGCCGTCATCGACGAAACGGCAACCATGGGCAAGCATGGCGTGAAATTTGCCAAGCCTGAAGTCGATATCGACGAAGTGCGCAAGTACAAGGAAAGCGTCATCGGTAAAATGACCGGCGGTCTGTCCGGCATGGCCAAAGCACGCAAAGTGAATGTGGTGCAGGGCGTTGGCCAGTTCATCAGCCCGAACCATATCGAAGTCACCGCTGCCGATGGCTCGAAGAAGGTGGTGCAGTTCAAGCAGGCCATTATCGCCGCCGGTTCCTCGGTGGTGAAACTGCCGTTCGTGCCGGAAGATCCGCGCATTGTGGACTCCACCGGCGCGCTGGAACTGCGCCAGATCCCGAAGCGCATGCTGGTGATCGGCGGCGGCATTATCGGCCTCGAAATGGCAACCGTGTACTCCACCTTCGGCGCGCGCATCGACGTGGTCGAGATGATGGATGGCCTGATGCAGGGCGCGGACCGCGATGCCGTGAAGATCTGGCAAAAGTTCAACGCCCACCGCTTCGATAACATCATGACCAAGACCAAGACCGTTGCGGTCGAGGCGCTGAAAGAAGGCATCAAGGTCACTTTCGAAGCCGCGGAAGCGGGCGCCACCGCCCCAGCGCCGCAGGTCTACGACATGGTGCTGGTGGCCGTGGGCCGCAGCCCGAACGGCAAGAAGATCTCGGCCGACAAGGCCGGTGTTGTGGTGACGGACCGCGGGTTCATCCCGGTCGACAGCCAGATGCGCACCAACGTGCCGCATATCTTCGCCATCGGCGACCTTGTGGGCCAGCCGATGCTGGCGCACAAGGCGGTGCACGAAGGCCACGTGGCAGCGGAAGCAGCCGCCGGCGAGAAGTCGCACTTCGATGTCAAGTTGATCCCATCGGTGGCGTACACCGATCCGGAAGTAGCATGGGTTGGCGTGACGGAAGACGAAGCGAAAGCCAAGGGCATCAAGGTCGAGAAAGGCCACTTCCCATGGGCCGCCAGCGGCCGCGCCGTGGCCAATGGCCGGGATGAGGGCTTCACCAAGCTGCTGTTCGACGCTGAAACGCACCGCATCATCGGCGGCACCATCGTCGGCACGCACGCCGGCGACATGATCGGAGAGATCGCACTGGCGATCGAGATGGGCGCCGACGGCACCGACATCGGCAAGACGATCCACCCGCACCCGACGCTGGGCGAATCGATCGGCATGGCCGCCGAAGTCTACGAAGGCGTCTGTACCGACCTTCCGCCGCCGCGCAAGCGCTAAGGCAAAAGCCCCGCAGCAGCGGGGCTTTTTTTATTTGCGTGTGTAGTGCTGAACCAGGGCGCGGTTCGTTGGCAGGTCCGCCACCGCACGCTTCGACACCTCCGCGATCATGCGGAACTCCTTCTGCGCCGCCCCCATCTGCGCATACGCACGCGGGTTGTGGATCTCGGTGCGGAACTCCATCCCATACAGAACGTACTGCCAGCTCGATGGCGGATACATTTCCAGGTCCGTGATGAAATCCAGCTGGTGCGGCGGCCGGCAGCGCCACATGGCGAGCTTCTCGCGCAGCGTTTCGGGAATCGTTGAAGGATTCACATTGTCGGTCCAGAAGCTGTTGTCGGTGCGTTTGGTGAGGCAGTAGTGCAGCTTCACAAAATCCACGATCTTTTCGTAGCGCGCCTTCATCTGTTCATTGAACTGCTTCGCTACCGGCGCCACGTCGCCGTTGAAGGGGAAGAGGTAGCTCACCAGGTAGGTGGCCGCTTCAATCAGCCCGATACCTGACGATTCAAGCGGCTCCAGGAAGCCGCCTGAGAGCCCGATCGCCACGCAATTCTTGACCCACTGCGTGTCCCGGTAGCCCACGTTCAGCTTGAGCAGGCGCGGATCGCGGCCTTCGCTCGCCTTGCCGATATAGTTGCGCAGCACCTGTTCGGCGCGCGTTTCATCCGTATGGCGGCTGGAGAACACATAGCCCACGCCGCGCCGTTCATGCAGGCCGATATCCCAGGTCCAACCCGCTTCATGCGCGGTGGAGATGGTATACGAAGCAATCGGCGCATCCGGGGAGTCATACGGCACCTGCATCGCCATCGCGCGGTCCACGAACAGCGTGTCGTTGATATTGCGGAAGGGCGAACCCAGCGCCTCGCCGATCAGGCGCGCACGGAAGCCCGTGCAGTCGATATACAGGCCGGCCGTGAGCTTGCCGCTTTCCCGCGTCGTCACCGAGGCGATGGCGCCGTCTTCGGCCAGCTCCACGCTGTCCACCGTCGCCTCGATGCGCTTTACCCCCAGCGACTGCGCGTGCGTGCAGAGCAGGGCTGCGAAGCTGCCAGCGTCAAAGTGATAGGCGTAGTTCAGCGGCCCCATATAGTCGGCATCGCCCGGCCGCTTCGGCGCATGGCGCGCGTCGGCCACGGCCTTCTGCAACGTTGCCGCTTCGGCGAAAGGCGTGCTGCCTGCTGCGCCCAGCAGCCAGTAGGGCAGCAGTTCGGGGCCACCTGGCCGCTGGCTCGGCTGGCTGAAAGGATGGAAGTAGCTTTGCTGGCCCGGCGTGCCAGCAGGCCGCACCCAGTTCGCGAAATGCACGCCCTGCTTGAAGGTCGCATTGCATTCGCGGATGAAGCGCGCTTCATCGATCCCGATCACCGACAGCGTGCCGCGGATGGAAGGGAAGGTGCCTTCGCCCACGCCGATAATGCCGATCTCTTTCGACTCCACCAGCGTAATGCCGATGCTGTCGCCCAGCGTGCGGCGCAGGAAGCAGGCAGCCAGCCAGCCGGCCGTGCCGCCGCCCACGATCAGCACATCCTGAACAGGTTTCATATCGGGTCTCCGTTATTCTTTTTGTAAAAAAGCTGCAACATTACAAAATTTAGTTTGACACATTGAGAACGTTTTCATTACTATGAAAACGGTTTCAAGTAGCAAGAAATTTTTTTAACTGTGTTTGAAAACGTTTTCAGAGCAGATGTTATCACTACTGGTGAGTCCGGTGGTGAATAACGCAAAAAGGAGACTTATATGATTCGCACCCCCCGGACCCGCTTGCAGGGTTCGCCGATCCAGCTCGCCGTTTTTACCCTGCTGGCTTCCATGAATACCGCCTACGCGCAGAATGCCGCTGCGCCGGCCGGAGCTCAGGCAGAAGTAATCCCTGAAGTCTATGTAACGGCCACCAAGCGCAGCACCTCGCTGCAGAAAACCCCGGTCGCCGTGACCGCCATCAGCGCCGCCGCGCTGGACGATCACCATGTGCAGACCATCCAGGACATCGTGAACCTGGTGCCGGGCTTCCAGGCCACCACCCAGGGCGACCACGGCGTGATCACGATGACGCTGCGCGGCATCGGCAACGACAGCGCAAAAACCGAATACGCCGATCCGGAAGTCGCCACTTTCGTTGACGGCATCTACTCGCCGCGTCCTGAAGGCGCCACCACGCTGCTGTTCGACCTGGAAGGCATTGAAGTGCTGCGCGGCCCGCAAGGCACGCTGTGGGGCCGCAACTCCACCGTCGGTGCAGTAAATATGCAGACCGTGAAGCCAACGCTGGGCAGCAGCTCCGGCTTCCTGGAAGGCGGCATGGGCAACTATGCGCGCATGGGCGTGCGCGGCGCCGTGAACATTCCGATCTCCGAGAAGGCGGCACTGCGCGTGGCCTACGTGCACGAGCAGCACGACGGCTATGTTGATTACCAGACCCCGCCGAACATCCCGCTGGCGCAGCAGCAGGCTGCCGCCGCGCCTGTTATCGCTGCATGGAATGCTGCCAACCCGACGCGTCCTATCGGCTTCCAGCCGATCAATACTTCGCTGTTCGTCCAGAACGGGAAGAAATATAACGCGCAGGACCAGAGCGCAGTGCGCCTGAGCCTCTTGTGGGAGATCGCCCCGGACCTGCACTGGAACCTGTCCTATGAGCGCTACATGGACCGCGGCACGCCGGGCATGAACCTGATGCAGACGCCGCGTCCAGGCCAGGACCTGTGGTCGGCGCTGGTCGACACGGCGCCGTCGCTGAAGCGTGATTCGAACTCCGTGCGCAGCCGTGTGGACTGGGCGATCAACAAGGACATCAGCCTGGCCTACATCGCCGGCTGGTCCTCGTACCGCGGCTCCTCCACCTATGACCAGGATGGCGGCGCAGTCCTGCCAACCAGCTTCACTACCGGCGGCAACCACCAGGCCGACGATACCGTGTGGTCGAAGTACAAGAGCTACAGCCACGAGGTGGAACTGCAGTCGACCGGCAAGCGCGATGTGGACTGGCTGCTCGGCCTGTACTACGCGGCGGAAGACAACGGCATCCGCTTCGACATCCCTATCATGAACGGCACCAAGCAGGGCACCGTGGGCTGGCAGGGCTCCTTCATCCAGCCGAAAGAGACGGTGGACTCCTCCGCCATCTTCGGCCAGACCACCTGGAACGTGAGCGACCAGCTGCACCTGACCGGCGGCCTGCGCTACACCCACGACAAGCGCGAGAACATCGGCGGCACCGGCAATGGCTGGGCCTACAATCCGGCCGTGCCGCAACTGCCGATCAATCCAAGTGTGAATCCCTTCGATCCGGCTTCCGGCTTCAAGACCGACACCAACAACAGCGGCTCCTTCAGCGGCAGTAAGGTAACCGGCCTGCTGCGCGTGAACTACGACGTCTCGCCGACCTCGATGATTTACGCCAGCGTGTCCACCGGCTACAAGTCGGGCGGCCTGCAGGATGGCGGCAAACCATACGGCGCCGAAACGCTGACCAACTACGAAGCGGGCAGCAAGAGCACCTTCCTGAACGGCGCCGTGCGCATGAACAACGCCCTGTACTACCAGAAGTTCAAGGGCTTCCAGTTCAGCGCTCCGGTGACGAATCCGGACGGCAGCCACAGCCTGTCCACCTTCAATGCTGAAGGCGCGAAGGTATGGGGCCTGGAAAGCGAGATTGCGGCGCGCATCACGCCGGCAGACCGCGTGCAGGTGACGGCGGCATACACCAATGCGGAACTGGGCACCCTGGTGGGCGGCAGTAACGACTACCAGCTGCCGGCATGCCCGATCTCGGGCATCACCAACTGCCTCGATGTGACCGGCAACACCATGCCGCACGCGCCGAAGTTCAGCACCCAGATCGTGTACTCGCACATGTTCCAGCTGTCCGCCGGTAAACTGACGCCGCGCATCAGCACCCACTATGAAACCGCGAGCTGGCTGAGCGTGTTCAACCTGGGCGATCCTGACCGCCAGAAGGCCTACACGCGCACTGACCTCGGCCTGCGTTACGACGCGGACAAGAAGTGGTATGTGGACCTGTTCGTGCGCAACGTCGGCGACAAGAACATCAAGACCAGCGCGCAGAATCCGCAAGGCGTGTGGCAGGCGCAGTACCTGCCGCCGCGCACCTTCGGCTTCAACGCAGGCTACACGTTCTAAGCAGAGTTCTCAGTCCCTTCACGCCCCGGTACCGCAAGGTCCGGGGTTTTTTTTGCTCCTGGATGGCCCGATCAGCGCTGCGCCTTATTCCGCTCGATGTCGCCAACCAGTGCCTCCATCTCGGCGATTTCCCTGCGTTGCGTGGCGATGATGCCGTCGGCCAGTTTGCGTACGCGAGGATCGCTGATGCGGGCACGTTCGCTGGTCATGATGGCGATCGAGTGGTGGGGGATCATGGCGCGCATGAACGAGACATCGTCCACGGTGCGCTGGCTGCGGACCAGCCATAGCGAGCCTGCGAATACAATCGCCGCCGCCATGAAGATTGCCAGGTTGCGCTGCCGGTTCTGGTACATGCGCAGCATGAATGCGAGCATGATGGCGGCCATGGCGGCGCCCATGAGCAATGCCATCCAAAAACGCGTCTGGCTGAAGTGGATGTGCGCGGCCTCGTAGGTGTTCAGGAACATCAACGCATACATCGCCACGGTCGAGCAGAAAATCATCAGCGCAAAGCGTCCATAGCTTGCCATACGGCCTCCCCGATAGTCATACCGATAAAGGCGCCAGCCTACAGGCAATACGCGAATGGCGGCGCATGGCGCCGCCAGGAGTCAGGCTTCCTTGTGGTGGAAGGGGGCGAACCAGGTGACGAGGAAGGAGGGGATGGTGGCGGCCATCACGAACCAGAAGTAGTTCACGTAGCCGAGCAGCTGCTGCAGGTGGCCGCTGACGAGGCCCGTCACCATCATGCACATGCCCATCAGGCCGGTGCCGAAGGCGTAGTGGGTGGTAGTGTATTTGCCCGGCGCGAGCTGCTGCATCAGGTAGATCATGAAGCCCACGGAGCCGAAGCCGAAGAAGAATTTTTCGATGGCGACGCCGGCGCTGATCACCACCAGGTTGGTGGGCTGCGCCAGCGCCATCAGCAGGAAGGTCACGTTCGGAATGTTCACCGCGCAGCACAGCAGGAACAGCGTCGGCTTCAGGCCGCGCTTCGCCACGAACAGGCCGCCCAGCAGGGAGCCAAGCAGCACGGCCACCAGGCCATAAGTGCCGTACACGATGCCGAGCAGTTCGTTCGACAGGCCAAGACCGCCTTTCTCCACCGGGTCCACCATGAAGAAGGGGCCGATCTTTTCCAGCAGGCCGATGGAGAGCCGGAACAGGAAGGCGAAACCGATCATCAGCCACACGTCGCGTTTCTGGAAGAAGGTGATGAAGGAGTCCTTCAGGATGAACCACGCTTCGCCGATGGAGGAGGGCGCATTCTCGGCGCGCGCACCGTCCGGCATCATCTTCGTATGCCACAGGGCCAGCACCAGCGTCAGCGCCGCCACGATGAAGAAGATCACGCGCCAGGCATCGATCCACTCCGGGCCGAATACTTTCGGGTCATGGTGGAAGTAGTTGGTGTGCAGCCAGCCGCTCAGGTAGACAAGGCCGCCGGAAGCGACAATAGGGCCGATATTCCAGCTCAGGCTCTGGATGCCGCAATACAGCGACTGCGAGCGTGCATCGAGCGCCGTGACGTACACGCCATCGGCCGCGATGTCCTGCGTGGCGCCGATGAAGGACAGCACCGTGAACAGGAACACCAGCATGACCATATAGCCCGGCAGCGACATCGCCAGCGCCACGCCCGCAAAGCCCAGCGCAATGGTGAACTGCGCGCACAGCACGAAGAACTTCTTGGTGCGGTACATCTCCACCAGCGGCGCAAACAGCGGCTTGATGGTGTAGGCCAGGATCAGGTAGCTCGCATATTCCGCCGCCTTGCCGTTGTCCATGCCGAGGTTCTTGAACATGATGGCGGTGACGCTGGTGAGCATCACATAGGCCAGCGCCATGGTGAAGTAGCCGGTGGGAACCCATAGCAGCGGGCTGGCGCGGCGGCCAGCCACGGGAGCGGCCGCTGCACGGGCCTCGGATTGCATTGCTGCGTCGGTGGACATGCTGTCTCCTTGATGCGTTGTTCGAGTAGCCCGGCTATGCTGCCGGGTCAGTGCTGTTCGGTTCAGGCCTTGCGCTGTGCGTCGATCAGGCCGCGGTACCACAGCGCGCTGTCCTTCAGCGTGCGCTGCTGCGTTTCGTAGTCCACATGCACGATGCCGAAGCGCTTGGCGTAGCCGGAGTTCCATTCGAAATTATCCAGCAGCGACCACAGGAAATAACCATCCACTTTCACGCCCTGATGCATGGCCTCCTGCAGCGCGGCCAGGTGGCGCGTGACGAAGTCGATGCGCTGCGCGTCGTGCACGCGGCCGTCCACCACTGCGTCGCGGTTCGCCATGCCATTTTCCGTGATGTAGACCGGCGGCAGGTCGTAATCCTTGTTCAGCTTGAGCAGCAGCTCCGTCAGGCCTTGCGGATAGATCTCCCAGCCCATGTCGGTCACGCCCAGTGCGGCCGCCGGTGCGCGCGGCGGCACCTCGGCGCTGCAGAAGGCGCGGAAGTAGTAATTGCAACCGAGGAAATCGATCGGCTGCCGGATATCATTGAAATCGTTGTCATGGATGACGGGCGCATTGGCGCCGTGGGCTTTCAGGGCCAGCTCCGGGTAACGGCCCTTGAAGATCGGGTCCATGAACCATTCCACCGAGCGCGAGTATTCGAACGCTGCGAGCTCGCGGTCGGCCTGGCTGTCGGTGGCCGGGTGGGCGGTCCACTGGTTCAGCACGATACCCAGTTTGGCGCTGCTGCCAACCTTGCGCATGGCCTGCATGGCCAGGCCGTGCGACAGAAGCAGGTGGTGCGACACCTGGATCGACTGCCTGAGATCGGCCACGCCGGGTGCGAACTGCGCATTGCCGTAGCCGAGATTGGCCGTGCACCAGGGTTCATTGTGCGTTGCAATCGTTTTCACGCGATTGCCGAAGCGGCGCGCCACTTCCGCCGCGTATTCGGCGAATTGCTTTGCGGTATCGCGGTTCAGCCAGCCGCCTTCGTCCTGCAGCGCCTGCGGCAGATCCCAGTGGTAGAGGGTGACGTGGGCGTCGATGTTCTTTGCAGCAAGTTCCGTCAGCAGCCGGTCATAGAAGGCGAAACCGGCTTCGTTCCAGGCGCCTTTGCCGGCCGGCTGCACGCGCGACCAGGCGATCGAAAAGCGGTAGGCATCCACATGCAGGCCGGCCATCAGCGCCACGTCTTCGGCATAGCGGTGGTAATGGTCGCAGGCTACGTCGCCGGTGCCGCCGTCGATGATCTTGCCGGGAGTGTGGCTGAAGGTGTCCCAGATGGACGGGCCTTTCCCGTCGGCGCTGGCGCCGCCTTCGATCTGGAAGGCGCTGGTGGCCACGCCCCAGATAAAGTCGGCCGGAAACTGCTGGATTTCGCTCATTGTACTTGTCGTCGATATAGGTTTGAAAACGATTTCATAATCGTCCGAGCATTAGACAGCAAGCTCTCGGCGGTGTCAATTACTGATGTGCGGGGAAGGGCGGCCGCGGGCGCGGGCCGCCGCGGAGGCGGGCTCAGCCCTGGGTCAGCTTGTCGAAGTTCTGTTCGTAGTCGCGCAGGTTGTCAGCCAGCATTTTGTCGAACTGGCCCTTGAAGTGGGCAATGCCTTCTTCCTGGATGGCGCGGAACTGCTCCACGTTCTCCGCATTGCGCGCCAGCAGGTGGGCATTGAAGCGGGCGGCGGCGAACAGCAGAGCGGCGGCGGCCAAGCTCGGTGTGGCGCCGCTGTCGCGGCCTTCCTGATTGGTGTGGTTGATCAGGGAATTGCTCAGTTGCCAGAACAGCTGGTCTTCCTTATTCTCTTGCTCGCTCATCTATTACTTTCTTATCGGTCCGGCACCATGCCGGGGAGGGGCCATGCTGCCATGAACGGGAAAATGCCGCAAGGGTGGTTCGGGCAATAAAAAACCGGGCGGCGCCCGGTTCTGGAGTCAGTTAGCGACGAAGCGCGAGGGAATTTCGATACCGCCTTCGTTGGCCGCGTTCGCATATTCCCGCAGCTCATTGATTGCAAGATCCAGCTGTTCCTTGCTCGGATTCGCCTGGAAACCGCGGATGCGTTCATTCAGCGACGCCACTTTTTTGCTCCACTCGAGCCGATCCATCTTGCTCATGCTGCCCTCCCTACAAAATTATTCTTGAGGGAATCAGTATCCGGCAGCCGGGGCTCGCGCTCCGTGCGCTATCGCACATACCGCAGGGCAGCTATTTCAGTACCCCGCGCAGGAAGAGGTCGATGGCAATGTCGATGCTCGGACGGTCGATTTCGGTATCGACTTCGGCCACATCGAACAGGTAGCGCTTGAGGGGATCGCCCGTGAGGCAATTGATCAGGTGCACGGACAGCTGGTGTGCTTCAAGGTCCTCGCGCAGCTGGCTCCTGATGTCCAGACGGTCAAAATAACGGCTCAGCATTTCGCGGGTCTGGCGCGGGCCGCCGTCGAAGAAAGCGCGCGCCAGTTCCGGGCTGGTGTGCGCTTCCGCAATCACCATGCGGTGCAGGTTGACGACCGCCTGCGAAGTCAGCAGCTTATTGAAGCGATGGCCGAAGTCGAGCAGCACTTCGCGCATTGGGCGCTGGCTGGAGGCCAGGTCTTCCATCGAGGAAAAATAGTGTTCGCGCCCGCGCAGCAGGATGGCCTTGAACAGGCCGTCCTTGCCGCCGAACTTCACATAGATGGTGCGCACCGCCACGCGGGCCTCGCGCGCAATCATTTCCAGGCTGACCTTGTTGTAGCCCTTGGCCATGAACAGACGGGCTGCCACCTCGACCAGTTCCTGCACGCGCGCCTCGGCCTCGCTGGCCTTGGGGCGGCCGGCGGGTTTAGGGCACATGGGGCAGAGCTCGTCGAGCTGCTCGTCTGACATAAGGTTTGGTTCCGGACAAAAGGAAAAGGCTAACAGAAGGCCTCAGTTTATTCCACTCAAAAATGAAATGCAATCGTTTCATTTCTTGACTTTGCGGATTTTGTGGCTAATAATGCTCCGAACCAATTTCATTTCATGGAGCGTCGCATGTCCACCCAAGAACAAAAACTTGCCGCCGTACCGCCTGCCATCCCGGCAGCCCAAGCCAAGCGTCCGCCGAACCGCAAGGTGCTGGTGGGGGCGGGCGTGATTGCGCTGGCCGCGCTGATTGCCGGCGGCCGCATGTGGTACCGCAGCCATTACTTCGTGGAAACTGAGAACGCCTATGTGGCGGGCCATGTGCACCCGGTGTCGGCCCGCGTGTCGGGCGTGGTCACGAAAGTGCTGATCGACGACAACCAGCTGGTGAAGGCGGGCGATGTAATCGCCGAGCTGGATCCGGTCGACCAGCAGCTCAAGGTGGAACAGATCCGTGCCCAGATCGCGAGCGCCCAGCAGCAGGTGCTGCAGGCCGAAGCGCAGGTAGCGCAGGTCAATGCGCAGGCCAGCGCCGCAGCGGCGCAGGTGAAGCAGGCGGAAGCCCTGCAAGTGCGCGCCAATCAGGACGCCGAACGGTACAGCCAGCTGTACACGGCGCAGATGAAGGCGGTCTCGAAGGCGGAGCTGGATGCCGCCAATGCGGGCCGCGCCAGCGCCGCGGCCGATGTAGCGGCGCGCAAGGACAGCGCCGCTGCCGCCAAGGCGCAGATCACGGCCGCCGCGTCGGCACGCGATGTGCTGAAGGCCCAGATCGAGGTGCTGAAGGTGCAGCTGAAGGACGCCGAACAGCAGCAGGCCTATAACCGCATCGTGGCGCCGGTGGCGGGCCGCATCGGCAAGCGCAGCGTGGAAGTGGGCCAGCGCGTGCAGCCGGGCCAGCAGCTGACGGCCATCGTGCAGGACAACGTCTGGGTCACTGCCAACTTCAAGGAAACCCAGCTGGCCGATATGCATGTGGGCCAGCCGGTGCGCATCAGCGTGGATGCGTTGCCGGGCAAGGAACTGGTGGGCCGCGTGGACAGCTTCTCGCCGGCGTCGGGCGCGCAGTTCGCGCTGCTGCCGGCCGATAACGCGACCGGCAACTTCACCAAGATCGTGCAGCGCGTGCCAGTGAAGATCACGCTGAAGCCGGAAGACCTGAAAGCCTACAGCGGCCGCCTGGTGCCGGGCATGTCGGTGATTGCCGAAGTCGGCATCAAAGAGCAGGCAGCCCGCTAAGGAGCGCTCGCCATGAGCACAACACAAACGCTCCCCGGCACGGCCGGCGCGGCGGTCCCCGCGCGCACCTGGATTGCGGTGGCGGCCGGCATGCTGGGCGCCTTCATGGCGGTGCTGGACATCCAGATCACCAACTCTTCGCTGCGCGATATCCTCGGCAGCCTGTCGGCTACGCAGGAAGAGGGCTCGTGGATCTCCACCGCCTACCTGGTGGCCGAGATCATCGTGATCCCGATGACGGCGCTGCTGACGCGCGTGTTCGGCATGCGCGGCTACATGATGGGCACCACCGGCCTGTTCCTCGTGTTCTCCACGCTGTGCGGCTTTGCGTGGAACCTGGAAAGCATGATCGTGTTCCGCATGATGCAGGGCTTCACCGGCGGCGCGCTGATTCCAATGGCGATGACGCTGGTGATGGCCAAGCTGCCGCCGTCGAAGCGCGCAACCGGCATGGCCATCTTCGGCCTTACCGCCACGCTGGCGCCGGCCATGGGCCCGACCTTGGGCGGCTACCTGAGCGAGCTGTATGGCTGGCCTTCCATTTTCTATATCAACTGGGTGCCAGGCCTGCTGCTGATGGCGGGCATCGCCTATGGCCTCGATGAAGAAAAGCCGCAGTGGGCGCTGCTGCGCGATGCGGACTGGCTGGGCATCGGCCTGATGGCGCTGGGCCTGGGCTGCCTTACCATCTTCCTGGAAGAAGGCAACAGCAAGGACTGGTTCGACTCCGGCTTCATCATCACCTTCGCCGCGCTGTCGCTGGTGGGGCTGCTGGGCTGGGTGGTGACGAGCGCCATGCGCGCCAACCCCTTCGTGAACCTGGGGCTGTACGGCCAGCGCAACTTCCTGGTGGCGACGGCGCTGTCGGCGGTGATGGGCATGGGGCTGTACGGCTCATCCTTCCTGCTGCCGCTGTTCCTGGGGCAGATTGCGGGCTACTCGCCGATGCAGATCGGTGAAGTCATCATGTGGGTGGGCCTGCCGCAGCTGTTCATCATGCCCTTCGTGGCGCGGCTGTCGTCGAAGGTCGATAACCGGCTGCTGTGCACCATCGGCCTGCTGCTGTTCGGCGGCTCCTGCCTGATGAATGCCTTCATGGACGCCAGCACGGGTTACGACCAGCTGATGCTGTCGCAGGTGGTGCGTGCAATGGGGCAGCCCTTCGTGATGCTCACGCTGTCCAACTTCGCGATGAACGGCGTGCCGCCGAAGGACATGCCGTCCGCATCGAGCCTGTTCAACATGACGCGCAACCTGGGGGGCTCCATCGGCATCGCGCTGCTGGCGACGACGCTCACGCAGCGCGAGCACTTCCATTCGGCGCGCCTGGGTGAATCGATCACTGGCTTCTCGCTGGCGGTGCAGCAGCGGCTGGACTCGATGACGGCAGCTTTCGTGGGGCAGGGCATCGACCCCGTGAGCGCGGCGGACAAGGCGCTGAAAGCGATCGACGGCATCGTGCGCCGCGAATCCTTCGTGATGGCCTACAACGACGGCTTCCTGATCGTGGGCGTGTTCCTGCTGGCCTGTATCCCGGTCCTGTGGCTGTCGGACAAAGTCAAATCGCCATCCGGTGCCGGTGGCGGCGGTGCGCACCAACAAGAACGAGGTAGGAAAATGATCAATCAACTGAAACGTATTACCCTGGGCGCGGCCGTTACGGCAGCAGTGCTGGCGCTGTCCGCCTGCAGTACCGTCGGCAGCGATTTCAAAGCGCCGCAGAATGTGGCCGACGCAGCGTTCCGGCACCTGCCGCAAGGCGCGGCCAGCGATGCGCGCCTGCCGGCGCAATGGTGGACCGTGTTCGGCGACGAGAAGCTGAACGCGCTGGAGCAGCAGGCGCTGCGCGACAATCCCTCCGTGAAGATTGCGGCCGAACGCATCGTGCAGGCCGAAGCGCAGCTCGGCCTGGCGCGCGCCAACCAGCAGCCGTCGCTGAGCGTGAATGCGGGCGTCTCCAACACCCGCACTTCCGCCAATACCTCGCAGGGCATCGCACTCGGCGGCCGCTCGATCAGCGGCAACAACTTCTCGGTGGGCAGCGCCTTCTCGTATGAGCTGGACCTGCTGGGCCGCGTGCGCCGCGCCGTGGAAGCTGCCGATGCGCAGGCCCTGTCGGCGCAGGCCGACCGCGACGGCGTACTCCTGCTGCTGTCCTCGCAGGTCGCCACCACATACTGGCAGCTGCGCGGACTGGACGCCGAAATGGCCATCCTGCGCGGCGCGCTGGAAACGCGCCGTGAAACCGAAGAACTGGTGAACGCGCGCTTCAACGCCGGCCTGTCGAACGAACTGGATACCTCGCGCGCGCGCATCGAACGCGCCAACGCGCAGGCCGACCTGGAAGAAGTGCAGCGCCAGCGCAACCAGCTGGAACACGGCCTCGCAGTGCTGCTGGGCGCATCGCCATCGTCCACCGTGCTGCAAGCGGCGCAGGCGGCCACGCTGCCGCAGCCGCCATCGATTCCTGTCGGCCTGCCTGCGAGTGTGCTGTCGCACCGTCCGGACCTGGCCAGCAGCGTTGCCCAGCTGCGGGCGGCCAACGCGCAGATCGGCGTGGCCGAAGGCGCCTTCTACCCCTCGCTCAGCCTGACGGGCAATTTCGGCTTCGCATCGGAGAGCCTGGGCGACGTGCTGAAGAGCGGGTCGCGTGCGTTCAGCTTCGGGCCGCTGGCGCTGTCGCTGCCGGTATTCGATGGCGGCCGCAACAAGGCCAACCTGGCGCTGGCGAAATCGCGCTACGAAGAAGCGCTGGCCAACCACCAGAGCAAGCTGCTGACGGCCTTGCGTGAGGTGGAAGACTCGCTGTCCGACGTGCAGCAACGCCAGCAGCAGGCGCAGGTGCAAAGCGTATCGCGCGAGGCGGCGGAACGTGCCTACCTGGTGGCCCGCGCGCGTTATGAGCGTGGCCTGTCCACCTACCTCGACGTCACGGACGCCCAGCGCAGCGCGCTGGCGGCCGACCGCGCCGGCATCCAGATCAGCACCCAGCGCCTGCTCGCCTCGGTCGCCGTCGCCCGCTCCCTCGGCGCCGGCTGGCAATAAAACCTGACACCATGGGGTCAGACCCCCTTTGTCACTCAACAGTCGAAGCGCGCCTGAGTTCGCGACAGAAGGGGCCTGGCCCCATGGTGTCGCGGGCTCAGCTGAAGCGGGTGAGGACGAAGTCGATGAAGGTGGTGAGCTTTGGGGTGGGCTGGCGGTCACGGGAGTAGAGCAGGTGCATGGGGCGCGCGGCGGGGACGTGGTCGCGCAGGATGGGCACGAGGCGGCCTTCGGCGATGTCGCGCGAGAGAATCAGCTCGGCCTGCATCGTGATGCCGAAACCTTCCAGCGCCGCCATCCGCAAGGCGTGCGTGCTGTTGGAACGCAGCCGCGCCGGCGGAAAGGCGCGACCGTCCTTTTCTCCCTTCAGGCGCCAGCGTCCCTGCGCCGACCAGCCGGTGAAGTCCAGGCATTCGTGCTGCGCGAGGTCGGCCGGCACCTGCGGCGTGCCGCGCCGCGCGAGGTAGGAGGGGGCGGCGCAGATCACCATGCCGTAGGGACGCAGCGGCCGCGCAATCATTGTGGAGTCGCCCAGCACGCCGATGCGGATGGCGGCATCGAATCCTTCTTCCACCAGGTCCACCATGCGGTCGTTCAGGCTCAGCTCCACACTGATGTCGGGATACTGCTCAAGATAGCCGGCAATCGCTGGACTCAGCCACTCGGCGCCGAAGGAAACCGGCGCCGATATCTTCAGCTGCCCGCGCGGCGCCCCGCGCAGCGCTTCGGCGCCGCTTTCCGCCGCCTGTACCTGCGCCAGGATAAGGCGGCACTGCTCGGCGTAATGGCGGCCGATTTCCGTCAGCGACTGGCGCCGCGTGGTGCGCGTCAGCAGCGCCGCACCCAGCCGTTCTTCCAGCGAACGGATGTGCTTGCCCACCATCACCGCCGATATCTTGAAGCGTTCCGCCGCCGCCGTGAAGCTGCCCGTGTCGACCACGGCGACGAAAATCTCCATGCCGCGTAGCTTGTCCATTGCTAACCTGTGGTTTGAAATGTTGTTCATCCTAGCTCATTTATTCTTTACGCGCAGGGATAGATACTGGCTCCACTTTCAATTCAAGGAGCCGGACAATGAAGATCGTCGTGATTGGCGCAACGGGCGCTGTGGGCAAGGCAGTGGTGGAGCAGCTCGGGCAGCGCCATGAGATCGTCACAGTGGGCAGCAGCAGCGGCCAGTACCAGGTGCAGTTCGAGGATGAAGCCTCGGTGCGCACCCTGTTCGCACAGTTGGGCAAGGTGGATGCGGTGGTGGTCACTGCAGGCGAGCTGCACTTCGGCCCGCTGCACGAGATGACGCCGGAGCAGTTCCGCAAAGGCCTGAACAGCAAGCTGATGGGCCAGGTCAATGTGGCGCTGCTGGCGCAGGAGTACCTGAACGATGGCGGCTCGATCACGCTCACCAGCGGCATCGTGGGCCAGCAGCCGATCCGCTTCGGCGCCAATGCCAGCACGGTGAACGCGGCGCTGGAAGGCTTTGTGCTCGGCGCAGCGGTGGAGCTGCAGCGCGGCCTGCGCATCAATGTGGTGAGCCCGACGGTGCTGACCGAATCGCTGCCGGTGTATGGGCCTTTCTTCCACGGCTTCGAGCCGGCCGACGGCAAGCGCGTGGCGCTGGCCTACAGCCGCAGCGTAGAGGGCGTGGAGACCGGCAAAACCTACAAAGTCTGGTAAGGACGGGATTACAATGTGGCCTCCTTTCAATCGTTGAGTAAAGGCCATTAATGAAGAATATCCTGTTCCCGGTAGTGCTGGCGATGGCCGGCGCTGCCGCCGCAGCGGCGCCCGCCACCGTTGCCGATCTCGCCAAGATGACCCAGCGCTTTGCGCCCGTTGAACTGAAGGCCGACGCTTCCGGCCTGTCCGCAGGCGACCGCAAGGCCATCGCGAAGCTGATCGAGGCGGCGCAGATTATCGATACGCTGCAGCTGCGCCAGCGCTGGGAAGGCAACGAGGCGCTGTGGGCCGCGCTGCAGAAGGACAGCTCGCCGCTCGGCAAGGCGCGCGCCGAGTACTTCTGGCTGAACAAGGGGCCCTGGTCCATCATCGACGGCAACCAGTCCTTCCTGCCCGCCGAAATCGCGGGCATCAAGGTGCCGGCCAAGAAGCCGGAAGGGGCCAATTTCTATCCCTCGGGCGCATCGAAACAGGCGCTGGAGCAGTGGATCAATGCGCTGCCCGCCAAGGACAAGCAGGATGCGCAGTGGTTCTTCACCACCATCCGCAGCGGCAAGGACGGCAAGTTCAACATCGTCAAATATTCCGATGAATACAAGCCCGAGCTGCAGAAGCTGTCCTCCCTGCTGAAGGAGGCCGCGGCTGCCACCGATAATGCCTCGCTGAAGAAGTTCCTCAACCTGCGCGCGGACGCCTTCCTGTCTAACGACTACCTGGCTTCCGATTTCGCGTGGATGGATCTCGATTCGCTGGTCGACGTCACCATCGGCCCGTACGAGACCTATAACGATGAGCTGTTCGGCTACAAGGCCGCCTTCGAAGCCTACGTGAATATCCGCGACCAGAAGGAAACGAAGAAGCTGGACTTCTTCGCGAAGCACATGCAGGAGCTGGAAGATAACCTGCCGCTGGCCAAGCAGTACCGCAACCCGAAAGTGGGCGCCGTGGCGCCGATGGTGGTGGTGAACCAGGTCTATGGTGCGGGCGACGGCAATATGGGCGTGCAGACCGCTGCCTATAACCTGCCGAACGATGAACGCATCATCAGCCAGCGCGGTTCCAAGCGCGTGATGCTGAAGAACGTGCAGGAAGCGAAGTTCAAGGCCACGCTGACGCCGATCTCGAAACTGGTGCTGCGCGCACAGGACCAGAAGGACGTCGATTTCAACTCCTTCTTCACCCACATCCTCGCGCACGAGATCACGCACGGCCTCGGCCCGCACATCACGAAGGTGAACGGCAAGGAGTCCACGCCGCGCCAGGACCTGAAGGAAACCTATTCCACCATCGAAGAGGCGAAGGCCGACGTCACCGGCCTGTATGCGCTGATGTACATGATGGAGAAGGGCCAGCTGAAGGACACGCTGGGCCAGGGCGAAGCGGCGGAACGCAAGCTGCATATCACCTTCCTCGCCTCCGCTTTCCGCACCCTGCATTTCGGCCTCACCGATTCGCATGCACGCGGCATGGCGATCCAGGTGAACTACCTGCTCGACAAGGGCGGCTTCGTGTCGCATGGCGACGGTACCTTCTCGGTCGATTTCAAGAAGATCCGCCAGGCCGTGATGGACCTGGACCGCGACTTCCTCACCATCCAGGCCACCGGCGATTATGCTGCCGCCAAACAGATGATGGACAAGTACGTCGTTATCCGCCCGGATGTGCAGAAGGCGCTGGACAAGATGAAGTCGGTACCGAACGATATCCGTCCATCTTTCCCTACGGCAAAATCGCTGCTGGCCAAGTAAACATGCGGCTCGCGAAAGGGAATTGTTTCCCTTTCGCAACCTAACTATTGGAGTAGAGCAAGACTATATCTTTCGTGGTAACGTGTTCCCTTAAATCAATAATCTTTTGCTAGGGACACTTACAAAATGGACATCGAAAGCACCAAGATCAGCACCCGCCTATCCATAGGTTTCGGGCTTGTTTTCCTTCTCCTGATCATCGTGACGGCGCTCGGCATCAACCGCGTGCAGAAGATCGATACCATTCTTACCAACGTCAGCGACGTTAACAACGTCAAGCAGCGTTACGCCATCAACTTCCGCGGCAGTGTGCATGACCGATCCATCGCGCTGCGCGACGTGGTGCTTGCCGCCGATGCGGGCGCGGCGAAGACGCACATCGACACCATCAAGACCCTGGCCGACAACTACGCCAAATCGGCGGCTCCGCTGGATCAGCTGCTGGCCAGCCGCAAGGACACCAGCGCCGCCGAGAAAGCGGCCATTGCCGGCATCAAGGAAGCCGAAGCGAAGACCCAGCCGCTGATCGCCAAGGTCATCGAGCTGCGCCTCGCCGACAATCTGCCGGAAGCCACCAGCCTGCTAGAACAGCAGGCCGCGCCTGCCTTTGTGGGCTGGCTCGCTGCCGTGAACAAGATGATTGACCTGGAAGAGGAGATGAGCCGCAACGAGGCCGAAAACGCCAAGGGCGTGGCGCGCAGCTTCTTCTTCTTCATGGTGGTGCTGTGCCTGGGCGCCATCGGCATCGGCGTGGCGGCGGCGTGGTTCATCAGCCGCGGCCTGCTGAAGCAGCTGGGCGGCGAACCTGAGTACGCGGCATCCATCGTGGCCAGCATTGCAGCGGGCAACCTGGCCGTAGATATCGATACCAAAACCAATGACCGCAGCAGCCTGCTGTACGCCATGCGCGGCATGCGCGATTCGCTGGTGAACATCGTGAGCCAGGTGCGCGCCGGCACGCAGACCATCGCCACCAACTCGCGCGAGATCGCGGCGGGCAACCAGGACCTGTCGGCACGCACCGAAATGCAGGCCGGGAATATCGAGCAGACCGCGTCCTCGATGGAAGAACTCACCGGCACCGTGAAGCAGAACTCCGACCACGCGCGCCAGGCCAACCAGCTGGCGATGTCGGCGTCCGAAGTGGCAACCAAGGGCGGCACCGTGGTGGCGGAAGTGGTGGAGACCATGGCTTCCATCAACGAGTCTTCGAAGAAGATCGTGGATATCATTGGCGTTATCGACAGCATTGCATTCCAGACCAATATCCTGGCGCTGAATGCGGCGGTGGAAGCGGCGCGCGCCGGTGAGCAGGGCCGCGGCTTCGCCGTGGTGGCCACCGAAGTGCGCAACCTGGCGCAGCGTTCGGCCGGCGCGGCCAAGGAAATCAAGGCGCTGATCGACGACTCGGTGGAGCGTGTGGATGCGGGCGCCAAGCTGGTCGACCAGGCCGGCGCAACGATGGCGGAAATCGTGGACAGCGTGAAGCGCGTGACCGACATCATGGGCGAAATCTCCACCGCGAGCCAGGAGCAGACGCAGGGCATCGAGCAGGTGAACGAAGCCATCTCCAATATGGATACGGTGGTGCAGCAGAACGCCGCGCTGGTGGAGCAGGCCGCCGCCGCCGCCAGCTCGCTGCAGGACCAGGCCAACAACCTCGCTTCCGTGGTCAGCGTGTTCAAGCTGGACGACGCGCAGATTGCCGCGCATGTGGCGCCCGCGCCACGCGCCGTGGTCGCCGCATCGGCGCCGGTGGCGGCTGCCGCCAAGCGTCCGGCCGCGCGTCCGCAGGCGCGCCTTGCCACGGCACGCAAACAGGCGGCCGA
Organism: Pseudoduganella rhizocola; assembly: GCF_045984285.3. Classification (NCBI taxonomy): domain Bacteria; kingdom Pseudomonadati; phylum Pseudomonadota; class Betaproteobacteria; order Burkholderiales; family Oxalobacteraceae; genus Pseudoduganella; species Pseudoduganella rhizocola. The sequence continues at coordinate 518,078 of NZ_JBJQIK030000001.1, forward strand.
GCGCAAGCCCGCTCCGGCCACCTCGGAAGAGGATAGCTGGGAAGAGTTCTAAGCTTAACAATTGCTCAAAGATGCTTGTTTTTACAGGCAATATTTTGTAACAGGCCTCACCCTGTCGTAACAAATTGCGCGGCGGAATGTATAGTTGAACTTCGTTATCGGAGTTCCTCATGCAGAAGTCTTCCGCCGCCTTCCTCCTCTGCCTCGCAGCCACGGGCGCCAGCGCAGCCCAGCTCACCGCAGCTGAAACGCGCTGGCTCACCGCCAGCTCTCCGGTACTTTCCTACGCAAAGCAGCTCAAGCTGCCGATCGACATCATCGTGCAGCCGCAGGCTGGTCCCAACGACGTGCCGATGGCGATGGGCTTTGCCGACGGCCGCTGCAAGCTGGTGCTGTCCATGCGCGGCAATCCGAATGCGGAAGCCATTTTTGACGGCGTACCCGAAGCGCAGCAGGGCGTGCTGATCGAAGCGATGGCCGCGCATGAAGTGGCGCACTGCTGGCGCTATGCGCAAGGCAGCTGGCATGTGCTGCCGGCCGGCTTCGTGGAAGTGGGCAACGAACAGTCCGACAGCCCCGAGCTGCTGGCGCTGTCGAAGCAGATGCGCGAAACGCGCCGCGAAGAAGGCTTCTCCGACCTGGTGGCACTGGCCTGGACGCAGCGCAGCCATCCTGCCGAGTATGCGCAGGTGCACGGCTGGCTCACGCAGGTGCGGCAGGACCAGCCTGCGAGCCATGGCTCGCACGACACGCGCGCCTGGCTCAAGCTGGCGAGCAATGGCGCGGTATTTTCCTCTGATCAAGGTTTATTTGATGGCGTAAAGGCCCTGTGGAGCACGGGCCTGCTGCAAGCGGAGTAAACACAACAAGGTCCCCGTCTGTGTTCGGCCGCGCACAGAACGATTTCGCGCGGCAGCGTTAAATCTTCATGCCAACCATCCTAAAGGGGACCAACATGAAGAAAATCGTATTCCTTACCCTGGCCACTGCCGCCAGCGTTGCTTTCGCACAGAACACCAACACCGCCGGCTACAAGGCTGCGCAGGACAAGGCCGCGGCCGATTACAAAGTGGCCAAGGACCGTTGCGATGCCATGAAGGGCAATGCGGAGGACGTGTGCGAACACGAAGCCAAGCTGACCCGCGCCCGTGCTGAAGCGAATGCAGTTGCCCAGTACAAGAGCGGTGACCGCAGCGAGATCGATCGCGCCAATCGTAAAGTGGCCGATGCCGAGTATGAGCTGGCCAAGGAAAAGTGCGATGACCTGAGCGGCAACGCCAAGGACCAGTGCCAGGCTTCGGCGCGCAATATGAAGAATACGGCGATGAATACCGGCGCCGCTGACAGCCGCACCGCCGTGCTGGTGCCGAACGCCGACCGCAACACGGTGGCCGCCAATGCCGCCGATGTACGCGACCGTACCGCCAACGCCGCAAGCAATGCTGCGGACCGTACCGCCGTCGCTGCCGAAAATGCGAAAGATAAAACGGTAGCCGCCGCCCACAACGCAAAAGAGAAGACCGCCGACATGGCGCAGGACGTGAAGGAAAAAACGGCTGAGAAAACCGCCGACGCTTCGCAAGCCATGTCCGACACCATGATCACCGCCAAGGTGAAAGCCGATATGGCCGCTGACAAAACCGTCACCGCCATGGACGTGCACGTGGAAACCCAGCAGGGCGTCGTCATGCTGAGCGGCTTCGTGCCCACCAAGGCTGAAGCCGACCGCGCCGTGCAGCTGGCCAAGGGCGTGAAAGGCGTGAGCGACGTGAAGAGCTCGATCCAGGTCAAAGGCAAAAAATAAAGGCCTCGTAGTGGCATTCCAATGGCCTGCCTCGTGCGGGCCATTTTTTTGTGCAGTATCATCGCGGGCACACGTACTCAGGGAGCCCCGATGAAACATGCTGTACATATTGCCGCGGCGCTGGCGTTTTCGGTGGCAGCCGGCACTGCCGGCGCCGCTGCGTTGACCGTATCGCCGTCAGGCGTGCCCGCGCTGCGCGAAGAGATGCTGTCCGCCGATTTCTGGATCCGCCGTGCGCCGTCGCCGAACGCGGTATTGCTGAATCCACGCCGGGCGGCTGCCCAGCGTGCAGCCGCGTATGCGCCGGGCGGCGGCTTCATCGACGTCGCAAAGCTGCCCGCGACACTGACGCAGGCACAGGTTGCGGAGTGGGTGAAACAAGCCGCGCAATCGCCGGTGGCGCTTGCGGTGGAGGACAACGGGCGGGCCGTTACCGGGCCAGTCCTGCAGGAACTGCGCGGGAACACTGCCCTTGAGCGTATTCCCGCGTCGGCGCCGGCACGCTATGGATTGAGTGTACAGCGCACGCCGATGCGCACGCTGCCTTCGGACCGCCGCTTCTTTGCGGCCAGCGACCAGCGCGACTACGAAAGCCTGACGGCCGGCGTGCTGTTCCCCGGCGAGCCGGTGCTCATCGCGCACCACAGCCTGGACGGACAATGGCTGCTGGTCGTCACGACCCAGGGGCCGGCATGGGTGAAAAGCACAAGCATCGCGGAGGGCGCCGCTGACGCCGTGTTTGCATATGCTGCAAAGGCGCCGGGCAGGGTGATAACAGGCGACCATGTGGCCACGGTCTATACGCCGGAAGCGCCGGAGGTGTCGGAGCTGGACCTGGACATGGGCGTGGCGCTGCCGCGTGCCGACGTTGAACCTTCCGAACCTGTCAATGGCGCGAGCAGTGTGGCCTCGTGGCCTGTGCTGCTGCCGGTACGCCAGCAGGACGGCTCGCTCGCGTTCCGGAGTGCCCTGATTCGCCGCAGCGCCGATACGGCCGGCGGCTACCTGCCCGCCACGCGGGCCAATATCCTGAGGCAGGCCTTCAAATTTCTCGGTGAACGTTATGGCTGGGGGCATCAGTTCAATGCGCGCGATTGCAGTGGCCTGATCAGCGAAGTCTATCGCAGCATGGGCATCCTGCTGCAGCACAGCTCCGCCATCCAGGGCAGCAGCAATGCGCTGAAACATCGCCTGTTCAGCGAGAAGGACAGCCATGCCGAGCGTGTGAAAGCGCTGGCAAACGCGCAGGTGGGCGACCTGATCGTGGTGCCCGGCCATGTACTGATGATCATCGGCCATATAAATGGCGAGCCCTACGTGATCCAGGACGTACCGTATGCCGTGTTCAAGGATCCGGCTTCGGGCCAGGTCCGCAAGACAAAGCTGAACCAGGTGTCGGTGACGCCGCTGCTGCCGCTCTATGCCGATGACACGAAGCTCTACGTTGACGCCATGACCAGCCTGGTCCATGTAACGCAGCCCTGAGCGGCGGCGAAGAGCGCCGGAAGCGGCGCTTTTCTTTTTCTTGTTTAAATTACGATCATCATTTAAAATGAATGCCATCTGATGAAAAAAGGGGCATTCCATGTTTTCTCAAGCAGTATCTGACTGGCTGGGGCGGCGCCAGCTGCACTACGCATGGGTGATCGTTGCGGTCACTTTCCTCGTTGCGCTGACCTCGTCCGCCGCGCTCGGACTGCCGGGCGCGCTGTTGCAGCCCCTGTCGAAGGAATTCGGCTGGGATGTGGACCAGGTCTCGTCCGCCATGGCGGTGCGCTTTGCGCTGTTCGGCCTGATGGGGCCTTTCGCGGCCATCCTCATGGAGCGCTACGGCTTGCGCAATGTGGTGGTGACGGCGCTCACGCTGATCGTCAGCGGCCTGCTGCTGGCCAGCGGCATGACGCAGTTCTGGCACCTGGTGCTGCTGTTCGGCGTGGTGCTGGGGGTGGGCTCCGGCATGACGGCGCTGGTGCTGAGCGCAGTGGTGTCGAACCGCTGGTTTGAAACGCGGCGCGGGCTGGTGGTAGGCATGCTGACCGCCAGCGCGGCCACGGGCCAGCTGATCTTCCTGCCTTTCGGCGCCTGGCTGATCGAGCGCTTCGGCTGGCGCATGGCGCTGCTGCCCGTGACGATCGCCTGCGCATTGGTCGCGGTGGCAGCCTTCTTCCTGATGCGTAACCGTCCTTCCGATGTCGGCTTGCGTCCGTATGGCATGGACCCGGATGCGCCGGCGCCTGCCGCCGCGGCGCCCGTCAAGGTGGGTTTCGGCACGCCCTTCAAGGTGCTGCGCGATGTTTCCGGCAGCAGTGTGTTCTGGATCCTGACCGGCACCTTCTTCATCTGCGGCCTCTCCACCAATGGCCTGATCCAGACCCACTTCATCTCCCTGTGCGGGGATGCGGGCCTGGGGCCGGTGCCTGCCGCTTCGGTGCTGGCGATGATGGGCCTGTTCGACCTGGTGGGCACCGTGCTCTCCGGCTGGCTGTCGGACCGCTACGACAACCGCAAGCTGCTGTTCTGGTACTACGGCCTGCGCGGCCTGTCGCTGCTGTGGCTTCCGTATTCCGAATTCACGATCTACGGCCTGACCGTGTTCGCCATGTTCTACGGCCTGGACTGGATTGCCACCGTGCCGCCCACGGTACGCCTGGTTGCCACCAACTTCGGCAAGGAGCGCGCAGGCATGGTGTTCGGCTGGGTGTTTGCGGGCCACCAGCTCGGCGCCGCGGCGGCCGCTTATGGCGCGGGCCATATCCGCACGCTGCTGCTCACGTATAACCCGGCGCTGTTCGCGGCCGGTGCGGCCTGCCTGGTCGCGGCACTGATGGTGATGGCGGTGCGGCGCGTGCCGGCCGTGGCGCCGGTGGCGGCCGCACCCGCCTGAACGTTGTCATAAGCCGGTCATGTGGGAGTGCCAAGATGGCGCTCCCATTTCGACTGGAGTTCAAGCATGTTCAAGACCTGGCAGAACCGCACGCTGGCGGTATCGATGCTGGCCTTGCTGGCCGCCTGCGGCAGCAACAATGATGTGGAAACCCCTGTAGCAGCGCCGGGCCCCGACCCGGTGATGCTGCCCAGCGTGGCGTTCATGACCGACGTGCACTTCGAGAACGTGTACGGCGATTTCAAGAATGCGCAGTTTGCAGGGATTCCGACCAAGGATGGCAAGAACGCCACCATCCGCACGATGTATGCGCAGCTCACATCGACCCGCCTGTTCAACGAAAACTACTTCGCCTTCCGTGCGGCGCTGGACGATGCCTATGGGCGCGGCGTGCGCTACGTGGCGCTGCCGGGAGACTACTCCGACGACGCGCAGCCGATCAATATCAACGGCATTGCCGACATCCTCAAGGAATACCAGGCGAAGGGCATGCGCTTCTTCCTCGCGCCGGGCAACCACGACCCGAACGAGCCATACGACGACAACGAGGCGGGCAAGAACGATTTCCTGACCAGGGATGGCAAGGAACAGAAGGTCTACGCCACCGGCAATGCGGGCTGCAAGGTCAAGGATCCCGCCGTGATCTGCACCGACGAGCTGATGGAGCAGGGCTACGAAAAACTGATCGCCAAGCTGGGCGAGTTCGGCTTCCAGCCGAACAAGGCGGACGTGTACTGGGAAACCCCGTTCAGCAAATACGCCGACAACAAATACAGCTATGAGAGTGCCGCCGCGCAGGGCGCCGTGGCGAACCGACAGTACGAAATCTGCGCCGAGGGTTCGGGCGGCGCCTACAAGGCCGCCGGCGAAGCAAAGCTGGGCAAGTCTTATACGAAATGCGTGATGATGCTCGATTCGAGCTACCTGGTGGAGCCGGTGAAAGGACTGTGGCTGGTTTCCATCGATGCCAACGTGTTCGTCCCGAACGGGAACTTCGATCCGGCCAACCCGAAGAATTTCAAGGGTTATGAAGGCGCGGGTAATGCGGGCTGGAACAAGGTTCTCACCCACAAGAAGCACGTCATGGACTGGCTGAAGAACATCAACGAGCGCGCCAAGTCGCAAGGCAAGCAGGTGATGGCCTTCTCGCACTATCCGACGACGGACTTCTACGCCAACCAGACCGACGCGATGAAGGCCGTGTTCAAGCCGGGCGCCTTCCAGACCGCGCGCGTGCCGGAAGCCGCCACCACGGCCGCGCTGGCGGCAACAGGACTCAAGCTGCACATCGGCGGCCATATGCACTTCAACGGGACCAACGACTACACCGACAGCGCAGGCAACTTCCTGGCCAACGTGCAGTCGCCATCCCTGGCCGTGTATGGCGCCGCCTACAAGATCGTGACCTACGAAAGTGCGGACACCATCGGCGTGCAGACCGTGGCGCTTAACAATGTGCCGCGCTATAACGAGCTGTTCCCGCTGTACGAAACCGAATACGGCTACCTGCAGGGCAGCAGCGCCACGGCCGATGTGGCCAAGCGCTGGAACCGTGCGGTGCTGGATACCAAATCCTACGGCGAGTTCACCAAATACTATTTCGGCGAGCTGTCCCGCCTGCGCTTCATGGACGAGTACTGGCCTTGCGAAATGAAGGAAGCGGCGATGGCGCTCGATGCGCGCCAGATGCTGATCCTGTCGCAGTTGCAGACCAAGGTCACGCTGGCGCAGCTGAAGGATGCACCAGGCATCGTGCCCCTGACCGCGAGCTGCGCCGCCAAAGGCACGGCAGGCGGTTCCGGCGTGGCTGCCGCGCAGCTGGCTGCCGATTGGGCCGATGCCACGGTGAAGGCGGACAAGCTGGCCACCGCAGCTGGCCTCAAGCTGGCGGACTTCGCGAAGATCACGGCCTATGATTTCTATGGCGACTTCCACCGCACCGTGTACGCCGGCGAGCTGGCGCTGCGCGATATGGGCAGCGAGCGCGTAAGCCAGTACAAGGTGCTGATGAATGCCTTCCCGGCATCGCCTGCCGCGATCGTGAAGATCAACGGCGTGCTGTCGGACCAGAACGAGGTGCACGTGGCCTTCCAGAACCAGTTCAAGCAGGTGTTCGCCATCTTCAAGGGCCTGGGGTCCGCCAAGCCGAACGACCAGTTCAAGATCGACCTGAAAAACAGGAAGATCGTCAACGCCAGTACGGCCCTTAGCTTCAATTAAGGGGCCGCCAGCAAAAACCGGGAAGCCGTCATATACTGGCGGCCCCGGTTTTTTTATTTTGGGAGGTAGAGCATGACGTACGAAGTGGAGCGCATCGCCGCATTCTGCGCAGGCGATCAGGGTGGCAATCCGGCAGGCGTGGTCATTGCAGCGGCAATGCCGCCGGAAGCCGACATGCGCCGTATCGCGGCGGAAGTAGGTTTCTCCGAAACCGTGTTCGCCGCGCCGCAGGCCGAGGGCTACCGCGTGCGCTACTTCTCGCCCGAATCCGAAGTGCCTTTCTGCGGCCACGCAACGATTGCACTTGGCGCAGCGCTGGCGTTGCGGACAGGCGGCGGCGTGTTCCCGCTGACGACCAATCACACCTCCATTTCCGTTGAAGGCAGCAAGCAGGGCGATGTGATCGCCGCGGCGCTGCAGTCGCCCGCGACCTCCAGCAAGCCGGCGCCGGACGCGCTGGTGGACGAAGCGCTGGCGCTGTTCGGCTACCGCCGTGGCGACCTCGATTCGCGCATTCCTCCTGCGCTGGCCCATGGCGGCGCCGACCACCTGGTGCTGGCGCTGTCCAGCCGCGCCGCACTGTCTGCAATGAAGTACGAGCTGGATGCCGGCCGCGAGCTGATGAACCGTTGGGGCCTGGTGACGATTGCCCTGGTCCACACCGAGAACCAGCAGCGCTTCCACGCGCGTAATCCTTTCGCTTCCGGCGGCGTCTATGAAGACCCGGCGACCGGTGCCGCCGCTGCAGCCTTCGCAGGCTACCTGCGCGATATCGGCTGGCCGCATGGCGGCGCCATCGAAATCCTGCAGGGCGACGATATGGACGTGCCGTCCCGCCTGCGGGCCGAGATCCCGGCGGAAAAGGGCAGCTCGATCCGCATCTCCGGCACCGCGCGGGTAATGTGATGAGCTTGCGCCGCCTGCTCCTGACGGTATCGCTGGCCCTGCTGGCGCCTGCGGCGCTGGCGCAGTCCCTGAACATCGCCACCTGGAACCTGCGCATGAACACGGCGAGCGATGGCCTCAATGCCTGGCCGCAGCGCAAGGAGCTGGTCAAGAGCCTGGTGCGCTATCACGATTTCGACGTGTTCGCGACGCAGGAGGGCTTGCCGGACCAGATCGCGGACCTGGACGGCATGGCGGAATACGCCCATGTGGGCGTGGGCCGCGATGACGGCAGGCAGGCCGGCGAGCACTCGGCCATCTTCTTCAAACGCCAGCGCTTTGCGCTGCTGCGTTCCGGCGACTTCTGGCTGAGCCAGACGCCCGACCGTCCATCTCTGGGCTGGGATGCGACCTGCTGCCACCGCATCGTGTCCTGGGCCCAGCTGCGCGACCGCCAGACTGGCCGCAGCTTCTACTTCTTCTCGGCCCATTTCGACCACGAAGGCGAAGTGGCGCGACGCGAGTCGGCGAAGCTGGTGCTGAACAAGGTCAGGGAGATTGCCGGCACGGCGCCGGTGATCGTGGCGGGCGATTTCAACTCCGTGCCGGAGACGGAGCAGATCCGCGCAATGCAGGCTGCGCTGCGGGATGCCTTCGAGGCCAGCGAGAAGCCCGTCTATGGCCCCGTGGGCACCTTCAACGCCTTCCGCATTGACAGCCCGCTGAACGAGCGCATCGACTATATCTTCGTCAGTCCGCAGGTGCGGGTGCTGAACTATGCGGCGCTGACCGATTCGCGCAACGGCCGCTTCCCGTCGGACCACCTGCCGGTGCTGGTACGGGCCGAAATCGGCAGCGCTAAGCCTCGTCCCGCAACCAGGTGATCCTGCCCGCGCAGGACTCGTTCATCTGCGTCTGGAAGGGAGCCGCTTCGGTGGCAGGCAGGCTGAATTCAAAGGCCACCGCTTCGCCGTGGCTGACGCCCGCCAGCTGGGCGCCTGCCAGCTCAAGCTCGCGCCGCAGCAGGCCTTCCAGCGGATAGGGGACCGTGCAGCGCAGGGTCTGTAATTTGATGATGGGGATTTTCTGCGCCGACAGCAGCGCCTGCGCCACGCTGTCGGTGTAAGCGCGCACCAGGCCGCCAGCGCCCAGCTTTACGCCGCCGAAGTAGCGCACCACGGTGGCCAGCACGCCTTCCAGGTCCTGATGGCGCAGTACGTCAAGCATGGGACGTCCCGCCGTGCCGCTGGGCTCACCGTCATCCACCGCTGCCGACTGCCCACCTGCCAGCAAAGCCCAGCACACATGGGCCGCCGCAGGGTGTTCCACCCTTAGTCCGGCCACCACGGTCTGTGCTGCCGTGCGGTCGCTAACCGGCTGCACGCAGGCGATGAAACGGCTCTTCTTGATGATCAGTTCGAAATGGACGGGGGCGGCGATAGTCTGAGGCATACCCGCATGGTAAAGCATAAGCGACGGCCCTGGGCCGGCGCCGGCTTGCCCGGTCAGTGCCGCTCAGCCGCCGTGCGGCAGGCCCAGGTTCTGGTTGGCCGGCACTGCCACGTCGATCAGCCTGGGCTTGGGCAGCTTGAGTTCCCCCATCAACTGGATGAAGGCCTCCCGGCTGCGGTTGGCCAGGCGGGCATTGTGCCGTTTCTCCCAGCCGATCGTCGATACCGACTGCTCCTTGTAATCGTGCCCCGGCCACACCCGCGTGTCGTCGGGCAGGGCGAACAGCTTGCGCGTCACGCTGTCGTACAGCGCATCGGCACTGCCGCTCTGGAAGTCGGTGCGGCCGCAGCCGTCAATCAGCAGGGTATCGCCGGTGAACACATTGCCGCGCCAGACATAGCTGGTGCTGCCGGCCGTATGGCCCGGCGTGTGCAGCGCTTCGATCCTTTCGCCATTGCCGAAGGTGAGCACGTCGCCGTCCTTGAGTTGCAGTTCGGCTGGCGCAATGCCGCAGCCGCTCGGCACCGCGGCCTTGGCGCCGGTGCGTTCACGCAGCTTGCCTGCGGAAGTCACATGGTCGGCATGCGCATGGGTTTCGAGTACATACGCCAGCTTCAGGCCCAGGCGCTCAAGGTGCAGCAGGTCGCGTTCCAGGTGGCGCTCGACGGGGTCGATCAGGACCGCTTCGGTGCTGCCGGGGGCCGCAAGGATATAAGTGTAGGTCGACGACTCGGTGTCGAATAGCTGGATAGGATTGATCATCATATTCTCCTGTGAGCGGCCCTTACAGCAAGGCCTTAACGATCATGCCCGCCGCAACCAGGGCGGAGAGCAGGGCAAACGCAATCTGCATGGAAGGACCGGACAGCCGTGCCGACAAGGCGCGCCCGCCCAGCATGCCGGCCAGTGCGCCCGCCGAGAAGGGCAGCGCGATACTCCAGGCCAGGGTGCCGCCGGCCGCGCTGGCCGCCACGCCGGCGGCGGAAATCAGCGCGATGACCGCGAGCGAGGTGGCGACCGCCGCCTGCATGGACAGGTCGGTGTAACGCCGCAATGCGGGCAGCACGACAAAGCCGCCGCCCACCCCCAACAGGCCTGACAGCATGCCCGCCGTGGCGCCGGACAGGGCCAGGGCGCGCGCGCAGGGGCGCGTCCAGATAAAGCGGCCGGTAGCGGCAGTGCGCCTGCAGACCGGCGTTTGCGGCGGCAGGTCCTTGCCGCCGGCGGCGCGGGCCTTGTGGAAGGTGTTGAAGGCAATGTACAGCAAGGTGAGGGCGAACAGCACGCTCAGCCAGCGGTTGTCGATGCGGTGCGCCAGCCACAGTCCGGCCGGCGAGAGCAGCATGCCGGCCAGGGCGATGAGGATGGCGGCACGGTAGCGCACCACGCCCGCCCGCAGGCCGAGGATGGCGCCAAGGGCCGCCGCCATGCCCACTGCCATCAGGCCGGCGGGCGCCGCCTGCGCCACGCCGATATGGGCGCCGAACACCAGCAGCGGAACAGCCAGGATGCCGCCCCCGGCCCCGGTGAGCGCCAGGATCATGCCGATGGCCAGGCCAAGGGACAGCGGGATCATCATGACAGCCTCCGTTCAGCCAGCGCGGCGCCGGGCCGCGGCACGTTCCAGCACTTCGAACAGCAGCATCCCGGCCAGCATGGCGCCCGTGAAGATGAGAGGCTTGGCGCCGCCGGTGGCGAGCGACGCCAGCGCCGGACCCGGGCAGAAGCCTGCCAGCCCCCATCCCGCGCCGAATACCAGGCTGCCCAGCAGCAGGCGGCGGTCGATGCCCGAGGTGCCCGGCAGCCGCATGGCGCCGCCGAGCAGCGAGCGCCCGCGCTTGCCGGCCAGGCGGAAGGCGAGCAGCCCCACCGCGATGGCGCCGCCCATCACCAGGGCCAGCGACGGATCCCAGTTTCCGGCCAGGTCGAGAAAACCCTGGACCTTGGCCGGATTGGTCATCCCGGCCACGATCAGGCCGATGCCGAACAGCAGGCCGATCAACAATGCACTGACGATTTCCATGATGTTCTCCTTAAGCGAGCAGGTGCCGCAGCACGAATACCGTCGCAAAACCGGCCGCCATGAAGACGGCCGAAGCGGCCAGTGAGCGCGGCGATAGGCGCGACAGGCCGCACACCCCATGGCCGCTGGTACAGCCGCTGCCGTAACGGGTGCCGAGGCCGACCAGCAAGCCGGCCGCGGCTAGCGTGCCGGCATTGGCGTCGATTTGCGCCTCCGGCAAGGCGGCGAACAGGGTGTAGGCGAGCGGGGCGGCGATCAGGCCGGCCAGGAAGGCCAGGCGCCACGCGATATCGCCCCGCGCCGGGCGCAGCAGGCCGCCGACAATGCCGCTGATGCCGGCGATGCGGCCGTTGACCAGCGCGAAGGCGGCGGCGGCAAGGCCGATCAGCAGGCCGCCGGCGAGCGCGCTCCAGGGGGTAAAGTTGATCCAGTCGAGGTTCATTCTGCTTCTCCCTGCTTCGGCGCGCAGTACAGCTGGTACAAGGTCTGCAGCACTGCCATGGCTTCGCTGCTCGCCAGGCTGTAGAAAATCTGCTTGCCTTCGCGCCGCGTATTCACCAGTTTCTCCTCCCGCAGCACCGCCAGCTGCTGCGACAGCGTGGGCTGCTGGATGCCCAGCATCGCCTCGAACTCGCTCACACAGAACTCACCCTGCGTGAGCTGGCAAAGCAGCAGCAGGCGGTCGGCATTGCCCAGCGTCTTCAGCAGTGAGCAGGCGCGTGCGGCAGCCCGCTGCATTTCCTGCAAATCGAATTGTTCCTGATCGTGCACCACGGTTTGGCCTCCCGGCAAATTCTATCTAAACACATTATATGAACTAACAGTTTGTTTTTCAATAGATTGTTTTTGTCTTGACTTGTAAATGCAAATAGTTATCATTCGCATTTATATTTTAAATCGGGATCGGAACAACAGTGAACATGGAAGCGCGCGCCCAGCGGGGCCTGGAACTGAACCGTCTTGCAGCCTTGGTGGCCCTCGCCATGCCGCTGCTGGCGCAGGCGCAGACTGCGGACCAGAATGCGGCAGTGATGCCGCAAGTGGAAGTCAACGCGCAGAAGCTGGGCGAAACGACCGAAGGCACCGGCTCCTACACCACGGGCAGGGGCCGCAGCGCAACGCCGCTGAGCATGTCCTTGCGCGATACGCCACAATCGGTTTCGGTGGTCACGCAGCAGCGTATCGAAGACCAGAACCTGGTGTCGGTGACGGACGTGGTCAACAACGTGACCGGGGTGTCAGTCAACCAGTACGAGACCCACCGCGCAGGCTTTACCGCGCGCGGCTTCGACATCACCAACCTGCAGATCGACGGCATTCCCACGACCTGGGAGCAGGCGTGGAGTTCCGGCGAAGTGCTGGGCGGCCTGGCGCTTTACGACCGCGTGGAAGTGGTGCGCGGCGCCACCGGCCTGATGACAGGTGCGGGCAATCCTTCGGCCGCCATCAACCTTATCCGCAAGCGCGCCACCAGCCGGCAGCTGACGGGGGCGGTTGAGGCGGGCGTGGGCCGCTGGAACGAACGCCGCGTGATGGGCGATGTGTCCACCGCCCTCAATCAGGCGGGCACCATCCGTGCACGCGTGGTCGGCGAATACGAGAAGAGCGACAGCTGGGTCGATCTCATGAAGAGCAAGAGCCAGACCGGCTACGCCACCATTGAAGCGGACCTGACGCCGCGTACCACGCTGTCCGCCGGCTTCAGCCGCCAGGAAACCGACCCCAAGGGCCCGATGTGGGGCGGCCTGCCGTTCTGGTACACCGACGGCAGCCACACCAACTGGGACCGTTCCAAAACCTCCGCCGCCGACTGGACGCGCTGGCACACCGAATACGATAACTTCTTCGCCAGGCTCGAACACAGTTTCGACAACGGCTGGCAGCTGCGCGCCAGCTTTACACAGGGCGACCGCAAGGCCGACTCCTACCTGCTCTACCTGTCCGGCGTGCCGGACCGCTTAACGGGCCTTGGCATGTTCTCCTTCGCCGGTTCCTATGCCACGCAGACGAAGCAGGATGACGCAGGGCTGCACGCCAGCGGGCCGTTCCAGCTGTTCGGCCGCAAGCATGAGGCGGCGTTCGGCTATATGCATTCGAAGCAGAAGTTCAGCTCCGACAGCCGTGCCGCCGATTTCGGCAGCAGCAGTTCGGACGTCGGCAACTTCAACAACTGGAACGGCGCCGCATTCCCGGAACCGGCATGGGGTGCACCCACCTTCTATGAAAGCAGCGTGACGAAGCAGGAGGCCCTGTATGGCGTGGTGCGTTTCTCCATCACCGATCCGCTCAAGGTAATCGCCGGCGTCCGCCTGACCAACTACGAGAAGATCGGCCATGGCTTGTGGACTCCGGCCTACGCCATCAAGCACGATGGCGAGGTGACGCCTTATGCAGGCGTGGTCTACGACCTGAACGACAACTACTCGCTGTACGCCAGCTATACCGATATCTTCCAGCCGCAGAACTTCAAGGACATCAATGGCAACAATCTCGATCCGGTGGTGGGCAAGAGTTCCGAAGCGGGCATCAAGGGCGAATTCTTCGGTGGACGCCTGAATGCATCGCTTGCGGTATTCAAGATCAAGCAGGACAAGCTGGGCCAGGAAGCGGGCCTGATCGACCGTGACGGCGGCGGCCCGCTGGCGCCGGAGACCTACTACCGCGCCGCGAAGGGCGCAAAGAGCGACGGCTTCGAATTCGAACTGTCCGGCGAGCTGGCGCGCGGCTGGAACGCCAGCGCAGGCTACTCGCAGTTCGATGCGGAAGATGCTGCAGGCGCCGACATCAACAGCGTCTATCCGCGCAAGCTGTTCCGCGTATTCACCACCTGGCAGCTGCCGGGCGCCCTGAGCGGGCTGACGGTGGGCGGCGGCGTCAACCGGGAGGGCCGGACCTACACGCTCGACCCGGCGGCGCCTGCCTCCACCAACGGCATGATCGAGCAGGAATCCTTCAGCGTGGTGAACCTGATGGCGCGCTACGACATCACGAAGCAGCTGTCGGCCCAGCTGAACATCAACAATGCCACCGACAAGAAGCACTTCGGGATGTTTGCAGCGTATGGCGCCATCACCTATGCCGCACCGCGCAGCGCTTCCCTGACCCTCAAGTACCGCTTCTGACCTGTCCATGCGCGCATTCTGGACCCTTGTTCACCGCTACCTCGGCCTGATCACCGCCGGCTTCCTCTTCGTCAGCGGCGTGACGGGCGCCATCATCTCGTGGGACCACGAGCTGGATGACCTGCTCAACCCGCACCTGATGGAAGCGCGTACGCCCGGCGCCGCGCAAGCCTCGCTGGCGCTGGCGCAGCAGATTGAAGAGCGCTATCCGCAGGTAAGCGTGTCCTTTGTGCCGCTGCACGCGGAGGCAGGTGAATCGCTGGGCTTCGGCGTGGCGCCGCGTGTCGATCCCGCGAAGAAGCTGCTGGGCGAGCCGGGCTTCAACCAGGTCTTCATCGACCCGGTGAGCGGCGTGGAGCTGGGCAAGCGGGAGTGGGGCGCCGTGTGGCCGATCACCAAGGAGACCTTCGTCTCCTTCCTCTACCGCCTGCACTACACGCTGCACATGCCGGAAATGTGGGGCATCGACCGCTGGGGCCTGTGGCTGATGGGCGGCATCGCCATGATCTGGGTGGTGGACAGTTTCGTCGGCTTCTACCTGACCCTGCCGCTGCGGCGCAAGCAGGCGCACGGCGGCAAGTCATGGTGGCAGCGCTGGCAGCCGGCGTGGAAGGTGCGCTGGAATGGCGGCTGGCCGAAACTGAACTTCGACCTGCACCGTGCTTTCAGCCTGTGGACCTGGGTACTGCTCTTCACCATGGCCTTCACGGCATTCTCGCTGAACCTGTATGCGGAGGTGTTCTATCCCGTGATGAGCAAGGTAACGAAAGTGACGCCGTCGCCGTTCGATACGCGTGCTCCCGCCGGCCGCCACCATCCCATCGCGCCGCGCGTCGGCTATGCCGATATCGTGCAGCGCGCGTCCACTGAAGCGCAGCAGCGCCAATGGGCCGAGCCGGCAGGCAGCGTGTTCTATTCGCAGGATTTCGGCATTTACGGCGTGAGCTTTTTCAAGCCCGGCGACGACCACGGCGCCGGCGGCGTCGGTCCGGCCGTGTTGTACTACGACGGTGTGGATGGCCGCCTGCTCGGCGACCGCCAGCCATGGAAAGGCACTGCGGCCGACATCTTCGTACAGGCCCAGTTCCCGCTGCACTCCGGCCGCATCCTCGGTATTGCGGGCCGCGTGCTGATCTCCTTCATGGGCGTGGTGGTCGCGATGCTGAGCGTGACCGGTGTGATCATCTGGTGGCGCAAGCGCAAATCGCGCGTGGCAGTCGTGCGAAGGGAAGCGTTGGACTCGGTCATGGGTACTGCTGACGGGAATGCATGACCGATAGAATTTCGATAGCCGTCGCGCCGATACGGTAAACGATAAGGTAGTTGGGATGAACAAGCAGTTCGCGAGTGCCTGCTACACGGCCTGCGCGGTACATATAGGGATGCTGAGGGAGTTGTGTGACAAGCCGGTCGACCGCGATAAAGGTCAACCGCTGCTCGCGCGTTACGTTGCGCAACGTAGTCGAGAATAGTAGCGAGATCGGCCTGGGCTTCAGCGCGCCAACGGATCGGGAGCATCGGTAGCGCGCTTCGCCTCGAGTACTTTCCTGAGCTCCGCCATTACTTCCTCGTGAGAGAACGTAGCATCCTGGCTGCCGAGTGCCGCCTTTACCTTTGCGCGGAACCAGCGGTCATAGGCCTCGGCTTCCTCCGCCGTGGCGAACTCTGTTGCATTGGGTGATGGCATGTCGCTCATGATCGGACAATTATAGGCCCATTGCGCTGTTTGGGCTGCTCCAACGATCCCAGACATGAGCTGTGTCAAGCGCACAAACAAAAATGCCAACCTGTGAAGGTTGGCATTTTTGTTGAAACTTGGTAGGCCGTGCGGGATTCGAACCTGCGACCAACGGATTAAAAGTCCGCTGCTCTACCAGCTGAGCTAACGACCCGAAAGAGGCCGCATTATACACAGGTGCCGGACACTCTGCCAAGTCCCTGCGTTCACCCGAGTGCGGCCGTGACTTTGAGGACTTCTTCGGCCGTCGTTACGCCGTCGCGGATCTTGTAGGCGCCGGCGATGCGCAGCGGCTTCATGCCGTCGGCGGCGGCCTGCCGGCGCAGCGCGCTGATGTCGGTTTCTTCCTGCACCTGTTGGTTGAAGGCTTCCGTCACCGTCAGCAGCTCGTAGATGCCGGTGCGGCCGCGGTAGCCGGTCTGGCGGCATTCGGGGCAGCCCACCGGCCGGTAGACTTTCTCCGGCTTCGGAATATTCCAGGCGCCGCCGATGCTTTGCCAGATGTCGTCGGCGATTTCGCCGTCGTCCTGTTTGCAGTCCACGCACAGCGTGCGCACCAGGCGCTGCGCCATGATGCCGATCAGCGTGGCTTCCAGCAGGTAGTAGGGCACGCCCAGCTCCAGCAGGCGCATCACAGCGGAAGGCGCGTCGTTGGTGTGCAGCGTGGAGAGCACGAGGTGGCCGGTCAGCGCTGCCTGGATCGCCATTTCGGCCGTCGCCAGGTCGCGGATCTCGCCCACCATGATGATATCCGGATCCTGCCGCATCAGCGCGCGCACGCCGTCGGCGAAGGTGAGGTCGATGGAAGGCTGCACCTGCATCTGGTTGAAGGAGGCTTCCACCATCTCGATCGGATCCTCCACCGTGCAGACATTGACTTCCGAAGTCGCGAGGAACTTCAGCGTGGTGTACAGCGTGGTGGTTTTGCCCGATCCAGTGGGGCCGGTGACGAGGATGATGCCGTGCGGGCGGTTGGTCAGCGCGTCCCAGCGCGCGGCGTCCTCGGGCGGGAAGCCCAGTTCCGGCAGGGTCTTTACCACCACGTCCGGATCGAAGATACGCATCACCAGCTTTTCGCCGAAGGCGGTGGGCAGGGTGGAGAGGCGCAGTTCGATTTCCTGCCCGCCAGCGGTGCGGGTCTTGATGCGGCCATCCTGCGGGCGGCGCTTTTCGATCACGTCCATGCGGCCCAGCAGCTTGATGCGGGCCGTCATGGCGATCATCACCACGGCAGGCACCTGGTAGACCTGGTGCAGCACGCCGTCGATGCGGAAACGGATGGCGCCCAGCTCGCGCTTGGGTTCCAGGTGGATGTCGGAGGCACGCTGCTCGAAGGCGTACTGCCACAACCAGTCGACGATGTTGATCACATGCTGGTCGTTGGCATCGACCTGCTTGTTGGTCTTGCCCATCTCCACCAGCTGCTCGAAGTTATTGCGCAGCGCGACGTCCTGCCCCGTCGATTTGCTGGCCTTCTTGATCGACTTTGCGAGCGAGAAGAACTGCGAGGTGTACTGCGCGATATCGAGCGGATTCGCGATTACGCGGCGGATGGCGCGGCGCGAGATCTTGGCAATCTCCGCTTCCCATTCGAGGGCGAAAGGATCGGCGGTGGCCACCGTCAGCGTATCCGTGTTGATTTCAACGGGCAGGATGTTGAAGCGCGCCGCATAGCTGGCGGACATCACATCCGCCACGCGCGTAAAGTCCACCTTCAGCGGATCGATGCGGTAGAAGGGAAGGTGGGTGCGCTCGGCCAGCCATTCGGTCAGCGCGTCCAGCGTGAGCAGCTTGTGGGGCGCTTTGGCGGACAGCAGCTTGCAGTGCGCCACCGCGCACAGCGGATGCATCACGCCGGAAGTATTGCGCAGGATGCCCTGGGCCTGGTTGTAATGGGCCTTGACGTCTGCCTTCTCGACCATGCCATCGGCGAGAAGCCAGGTAAAGATCTGCTGAAGGTCGAGCGCTTTCGCCATAAAGGTCCCTTAGCTTGCCAGTATGCCCTTGACCCAGGACTTGGCCGGCAGTTTGGTATCGGCCACGATTTGCGCGGCCCGTGCGTTCAATGCTTCCGCGTCAATGCTGCGAGCGGTGCGGAAGGCAATCGCCACCACATTCCCATCATGCACCTGCGGCAGGCTGATAACTTGCGGGAAGGCGAACTTCATCGCTTTCAGGTTCTTCGCATAGCTCGGATGATCACCGAACAGGTTCACGGTCATGATGCCGTCCGCGTTCAGGCAGGCGGCGCACGCCTGGTAGAACTCGGCGCTGTCGAGCACCGGGCCGCGCGCGGTGGCGTCGTAGAGGTCAACCTGCAGCGCATCGAGCGTGCCGTGGTTGGCGGCGTCGGTAACGAAGTCCATCGCATCCATCTCCAGCACGTTCAGGCGCGCATCGTTCGGCGGCAGCTTGAACATGGATTCGCAGATGGCGACCACCGCAGGATTCAGCTCCACCGCTGTTACCGAAGCTTGCGGCCAGGTCCTGTAGCAGAACTTGGTGAGGGCGCCGGTGCCGAGGCCCAGCTGGGCGATGGCGCGCGGCGTATCGTTCCACAGCATCCAGGCCATCATCTGCTGTGCATACTCCAGCTCCGGCCAGTCCGGCTTGCGGATGCGCATGGCGCCCTGCACCCACTCGGTGCCGAAGTGCAGGTAGCGCACGCCGTCCTGTTCCGACAGGGTGACAGGCGCGAACTTCGGTTTGCGGGGAGCGGCCGGCCGGGCAGCCGGGCGGGACGATTCTTCTTTTTCGATGGATTTGCGTTTGATAAGCATGGGCTATTATCCCGCGTTGTCTTGCTGTGTAGCAAGGGCACAAATAAAAACTGCCGGCCATCGCTGGCCGGCAGTCGCCCGAGGAGGTGGGCTGTGATGCTCTTTATTGCATCGGCTCGACCGACACGCGCAGGCGCAGGCGCTCGCCCGGATCGTAGCTCATGATGCTGGTGTAGTTGCGGCCGCGGTAATCATAGACCACTTCGTAGCCGTTCGGGCGCTGTTCCCAGTGATCGACCATGCGGCACTGCTTCACGGCCTGTTCGGTCACGCCGGCCGGCTGGCCGTTCTGGTTCTCGACACGGTCGCCGACCACGGCGCCGGCAATTGCGCCGGCGGCGGTGGCGGCGGTCTTGCCGCTGCCGCTGCCCACCTGGCTGCCCAGCAGGGCGCCGGCGATGCCGCCGACGATGGAGCCGCCCACGCCGCGCTGGGGCTGTTGC
Organism: Pseudoduganella rhizocola; assembly: GCF_045984285.3. NCBI lineage: Bacteria > Pseudomonadati > Pseudomonadota > Betaproteobacteria > Burkholderiales > Oxalobacteraceae > Pseudoduganella > Pseudoduganella rhizocola. Next base: position 537,429 of record NZ_JBJQIK030000001.1, read on the forward strand.
TGAACCTGCACATATTCAGTGCGGCATTCCTGGCGCGGACGGTTGATGCGTTCCATTTGCGGGGTCACGCGGACCACGCGGGCAAAATCTTCAAACTCGACAGCGTGCGCTGCCGGAATCGCTGCGCTCAGGCACAGGGCGGACACCATCAGCTTGGCTTGGATCTTCATATTAAGTACCTCTTATCTTGTTTATATGTCTTGGGTGGGCAGTTCTACGGGAAATGGAAGTGCACAACCCTATAGTAGCAAGGGTGCGTGTAACGTTCCTGCGTTCATGGCAACAAATTGTAACCCCTTGCCCGAAACCTTGCCGCCCACCGCTGGCGCGCGCTGCTGTTCAGCAATGACTCATAAAATGGCGCGAAAATGGCTGATTTTTAACGTTTCTTGTGTCATGAAGCACATTCAAGTTGATTCATGCTGTACAACACGTTACCCTAACACCCTGGGATTACATTGATAGAGAGAAATGCGACTAAGCCCTTGCAGGCGCGATGACCCGCCGCAGGGACGATTGTATAGGTGTCTCACAATAGCAAAAAAACAACCGTACAGAACAGGTCGATTTGAGGGAAAAATGAGTTTGTTGATAACCGTGCCGCCCAATCTTGTGCAGTCCATCCGGGCCTTCCGGGTGGTGGACCTGCAAGAAGAAGCCGGCCGCCTGGGACAGCATTTCCTATACGCACATTGCCACGCGGGCCTGACCAAGCAGCAAGTTCTGGGAATTATTGCCGAGTCATTCCGCTTTCCCAAGCCATGCGGTAAAAATTTCGACGCGCTGCGCGAAACGCTGACCAATACCCTGCACGCCGCAGGCCCGCAGCCGGGCTTCCTGATCGTGCTGGAGCAGTTGCCAAATACGCAAAAATTTGACCGGGAAGCACGCGAGACCCTGCTCGACGTGTTCCGCGACGCGGCCGATTTCTGGGCCGAGAAGAAAGTGCCGTTCCGCGTGTTTTACTCCTTCGAGTAAGCGCCCACCAGCCTTCCGTGCGGGCCGCTTTCTTGGTCCGCTCTGCCGCAGCAGGTACAATGGCGGCCTATGAAAAACATCGTCATCCTGATTTCCGGCCGCGGCAGCAATATGGAAGCCGTGGTCCGTGCTGCGCAGGCCGAGCAGTGGCCGGCGCGCATTGCGGCCGTCATCAGCAATAAAGCGGACGCCAAAGGCCTCGAATTTGCCGCCAGCCATGGCATCGCCACGGCCGTGGTGCCGAACAAGGACTACCCGACGCGCGAAGCCTTCGATGCGGCGCTGCAGGAAGTTATCGACTCCTTCCAGCCTGACCTGGTGGTGCTGGCCGGCTTCATGCGCATCCTCACGCCGGGTTTCGTGGAGCATTACGCCGGGCGGATGCTCAACATCCACCCCTCGCTGCTGCCGCTGTTCCCCGGCCTGCATACGCACGAAGCGGCGCTGGCTTCCGGGCTGGCCCAGCACGGCGCCACTGTTCACTTTGTGACGGCGGAACTGGATCACGGCCCGATGGTCGACCAGGTTGCCGTGCCCATCCTGCCGGGCGATACGGCCGAGACGCTGTCCGCCCGCGTGCTGCAGCAGGAACACATACTGTACCCGCGCGCCATCCGCTGGTTCATTGAAGATAGACTGACTGTCGAGGATGGCAAGGTCCGAGTGGACCAGACCATTAACTAAGGAATACCATGAGATTGTCACCAGCCGTACTCGGCAGCGCAGAAGAAGTGCTGCGCGAGATCCTGCGCTTTACCGCTCCGGCGGATACCACCCTGTCGCGCTATTTCAAGGACCACCCGCGCCTGGGCGGCCGCGAGCGCGGCGCCATCGCCGAATGCGTGTACACGGTGCTGCGCAACAAGAACTTCTTCACCGACTTCGCCGAAGGCGCGGGCGGCGCCAATATGCGGCGCCTGATGCTGCTGGGCATGCTCGATGCCGTCGGCCTCGACGCGCTGCCGGGCCTGAGCGAAGACGAGACCGCGTGGCTGGAGCGCATGGCCGGCATCGACCGCAAGCTGCTGCACAAGTCGCTGCGCACCAATATGCCGCTGTGGCTGTATGAAAAGCTGGTGGCGCAATACGGCGAGGAAGAAGCGCTGGCGCTGTCGGACGCGCTGAACACGCCGGCGCCGCTGGACCTGCGCGTGAACGCGCTGAAAGCGAGCCGCGACGAGGTAATCGCCAAGCTGGCCGAGGCGCCGATTGCCGCCGAACCGACGCCGTATGCGCCGCTCGGCCTGCGCGTGCTGAAGAAGCCTGCGCTGCAGAACCTGCCGCTGTTCAAAGAGGGCGCCATCGAAGTGCAGGACGAAGGCAGCCAGCTGCTGTCGCAGATCCTGGGCGCCAAGCGCGGCGAGATGGTGGTCGACTTCTGCGCCGGCGCCGGCGGCAAGACGCTGGCGCTGGGTGCGCAGATGCGCAATACGGGGCGGCTGTATGCCTTCGACGTGTCCGAAAAGCGCCTGGCCAAGCTGAAGCCGCGCCTGGCGCGCTCCGGCCTGTCGAACGTGCATCCGGTGGCGATTGCGCACGAGCGCGATGCCAAGATCAAGCGCCTGGCGGGCAAGATCGACCGCGTGCTGGTGGATGCGCCATGTTCCGGCATGGGCACGCTGCGCCGCAATCCCGACGTGAAATGGCGCCAGCCGCCGGAAGCCATCGGCGAGATGCAGGCAAAGCAGATCGCGATCCTGGACGGCGCCTCGCGCCTGGTGAAAAGCGGCGGCCGCCTGGTCTACGCCACCTGCAGCCTGCTGAACGAAGAGAATGACGCCGTGGCGGCGCAGTTCATCGAAAGCCACCCGGACTTCGCGCTGGTGCCGATGAAGCAGGTGCTGGCCGAACAGAAGATCGCGCTGGAGATGGACGACTACCTGAAGCTGCTGCCGCACAAGCACCAGACCGACGGCTTCTTCGCCGCCGTCTTCGAACGCAAGCCCATGCCCAAAGCCGCCGCCGCGGACGAATCCGAAAACTGACCAGCCCGTGTCCACCTTGGTGCCAGGCACCGGAGTGGACACGAGCTCGAGTGCAATACAGTAGAGGCCGTGTCCACCTTGGTGCCTGACCCCAAGGTGGACACGGGCTCAGCCACGGGAGAGCCATGAAGCAGACGCCGTTTACCAATCTGATTAACGATTTGCTGGGGGATCTGCGCGATCCCGGCCTGCTGTGGCAACTGGCCGCGCTGGCGGCGTCGATCGCGCTGGGGTGGACCATCGCGCGCTTCCTGCAGGCCAAGCTGGCCGGCCGCGAGTCACATGGCGTGCGCCGCTTCGGCATCGAGAGCTTCGGCCGCGTGGTCGGGCCGCTGGCCATCGTGGCGCTGCTGGCGCTGTCGCAGGCGGTGCTGCACCGCTGGTACCACGTGAACCTGCTGAAGGTGGCGCTGCCCATCTTCGGTTCCCTCGCCGTGATCCGCTTTACCTTCTTCCTGCTGCGCCGCGTGTTCGCGCGCCAGGGGCAGGTGGGCGAGACCCTGCTGACCTTCGAGAAGATTTTCCAGTTGCTGGTGTGGCTGGCCTTCGCCCTGTATATCACCGGCGTGTGGGACGATCTCTACCGCTACCTGGACGATACCTATATCCCGCTCGGCAAGAACCGGGCCTCGATCGCCGCCATCCTGCAGGGCGCGCTGTCCGTGGTGGTGCTGGTGGTGCTGGCCATGTGGGCCGGTGCGGCGCTCGAAGAGCGGCTGATGAATATGCCGACCATGAACTCCAACCTGCGCGTGGTGCTGGCGCGTACCGGCCGCGCGCTGCTGATCGTGCTGGCGGTGCTGTTCAGCCTGTCGCTGGTGGGCATCGACCTGACCGTGCTGTCCGTGTTCGGCGGCGCGCTGGGCGTGGGCCTCGGTTTCGGCCTGCAGAAGATTGCCAGCAACTATGTGTCCGGCTTCATCATCCTGCTGGACCGCAGCCTGACCATCGGCGACATGATCACCGTGGACAAATACAGCGGCCAGGTCACGCATATCAATACCCGCTATACCATCCTGCAGGGCCTGGACGGGGTGGAATCCATCGTGCCGAACGAGATGCTGGTCTCGACGCCGGTGCAGAATTCTTCGCTGTCGAACAAGATGCTGGCGCTCAACACCAAGGTATCGGTGGCCTACGATACCGACCTCGACTTCGCGCTCAAGGTGCTGGAGGAGGCCGCTGCCTCGATCCCGCGGGTGTCGAAGGACAAGCCGCCGGGCGCCACCCTGCAGAGCTTCGGCGCCGATGGCCTGGACCTGCAGGTCAGCTTCTGGATCAACGATCCGGAGGCGGGCAAGGGCGGCGTGACCTCGGACGTCAACCGCGCCATCTGGAAGGCCTTGAAAGACAATCGGATATCGGTTCCCTTCCCGCAACGTGAAATGCGCATCCTGGGACCGGTGCCGCCCCTTGCGGTGTCGCAGAACGGTGTTGATGAGCAGGCAACTTTGCCGGATTCCGGCGGAATTGGGCGTACAATGGCGACCAATACAAGCGAAAACACCGGCCGCTAAGTCCGATTTCCGGACCCTAGCCGGGGCAATCACCGTGGAGTAGTAATGGAGTTGAACGCAGTACTGGAGTTCCTGACGCATGGCGTCACCGGCCTGTCCAATTGGCAGACCGTAATCTATACGCTGATCGTGACGCATATCACGATCGCGAGTGTGACGATTTACCTGCATCGCCACCAGGCGCACCGCGCGCTGGAGCTGCATGCAATCCCGAGCCATTTTTTCCGCTTCTGGCTGTGGCTGACCACCGGCCAGGTGACCAAGGAGTGGGCGGCCATCCACCGCAAGCACCACGCCAAGTGCGATACCGAGGACGACCCGCATAGCCCGGTGACCCGCGGCATCAAGAAGGTATTCTGGGAAGGCGCCGAACTGTACCGCGCCGAGTCGAAGAACAAGGAAACGCTGGAGAAGTACGGCCACGGCACCCCGAACGACTGGATCGAGCACAATCTGTACTCGAAGTTCAGCTGGCAGGGCGTGGCGCTGCTGCTGATCGCCAACGTCATCCTGTTCGGCGCCAAGGGCATTACCGTGTGGGCCGTGCAGATGCTGTGGATTCCCGTGACCGCCGCCGGCATCATCAACGGCATCGGCCACTACTGGGGCTACCGCAACTACGACTGCTCGGATGCGGCGGTGAACATCGTCCCATGGGGGATCATCATTGGCGGCGAAGAGCTGCACAACAACCACCATACCTATGCCACCTCGGCCAAGCTGTCCTCGAAGTGGTACGAGTTCGATATCGGCTGGGGCTATATCCGCGCGCTGGAAATCGTGGGCCTGGCCAAGGTGAAGAAGCTGCCGCCGGTGCCGAAGTTCGACAAGGACAAGATCAAGGCCGACTTCGATACGCTGCAGGCCGTGATCGCCAACCGCTACGACGTGATGGCCAAGTACGCCAAGTCCGTCAAGCATGCGTGGAAAGAGGAGCTGGAGCACCTGAAGGACAAGGCCCAGCTGGAATCCCGCTTCCTCAAGTCCACCCGCAAGCTGCTGCAGCGCGAGCCGGCCAAGCTGGAAGCGCCGCAGAAGCAGCAGCTGGTCGAGCTGTTCCAGCACAGCAAGGCGCTGGAAACCATGCACAATATGCGCGTGGAGCTGGGCATGCTGTGGGAGCGTTCGCATTTCTCGCGCGACGAGCTGGTGCACAAGCTGCAGGACTGGTGCGAGCGCGCCGAAGCCTCCGGCATCAAGGCCCTGCAGGACTTCTCCCTGCGCCTGCGCAGCTACGCGTAAGCCTTCCAGCTCAAGCAAAAACGGCCCTTCGGGGCCGTTTTTTTTGCCGGGCCCGCCGGATATTGGGGCGAAAAAAAACCGCTCCAGGGAGCGGTTTTTGTATGAAGCCGAAGATTACTTGATCTTGGTTTCTTTGTACTGAACGTGCTTGCGGGCTTTGGGATCGAACTTCATGATCTCCATTTTGCCAGGCATGGTGCGCTTGTTCTTGGTGGTGGTGTAGAAGTGACCGGTACCTGCGGTCGATTCCAGCTTGATTTTGTCGCGGCCAGTTTTCGCCATGATAGCTCCCTATTAAACTTTTTCGCCACGAGCGCGCATGTCGGCCAGGACGGCATCGATGCCGACCTTGTCGATAACGCGCAGACCGGCGTTGGACAGACGCAGGGAGACCCAGCGGTTTTCCGATTCAACGAAGATACGACGGTTCTGCAGGTTAGGCAGGAAACGACGCTTCGTCTTGTTGTTCGCGTGGGAAACGTTGTTGCCGACCATCGGCTTCTTCCCAGTAACTTGGCAGACACGTGCCATGACGCACTCCTTAATAACTTCCGAAATTGGAAAAACGAGAGTATATCCAAAAAACTCAGCTTTTTCAATCACTTGCGAAAAACAATTGTGTCTTGATCTATAGCTTAAATTTAACATTTAACGGAGCTAGATTTGACCATGTTCGGCGAAGGAGTGGACGCGGCTGCCGGCCACCACAAAATGGTCGAGAACGCGGATATCCACCAGGGCCAGCGCCTGCACCAGGGCCCGCGTCAGCAGCAGGTCGGACTCGCTGGGTTCAGGCGTGCCGGAAGGGTGGTTATGGGCCAGCATCACGGCCGCCGCATTGCGCGCCAGCGCTTCCCGCACCACTTCGCGCGGGTAGACGCTGGTATGCGTGAGGGTGCCGCGAAACAGTTCGCGTGCCTCGATCAGCCGGTTTTTGACGTCCAGAAACAACACATGGAAGGATTCGTGGCGCTTGCCGGCGAGCGCGGCGCGCAGGTAGGTTTTCACCGCTTGGGGCGAGCTGAGCGCGGCACCGGCCTTCAGTTCCTCGCTCAGGGCGCGCCGGGCCAGTTCCATCACCGCCTGCAATTGGGCGAACTTGGCGCCGCCGATGCCCGGAACGGCGGCGAATTCCTGCTGTGTCGCCCCGAACAGAGCCCGCAGGGAGCCAAACTGGCGCAGCATATCGCTGCCCATATCCACCGCGCTTTTGCCGCGCACCCCGGTCCGCAGGAAGACCGCGAGCAGTTCCGCATCCGACAGCGCTTGCGGACCTTCGCGCAGGAGCCGTTCGCGCGGGCGCTGGTGTTCCGGCCAGTCGGTGATACGCATCGGAGCACTCCGGGAATGGATGAAGAAGCATTATGGGGCGGCCGGGGCGGGGCTGTACTGAGCCAACCCAAGCTCCATCGTTGCAGTATTTGAAATAGTTAATTGTTTTTGGCGCGGATTCTCTTCGTGGGCCGTATCGATGACACTGGAATCACTCAATCATCCACGAAAGGAAATGCCATGAAACTCCCACGCACCCTCCTGCTGCCGCTCGCTTTCGCCACCAGCCTCTCCGTGCTGTCCATGGCGGCTCCGGTACACGCCGCCGCGCCGGCCGCCCAGGTCCAGCCTGCCCGTCCCCTCACCGCGGTGAGCTACCACAAGGTCGATATCGACGGCGTCAAAGTCTTCTACCGCGAAGCCGGTCCCAAGGATGCGCCGACCCTGCTGCTGCTCCATGGTTTCCCGACCTCGTCCCATATGTTCCGCGAGCTGATTCCCAAGCTGGCCGACCGCTACCACGTGATCGCGCCGGACTACCCAGGCTACGGCCAGAGCGACCAGCCGGGCCTCGACAAGTTCAACTACAGCTTCGACAACCTGGCCAAGGTGGTCGATCAGTTCACCGCCAAAATCGGCATCAGCAAATACGCGCTCTATGTGCAGGACTACGGCGCGCCGGTCGGCTTCCGCCTGGCGGCGGCCCATCCCGAGCGCGTTACCGCCATCGTGGTCCAGAACGGGAATGCCTATGACGAAGGCATCGACAACGACTTCTGGGTACCGGTCAAGGCCTACTGGAAAGACCGCTCCGCGGCGACCGCGGCCCCGGTGCGCGCCGTGCTGGACCTGAAAGCCACCCAATGGCAGTACACGGAAGGCTTCCGCGATCCGTCCGCCCACGTCAGCCCCGATGCATGGATGCTGGACCAGGCCTACCTGGACCGTCCCGGCAACAATGAAATCCAGATGGAGCTGTTCTACAGCTACGGCACGAATCCGGCCCATTATCCCGAGTGGCAGGCTTACTTCCGCAAACACCAGCCGCCGATGCTGATCGTCTGGGGCAAAAACGACAAAATCTTCCCGGCCGAGGGCGCTTACCCTTACAAACGCGACCTGCCGAAGGCTGAACTGCACCTGCTGGACACCGGCCACTTCGCCCTGGAAGAGGACGGCCACGAGATCGCCCGCCTGATGCGCGATTTCCTGGACCGCAAGGTGAAACGCTGAGCAACTACTGAACAAGTAAAGCGCGGCGGCAGATACGGAGTCGGGGCAAGCTGGCTTACAATAGCGGTTTGCACGTAAAAAGAATTGCCATGTCCGACATCCAAGCTGCCGTCGTCACCAAATCGGCCTACCTGACCCTCCATTACCGCCTCGCCACCCTGGACGGGGCGGACATCGTTTCGACCTTCGCCGGCAATCCGGCCACCCTGATGCTGGGGCAGGGCCAGCTGGCGCCGGTGCTGGAGGACCTGCTGATCGGCCTGCCCGAGGGCACGCACAAGGTGTTCGACCTGGAGCCGGGCGTCGGCTTCGGTCCGCGCAACCCGGAATTGATCCAGCATGTGTCGCGCGCGACCCTGGATGAAAACTCCGTGCCGGGAGCCGACTACAAGGTCGGCGACCTGGTCGATTTCGCGGCGCCGGGCGGTGGCCGCTTTGCCGGCATCCTGCGCGAGCTGCGCGAGGATTCGGCCATCTTCGATTTCAACCATCCGCTGGCCGGCCAGCCGGTGAAGTTCGAAGTCAAACTTATCTCGGTACTGTAATGGACAAAGAAATTCTCCTGGCCCAGCCGCGCGGCTTCTGCGCCGGCGTGGACCGCGCCATCGAAATCGTGGAACGCGCCCTGCAGCAGTTCGGCGCCCCGATCTATGTGCGCCACGAAATCGTGCACAACGCCTATGTGGTGGAAGACCTGCGCGCCAAGGGCGCCATCTTCATCGAGGAGCTGGACGATGTCCCGGCCGGCAATACGCTGGTGTTCTCGGCCCATGGCGTATCGAAAGCCGTGCGCGCCGAGGCTGAAGCGCGCGGCCTGTCGATCTTCGACGCCACCTGCCCGCTGGTCACTAAAGTGCACGTGGAAGTGGCCAAGATGCGCAAGCAGGGCTGCGAGATCGTGATGATCGGCCACGACGGCCACCCGGAAGTGGAAGGCACCATGGGCCAGGCGGAAGAGGGCATGCACCTCGTCGAGACCGTGGCCGACGTGGCGAAGCTGAACGTGCGCAACCCGGAATCGGTGGCCTATGTGTCGCAGACCACGCTGTCGGTGGACGATACCGCCGACATCATCGCCGCCCTCAAACAGCGCTATCCGGCCATCATCGAGCCGAAGAAGGGCGATATCTGCTACGCCACCACCAACCGCCAGGAAGCCGTGAAGTTCATGGCGCCGCAGGTGGAGCTGGTGATTGTGGTCGGCAGCCCGAACAGCTCCAATTCGAACCGCCTGCGCGAAGTGGCCGAGAAAAAAGGCACGCCGGCTTATATGGTTGACAACGCCTCCCAGATCAATCCGGCCTGGCTGGAAGGCAAGCTGCGCGTGGGCGTGACGGCGGGGGCCTCGGCGCCGGAAGTGCTGGTGCAGGCCGTGATCGACCGCCTGAAGGAGCTGGGCGCGAAGAGCGTGCGTCCGCTGGAGGGCGTGGAAGAACACGTGACCTTCCCCTTGCCGAAGGGGCTGGATGGCAACAAAAACAACACTGCGGCCTGAAGCAGCGTGAGATTGTCCTGCTGAGCGTGAATTTAATTTAGAATATTCCCGATTTTTCAGTGTTTCGTTTCACGCAATCCTCGCTATCATTGCGATCGCTTTGAAAAATTGCTGTTCCGTTGAATGACGGCACCGCGGAGACTTTATCGTCCGGGTGCCGTTTTTGTTACCTGAAGGGGCATTCTCACGATGGATACTTTTATCCAACAAATTATCAACGGGCTGGTGCTGGGCAGCATGTATGCGCTGGTCGCCCTCGGTTACACGATGGTGTACGGCGTGCTGAACCTGATTAACTTCGCCCACGGCGATGTGCTGATGATCGGCGCCATGCTCGGCCTGACCATCCTGCGCCTGCTGGAAGCGTATGCGCCAGGCCTGCCGGGCTATGTGCAGCTGGCGATTGCGATCATCGGCGCCATCCCGCTCTGCATGCTGGTGAATATCATTATCGAGCGCGTGGCCTACCGCCGCCTGCGCAATGCCCCCCGCCTTGCTCCCCTGATCACCGCGATCGGCGTGTCCATCCTGCTGCAGACCTTTGCCATGATGATCTGGGGCCGTAACCCGCTGCCCTTCCCGCAACTGCTGCCGAGCGAGCCAATCCATGTCGGCGGCGCGGTGATCAGCGTGACCCAGGTGCTGCTGCTGGTGCTGGCCGCCGCCTCGATGTTCGGCCTGGTGTTGCTGGTCGAGAAAACCCGCATGGGCCGCGCGATGCGCGCCGTGGCGGAGAACCCGCGCGTGGCAGGCCTGATGGGCGTGGATTCGAACCGCGTGATCGTGGCCACCTTCGCCATCGGCGCCGCACTGGCCGCCGTGGCGGGCGTGATGTGGGGCGCGAACTACGCGTCCATCCAGTTCGCGATGGGCTTCGTGCCGGGCCTGAAGGCTTTCTCGGCCGCGGTGCTGGGCGGCATCGGCAATATCTACGGCGCCATGATCGGCGGCATCGTGCTGGGCATTATCGAAAGCCTGGGCGCGGGCTATATCGGCGACCTGACGGGCGGCTTCCTCGGTTCGAACTACCAGGACATCTTCGCCTTCGTGGTCCTGATCCTGGTGCTGACGATCCGTCCGTCCGGCATCATGGGTGAACGCGTCGCAGACCGCGCATAAGCATAAGGATTCAAGAACATGGCACTCCTGAATTTCGAAGTCCAGAAGAACCCGACCAAGGCCTATATCAGCATGGGCGTGGTGCTGGTGCTGATGCTGGTATTCCCCTTCATCGCCCAGCACTTCGGCAACTCCTGGGTACGTATCGTGGACCTCGCGCTGCTCTACATCATGCTTGCGCTGGGCCTCAACATCGTGGTCGGTTTCGCCGGCCTGCTGGACCTGGGCTACATCGCTTTCTATGCGTTGGGCGCCTACATGACCGGCCTGCTGGCATCGCCGCAGTTCGCAACGCTGCTGGAATCGCTGATCAACCTGCATCCGGAAACGGGCGAGGCGCTCGCTTCCCTGTTCGGCGAAGAGATCCGCACCAACGGCATCCACCTGTCGGTATGGTTCATCGTGCCGCTGGCGGCGGCGCTGGCCGGCGTGTTCGGCGCGCTGCTGGGCGCACCGACCCTGAAGCTGCGCGGCGACTACCTGGCGATCGTGACGCTGGGCTTCGGCGAGATCATCCGCATCTTCATGAACAACCTGAATGACCCGATCAATGTGACGAATGGCCCGCAGGGCATCAACCTGATCGAGCCAATCCGCGTGTTTGGCGTGAACCTGGCCGGCGAAGCCGGTTCGCGCGCCACGGTGTATATCGGCGGCTTCGCCATGCCGTCCGTGAACGCCTACTACTTCCTGTTCCTGTTCCTCACCATTGTCACTATCTTCGTCACCGCGCGCCTGCAGCACTCGCGCCTCGGCCGCGCCTGGGTGGCGATCCGCGAAGACGAAATTGCGGCCAAGGCCATGGGCATCAACACCCGCAACGTGAAGCTGCTGGCGTTCTCGATGGGTGCCACCTTCGGCGGCGTGGCGGGCGCCATGTTCGCGTCCTTCCAGGGCTTCGTGTCGCCGGAATCGTTCTCGCTGACCGAATCGATTGCCGTGCTGGCCATGGTGGTGCTGGGCGGTATCGGCCACATTCCGGGCGTGATCGTCGGCGGCGCGCTGCTGGCCGCGCTGCCGGAAGTGCTGCGCCACGTCGTGGAACCGCTGCAGCAAAAGCTGTTCGGCCACGTGCTGATCGAAGCGGAAGTGCTGCGCCAGCTGCTGTACGGCCTGGCCATGGTGCTGATTATGCTGTACCGCCCGGCAGGCCTGTGGCCGTCGCCCAAGCATGAAGACCGTCCGGATGCCGACAGCGACACCAAAGATCAATCGTCCGGCGTGATGCCCGCCTGAGGAAGCAAGAATGAGCCAACAAGAAGTCCTTCTGAATATCGCAGGCGTCAACAAGCGTTTCGGCGGCCTGCAGGCGCTGACCGACGTCGGCATCAAGATCATGCGCGGCCAGATCTATGGCCTGATCGGTCCTAACGGCGCGGGCAAGACCACTTTCTTCAACGTGATTACCGGCCTGTACCAGCCCGATACCGGCACCTTCGAACTGGCGGGCAAGCACTACTCGCCGTCGGCGCCGCACGCGGTGGCGAAGGCGGGCATTGCGCGCACCTTCCAGAACATTCGCCTGTTCGGTGAAATGACCGCGCTGGAAAACGTGATGGTGGGCCGCCACGTGCGTTCGCACCAGGGCGTGTTCGGCGCCGTGTTCCGCCACAAGGCGGCGCGTGAAGAAGAAGCATCGATCCGCAAGCGCGCGCAGGAGCTGCTCGACTTCGTGGGCATCGGCCAGTTCGCCAACCGCACCTCCAAGTTCCTGTCCTACGGCGACCAGCGCCGCCTGGAGATCGCACGCGCCCTGGCGACCGATCCCCAGCTGCTGGCGCTGGACGAACCGGCAGCGGGCATGAACGCCACCGAAAAGCTGGCGCTGCGCGAACTGCTGGTGAAGATCAAGAACGAAGGCAAGACCGTGCTGCTGATCGAGCACGACGTGAAACTGATGATGGGCCTGTGCGACCGGATTTCGGTGCTCGAATACGGCAAGCTCATTGCGGAAGGCCTGCCTTCCGAGATTCAAAGCAACAAGGCTGTGATTGAAGCCTATCTGGGAGGATCGCACTGATGGGCGCCAATGTACTGAAAGTCTCCGGCCTCAAGGTCGCTTACGGCGGCATCAAGGCAGTCAAGGGCATCGACCTCGAAGTCAACGAAGGCGAACTGGTGACGCTGATCGGCGCCAATGGCGCGGGCAAGACCACCACGCTGAAGGCGATCACCGGCACGCTGCCGGCCTGCAAGGTGGAAGGCACGGTGTCCTACCTTGGGCAGTCGCTGAAGGGCACCCAGTCCTTCCACCTGGTGGAGAAAAAGCTGGCGATGGTGCCGGAAGGCCGCGGCGTGTTCACGCGCATGACCATCCATGAAAACCTGATGATGGGCGCCTACACGCGCGACGACAAGGCGGGCATCGAAGCCGATATCGAGAAGTGGTACTCGGTGTTCCCGCGCCTGAAAGAGCGTTCGGCGCAGCTGGCCGGTACGCTGTCCGGCGGCGAACAGCAGATGCTGGCGATGGCGCGTGCGCTGATGTGCCATCCGCACCTGCTGCTGCTGGATGAGCCTTCGATGGGGCTGTCGCCGATCATGGTCGACAAGATCTTCGAAGTAATCCGCGACGTCTCGAAACAAGGCATCACCGTGCTGCTGGTCGAGCAGAACGCCAAGCTCGCGCTGCAAGCTGCGCACCGCGGCTACGTGATGGACTCCGGCCTCATCACGATGACCGGCAACGCCGCCGACATGCTCGACGACCCCCGCGTCAAAGCCGCCTACCTCGGCGAATAAACATGACACCATGGGGTCAGGCACCCGCTGTCAGTATGACAGGTGGGGCCTGACCCCAAGGTGTCAGGCGAGGAGGGTGGCGAAGCGGTCGATGTCGATGTTGCCGCCGCTGATGATGATGCCGATGCGCTTGCCGCGCAGTTCGTCCTTCATCGCGCGCGCGGCGGCGAAGCCCAGGCAGCCCGTGGGTTCCACCACGATCTTCATGCGTGATGCGAAGAAGCGCATTGCTTCCACCAGCTGCGCATCGCTCACCGTCAAAATATCGTTCACGTTCTGCTGGATCAGCGGGAAGGTGAGGTTCCCCAGGTGCTGCGTCTGCGCGCCGTCGGCAATCGTCTTCGGGGTGTCGATGTGCACGATGCTGCCGCTGCGGAAGGATTGCTGGCCGTCGTTGCCGGCTTCCGGTTCCACGCCGTAGATCCTGCACTGCGGCGACAGCGCGCGCGCAGCCAGCGAGGAGCCGCCCAGCAGGCCGCCGCCGCCCAGGCAGACGAACAGCGCGTCCAGTTCTCCCGTTTCTTCGAACAGTTCCTTTGCCGCCGTACCCTGGCCCGCAATCACGTCCGCATGGTCGTATGGCGGAACCAGCGTGAAGCCGTGCTTCTGCGCGAGCTCGCGGCCGATCTGTTCGCGGTCTTCCTTGTAGCGGTCGTAGGTGACAACCGTGGCGCCGTAGCCGCGCGTGGCGGCCACCTTGGACGCGGGCGCATCCAGCGGCATCACGATCGTGGCCGGAATGCCCATCAGCTTCGCTGACAGCGCAATCGCCTGCGCGTGATTGCCGGACGAGAAAGCGACTACCCCTGCCCGCTTCTGCTCGGGCGTGAAGCGCGACAGCGCGTTGTAGGCGCCCCGGAATTTGAAGGCGCCCATGCGCTGCATGTTCTCGGCCTTGAAGAACAGTTGCGCGCCCAGTTCTTCGTTCGCCGTGCGCGAGGTGAGCACCGGCGTGCGGTGGGCTTGTCCTTTGATGCGTTCGGATGCCGCTACCACGTCGGCATAAGTGGGGAGTTGGCTCATATCTTTCATCCTGTGATTACCACGGCCAGGCGATGCTGCTGCCCGTGCCAGTTGCCAAGGCGCGCTGTTGCAGCATGCGCGCCACCGTAAGGTCTTGCAGGGCGATGCCCGTCATATCGAAAATCGTGATGTCTTCTGCGCTGCGCGCAATACCACCTTCGGCCAGCAGGGCGCCAAGTTCCTCGGCGCTGCTGTCCTGCGACCATTGCAGTTCGCCGAGGGCGCGCGCTTGCGGCAGGTCGTCGGCCCACACGCGGGCGCGCGGGATCAGGCCTTCCGGCAGTTCGCGCTTGCCGCGCGTGTCGCTGCCGACGGCGTTGATGTGGGTGCCCGGCTGTACGGCATCGGTGTCGAACAGCACGGCGCGGCCGGGCGTGGCGCAGATGATGATGTCGCTCGCCGCCACGGCTTCGTCGGCGCTGCTGCCCGGAGCGATGTCGCAGCGGCCCGCGAAATGCGCTTCGAATGCTTCGTCGCGGCGGCTGAAGGAGGCAACGTAGCGCACGGTGCGCAGGCCGGGCATCACGCGCAGCGCGTAGTCCAGTTGCGCTACGCCCTGTACGCCGGTGCCGAACACGCAGATGCTGCGGCTTTCGGGACGCGCCAGCGCAAGCAGGCCAAGCGCGCCTGCGGCAGCCGTGCGCGTTGTGGTGACGGCATTGCCGTCGATGAGGCATTGAGGGCGGCCCGTATCGGGGTCGAACAGCATGATGGTGGCCTGGTGCGCGTCCGACCCGAGCTTGCGGTTACCGGGCCAGAAGCCCGCCGCCTTGAAGCCGAGCAGCTCTTCGTTTTCCACGCCGCCCGACTTGATGCCGAAGATCCCGTTCGGCAGCGGCTCGCGCACCAGCGGGAATACGCGGCCTTCGCGGCTCGCGTGCAGCAGGAAGGCCTGCTTCGTCGCGGCGATCACGTCGTCCGGCTGCAGGAGCGCGGCGGCCTGGTCGCGGTCGAGCAGCAGCAGGCGGGCGTCTTCAGACATGGCGTTCCTTATTTTGCGTAGTTGTAGACGGTGGCGCGCGATACGCCGAGATGGGCGGCCACGGTTTCCATGGCGCGGCGCATGTCGGTGAGGCCGGCGTCTTTCAGTTCGCGCATCAGCGCGCGGCGCTGGTCCGCGCCCAGCGCGCGTGGCGTGGTGGCGTGGCGCGCGGCGAATTTGTCGATGTAGGCGCGTACGGCATCGGAGCCCGCGGGTTCCAGCGTTTCGCTGATGGCGGCGGCGGCATCCACGCGGCTGAACTGTCCCAGCATGCTTTGCAGGCCCTGGAATAGCGAAAGGTCGAGGTTCATGCACAGCGCGGCGATGTAGTTGCCTTCGCTGTCCTTGATGCCGATGGATGTGCTCTTCGCCTGCCTGCCGTCAGGGAAGCGGTTGGGGTAGTTCGCCACCACCTGTGCGTATTCCGGATCGGCAATGCGCGCCAGCCCCAGCTCGGTAGCCGGATCGCCAGGCGCACGGCCCGAAAGATTGTTGTAGATCGCGAGCACCGCATGTTCCGGATCGCTCAGGTCGTGCAGCACCACCTCGCCGAAGGGCGCGAGCGTTTGCCCGAGCCCGGCGGCAATATGTTTCAGCTGTTCCAGCAGATGCTTCTGTTCAGGCGTATGCATCTGGATAGATTATCTCGTTTTGGAAAAACTGTAAACATGCGGGCCAAAAAAAGCCCCGGATGAGTCCGGGGCGAGGATGTCCGCTGATCGCGCGGATATCGAGGAGATTACTTTGCTGGTGCAGCTTTCACAGCCGAGGTGAACTGGTTCACGGCGGCGTTCACATTGGCTTCCAGGGTTTCGGCAGCCTGCTTGGCGGTCTTGCTGAACTGCTCGTAGCCGGCGTTGGCGCTGCCCAGGGCCGATTTGAACAGGGCCACGGCGTTTTCGGTGCCGGCCGGGGCGTTCTTGCTCACTTCGTCCACCAGGGAGATCACTTTACGGTTGGTCTCGGTGATCTGGGCTTCGGCGGCTTTGCTGAATTCTGCGGTGGTGCCGGTAGCGATCGAAGCCAGGTGGCGGCCGTAAGCGATCGACTTTTCAGCGGCAGGCTGCACTTGCGCTGCGCTCAGTGCGAAGAATTCCTGTGGGTCCTTGGCGGACAGCAGCTGCTTGGCGGTGGAGGAGGTTTCTTCCAGCGACGCTTTGGCGGCGGTCAGGTTCAGGTCCACGAACTTCTCAACGCCTTCAAAGGCCTTGTTGGTCAGCGAGGAAAACAGTGCGAACTGGCTTTCAAAATTTGCCTTGGTCGCATTCGAAAATTGTTCAGGAATCGAAAACATATAACTCTCCAAAAATGGGATTAGTCGTTGTAAATCCAGCTGTTCCAATGGGATACAAGGTATTGTGCAACGCAACATGGCCTATTTTACGGAACTGAATCCCGATGTCAAGCAGTTTTTGTGCATCGCACCAAAAATGCTTAAGTCATTGAAAGAAAAAGATTTCCTATGAGAAAAAAGTGCTCGCCAGCCGGCAAAATGCTGCCGTGTTAGACTCGACAGATGTCCGATAAGCCACACGCCACTTTCCTGTCCCCGATCCCCCTGTTCTTTGTATTCCTGTGGAGTACGGGGTTCATTGTGGCGAAGTTCGGGCTGCCTTATGCGCCGCCGCTTACCTTCCTGCTGCTGCGCTTCCTCGGCGTGCTGCTGATACTGGCGCCGGCCGTGGTGCTGCTGCGCGCGCCGTGGCCCAGCGGCAAGGTGGGGCATATCGCCGTGGCCGGCGTCCTGGTGCAGGCCGCCTACCTGAGCGGCGTGTGGTGCGCCATCAAGCTCGGCATGCCTGCCGGCCTGTCCGCCCTGATCGTGGGCATGCAGCCGATCCTGACCGCCTTTGCCGCGCCGCTGATCGGCGAGCGGGTGCGCCCCGTCCAGTGGCTGGGCCTGATGTTCGGCATCGCCGGCGTGGCGCTGGTGGTGTACGCGAAGATCAGCCTGGTGGGCCTGAGCTGGCAAGCCATCGCCCTGTGCGTGGGCGCGCTGCTGGCGATCACGGCGGGCACCCTGTACCAGAAACACTATTGCCCCCATTTCGACCTGCGCACCGGCACCGTGATCCAGTTTGCCGCGTCTTCGGTGGTGGTGCTGCCGTTCGCCATCTGGCTGGAAGGCCTGAATTTCTCGCTGGACGCCGTGCAATGGACGCCGCGCTTTATCGGTGCGCTGCTGTGGGCCGTGTTTGCCCTGTCGATCGGCGCCATCTTCCTGCTGTTCAAGCTGATTCGCCGCAGCGGCGCCACGCAAGTTACCAGCCTGCTTTACCTGACGCCGCCCACGACGGCGGTCATGGCATGGCTAATGTTTGATGAAGCGTTCAATTGGCTCGGTATTGCGGGCATGGTGCTCGCGGTAATCGGTGTAGTATTCGTTGTAAAGAAGGCAAAGTAGACAGGGGATTATCAGCATGATTTCCAGCTCCGAACAGCAGGCTGTGGATGCCGCCATCACTTCGCGCCGTTCCATCCGCGCTTTCCTGCCCACGCCGGTGGCGCGCGAGGATGTGGAAGCGATCCTGCAGGTGGCGGCCCGGGCGCCTTCCGGCACCAATACCCAGCCCTGGAAAGCCTATGTGCTTAGCGGTGCGGCGAAGGAACGCTTGTGCGCGCGCATTGTGGCCACATATAAAGATCCTGAGCAGAACAGCCAGCACACCGAGGAATACGCTTACTACCCCCGCGAGTGGAAGTCGCCCTATATCGACCGCCGCCGCAAAGTGGGCTGGGATTTGTATGCGCTGCTTGGCCTGACGCGCGACAACAAGGCCGGCATGGCCGCCCAGCACGCGCGCAACTTCACTTTCTTCGATGCCCCCGTGGGCATGATTTTCACCATCGACCGCATCATGGAGCAGGGCTCCTGGCTGGACTATGGCATGTTTTTGCAGAACATCATGGTGGCGGCGCGCGGACGCGGGCTGGATACCTGTCCGCAGGCCGCCTTTACGCAGTTCCACCGCCTGATCGCCGAGGAACTGAAGCTGCCGGACAACGAGATGGTGGTGTGCGGCATGGCGCTCGGTGTTGCGGATACATCAAAAATCGAGAATTCATTGATCAGTGAACGCGAGCCGCTTGCTAATTTTGTTAAATTTATGGAGTGACAAGGATTCGTTGCGCTGCTGCGTCATGAGTGAATATTCTGTCTTGCACGTATGTAATCAAACGGGCAAAAAAGGTTAAATTCATTTGCGGGAGCCCCGTGTTTTGCTACACTGCAACGGCGCTTTCATTTGTCAGTCCGGGGAAATAGCCATGTTGAAACTAGTTCTGAGTGCCATGATTTCCGTGATGTTCGTCGCGACTCCGGTTGCTGACGTGCAGGCGAAAGCCACCGCAAAGAAAGCTAGCGTCAAGAAGGCCGGCGCGCGCCGTATTGCGCAGGAGAGCGTGATTCCACGCGAGCGCATCGTGAAGCGCGTGATCACCGTGAAGGGCAAGCGCAAGGTCGTTTACCAGAAGGTGACGAATGTGGGCATGATGGCGGCCGCCGCCCGTCCCACCATGGGCGACCTGGCCGGCCTGAACCTCACGCGCGATCCCCTCGACCTGAAATCCAATGTGGCGCTGGTGGTGGACCAGGCCAATTCCGAAGTGCTGTTCGAGAAGAACGCCAACGTGGCGCTGCCCATCGCTTCGATTACCAAGATGATGACCGGCCTGGTGGTGGTGGAAGCCAACCAGGACATGGAAGAAATGCTGACCGTGACCGACGAGGACGTCGATCGCGAAAAATTCTCCAGCTCGCGCCTGAACGTGGGCGACCGGCTCACCCGCCGCAATATGCTGCATATTGCGCTGATGAGCTCCGAGAACCGCGCCGCGTCCGCGCTGGGCCGCAACTATCCGGGCGGGCTGCCGGCCTTTGTGCAGGCCATGAACGCCAAGGCGCAGGAGCTGGGCATGAACGACACCCACTATGTCGATTCCAGCGGTCTCTCCAAGATGAACGTGGCGAGCGCGCGCGACCTGGCCAAGCTGGCGCAGGCGGCATATGAACATCCTATCCTGCGTGAATTCTCCACCGATCCGAAAGCGATCATCGAGCGCAATGGCCGTCCGGTGCAGTTCGGCACCACGAACGGCCTGGTGTCGCCGAAGTCGGGCTGGGAAATCGGCCTGCAGAAGACCGGCTTTATCAACGAGGCAGGCCGCTGCGTGATGATGCAGGCCGTGATCGAAGGCCGCGCCGTCATCATGGTGCTGCTGGATGCGAAGGGCACGGCGGCGCGCGTGGGCGACGCCATCCGCATGAAGAAGTGGCTGACCGCACTGAAGCCTGCCGGCTTCGGCGATCAGTCCGCAGCCGGCATGTAACCGAGGGTGGCCGAGATCTGGTTGGCGGTAGTGACCAGGTCTTCCAGCCACTCTTCCTGCAGGCGGTCGGCCGGCGCCGAGATCGACAGGCCTGCCACCAGTTTCCCCGAATCGTCCCGAATGCCTGCGGCCATGCAGCGCACACCCAGTTCCAGCTCCTCATTGTCGCGCGCGTAGCCGCGTGCGCGCACCAGGCTCAGCTCGCGTTCCAGCTTGCCGAGGTCAGTAATCGAATTCTTGTTGTGGCCCGCCAGGCCGGTGCGCGTGGCGTAGGCGCGGATGGCTTTTGGCTCATCCACCGACAGGAACAGCTTGCCGGTCGAGGTCAGGTGCAGGGGACCGCGGCCGCCGATGGCGCGCACCACCTGCATGCCGGAGCGCTCGGAGAAGGCGCGGTCGATGTAGACGATTTCGTCGCCCTGGCGCACCGAGAGGTTGATGGTCTGCTGGGTTTTCTTGTGCAGCGAACGCATGAAGTCCAGCGCCGCTTCGCGCACGGAGAGGCGGCTCTTCACCACATTGCCCAGTTCCAGCAGGCGCATGCCGAGGCGGTAAGTGCCCGGCTCGATGCGGTCGACAAAACGGGTCAGCACCATATCGTTCAGGATGCGGTGCGCCGTGGAAGGATGCAGGCCCGATACTTTGGACAATTCCTTGAGGCTGACCGGGTCCGGGTACTTGGCAAGCGCATCCAGCAGCGCCACCATGCGCTCAATCACCTGAATGGTGGTCTTTTGTTCCGGGATAATTTCGCTTTTCATGATGTGGTTGGTGCGGTGCAGTATTCGTGCCGTCATTTATACCATGATGTGAAAAAAAGTGGAAATCACGGAGACAATTGCCAGCGGGGCTATAATTGGTGCACCGAATCAAAACTGGATCTCCATGGAACAGCCTGTCAGCGAATTCAAGAGCAAAAGCGGCCTCAAGCGCATCTTCTCGGCCTTCTTCTATTCGATCGACGGTTTCAAGGCGGCCTGGCGCAATGAACACGCTTTCCGCCAGGAGCTGATGCTGTTCGTGCCGGGCTGCGTGGTGGCGCTGCTGCTGCCGGTGTCGGCCTACCAGAAGCTGCTGCTGATCGGCGTGCTGGTGCTGGTGCTAATCGTGGAGCTCATCAATTCCGCGATCGAAGCGGTGGTGGACCGCATTTCGCTGGAGCGCCATCCCTTGTCCAAGAACGCCAAGGACTTCGGTTCGGCCGCGGTCATGCTGGCCTGCCTGCTGGCGGGTGCGACCTGGGCCGTGGTGCTGTTCACGCGCTTTTACTGAACTATATAAGTTCGCGGTATATAAAACTGCGAATTGCTTCGTTCTCTTTTATAAAGGACAGCTCTATTCTGCGATTTCCAAATAACAGGGGAATCACATGCTGTCCAAAAAACTGCTCGCACTCGCTGCCTTCTTTTCGCTGACCGCACAGGCGGCCGATATCAACCTGCTCAACGTGTCCTACGACCCGACCCGTGAGCTGTACCAGGATGTGAATGCCGCCTTCGCCAGGGACTGGAAAGCCAGGACCGGCGACAACGTGAAGATCAAGCAGTCGCACGGCGGCTCCGGCAAGCAGGGCCGCGCCGTGATCGACGGCCTGGAAGCCGATGTGGTGACGCTGGCGCTGGCTTACGATATCGACGCCATCGCCGAGAAGGGCCTGCTTAACAAGGACTGGCAGAAGCGCCTCGGCCATAACTCCACGCCGTACAGCTCGACCATCGTATTCCTGGTCCGCAAGGGCAACCCCAAGGGCATCAAGGACTGGGGCGACCTGGTAAAGCCCGGCATCGCCGTCATCACGCCGAACCCGAAAACCTCGGGCGGCGCGCGCTGGAACCACCTGGCCGCCTACGGCTACGCCCTGCGCCAGCCGGGCGGCAGCGACGCCACGGCGCGCGAATACCTGAAGAAGCTGTACAAGAACGTGCCGGTGCTGGATTCGGGCGCGCGCGGCGCCACCACCACCTTCGTGGAGCGCGGCATCGGCGATGTGCTGCTGGCCTGGGAAAACGAAGCCCTGCTGGCGATCAAGGAACTGGGCCCGGACAAGGTGGAAATCGTGGCGCCGTCCGTCAGCATCCTGGCCGAGCCGCCGGTGGCCATCGTGGACAAGGTCGTGGACAAGCGCGGCACCCGAAAAGTAGCTGAGGCTTACCTGAATTTCCTCTACACTGATGCAGCGCAGGAAATCATCGCCAAAAACTACTACCGCCCAACCGTGGAGAAGGAAGCGAAGAAATACGCTTCGCAATTCCCGGCAGTGAAGCTGTTCACGCTGGCCGATGTGGCGGGCGACTGGACCAAAGCGCAGAAAACACACTTCGCCGATGGCGGCGTGTTCGACCAGATTTACCAGACCAAGTAATCCAGCAAAGGAGAGGGCATGACGGCATCGCTGCTATCGAACTTCCGGGTCCTCGTGGCGCCCGGCCTGTCCAACAGCGGTGCCGAGCACTGGCAGAGCCGGTGGCAGCGCCTGTATCCCTCCTTCGAGCGCGTCAACCAGGACGACTGGGAAACGCCGGACCTGCAGGCCTGGAGCCGCCGCGTGGACGCGGCGCGTTCCGTGGACCGCCGGCCCACGCTGATAGCGGCGCACAGCTTCGGCTGCCTGGCTTCGGTGGTGAGCACGGTGCGCGACCCGCTGGGCATCGAAGGCCTGCTGCTGGTGGCGCTGCCCGATCCCGACAAGTTCGGCCTGGCGGACCAGTTGCCGAAAGAGCCGCTGCCATGCCCGTCCATCGTCATCGGCAGCACCACCGACCCCTGGATGCATATCGATAAAGCCCGCATGTGGGCCGAACGCTGGGGCAGCCGTTTCATCGACATCGGCGCGGCAGGACATATCAATTCCGAATCGGGACTGGGCGACTGGATCTTCGGCCAGCAGCAGTTGCAATTGCTGGCAGAAACAGCGCACAATGGCAGTCCCTTGTCACTTTAACTACCTGGAGAGATTTCCATGACTTTACGCCTCGGCGACACCGCCCCTGATTTCGAGCAGGACTCCTCCATTGGCAAGATCAAGTTCCATGAATGGGCCGGCGATTCCTGGGTGGTGCTGTTCTCGCACCCGGCCGACTTCACGCCGGTCTGCACCACGGAGCTGGGCCTGACCGCCAAGCTGAAACCGGAATTCGACAAGCGCAATGTGAAAGCGATCGCGCTGTCGGTGGACCCGGCGGACGCGCACCGCGAGTGGATCAAGGATATCGAAGACACGCAGAAGACCGTGGTGGGCTTCCCCATCGTTGCGGACTCGGACAAGAAAGTGGCCGGCCTGTACGACATGATCCACCCCGAGGCCAGCGCCACCGCCACCGTGCGTTCGCTGTTTGTCATCGACCCGAACAAGAAGGTGCGCCTGATCATCACCTACCCGATGAGCACCGGCCGCAACTTCGACGAAGTGCTGCGCGTGATCGACGCCCTGCAGCTGACCGACAAGCACAGCGTGGCCACGCCGGGCAACTGGAAGGACGGCGATGACGTGATTATCCCGCTGACCGTGCAGGATCCTGAGGTCATCAAGCAGAAGTATCCGAAAGGCTTTACGGCGCCGCGCCCCTACCTGCGCATTACGCCGCAGCCTAACAAATAAGAATTTACTGCAGCGTCACCGGAGAGCGCCCATCGAGGCGCTCTTTTTGCATCCAGGCCTCCTGGCTGCGCAGCAGCTCGCGCAGGGCGCTGATCTCGGTGCGGGCCTTGACGATGCATTGGGGATTGGTGCGGCCTGCGGGCGGTTCATATTCCACCGCAGCGAGGATGGCGTGACAGATGCCGTCGAGCTTTTCCGTCGCGTGCGAGGGCAGGGCGGCTTGCCGGAATTCTTCGTGAATGGCCTTGGTGGCCGCGAAAACCGTCGCTTTCTCGAATTTGGTATAAGCCTGCAGGGCCATTTCAGTCAGGTCGCACAGGCGGTCAGTCAGCAGCAAAGCACTATTCATGGTATGTCTCCGTTATGGTCGTTTGGACTGCCTGAGGACCATGGTAGACCTTATATAAGCAAATGACAAAAGGTTAGTTTGAGATATAACGGCTGTCTGCGATTATTCGCCCCTATTAGTCGAAAATGTAATAAGAGGGAGTGTATATGTCAGCAGTCGCTATACCGGCGGCCACGCCGGTAGCCGTGAAGCCGCGCAGCGCGCCTTACCGCGTAATGCCGGGCTTCAAGCTGTCGCTGGGCTTCACGCTGTTCTACCTGACGCTGATCGTCCTGATTCCGCTGTCTGCCGTGTTCCTGAAGACCTTCACCATGACCTGGGAGGCTTTCTGGGCAGCGGTGACGTCGGAACGCGTGGTGGCTTCCTATAAGCTGACCTTCGGCGCTTCGCTGATCGGTGCGGCCATCAATGTGGTTTTCGGCGGCATCGTGGCCTGGGTGCTGGTGCGCTACCGCTTCCCCGGCAAGCGCATCATCGACGCGCTGGTGGACCTGCCGTTCGCGCTGCCGACCGCCGTTGCCGGCATTACCCTGACCGCCCTGTATTCCTCGAACGGCTGGATCGG
Organism: Pseudoduganella rhizocola; assembly: GCF_045984285.3. NCBI lineage: Bacteria > Pseudomonadati > Pseudomonadota > Betaproteobacteria > Burkholderiales > Oxalobacteraceae > Pseudoduganella > Pseudoduganella rhizocola. The sequence continues at coordinate 561,858 of NZ_JBJQIK030000001.1, forward strand.
CCGCTACGTCGAAGGCGTGTTCGGGCTCAAGGTTGCCTTCACGCCGGTGGGCGTGGTGCTGGCCCTGACCTTCATCGGCCTGCCTTTCGTGGTGCGTACCGTGCAGCCTGTGCTGCAGGACGCCGAGCGCGAACTGGAAGAAGCGGCGGCCAGCCTTGGCGCCTCGCCGCTGCAGACCTTCGCGCGCGTGGTGTTCCCCACCATCCTGCCGTCGCTGATGACCGGCTTCGCGCTGGCCTTCGCGCGCGCCACCGGCGAATACGGCTCGGTGATTTTCATCGCCGGGAACATGCCGATGGTGTCCGAGATTACGCCCCTGTTCATCATCACGAAACTCGAACAGTACGACTATGCAGGCGCCACCGCCATTGCGGTGGTGATGCTGATTGCCTCCTTCATCATGCTGTTGACGATTAACCTGTTGCAGGCCTGGGCCCGCGGAAAGTCGGGGAAATAAGATGGCAACTCCACATCGTGGCGAACTGCCATCCGTTTCTGAAGTGCTGGAGCCGGCATGGGTGCGCTATGCGCTCATCGGCGTTGCACTGGCCTTCCTGACCCTGTTCCTGTTCGTGCCGCTGGTAGCCGTGTTCACCGAAGCGCTGCGCAAGGGCTGGGAGGTATATGTTGAAGCCATCCTCGATGAGGATGCGATTGCGGCCATCAAGCTCACGCTGATTACGGCGGCGATTGCAGTGCCGCTGAATCTCGTGTTCGGCGTCGCCGCATCGTGGGCGGTGGCGAAATTCGAATTCCGTGGCAAGAGCGTGCTGCTCACGCTGATCGACCTGCCGTTCTCCGTGTCGCCCGTGATTTCGGGCCTGATCTATGTGCTGCTGTTCGGCGCCCAGGGCTGGTTTGGCGAATGGCTGGCGGCGCACGACATCAAGATCCTGTTCGCGGTGCCCGGCATCGTGATCGCGACCATCTTCATCACCTTCCCCTTCGTGGCGCGCGAGCTGATTCCATTGATGCAGGCGCAGGGCAGTGAGGAAGAAGAAGCGGCGGTGGTGCTGGGCGCCTCCGGCTTCCAGACCTTCTTCAGGGTGACGCTGCCGAACATCAAATGGGGCCTGCTGTATGGCGTGATCCTGTGTAATGCCCGCGCGATGGGCGAGTTCGGCGCGGTGTCGGTGGTATCCGGCCATATCCGCGGCGAGACGAACACCATGCCGCTGCAGGTCGAGATCCTCTACAACGAATACAACTTCGTGGCCGCCTTCGCCGTGGCCTCGCTGCTGGCGCTGCTCGCCCTGGTCACGCTGGCCCTGAAAACCTTTATCGAATGGCGTCTGCACGAGAACTACGCCGACGACGCAACGGAGCACTGATATGACGATCGCAGTCAAGAACATCAACAAGCGTTTCGGCGACTTCGTCGCCCTCAACGACGTTTCGCTGGACTTCCCCCAGGGCGAACTGACCGCGCTGCTCGGCCCCTCTGGCTGCGGCAAGACCACGCTGCTGCGCTGCATCGCCGGCCTGGAGCACCCGGACTCGGGCCAGGTGCTGCTGGACGGGCAGGACGCGTCCGACCGCCACGTACGCGAACGCCAGGTGGGCTTCGTGTTCCAGCACTATGCGCTGTTCAAGCACATGACCGTGTTCGAGAACGTGGCCTTCGGCCTGCGCGTGAAACCACGTTCGGAGCGCCCGTCGGAAGACCAGATCCGCCGCAAGGTGAAGGACCTGCTGGAGCTGGTGCAGCTGGACTGGCTGGCCGACCGCTATCCACCGCAGCTGTCCGGCGGCCAGCGCCAGCGTATCGCGCTGGCGCGCGCGCTGGCCGTTGAGCCGCGCGTGCTGCTGCTGGATGAACCGTTCGGCGCGCTGGACGCAAAGGTGCGCAAGGAACTGCGCCGCTGGCTGCGCCGCCTGCACGACGACCTGCACGTGACCTCCATCTTCGTGACGCACGACCAGGAAGAGGCGCTGGAAGTGGCGGACCAGGTGGTGCTGATGAACAAGGGCCGCGTCGAGCAGCTGGGCGCGCCGGATGAAGTGTATAACCATCCGGCTTCGCCGTTCGTCTATGGCTTCCTCGGCAATGTGAACGTATTCCATGGCCGGGTGCACGGCGGCGTGCTGGCCACTGACGGCATCGAACTCGATGTGCCGGAAGCGACGGCGGAAGGCAAGGGCATCGCCTATGTGCGCCCGCACGACCTGGAAATCGACCGCTATGCGGCCGGGGCGGAAGGCATTGTGGTGAAGCTGCGCCGTGCGCACGCCATCGGCCCGCTGGCCCAGCTTGACCTTGAACGCGCCGACAATGCGGAGCTGATCGAAGCCACGATCTCGAACGACCGCTTCCGCCACCTCGACCTGAAAGAAGGCGAGACGCTGGTGGTCCGTCCCAAGCGTGTACGTGTGTTCGTGGACGAAGGAGCCGCCATATGAACTTCCAGCAGCTGCGTTCCATCCGTGAGGCCGCGCGCCGAAACTACAACCTGACCGAGGTGGCGAATGCGCTGTTCACGTCGCAGCCCGGCGTGAGCCGCCAGATCCGGGAGCTGGAAGACGAGCTGGGCGTGGTGATCTTTGAACGCAACGGCAAGCGCCTGACGGGGCTGACGGAGCCGGGCAAGGGCATCCTGAAGATTATCGACCGCCTGCTGGTGGAGGCCGAGAACCTGCAGCAGGCCAGCCTCGAATACAAGGGGCAGAGCAGTGGCACGCTCACCATCGCAGCGACGCACACGCAGGCGCGCTATGCGCTGCCGCGCGCCGTGCAGGCCTTCCGCAGCGCCTTCCCGGACGTGCGCATCGCACTCCAGCAGAGCGCACCGGAGCACATAGCGGAATGGGTCTTGTCCGGCAAGGCGGATATCGGTATTGCGACCGAAGGCCTGTCGCAGTTCCCCGACCTCGTTTCCTTCCCATGCTACCGCTGGAGCCACCTGATCGTGGTGCCGGACGGGCACCCGCTGCTGGCGCGCAATCCCGTGAAGCTGGAAGACCTGGCCGAATTCCCGCTGATCACCTATGACGTCGGCTTTACCGGCCGTGGCCACATCGACGCGGCGTTCGCCAAGGCCAATGTGCGGCCGGACATCGTGTTGACCGCGATGGATTCGGACGTCATCAAGCAATACGTGGCGCTCGGCCTCGGCGTTGGCCTGGTTGCCTCGATGGCGTTCGACCACGGGCGCGACAAGGGGCTGCGCGCGATCGAAGCCTCGCACCTGTTCGCCGTGAACACCACGCGTCTGGCAGTGCGCCGCGGCGCCTACCTGCGCTCCTACGCCTACGAATTCATCCAGCAATTTGCCCCCGACCTCAAGCGCCGCGACATCGAAACCGCACTCCTCGGCCCCGAAGCTGCATAATTGCTTAATTGGGGACAGACCCCAATTATTAAATTATGTGCCGGAGGACAGATGCACAGACTATTCGCCGCCGCCTGCTGTGCGGCGTCGCTGCTTGCAATGGCGGCTTTCGCGGCCTTCATCCAGAACTGGCTCCCAAAGAGCATCGACACTGGCGCCCCACCGTTTGACGGCGGGCTGGCCACCAACCTTGTTCTGCTCGCCGCTTTCGGTGTCGTGCACAGTCTCATGGCGCGGCCGGCATTCAAGCGCGCGCTGTATGGCAAACAGCCGTCACTGGACCGTCCCGTATATATCCTGGTCAGTGCGCTGCAGTTATGGATGCTTATTGTCTGGTGGACGCCCATGCCGCAAGTGTTGTGGCACATGGATGCGCCATGGCCGGTGGCGTGGTACGGCCTGTTCTTACTGGCCAACCTGCTGGTCGCCTGGGCCGTGTACAGCATCGATGCCTTGCACTTCTTCGGCCTGCGCCGGCAGGAGCCACCGTTCGCGCTGAAAGGTCCATACCGTTTCGTGCGGCATCCCATCCAGACGGGCCTGATACTGGCGCTATGGGCGACACCGCATATGAGCGCTGGCCATGCCTTGATGGCCGCAGTGTTAAGCGTCTACAGCATTGCTGCCACTTTGGGACTGGAAGAGCGCGACCTGGAACGGGCGCTTGGGGAGGACTACAGGAAGTATCGCGATGCGGTGCCCGCGTTGCTGCCATGGCGCCGCAAAAAAATGAGGACAGACCCTTAAAAAATAAATAGGGCCTGTCCCCAATTATCTCCCCGATTATCACCAGCTGTAATTCAGCTTGGCGTAGTAGTAGCGGCCGTTGAAGCCTGCCGGCGAGAAGTTACTGTAAGGGTAGATGCCGTTGGTGTTCAGGTTACCCAGCGTCGTCGTCTTGTCCGGATAGCTGTCGGTCAGGTTGTCGATGCCGGCGGTAACGCGCCAGTTCTTGCCCAGCCTGACGCTGCCCGATACATCCAGCACCCACTGCTTGCCGAATTCCTGGTCCAGCGCCGCGTTGTTCTGCGGGACGGTGAATTCGCCATACTGCGTGGCCAGGCCGCGCAAGCTCCAGATGCCCGCCGTGTAGTCCGCGCCGAGGCTGAACTTGTCCTTCGGCGTGCCCACGGTATTGCGCAGCGTGGTCTGGCGGTCGATCAGCAGCAGCTTGTTCGCAGTCAGCAGCGCTGGATTCTCCGCAATCTTCTCCACCGTCGTCTTGTTGTGGTTATACGCTGCGGTGAAATCGAAGCGCCCGGCCGCGTTCAGGTCGAGGCGATAGGTGCTGACGATATCGACACCGGTGGTTTTGGTATCGATGGCGTTGGTGAAGTAGCGGCCGGCGCCGACCACTATGCCCTGGGAGGCCAGCGCATTCTTCAGCGCGTCCGGCAGCGTCATGTTGGCGGACAGCGCGATACGGTCATCCACCGTAATGCGGTAGACGTCCACCGTGGTGTTGAAGTTGCGGTTCGGCTGCAGCTGCAGGCCGACGCTCAGATTGCGTGCTTTTTCCGCCTTCAGCTGCTGCGCGCCGAGCGCCCTGGCTGCGGCGCTGTTGGTGGCGAAGGTGCCGGTTTCGATGGGCGTGTTCACACCGTTCACCACCGCGAAGTTGGTGGTGGTGATGGTGTAGAACTGCTGCGCCAGCGAAGGCGCGCGGAAGCCGCTCGATGCCGTACCGCGCAGCGAGACCGCGTCGTTGAAGGCGTAGCGCGCCGAGGCCTTGGCCGAGGTGGTGCTGCCGAAATCGCTGTAGTGCTCATAGCGTGCCGCGATGGCGCCGGACAGCTTTTGCGTCAGCTGCGCTTCCAGGTTGACGTAGGCGGATTCGTTGTGGCGGCTGTTCTTGCCGGCATTGACAGGACGGAAGCCGCTGAAGCCCTGCGAGCCAGTGCCCACATACGATGCTTCGTCGCCCGCGTCGATCTCGTAGCTTTCGCGGCGCGCTTCGATACCGGTTGCCACGGTCAGCGGGCCGGCCAGGCCTGCGACAGGAAGCTCGCGCGCCAGGTCGAAGTTGAAGACCTTCTGCGTGTTCTTCAGCTGGCCCAGGTGGAAGTGGGTTGGGCTCTTGTCGAGCAGCGTGAGGTTGGCGGTGTTATCGATATCCAGCCAGAATCGGTTGCTGCCGTAGTCGAAGCTGGTATCCCAGCGCCAGCCGCCGATGTCGCCGCGCAGGCCGATCACGAAGGACTGGTCGGTGCTCGTGCTGTTCTGCAGCGGCAGGAAGCCGTTCGGGAACAATGGCGAACGGCCGAAGGTACGCCAGGTGGCGGCAGCTTCTGTATCGCGCTCGCCGTACTGGCCGAAGGCGTAGAAGTCGGTGTTCTCGCCCACCTGGTACTGCGTGTTGAAGAAGATGTTGCGCGGTTTGGTTTCCGAATCGCCGTAACGCTGGGTCACCTTGCCGTACAGCGGGTCAGCCGCATTGCGGGTGTCTGCCCCGGCGCGGTTGGTTGGATCGCGGTCGGCCGCTTCGGCGGCGATGCGCAGCCAGCCCTTGTCGCCCAGCGCGAAACCGCCGGAGGCCTTCAGCGTGACCTGCTTGCCGTCGCCTTCGCTGTATTCGCCGTAGCCCACTTCGACGTCGCCGCCTTTCGGTCCCTTCTTCAGGATGATGTTGACCACACCCGCAATGGCATCCGAGCCATACTGGGCCGAGGCCCCGTCGCGCAGCACTTCGATGTGATCGATGGCCGACAGCGGAATGGCATTGATATCGACCGGCGAGGAACCGCGGCCCACGGTGCCGTTCACGTTGACGACGGCGGTGGTATGGCGGCGCTTGCCGTTCACCAGCACCAGGGTCTGGTCTGGCGACAGGCCGCGCAGCGTGGCGGGACGCACCGCGTCGCTGGCATCGGTGCCGGACGGGCGCGGGAAATTCATCGATGGCAGCAAGCGCGCCAGCACGGTGGCCAGTTCGGTGGAGCCGGTGCTTTGCAGTTCCTTGGCGCCGATGATGTCGATCGGCGATTCGGAATCGGCGGTGCGGCGGTTCTTTGCGTAGGTGCCGGTAACGACGACAGTCTGCAGTTCGGCTTCGGGCGCCTGCGCCTGTTGGGCAAAGGCGGGAACGGTGATGGTGCTGATCAGGGACAGGGCCAGCAGTGCGCGGCCGGAATTCGGGTGGCGATGGCGGGTGCTCATGTAAACACTTTATGTTGTTAAATGAGCCGCCATGTTAGCGGCCGGCCGCGCGCTTGCGAACGATCCGTTTCAGCTTTGCTTATACGCGTCGAGCATATACGGCTGAGTTCGCGACAGGAGGGGCCTGGCCCCAGGGTGTCGCGAACTCGGCTGTGTTTATTGGCCGGGGTTGGGTGTTTCGGCGTGGATGGCGTTGATGGCGTCGACCAGTTCGGGCTTGAGCTTCACCGTGTAGGCGTCGATGTTGGCGTTCAACTGGTCGAGCGTGGTGGCGCCGATGATGGTGGAGCCGACGAACCAGCGCGAGTAGCACCACGCCAGCGCGAGCTGGGTTGGCGTGAGGCCGTTGGCGCGCGCCAGTTGGGCATACTGCGCCACCACCTTCCACACGCCGGGACGCAGGTAGCGTGGGCTCCAGGTCGGCGGGAAGATGGTGAGCCGGCCGTGCGCGTTGCGGTCGTCGTGATACTTGGCCGTGAGCTGGCCGAAAGCAAGCGGGCTATATGCCAGCAGGCTTACTTCTTCGCGGTAGCAGGTTTCGTCCAGCAGGCTGGTTTCGAAATGGCGCGCGCTCAGGTTGTACAGGTTCTGGATGGTGGCGATGCGCGGCAGGCCTTTCATCTCCGACTGCCTGGTGAATTCCATCACGCCCCAGCTGGATTCGTTCGATACGCCGATGTGGCGGATCTTGCCTTCGTCCACCAGCTTGCCCAGCGCGGCCAGCGTTTCTTCCACCGCAACCGAAGGCCGCTCCTTCTCCGGCTGGAACACGCTGGCGCCGAAGATCGGCACGTTGCGGCTGGGCCAGTGCAGCTGGTACAGGTCGATGTAGTCGGTCTGCAGGCGCTTCAGGCTCGCGTCCACCGCCGCGCGCAGGTTTTTCTCATCGAAGTTTTGCCGGCCGCTGCGCACCCAGCCCAGGCCGGGATTGGGGCCGGCCGCTTTGGTCGCCAGCACCACATCCGCACGGCGGCCGGTTTTCTTCAGCCAGCTGCCGATGAAGCGTTCGGTGGAACCTTGCGTTTCCGCGCGCGGAGGCACGGGATACATCTCCGCCGTGTCGATGAAGTTGATGCCACGTTCGAGTGCGAGATCGAGCTGGCTGTGCGCTTCGGCTTCGGTGTTCTGCTGGCCGAAGGTCATTGTGCCGAGGCAGATCTTCGTGACTTCGAGGTCGGTGCGTCCGAGTTTGACCTTGTCCATATCAGCCCCGCAGCGCGTCCGCGCAGTCGCGCACCAGCGCAGGGCCGGCGTAAATCAGGCCGCTGTACAGCTGCACCAGCTGCGCGCCCGCTGCGATTTTCGCTTTCGCATCCGCCCCCTTCATGATGCCGCCCACGCCGATGATCGGCAGCGCATCGCCCAGTTCCGCTTTCAGCAGGCGAATGACATTGTTGGACAGCTCGAATACCGGCGCGCCGGACAGGCCGCCTGCTTCCGCGCCATGCTGCATGCCTTCCACCGCCGTGCGGCTCAGCGTCGTATTGGTGGCGATCACGCCGTCGATCTTGTGGCGCAGCAGCGCGTCGCCGATGTTTTTCACCTGGTCGCCGTCCATGTCCGGCGCGATTTTCAGGGCCAGCGGCACATAGCGCTGGTGCCGGTCGGCGAGGCGCTGCTGCGCGTCCTTGAGTTGCGCGAGCAGGCCGTCCAGCTCCGAGCCGCCCTGCAGCTGGCGCAGGTTCTTGGTGTTGGGCGAGGAGATATTGACCGTGACGTAGCTAGCATACGGATAGACTTTTTCCAGGCAATGCAGGTAGTCGTCCGCCGCGCGCTCGATCGGCGTGTCGGCATTCTTGCCGATGTTCAGGCCCAGCACACCTTCCTTGCCCTGGTAGAAGCGCGAGGACTGCACATTGGCCACGAAGGCGTCCACGCCACCGTTATTGAAGCCCATGCGGTTGATGATGGCGTGCGCCGCCGGCAGGCGGAACATGCGCGGCTTGGGATTTCCCGGCTGCGCGCGCGGTGTTACCGTGCCCACTTCGATGGAGCCGAATCCAAGGTCGGCCAGCGCGTCGATGAAGGCGCCGTCCTTGTCCAGGCCCGCCGCGAGGCCGACAGGGTTCTTGAACAGCAGGCCCATGACGGTGCGCGGGTCCGGTTTGGGCTGGCGCACGAAGGCGTGCGTAAGGCCCAGCGCGGACAGGCGTTTCAGGGCAGGGAGGGTGAAGTGGTGCGCGCTTTCGGCGTCCATCGAGAACAGCAGGGGACGCGCGAGGGAGTACAGGAATTTGTCGGACATGGGGCAATCTGCAAATGAATTGCCGCCATTTTACCTTGCCATCACGCTCCAGACGCCTTTGCGGCGGGCTTCCAGCGGCTGGAAGTTGATCTTGTAGTTCATCTTCTGGCTGTCTTCGATCCAGTAGCCGAGGTAGACGAAGGGCAGCCCCAGTTCGCGTGCCTGGGCGATCTGCCACATGATGTTGTAGGTGCCGAAGGAGGCGCCCGGCACGTCCGGATCGAAGAAGGTATACACCGAGGACAGGCCGTCGCTCAGCATGTCGATGATGCTGACCATGCGCAGCGTGCCGTCCGGCTCGCGGAATTCCACCAGCCGCGTGTTGACGCGGCTTTGCAGCAGGAACTGCGCGTACTGGTCGCGGCTGTCCTGGTCCATGCCGCCGCCGGCGTGACGCGTGCTCTGGTAGCGCAGGTAGAGGGCGTAGTGTTCGTCGGAGAAGGACAGCGTGGCGACGCCGGTGGTGAGCTGGCTGTGTTTCGCCCAGGCGCGGCGCTGGCCGCGGTTCGGCTGGAACCCGGTGGCCACCACCCGCACCGGGATGCAGGCCTGGCAGCCGTCGCAATAGGGGCGGTAGGTGAAGATGCCGCTGCGGCGGAAGCCGTTCTTGACCAGCTCGGAATAGACGTCGGCGTTGATGAGGTGCGAAGGGGTGGCGACCTGCGAGCGTGCCTGCCGTGCATCCAGATAGCTGCAAGGGTAGGGGGCAGTCGTGTAGAACTGCAGTGTCGCAAAGGGCAGATCGTTCAGCTGCGTCATGCAATCAGTCCGTGAGGAGTTGGCGAAGCATGGTCATATCATAGCGCTTTCCAGCCACCTTCTGTGTTAGCTATCGCTCAGAGCTTGCCACAAACGGGGGAATCGGCGTCCAGTCGCGGATGCGCGGCTTGTCGATGGCCTGCTCCAGGTGGGCCAGGAAGTCGCTGCGCGGAATCGGCGAGGCGCCCAGCGAGGCCAGGTGCCCGGTCTCCTGTTGACAATCGATCATCGTTACGCCGTGCAGCCTGAGGAAGTGCACCAGCCAGGCCAGGGCCACCTTGGAGGCGTCCGTGACGCGGGCGAACATGGATTCGCCATAGAACATCCGGCCGATGGAGACGCCGTAGGCGCCGCCCACCAGTTCGCCGTCCAGCCACACTTCCGAGGAATGGGCGAAGCCCAGCTTGTGCAGGCCGGTGTAGCCGCGCACGATGTCCTCGGAGATCCAGGTGCCCGGGCCGTCCTTGCGCGGGGCAGCGCAGGCGCGCATCACCTGCTCGAAGGCGCTGTCGAAGCGCACCTGCCAGCGGCCGTCGGTGCGGCTGCTCCTTTCGACTTTTTTCAGGGTCTTTTTAAGGCTGTCCGAGACGCGGAAGTTCTCCGTCATCAGCACCATGCGCGGGTCGGTGCTCCACCACAGGATAGGCTGGCCTTCCGAAAACCAGGGAAAGATGCCGCGCTGGTAGGCGGCCAGCAGGCGCTGCGGCGAGAGGTCGGCGCCAGCCGCCAGCAGGCCGGGCGCCTCGGTGGTCAGCGCTTCGGAAACGTCGGGAAAAGGCGTGTGGGCGTCGAGCCAGGGGATCATGAATCGGTGATCGGACGCATGGGACGGGTGATGTCGTGCTCGTGGAAGCCATAGCCGGCGCCTTCGCGCACCTTTTTGCGGTCGGCGAAGAACAGCTCCAGCGTTTTGCGGATGGTGGGGAAGGCCAGCTCATCCCATGGGATCTCGGCTTCCGTGAACATTTTTACATCGAGGCTTTCCTCGCCTGGCGCAAAATCGAGGTCGCGCAGCGTGGCGAGATAGAACATGTGCACCTGGTGTACGTGTGAAACGTTAAGCAAGGTGAACAGTTTGCCAAGGTCGATATTGGCCCCGGCTTCTTCCTGCGTTTCGCGGGCGGCGGCATCGGCGGTGGTTTCATTGTTTTCCATGAAGCCGGCCGGCAGGGTCCAGAAGCCGTAACGGGGCTCGATGGCGCGCTTGCACAGCAGGATCTTCAGCTCGCCGTCACGCTCCCAGACCGGAATGGAGCCGATCACCATCTTGGGATTCTGGTAGTGGATGGTCGAGCAGTTGACGCACACATAGCGCGGGCGGTTATCGCCGGCAGGCACGGCCAGTTCGACCGGGTGGGCGCATTCTGAGCAGAATTTCATGGAAAAAGGATCAAAACTTGTCTAGTGCTTTACTTTACACCGCCTGCCGCGCAGACGGTGGACACTGCTGGCAAAATAAATTCGGCCTATCGTCCAGAATGCCGGGATTAAGATTGCCTAAATCTCTCAAAGGGCCTATAATACTTGCATCAGACGCGGGGTGGAGCAGTCTGGCAGCTCGTCGGGCTCATAACCCGAAGGTCACAGGTTCAAATCCTGTCCCCGCAACCAGAATTTCAGAGAGAACCGTCTCAGGCATCCGCCGGGGCGGTTTTTTTTCGTCTTGAGGCGCCCGATCGGGCTGGCCGCTGCGGCCGGGCTGCATATCTTGCTGCTTGTGATCACGCTACGCGGTATGCAGGCCACCATTCCCGTTTCTCCGCTGGTGGTGCGTTCGCAGCCGGTATGGGTCAGGCTACCGCCGCCCTTGCCGGCCGTGCGCTCTGGCGTGGCTCCTGTCGTTTCGCCCGCGCCCATGCCGCAGCCGAAGTCCCAGCCTGAGCAGCAGCCGATTCGCCGCGCGCCGGCAGAAGCCGTTGCTGCGCCGGTGCCCGAGGCCGAACCATCTGGTGCGCCGCCAATCGGTACAGCGGACCTGGTTCGGATGGCGGGCGAGGTAGGGAAGGAGCTGTCTGCAGGCGAGAAGACCGGCGCCCTGCCGGACTCGTTCCAGCGCAGGCTGGAACGGGGAATGCAGGCGGCGCGCGATGGCGTGAAGCCGAAATGGTATGAGGGGGCGCGCATGGAACTGTTCAGCGCCCCCAACGATCCGCGCAAGATCTACAAGATCACCACGGCTTTCGGCGAGTACTGCGTTTTTTATCCGGACAAGACGAAAGGGGATTCGGGGGCCGCAAGCTACGGGCAGCCAACTATCTCCTCCTGCCCGGTCCGCTTTTGATCAGCGCCCGTCCGCCGCACGCAGGAAAGCGATCATCTCATCGTTCATGGCCCGGCCGATGCGCAGGATAGGCTCGCTTTCAGTGGCAATCCTGAAGCGCTGGATGGTTTCCGGCCTTGAGCCGACCATGTCATGGAACAGGGCCATCCACTTGGCCGACAGCGCACGCGCCGCCGGGTTATTGGGCGAAGGATCGGCGCGCATCTGCGTTTTGATCTGCTCGATCAGGCCAGGCCATTCCTGGCCGCGCGTCTCCAGATGCTTGCGCATCTGGGCCAGCTCGTCCGGCAGCAGATATTTGGCATACAGGCGGAGTTTCACCTCGTTGATGGTGCGCATTACATAGGACCGCATATCGAGGCTGATGCCGGTTTCCTTCTGGACGGAAGGCTCGTTGACATGCATGCGGTCGAGGCGGCGCAACAGGTCGGCACTGCCGCCGGTGTCGCGGTCGAGCAGTTCCATCCAGCGCAGGCCCAGCTCGTGCGCGTCGCTGGGGGCGAGGCCGGATTCCATCGCCTGCCTTACCTGCATCACCAGCAGTTTCCAGTCAAATTCCGCTTCCGGGTTCTGATACAGCGGCAGCTGGTCGAGTTCTTCCTTCGAAAAATACTTCTCATACATAGTCATCTGCTCCAAGGTCGTTAGCCACACGGCCAGCTCCGGTTCCTCGCCTTTGGAGAGCTGCCCACGCAGGCGCTGCAGCTGCGCGCGCATGCGGCCGGCTTCTTCAATCTGCCGGTCGATCGCTGCAATCTGCTGGCCCACGATGGACAAGGGCGAGGCCTCGGGATTGGCCAGGAAAGCTCCGATTTCGGTCAGCGCCATGCCGAAACGGCGCAGCGCCTGGATCTGATGCAGGCGGACGACATCCTGATGGTCGTACAGGCGATAACCGGCGTCGGAGCGCGCTGAAGGCCGGAGCAGGCCGATGCTGTCGTAATGGTGGAGGGTGCGGACCGTGAGGCCCGCCTTTTGCGCCAGTTCACCAACTTTCAGCATCGATCAGCTCCTGTTCTTCATGCGTGACGCCAGCTTGGAGCCTGACGTTGCGTGAGGGTCAATAGCGAGATAATCGGTTATTCCTGCTTTTTTGGCAACAACTTAGCCTTCTTTGGGTACTGCCAGACTGGCCCAGAGGTGGGCTGCCGCCATGGTGCGGTGCGGCTGGTACTGCTGCAGCAAGCGCTCGGTACGCGCCATATCCGGTTTGCTTTCCTCGCCCAGCAGGCGCTGCAGGGCGGCGCGGATGGCCACGTCCCCATGCAGGGAGCAGTCAGCGTAGCCATAGCCCCGCAGCAGGCCGTAATTGACGGTCCAGGGGCCAATGCCCTTCACCGCCAGCAGGTTCGCGCTGATGGCCTCGATCGGATTGCCGGCGCTGGGCGCCAGGTCCAGCTCGCCGCTTGCGACCAGTTTCGCGAAGCGCAGCAGGGTCTCCGCCTTGGCTGTGGAGAACTTCCGGCTTGTGAGGTCTTCTGCCGTCAAACTGGCGGCATCTTGCGCCTCCGGATAGCACCACAGCCCGCTGCTATGCTGGCGCCCGGCCTGCAGGATGAAGGTGCGGCGCAGGGAAATTGCGAAGGGCAGGTTGATTTGCTGGCCGATAATGGCCCAGGTCAGCGCCTCGAACACGGTGGCCGACTGCACGATGCGCAGGCCCGGCTGCGAGGCAACCAGCTTGCCGAGCAAGGCATCGTCCCTGGCGAAAGCACTGAATTCGGCCGGATCGATGCGCAGGCCGAGGATATTCACCGCCGCCTCGCGCACCTGTGCGGCGAGTGCAGCGGGAAACTTGCGCAGGCCGGGCAGGTCGGCATTCGCTTCGCACACCGCTTCATGGCGGCCGAAACGGACGTCGAGCACCACGGCGGCGCCATCGAGCAGCATGCCTTTGCGGAGCCCCTGTTCGCTGACTTCCTCGGCCACGCTTTCGGCATCGCGGCGATGGAAGCTCATCACATCCTGCAAGCGGTAGCCCTCGGGCAGGGCGAGCGTAAAGCGCTGCTTCATGCTGCCTGCTTTATCCAGGGCAGCTTCGGCTTGTAGCCCGTCACGAGCGCGGTGCCGGTGATGACGATGGCGGCGCCGACAACGGTGTACCAGCCCACGATCTCCTGCAGGAAGAGCGTGCCCCACAGGATGCCGAACAGCGGGTTCAGGAAGGTGACGGTAAGCGCCGAAGTGGGGCCAACGTCACGGATCAGGCGGTAATAGAGCAGGTAGGCCACACCGCTGCACAATACGCCGAGCGCCAATGCGGCGGCCATGATGCCCACGGTAGGCTCGCCCGGCTGCGGGAACACGGCCAGCGCGGGCATCACCAGCAGGGCGGCGGCCCACATGCTGCCGTGCGCATTGGCGAAAGGCTCCACCGCCTTGGCCGACTTGGCGTAGGTACTGGCGATGCCGTAGTTAAAGGCGGCAAACAGGGCGGCGGCAATCGCAATACCTGCGCCCTCGCGCGAACTCACATGGTCGAAGCCGACCAGCAGGGCCACGCCCGCGGTACCGAGGACCAGGCCCAGCATGACCTTCGCGCTCACCATCTGGCGCTGCCACACGGCGCTGATGATGGCGCCCCAGATCGGCGCGGTGGCATTCAGCACCGACAGGACGGAGGCCGACAGCGTCTTCGCGGCATAGGCAAACAGCAGGAAGGGCAGGGCGGAATTAAAGAAACCGAGGATCAGGTAATGCTTCCAGTGCTCGCGCAGCGACAGCGCCTTGCGCGTGACGAGGGCAATCGCCGCCAGGAACAGCGCCGCGAACACCAGCCGGTACTCGATCAGCACGGCCGGACCCAGCACGGGCGCCGCAATCCGCATAAACAAAAACGAACCGCCCCAGATGGCGGCCAGCAAAATCAGACGCAACAAATTCGCAGTACTCATATTCTCCTTCTACAGCTCAGTTCGTGTCCACCATGGGGTCAGACCCGAATATGGACACAGGCTCGGCCATGTAGCGCTTGAGTTCGTGTCCACATTCGGGTCTGACCCCATGGTGGACACGGGCTCGGCAATTGGCTAGCTGGTTCTTGCGGTTGAATTCGGGTCAGACGGCGCAGAGTTCGGTGGTGGCGGGCTCGAGGGCGGCGGCGTGGTTGACTTGCAGGGCGGAGGGGACGCCGTTCTTTACCGCCGTCAGCTCGGCCAGGATCGAGATCGCGATCTCGGCCGGGGTCTTGCTGCCGATGTAGAGGCCGATCGGGCCGTGCAGCTTCCCCAGCTGGGCTTCGCTCAGGTCGAACTGCAGGAGCCGCTCGCGGCGCTTGGCATTGTTCACGCGGGAGCCGATGGCGCCGACGTAGAAGGCGTCCGATTTCAAAGCTTCCATCAGGGCCAGGTCGTCCAGCTTGGGATCGTGCGTCAGCGCCACAACTGCGCTGCGTGAATCGAGCTTCATGTCGATGACCAGGTCGTCCGGCATGGCATGCACCAGCTTTACTTCCGGCAGCTGCCAGCCGGCGCGGTACTCTTCGCGCGGGTCGCACACGGTGACGTGGTAGTCCATCGCGCTGGCAATCTGCGCGAGGAAGCGCGAGAGCTGGCCGGCGCCGATGATCAGCAGGCGCCAGCGCGGGCCATGCTGCGTGGTCAGCGTGTCTTCCGTCAGCGTGAGCACGGCGCCGGCACCGGCTGCATTCAGGCTGACCGCGCCCGTTCTGAGGTCGAGGCGGCGCTCCACCAGCTGGTGCTGTTCGAGACGTTCCAGCAGCTCGGCGATGCGGCTCTCCGCACCCAGCGGCTCGATCGAGAGCTGGATGGTCCCGCCGCAGGGCAGGCCGAAGCGGTGCGCTTCGTCTGCCGTGATGCCGTAGCTGACGATTTCGGGCGCGGTGCGCGTGATGCCGTTCTTGCGCACACGGTCGATCAGGTCATCTTCGATGCAGCCGCCGCTCACCGAGCCGACCACGCGGCCATCGTCGCAGATGGCGAGCGTGGCGCCGACCGGGCGCGGGCTGGAGCCCCAGGTCTTGATGACGGTAACGAGTTCGCAGCGGTGCCCTGCGGCGATCCATGCTGCGCTGGTCTTGAGTACTTCGAGGTCGATGCTGTCCATGGCGCCTAATATACACGGACTTATTTGCGCTTGCTGCAGACCGCTTTCATTGCCCCGGCATAAAGGTTGTCACTGCCCACTTCCTCGGGATCGTAGGCTTCGAACTTGTAGGTGCCGAGCGCTTCGCCGCGTGCCATCGGCTGTTCGTAGAACAGCTGGGTCTTCAGCGTGATGGTGCGCGCTTCGCAGTCGTACAGGTGCTGCGCGCGTACCGAGCGGTAAGGTTTGCCGTCCGGCGTGAGCTGGTCCTTGCTGAAGGTGTGCAGGGTCCAGGCCTTGCGGCCTTCGCTGCTTTTGCGGATGCTGGATTTGTCGAGATAGAGCGTGCTGCCCTTGTCGCTGCCTGTTTTGGTCCATGGCGCCGCCCCGGCCGCCAGGGGCAGCAGCAGGAGCAGCGCACACAGGATCTTCATGGCTTTACGGCGTCAGCGGACGCTTGGCAGCTTGCTTCGATTTGATTTCGGCCACGGTGCGGTCGATCGGCGCCATGCGGCCCGTGGCGTTCGGGTGCGTGGCGCTGTAGCCGTTCAGCACCGATGGCGGATACTGGGCATATACGCGCTGCCAGAAGCTCTTGTATTTGTCGATGCTGTAGCCGGCGCGCGCCAGCATGTAAAGCGCCAGGTTGTCGGCGGCGATTTCCATATCGAGCGGGTAGGCTTTCATGCCCGCCGTGCCGATCAGCATATTCAGGTCCGGGCTCACGCTGGCCAGGTTGTCGATGATGCTGCCGATGGCGGCGTTGTTGCGCATCGAGACCGAGTGGCCCAGCACATTGTGCGCAATGTCCTTGGCCAGTACATAGGCCAGGTGGTCGTCGCTCTGCGCAAAGTTGATCATGCCGCGCGTGACCAGTACACGGCTGCCGTCTGCGTAGGAGTTGATATTGTCCGAGTTGCCGAGATCGACGCGGATCGCGCAGGCGCGCGTCACCGGCACGTTCAGCGTCTGCTTGCTGCCGCCGCGGGCAATCGTCATGTTCAGCGAGGCGCGGCTCGATACCAGCGGGCCGAAGACGGCGGCGGCTTTCGATTCGGCGTCGCGGCCGGTCGGCAGGTTTTTGCCGTCGGCGGCAATCAGGTCGTCGCCCTTGCGCAGGCCGGCGCGTGCGGCGCCGCTGCCGGGCAGGATGCCGGAAACCTGCAGCACGTCGTCATAATTCAGCACGGCGGCCGCGGCGTCGTTGTATTCGCCGGGGTAGGAGAAGCGGTTCTTGGCGGTGAAGCCAAGCAGGTTGCGCGCCTGCGTGCGGCACAGGTCGGCGCTGCCGATCAGGATAGGCGCGGCCACGCGGTACAGGCGGTCCTGCAGGCTTACCATGGTGCGCAGCGCTTCGCGTGCGGCGGCCTGGCGCGGTGTCACAACGGGAGCGGCGGCCGGTGGCGGCACTTGCACCAGCGGCGAGGTGTCGGGTGGCGGAGGCGTGGTGGCGCAGGCGGACAGCAGCAGGGCCGCTGCCGTGGCGCTCAGCGCGGCCCAGGCGCGATTGGTGGGCTTCTTGTTCTTGTCTCCTGCCATTTTCCTTCTTCCTCAGTGTTTTCCGGTGCTGCCGAAGCCCCCTTCGCCGCGTTCGCTGGCGCCGAATTCTTCGACGACGTTAAAGCCGACTTGCAGGACCGGTACGATAATCAACTGGGCGAGGCGTTCCATCGGGTTCAGCGTAAAGGCGCTGTGGCCGCGATTCCAGGTCGAGACCATCAGTTGGCCCTGATAGTCGGAGTCGATCAAGCCTACCAGATTCCCAAGAACAATGCCGTTCTTATGGCCCATGCCGGAGCGCGGCAGGATCATGGCCGCATAGCCCGGATCGGCGATGTGGATGGACAGGCCGGTGGGAATCAGCACGGTCTGGCCGGCTTCGATCACCATGGGCGCATCGATGCAGGCCCGCAGGTCCAGGCCCGCGCTGCCAGGCGTTGCATAGGCCGGCATCTGTTCTTTCATGCGCGGGTCGAGGATTTTGACGTCGATAGTCTTCATTTGCGGCGGAACAGCGAGTGCTGGTCGATTCGTTTCGAGATTTCGGAAATCAGCTGGCGGGCCAGCGTCAGTTTGTCGGCGCGCGGCAGGATGGTGTGGCCATGTTCGTCGAACAGGATGATGGTGTTGTCGTCCTGGCCGAAGGTGTGGTGGCCGATATTCCCCACCAGCAGGGGAATGCCCTTGCGTTCGCGCTTGGCGGCGCCGTATTCAATGAGGTTTTCGGATTCGGCGGCAAAGCCCACGCAGTAAGGGTGCCCCGCCAGCGAGGTGCGTGCTGCCGCAGCCGCGAGGATGTCCGGGTTCTGCACGAACTCCAGCTGCGGCACGGCGCCGTCGGCTGTTTTCTTCACCTTCTGCGTGCTCGGATTCGTCACGCGCCAGTCGGCAACGGCCGCCACGGCGACGAAGACGTGCTGGCCGTCCAGCGCCGCCATCACGGCATCGTGCATCTGCTGTGCGCTCTGCACGTTGATGCGGGTGACGCCGAACGGTGTTTCCAGCGCGGTAGGGCCGGAAATCAGTGTGACCTCGGCGCCTGCTTCACGGGCGGCGCGCGCCACGGCATAACCCATCTTCCCGGAGGACAGGTTGGTAATGCCGCGCACCGGGTCGATGGCCTCGAAGGTCGGGCCGGCGGTAATCAGCACGCGTTTGCCTGCCATGACTTTCGGCTGGAAAGCCGCAACCAGTTCCGCCAGCAGCTGCGCCGGTTCCAGCATGCGGCCCATGCCCACTTCACCGCAGGCCTGGTCGCCCGCAGCCGGGCCCAGGATGGCGATGCCGTCCTCGCGCAGCTGCGCCACATTGCGCTGGGTTGCAGGATTGGTCCACATTTCCACGTTCATTGCGGGGGCAACCAGCAAGGGCACGTGGCGCGGACGGGCAACGCACATGGTCGACAGCAGGTCGTCGCAGGCGCCGTGCGCCAGCTTGCGGATGAAGTCCGCGGAGCAGGGCGCGATGATGATGGCGTCCGCCTCGCGCGTCACGTCAATGTGCGCCATATTGTTGGCCACGCGCGGATCCCACTGGCTGCTGTACACCTGCTTGCCGGACAGCGCCTGCATGGTGACTGGCGTGATGAAGTGTTCGGCCGCATCCGTCATCACCACCTGCACCGAGGCGTCTTCCTTCGTCAGCGCGCGGCACAGTTCCGCAGCCTTGTAGCAGGCCACGCCGCCGGACAGGCCAAGAACGATCTTTTTGCCAGTCAGTTCCATGATGCCTCCTCGCTTACCGGTTCACCCGGCGCAATTCGTCCAGTATAAACAGCGCCGCGCCCACGCAGATGGCGGAGTCGGCGATGTTAAAGGCCGGGAAGTGGCCGATGCCGCTCCAGTGGAAATCCAGGAAGTCGATCACGTGGCCATACACCAGGCGGTCGATCACATTGCCGATGGCGCCGCCCAGGATCAGCGCCAGGGCCCAGCAGAACAGGCGCTGGCCCGAATGCTTGCGCAGCAGGTAGACGATGTACAGTGCCGCGCCGATGCCGATGGCGGTGAAGAAGTAGCGCTGCCAGCCGCTCTCGTTGGAGAGGAAGCTGAAGGCCGCGCCGCGGTTATAGGCCAGAACGAGATTGAAGAAGCTGGTGATCACCTTCTCTTCGCCATAGACGAAGAGTTTGCTGATGGTGATCTTGGACAGCTGGTCGAACAGGATGACGACAGCGGCGATACCGAGCCACGGGGTCAGGCTCGCCGGGTTGCTCGAAAACGTTTTTTTAGTGGCCATGTGTGATGTGGTGGGTTACGCAATGGTGCGGACTTCGCCCGCGCCGAACAGGTTGCTGTGGCAGCGGCCGCACAGCGTTGGATGGTCCGCATGCGCGCCCACATCGGCGCGGTAGTGCCAGCAGCGCTCGCACTTGGCTTCCGGCGAAGCCGCCACGGCCACGCGTTCGTCTTCCGCCGACGCGACTTCGACCGCGCGCGCCAGCGAGGTGATGAACACGAACTTCAGGTCATCGCCCAGGCTGGACAGCACCTGGTATTTCTCGCCATGGGCGAAGATGTCGAGCTGCGCCTGCAGCGAGGAGCCGATGGCGCCCGAGGTGCGCAGGTCTTCCAGCTGCTTGGTGACGTCGGCGCGCACCGCGAGGATGGTCGCATACTTCGCCAGCAGCGCGTCCGCGCCCGGCACTTCCGGCAGCTTCCACCAGGTCTGGGTGTAGATGGTTTCATCGCTGGCCGCGTAGGCTTCGGCGCCGGCAAACGAGGACCATGCTTCTTCCACCGTGAAGGACAGCACCGGCGCCAGCATGCGCAGCAGGCTTTGCGTGATGTGCCACAGCGCGGTCTGCGCCGAACGGCGCGCCTTCGAATCCACGGCCGTGGTGTACAGGCGGTCCTTCAGGATGTCGAGGTAGAAGCCGCCCAGGTCTTCCGAGCAGTAGTTCTGCAGCTTGGAGACCACCGGGTGGAACTCGTACTGTTCGTAGTGCTTCTCCACCGAAGCCTGCAGCACGGCCAGGCTGGCCAGCGCGTAGCGGTCGGTTTCCAGCAGCTCGGCCACCGGCACGGCGTTCGCCTTCGGATCGAAGTCCGAGGTGTTCGCCAGCAGGAAGCGCAGGGTGTTGCGCAGGCGGCGGTAGGATTCGGTCACGCGCTTCAGGATCTCGTCCGAGATCGACAGCTCGCCCGTGTAGTCGGTGGAGGCGATCCACAGGCGCAGGATGTCGGCGCCCAGCGTGTCGGAGATTTTCTGCGGCGCCAGCGTGTTGCCCAGCGACTTGGACATCTTCTTGCCTTCGCCATCGACGGTGAAGCCGTGCGTAAGCAGCGCCTTATAGGGCGGACGGCCGTTCAGCATCGAAGAGGTGAGCAGCGAGGAGTGGAACCAGCCGCGGTGCTGGTCCGAGCCTTCCAGGTACAGGTCGGCCGGGAAGTGGGACTGCTCCGCGTGCGAGCCGCGCAGCACGGTCTGGTGCGTGGTGCCGGAATCGAACCACACGTCCAGCGTGTCCTTGTTCTTCTCGTACATGGCGGCTTCATCGCCCAGCAGTTCTTTAGGGTCGAGCGCCAGCCAGGCGTCGATGCCGCCTTTTTCGATGCGCTGCGCCACCTGTTCCAGCAGCTCCTGGGTGCGCGGGTGCAGCTCGCCGGTTTCCTTGTGCACGAAGAAGGCCATCGGCACGCCCCACTGGCGCTGGCGCGACAGGGTCCAGTCCGGACGGTTGGCGATCATGCCGTGCAGGCGGGCCTGGCCCCAGTCAGGGAAGAACTGCGTCTGCGCGATGCCTTCCAGCGCGGTTTCGCGCAGGGTGGCGCCGCCGTCCAGCGGCTGGATGTCCATGCCGGCGAACCATTGCGAGGTGGCGCGGTAGACGATAGGCGTCTTGTGGCGCCAGCAGTGCATGTAGCTGTGGTCGAACATCTTCAGCTCGAACAGGGCGCCTGCTTCGCGCAGCGCTTCGCAGATCGGCTTCGAGGCTTCCCAGATGGTCTGGCCGCCGAACAGGGGCAGGGTGGACGCGTATTTGCCGTCGCCCATCACCGGGGTCAGGATCTCGTCGTCCTTCATGCCGTGCTGGCGGCAGGAGATAAAGTCTTCCAGGCCGTAGGCAGGCGCGGAGTGCACGATGCCGGTGCCGCTGTCGGTGGTCACGTAGTCGGCCAGGTACATCGGCGACAGGCGGTCGTAGAAGGCGTCGCGCGCGTGCAGCGGGTGGCGGAAGGAGATGCCGGCCAGCTTTTCGCCGGTGGTGGTGGCAATCACTTTGCCTTCCAGCTTGTAGCGCTGCAGGCAGGACTCCACCAGGTCCTGCGCCAGGATCAGCAGCAGGGGCGCGCCGTCACGGCTGGTTTCCACCAGCGCATACGTCACTTCCGGATTCGCGTTCAGGGCCTGGTTGGACGGGATGGTCCATGGGGTGGTGGTCCAGATCACGACAAAGCCGTTCTCGGTCGGCAGCTTGTCCAGGCCGAAGGCCGTGGCCAGCTTGCCGAATTCGGCGAACTTGAAGCCCACGTCGATGGCCGGGTCGCGCTTGTCCTGGTATTCCACTTCCGCTTCCGCCAGTGCGGAGCCGCAGTCGAAGCACCAGTTCACCGGCTTCAGGCCGCGGTAGACATAGCCCTTCTCCAGCAGCTTGCCGAGGGAGCGCAGCTCGTCGGCCTCGTTGCGGTAGGCCATGGTCATATATGGGTTGTCCCATTCGCCCAGCACGCCCAGGCGGATGAAGCCCGCGCGCTGGCGGTCGATCTGCTCCAGCGCGTAGGCGCGCGCCTTGGTCAGCACTTCAGCGGTCGGCAGGTTCTTGCCGAACTGCTTTTCGATCTGGATTTCGATCGGCATGCCGTGGCAGTCCCAGCCCGGCACATAAGGCGCGTCGAAGCCGGCCAGGGTGCGCGACTTGACGACGATGTCCTTCAGGATCTTGTTGACGGCGTGGCCCAGGTGGATGTCGCCGTTGGCGTATGGCGGACCATCGTGCAGGATGAATTTCGGGCGGCCCGCGGCAGCCTTGCGCACGCGCTCGTAGATCTTTTTATCTTGCCACTGCCTGACCCAGCCCGGCTCGCGCTTGGCGAGGTCGCCGCGCATCGGGAACGGGGTTTCAGTCATGTTGACCGGGTATTTGCTCTCGGCCTTCTTTGCTTTGTTATCGGACATATCGAATCTTCTTTATCGTGTATCGGTGTGGGTGGCGCTGCGGATGGCGGCACTCAAATTCGGTCGGTGGCGGTGACTGCGCCGCTGCGCTCGCGGAAATACGCGCGCGCCTCCAGCGCATCGCGGTCGATGGCTGCGGTCAGCGTGGGCAGGTCGATGAACTTTTCTTCATCGCGGATCTTTTTCAGGAACTCGACGCGCACGCGCTCGCCGTAGCAGGAGCGGGCGTAGTCGAAGATATGCACTTCCAGCAGCACGCGCCCCGCGTCTTCCACGGTCGGGCGCACGCCCAGGCTGGCCACGGCAGGCAGCGGGCCTTCGGCCAGGCCGTGCACCTGCACGATGAAGATGCCGCCCAGGGCAGGGCGGTGCGGCACGCGCAGGTTCAGCGTGGGGTAGCCGATGGTGCGGCCCAGTTTCGCGCCATGGATCACATGGCCGGAAATCGAATACGGGTGGCCGAGCAGCTGTTCGGCGCGCGTGAAGTCGCCCGCCGCCAGCGCGCTGCGCACGGCGGAGGAGGAAATGCGGATATCGCCGTTCATCACGGTGGGCAAGGTCTCCACCTGGAAGCCGTAGCGCGCACCCGCTTCCTTCAGCATCGCCACATTGCCGGCGCGCCGGGCGCCGTAGCAGAAATCGTCGCCCACCATCAGCCATTTCACATGCAGGCCGTCCACCAGCACGCGCTCGGTGAACTCCTGCGGCGTGAGGGCGGCGAAGCTGTCGCTGAAATGTTCGACGATGACGCGGTCGATGCCGTTATTGGCCAGCGAGCCCAGCTTGTCGCGCAGGTTGGCGATGCGGGGCGGGGCCTTGCTCATATCGCCCATCTTGTGCGCGAAGAACTCGCGCGGATGGGGCTCGAAGGTCATCACGGCCGCTTCCAGGCCCAGCGACGAGGCGGCAGCGCGCACTTGCGCCAGCAGTGCCTGGTGGCCGCGGTGGACGCCGTCGAAATTGCCGATCGTGAGGGCGCAGGGCGCGCGCGCTGCTGCGTTCGGAAGTCCGCGAAATACCTTCATGAGGGGGTGATTCTCTTCTTTCTTTGCCAGAATGCTCGATTATAGCCCGCCCACAAGTAAAAAGCGCCGCCTGCTGGGGGCAGGCGGCGCTTTCCGGGACAAGCCGGAGGGCCGTTATCAGGCGCTAATTGGATTGTTGATGTACAGGATCCAGTAGCGGGCCAGTTCAGCCTCGCCGCCGGTGCCCTTCACCGTTTTCAGGGTGCTGATGGCAGCAGCCTTCTTGCCGGCGCGGTATTGGGCGATGCCGTAGTGCAGCTTCACGGCTTCCTGGTTGCGGGCGGTGCCGAACTTCAGGGCCTGGTCCATCAGCTTCAGGCCTTCGTCGCCCTTGCCGTCGCTCACCAGCGCGAAGCCGATGTTGGCCAGGGTATCGGCGTCCTTGTTGGCGATGGCTTCAGCCTGGTCCTTCTCGGCGCTGGCTTTCTGGTCGTTCTGGGTCTTCACGGCCAGGTCTTTCAGGCGCTGGTGGCGGCCGGCGTCGGTGCCGGTGCCCAGGGCGCCCTTCTTGTAGCCCTGGTCAATGATCTTCAGCGACTCAGGCGCATTGCGTGCCTGCAGGGCCAGCTGGCCCATTTCCATGAATTCGGATGGCTTGGCCAGTTGGCCCAGGGCCAGCTTGAGGCGCATCACGTCCAGGTTCATGGTCGGGGAGAAGCCAGGCTTGCCGACCACGCGGTTCAGCAGGTCAGCCCAGTAGGAAGCCTTCGGATACTGGCCGGCCAGCTTTTCCAGGGTCTGCACATAGCCGGCCTTGTCGTTCTGCTTCAGCTGGATATTGGCCAGCATCTGCAGGTTCTGCTCGGACTGCTTGCCCGAAGCCTGCAGTTCCTTGGCTGCCTCGCCGTATTTGCCGCTGATGTAGTAGGTCTGGATCAGCAGGTCACGCATGGTGCCGTTGTTCGGATTGTCCTTCAGCGCGCGCTGGATCCAGGTAATGGCCTTGTTGTAGTCCTTGGCGCGGTAGTACATGCCGGCCAGCGCTTCGGTGAACTTTGGCTGTTCAGCGTTGGACAGGCGGCCGGAATTGATCACGGCTTCGAAGGCGCGGGCAGCGGTGTCGCTGTCGCCGGCAGCCGCCGCAGCGGATGCGCGCACGCGTTCGATCTGGTATTTCTCGAATTCGGTCTTGCCACCGACAGCGTCGGCTTCCTTCAGTTTTGCCAGGGCTTCCTTGTTCTTGCCGGAGGAGGCCAGGCGTTGTGCTTCCTGCAGCGGTTTGCCCACTTCAGCACGCACGGTATCGGCGGCGTACGCGGCGGGCACCAGGCCTGCCAGGGGAGCTGCGGCGCTAAAGCCAATAGCGGCCATCACCAGGCCGAGATGAGCGAGACGGAACTTGGACATAACTTGGTTTTCTTTCATCAAAAAACGAAATAGGCAGGATAACCTGCCTATCGCGGAAAATAAAGAGCTGTACGTTACTGGAACTGTTCGTTGCCGACCAGACCGATCTTCGTCACGCCCAGGCGCTGGGCCGCAGCCATCACGCCTGCAACTGCGCTGTACTCAACCAGCTTGTTGGGGCGCAGGTGCACCTCAGGCTGGTCAGCTTGCGCTGCGATGTTCATCAGTTTCTGTTCCAGCGTGTTGCGGTCAGGAATAGCCTGGCCGTCCCACAGGATCGTACCGTCAAAGTCCACGTCGATCGTCACGACAACCGGTTCCGTCGTCTGCGGTGGCGGGGTGCCGACCGGCATGTTCAGGTTGACCGAGTGGTTCGCCTTGGGAATCGTGATAATCAACATGATAATGAGCACCAGCATGACGTCAATCAGCGGTGTCATATTCATTTCCATCATTGGTTCCGGATCCGCATTTGCGGCGCTGCCCGAACCGACATTCATACTCATGTGTGTTCCTTTCCTGGATCGCCGCCCCTCGTACAGACAGGGCGGCGGCACCAATTACATCTTGTCAGGCGGTTCGGTGATGAAACCGACCTTCTGGATGCCAGCACGCTGGGTGGTGAAGATCACGCGGCCGATGGACTCGTACTTGGCGTCTTTGTCGCCGCGCACGTGCACTTCAGGCTGCGGCAGCTTCACAGCTTCCACCTTCAGCATGTCGAACAGCTCGTTCGTGTCACGCATCTTTTTCTGGTTCCAATAGATGTCGCCATCCTTGTTCACCACGATGTTGACATTATCCGGCTTCGTCTGGATCGCCTGGTTGATCTCTTCCGGCAGGGAAATTTTCTGCAGTTTGAGAACGACCGGGCTCGTAATCAGGAAGATAATCAGCAGAACCAACATGATGTCCACGAGGGGCGTCGTGTTGATTTCCGACATGACTTGGTCTTCGCCGCTGCTATCAGCAGAGCCTACGGACATCGACATGGTTAATTACCCAATCTTTTTAGCTGCTTTAGCAGCGGAATCAGCGGTCGACATGGCGCCCGAGATCAGCACGGAGTGCACGTCAGCCGAGAAGGTACGGATGTCTTCCATCACGGTCTTGTTACGACGCACCAGCCAGTTGTAGCCCAGAACCGCAGGAACTGCCACTGCCAGACCGAAGGCGGTCATGATCAGCGCTTCACCCACAGGACCTGCCACTTTGTCGATCGATGCGTTACCGGTCATACCGATGTTGGTCAGTGCACCGTAAATACCCCACACGGTACCGAACAGACCGATGAACGGTGCGGTCGAACCCACGGTTGCCAGGAAGGACAGGCCGTCTTGCAGACGGGACTGCACTTTGTCCACTGCGCGCTGGATGGACATGGTCACCCAGGTCGACAGGTCGATTTGTTCCAGCAGGGCGCCGTCGTGGTGCGCGGTTGCCTTGGTGCCGGTTTCAGCGATGAAGCGGAATGGCGAGCCTTCAGCCAGGGTGGTGGTGCCGGCGGCGATCGACGAAGCTTTCCAGAACTTGGCGTTCATGTCTTTAGCTTGACGCATGATCTTCGACTGGTCGATCAGCTTGGTGATGATGATGTACCACGAGCCGATAGACATCAGCGACATGATGATGATGGTGCCACGCGGGACCCAGCCCGATTCCCACACAGCCTTGATGCCGAATGGGTTTTCCACTTCTTCCTTGCCAGCTGGGGCGGCAGCGGCGCCTTCGGCAGCTGGAGCGGCAGCGGCAGCGTCAGCAGCCGGTGCAGCAGCCGTATCCGCTGGGGCAGCGGCCGGGGCTTCGGCAGCAGCCGAGGCAGGAGCGTCAGCCATAGCTGGCGCGCTCACCAGGGCAGATGCTGCGGTCACCGAGAACAGCACAGCGGCCAGTACAGCGGACAAACGGGTATTCTTAAACATGCTTCCTCCAAATTGATAAAATAATCAGTTCGCTGAACGTAACGACAACGAAATTACTAAGTGGGACGGTGTTCTGTCCCGGTTTATTCCAGCGTCCAGACGTACTGCATAGTCATCCACGCCTGTTCCGGCTTGCCATCAACCATGGTTGGTTTGAAGCGGCATTTGCCGATACCAGTCTGTGCTGCCTTATCCAGGTCACGGAAGCCACTCGACTTCTGAACCTTCGATTCCATAACGCGACCGTCGACACCAATCAGGAACTGCAGGGTTACGGTACCCGTTTCTTCGTTACGCAGCGACGACTTTGGCCATTCCGGCTTCGCGCAGGTGCTGAAGTCAGCCACCGCAGGAATACGTACGGATTGGGCCGGTGGTGCTGGCGGTGCAGGCGGAGCCGGCGGGGCCGGGCGCTGCAGTTCGTTCGATGCAGGTTTCACGTTGGTCGCGTTAGCGATCGTGTTCTGCGGTGGCGGCGGCTGCTGAACCTGAACTTCAACCGGAGGAATGAAGGGTGGCGGTGGCGCCTTCATTTCTGGCGGTGGAGGCGGTGGCGGCAGCTCCTTCGGTGGCGGTGGGGCCACTTCTTCGATGATCTTGGTCTCAACAGGCTCGATCATCTTATTGATCATGCGCTTGCCCAGACCCGATACGATCCCGTAAGCAGCCACTACGTGCAAGGCCAATACTACGGCGATGCCGGTATAGTTCTTTTTGCCGCCCTTCCCGTTATCACTAAAATCCATGACTGCTTTCTCCAATACCTACTCTCTTGATACTACTCAAACCCCAAACCGGCGACACAAAGCTACAGCCGCATTCGGGACGTCGGCGAATTATACATACGAATTCTCGAATTTACATAGAAATTTGATCCATAAAAATAGGCTTAAATTTCATGCTCTTAGCGCAACTCCGGAGTGTGCGCTGCACCATTTCGGCGCACACTTTTGGCCCATTCGGGCTCCCATTTGGGGAGCTATGTAGGCAGCTGTCTATTAGTTCCCTGATTCTGTAAAAGGCCGAATATCCATTGCCGGGCAAGCGGTTTTGGAAAAAAAAATTTTGCGCAGTCGTTTGCTAATGCACAACTATTCCAATACCCGCCTTGCAGTTCCAGTATATGCAAAAACCATGCACGGTAGCGCACACATGGTGCCATTCCGGCAATCATGAAATTTCACTACGAAAATTTAGCGGGCAGACAATGTGCGCTAGAAGATCCGGCCGCGTTTTTCGCGGCGGCATTCGAGGGTGCTGACCAGCTGGCCGTCCGGGGTAACGGTGTCCAGGTGCACGTCGAAGCCCCATAGCCGGGCCACGTGCTTCAGCACCTCGTGCGCCTGCTGGTTCAGCGGGCGGCGGTTGAACTGGGTATGGCGCAGGGTCAGCGCGCGGTCATCCCGCGTGTTGACCGACCATACCTGTATATTAGGCTCGCGGTTGCCGAGGTTGTACTGCTCCGCCAGCTGCTGCCGCACGTAGCGGTAGCCCATCTCGTCGTGAATGGCGGAAACCGAAAGTTTCTCGTTCTTGTCGTCATCCAGTACCGCGAAGAAGTGGAAGTCGCGGATCAGGCGCGGCGACAGGTACTGGGCAATGAAGCTCTCGTCCTTGAAGTTGCGCATGGCAAAGTCCAGCGTCTTCTTCCAGTCGCTGCCCGCGATATCGGGGAACCATTCGCGGTCTTCCGCCGTCGGGTTCTCGCAAATGCGGCGAATGTCCTGCATCATCGCGAAACCGAGGGCATAGGGGTTGATGCCATTGTAATAGGGGCTGTGCACCGGCGGCTGGTAGACCACATTGGTATGGCTTTTCAGGAATTCCATCATGAAGCCGTCGCCCACCACGCCCTCGTCGTACAACTGGTTGAGGATGGTGTAGTGCCAGAAGGTGGCCCAGCCCTCGTTCATGACCTGGGTCTGGCGCTGCGGGTAGAAGTACTGCGAGATCTTGCGCACGATGCGCACGATCTCGCGCTGCCAGGGTTCCAGCAGCGGCGCGTACTTCTCTATAAAGTACAGCAGGTTTTCTTCCGGCTCCGGCGGGAAGCGCGGCGCCGGGCGGTTGACTTCCTCCTCCTCGCGCTTCGGCACCGTGCGCCACAGCTCATTGATCTGGGACTGCAGGTATTCCTCGCGCTCCCGCTGCTTCAGCTGTTCCTGGGCCAGCGACAGCTTGGCCGGGCGCTTGTAGCGGTCCACGCCGTAATTCTGGATCGCGTGGCAGGAATCGAGCAGCAGTTCCACCGCGTCGATGCCATGGCGCTGCTCGCATTCCGCGATGTAGTTCTTGGCGAAGACCATATAGTCGACGATGGCGTCCGCATCGGTCCAGGTGCGGAACAGGTAATTCCCCTTGAAGAAGGAATTGTGGCCGTAGGCCGCGTGGGCGATCACCAGCGCCTGCATCGTCAGGCTGTTCTCCTCCATCAGATAGGCGATGCAGGGATTGGAGTTGATCACGATTTCGTAGGCCAGGCCCATCTGCCCGCGCTTGTAGCCCTTTTCGGTGGACAGGAAGTGCTTGCCGAAGGACCAGTGGGCGTAGGACACCGGCATGCCGACCGAGGTATAGGCGTCCATCATTTGCTCGGCCGTAATGATTTCGAGCTGGTTCGGGTAGGTATCGAGGCCGAAGCCCCTGGCCACGCGCTTGATTTCCTCGTGCGCCTGCTCGATCAGCTCGAAGGTCCACTCCGACTGTTCGGGCAGGGCGCGCGGGTGGGGCGGCCGTTTGGTCATCTGGTTCATTATTTGGGCTGCTTCTTGAACAGTTCACGGAACACCGGGTAGATATCGGCCGGCGTCACTATCTTCTGCATCGCAAAGTGGCGGTGCAGCTCGGGAATCTGGGCGTACTGCTCCCACAGGTTCTGCGGCGGGCCGTCGGTGATCTCCACATAGGTGTAGTACTGCACCTTGGGCATGATGGTGTTGGTCAGCAGCTGGCGGCACAGCACCGAGTCGTTGTCCCAGTTGTCGCCGTCCGAGGCCTGGGCCACGTAGCTGTTCCACTGGCCGGCGCCGTAGCGCTCGTCGATGATCTTGTTCAGCAGGTTCAGCGCCGAGGACACCACGGTGCCGCCCGATTCGCGCGAGTGGAAGAATTCGTTCTCGTCCACCTCCAGCGCCGCCGTGTGGTGGCGGATGAAGACCACCTCGATCTTCTCGTACACCCGCTTCAGGAACAGGTAGAGCAGGATGAAGAAGCGCTTGGCCGTGTCCTTGCGCTGCTCGTCCATCGAGCCCGACACGTCCATGATGCAGAACATCACGGCCTGGGTCATCGGCTTCGGAATCTTGATGCGGTTGCTGTAGCGCAGGTCGAAGGGATCGATGAAGGGAATCGCCAGGATGCGCGTATGCAGGTGGTGGATCAGCTTCTTCAGCTCCACCACGCGCGGGTCGGCCAGCGGCACATCGGCCAGCAGCAGCTCTTCCAGTTCGCGCTCCGCTTCCGCCAGCTGCTTGCGCGGCTTGCCGCCCACGGCGATGCGGCGGCCGAGGGCGCCGCGCAGCGAGCGCAGCACGTGGATATTGGACGGCGTGCCGGATACGGTATAGCCGGCGCGCTGGTTCTTGAACTCGACGGTAGCGGTCAGCTGGGTCTTGACCATATGCGGCAGTTCCAGGTCTTCGAAGAAGTAGTTCATGAACTCTTCGCGCGACAGTTCGAAGATGAAGTCATCTTCGGTGGTCTGGTCGCTGTTGCCCGCCTTGCCCTTGCCGGCGCCCCCGCCGCCTTTCGGCCGCGCGATCTGGTCGCCTTTCTGGTATTCCTGGTTGCCCGGGTTAATCACTTCCCACACGCCGCCATGGGCGTGCCCGAAGGAAGGCTCGTTCACGTCCTTGACGGGAATCGAGACTTTCTCGCCATTCTCGATGTCGGTGATGGAGCGGCCCTTGATGGCGCGCCCGACCGCATCCTTGATCTGGCTTTTGTAGCGCCGCAAAAACCGTTCGCGGTTGACCGCTGACTTGTTCTTGCCTTGCAAACGACGGTCGATGAGGTAAGTCAACAATGCCTCCTGTACTGCAATGAATCCGACGGCCGGGCACGGCCGGCAGGCCGCGCCCCTATTATCTCACCGCCAGCTTAGGACGACTTCCTCACACGCAGATACCATTCGCACAGCAGGCGCACCTGCTTGGCGGTATAGCCCTTCTCGACCATGCGCGCCACGAAGTCGGCGTGCTTGTTGGCATCCTCGGCGCTGGCCTTCGCATTGAAGGAGATCACCGGCAGCAGTTCCTCCGTATTCGAGAACATCTTCTTCTCGATCACGGTGCGGAATTTTTCGTAGCTGGTCCAGGCCGGATTCTTGCCGCCGTTATTGGCGCGCGCACGCAGGCCGAAGTTGACGATCTCGTTGCGGAAGTCCTTCGGATTCGAAATGCCGGCCGGCTTCTCGATTTTTTCCAGTTCGCTGTTCAGCGCTTCGCGGTCGAAGCTCTCGCCCGTATCCGGATCGCGGTATTCCTGGTCCTGGATCCAGAAGTCGGCGAAGGTCACGTAGCGGTCGAAGATGTTCTGGCCGTACTCGGAATAGCTTTCCAGGTAGGCGGTCTGGATCTCCTTGCCGATGAAGTCCACATAGCGCTGCGCCAGGTGCTCCTTAATATAGGAGAAGTATTTCTGCTCGGTCTCCGGCGGGAACTGCTCGCGCTCCACCTGCTGCTCCAGCACATACAGCAGGTGCACCGGATTGGCCGCCACCTCGGTGGAATCGAAGTTGAAGACCTTGGACAAAATCTTGAAGGCGAAGCGGGTGGAGAGCCCGTTCATGCCTTCGTCCACGCCCGCATAGTCGGCGTATTCGTGGATCGACTTCGCCTTGGGATCGGTGTCCTTCAGGTTCTCGCCGTCGTAGACCAGCATCTTGCTGAAGATCGAAGAGTTCTCCGGCTCCTTCAGGCGCGACAGGATCGCGAACTGCGCCATCATGCGCAGCGTGCCCGGCGCGCACGGCGCCTCGCTGAGCGAGGAATTGCGCAGCAGCTTGTCGTAGATCTTGATCTCGTCGGTCACGCGCAGGCAGTACGGCACCTTCACGATGTAGATACGGTCGAGGAAAGCCTCGTTATTGCGGTTGTTGCGGAAGCTCTTCCACTCGGACTCGTTGGAGTGGGCCAGCACCACGCCATCGAAGGGAATTGCACCGAAGCCCTCGGTGCCCTTGTAATTGCCCTCCTGCGTGGCCGTCAGCAGCGGATGCAGCACCTTGATCGGCGCCTTGAACATCTCCACGAACTCCATCAGGCCCTGGTTGGCCAGGCACAGGCCGCCGGAATAGCTGTAGGCGTCCGGATCGTCCTGCGCATAGTCTTCCAGCTTGCGGATATCGACCTTGCCGACCAGCGAGGAGATGTCCTGGTTGTTCTCGTCGCCCGGTTCCGTTTTCGATACGGCCACCTGGCGCAGCACCGATGGGTAGCGCTTGACCACGCGGAACTGGTTGATGTCGCCATTGAATTCGTGCAGGCGCTTCACGGCCCACGGGCTCGGGATGCTGCGCAGGTAGCGGCGCGGAATGCCGTAGTCTTCTTCGAGGATGGTGCCGTCTTCCTGTTCGTTGAACAGGCCCAGCGGGGATTCGTTGACCGGCGAGCCTTTGAGGCAATAGAAGGGCACCTGTTCCATCAGGGACTTGAGCTTCTCTGCAATCGACGACTTGCCGCCGCCGACGGGGCCCAGCAGGTAAAGGATCTGCTTGCGTTCTTCCAGGCCTTGCGCGGCGTGGCGGAAATAGGAAACGACCTGTTCGATCACTTCCTCCATGCCGTAGAACTCGCGGAAGGCGGGGTAAATCTTGATGACCTTGTTGGCGAAGATGCGCGACAGACGGGTGTCCGTGCGGGTATCCACCAGGGTCGGCTCGCCGATGGCTGCCAGCATGCGTTCGGCCGCGCTGGCATAGGTCAGCGGGTCTTTCTTGCAAAGCTGCAGATATTCGGAGAGGGACATCTCCTCTTCTTTCGTGCGCTCGTACCGTGATGAGTAGTTGTCAAAAATGGTCATGTGCATGTCCTTTTCGGTAAATCTGCATTCACTGGGTCGGCAGTCATCGCGCGGCTGCTGGCCTGATCCTTGGGTGCTGCTCCTTGTCTGTTATTGTTTTGGTGTGCCAGCTTGCATGCGGCGGCATGGATTGCCCATGCCTCGGAGCTGGCTTTATAGTGGGCGCGCGGAGGGAGGATTCCGGCGTCGGATTGTGTGTGCCGTAACGCTTTCTTACGTCTATGAAATTGATTATTGCTCTAATGGTGCTGGAAGTCAAAAGATTATCCGACACGCGCAAAATTTTTCATAAACCCATGAATCTAAAGGGAAAACCCGCGCACGTTTAACCACACATTTCGCATTATCCACCCAACGTGTTGCCACTTTTTTCACACAGTAGCACGCTTGCAGAAGCCGTGCTGAACACGGCGCAAACCGTGCGCAGTCGCACGCACTGAAAGTCGCTGCGTTCTTGCGCTAAGATGCATGAATTGACCGCGACGGAAGGAAGCCGAATGAACACCCAGCTCCGCCACATTGTGCAGAACATGCCCAAGGCCGAACTGCATATCCACATCGAAGGTTCACTGGAACCGGAACTGATTTTTGCGCTGGCCGAACGCAATGGCGTGGCGCTCTCCTATGCATCGGTGGAGGCGCTGCGCGCGGCCTATGCGTTTACCGACCTGCAGTCATTCCTCGATATCTACTACGCGGGGGCCAGCGTGCTGCTGAAGGAGCGGGACTTCTACGATATGACGGCGGCCTACCTGGCACGCGCGAAAGCCGATCATGTGCGCCATGCCGAAATCTTCTTCGACCCGCAAACGCATACGGTGCGCGGCGTGCCGATGGCCGACGTGATCAACGGCATTCACCGCGCCTGCGCGGACAGCGAGATCAGCGCCAGCCTGATCCTGTGCTTCCTGCGCCACCTGAGCGAAGAGGATGCGCTGGCCACGCTGGACGCGGCCTTGCCCTTCCGCGACAAGTTCATCGGTGTAGGACTCGACTCTTCCGAAGTGGGCCATCCGCCCGAGAAGTTTGCGCGCGTATTTGCGAAGGCGCGCGAGCTCGGCCTGCACCTGGTGGCGCATGCCGGGGAGGAGGGACCGCCCGCCTATATCGAGAGCGCGCTGGATGTGCTGCATGTGGAGCGCATCGACCACGGCGTGCGGGTGCTGGAGGACCCGGCGCTGACGAAGCGTGTGGCGCAGGAGCAGATGGCGCTGACTGTTTGTCCTTTGTCCAATATCAAGCTGCGTGTATTCGATACGATGAAGGACCATAACCTGCTGCAGCTGCTGGATGCGGGACTGGCCGCCACCGTGAACTCGGACGACCCGGCCTATTTCGGCGGCTATATGAACGACAATTTCATCGCAGCTTTCGAAGCGCTGCCGCTCGGCTTGCAGCATGCGCACCAGCTGGCGCGCAACAGCTTCGCCGCCTCCTTCCTCGATGCGCCGGCCAAACAAAAATACCTTGACGAAGTAGATGCTTATTTCGCCGCCTTCAACGTCGTATAACGTCGCACCTGCGGAGGCGGCGGTCCGCCGATGCGGTGCCCAGAGGAGCCTCCGTAGCGCCCCTGGGTTCCCGCCTCCGCGGGGATGACGGGAGAGTATATGTTCCTTCAAGCTCTGAGAATGACCGCGCGCGACTGGCGCGCGGGGCAGTTGCGCTTCCTGCTGGTGGCGCTGGTGGTGGCGGTGGCGGCGCTGTCCGCGGCCGGCTTCTTCATCGACCGCCTGCGTTCCGGCCTGAACCGCGACGCGCACCAGCTGCTGGGCGCGGACCTCGTGGTGAACGCCGACCAGCCGATCAGCGATGCCTGGCGTGCCGAAGCGAAGAAACGCGGCCTGCTGATCGCCGAGACCGTGATCTTCCCCAGCATGGCGCAAGCGGGAGAGGGCGACGCCGCCCAATCCGTGCTCGCTTCGCTGAAGGCCGTGAGCCCCGGCTACCCGCTGCGCGGCGCGCTCAAGATCACCACCGATGCCGCGCAGGCGGGCGACAGCGTAGGCACGCCGGCGAAAGACATCCCGGCACCCGGCACCGTCTGGCTTGACCACAACCTGCTGAGCGGCCTGAATGTGCAGGTCGGCAGCGAGATCCGGCTCGGCGACAAGTCCTTCCGCGTGGCGCAGCTGATCGCCGCCGAACCGGACCGCGGCACCGGCTTCCTGAACTTCGCTCCGCGCGTGCTGATGCCGCTGGCGGACCTGCCAGCGACGAACCTGATCCAGGACGGCTCGCGCGTGAACTACCGCCTGCTGCTGGCGGCACCGGACGCCGCGCGCGCCGGAGCCGTGCGCGAATTCGGCCAGTGGCTGCAGGACACCATCAAAACCGGCAACATCAAGGGTGTGCGCATCGACTCGCTGGAAGACGGCCGCCCGGAAATGCGCGCCACGCTGGACCGCGCTGACCGCTTCCTGTCGCTGGTGGGCCTGCTCTCCGCCATGCTGGCCGCTGTGGCCGTGGCGATGGCCGCGCGCCGCTTCATGATGCGCCACCTGGACGCCTGCGCCATGCTGCGCTGCCTGGGCCTCACCCAGAACCAGGTAACGGCCATCTACCTGACCGAGTTCCTGCTCTTGGGCCTGCTGGGCAGCCTGATTGGCGTGGCAGTCGGCTTCGGCGCGCATTTTGTGCTGCTGGAGATGCTGGGCAAGCTGGTGTCGGTCGAGCTGCCTGCGCCAACCATCATGCCTGCGCTGCAGGGCATCGCGACCGGCATCCTGCTGCTGGCCGGCTTTGCGCTGCCGCCCATCCTGCAGCTGCGCAATGTGCCGCATAACCGCGTTATCCGCCGCGAGCAGGGCGCGCCGCAACCGGCCGCGCTGGCCACCTATGGCCTCGGCTTGGGGGCGTTCACCGTGCTGCTGCTGTGGCAGGCGGGCGATCCCCAGCTGGCGCTGTACACGGCGCTTGGCTTCCTCGGCGCCTTCGGCCTGTTTGCGCTGGTGGGCTGGCTGGGCCTTGCTTCGCTGAAGCCGCTGCGTGGCCTGGTGAATCACCAGGGCTGGCGCTTTGCCGTCACTTCGCTGCAACGCCGCCCCGGCGCCACAGTGGTGCAGGTGGTGTCGCTGGCGCTGGGTCTGATGGCGCTGCTGCTGCTGACGGTGGTGCGCGGCGACCTGATGACGGCCTGGCGCAAGGCCACGCCGCCCGACGCACCGAACCATTTCGTGATCAATATCCAGCCGGACCAGAAAGACGCGATCGCGCAGCGCCTGGCGCAGGCCGGCGTGAAAGACGTTCCGCTGTACCCGATGATACGCGGCCGCCTGGTGGCGGTGAACGGCAACGCTGTCACGGCGGATACCTACACCGAAGACCGCGCACGCGGCCTCGCGTCGCGCGAATTCAACCTGTCCACCATGGACGAACTGCCGGCGCAGAACAAGATCGTGCAGGGCGCCTGGTACCGCGACGCACCGGGCGTGGCCGAAGCTTCGGTGGAAGAAGGGCTGGCGCGAACGCTGCGCCTGAAGCTGGGCGACACCATGCGCTTCGATATCGCAGGCTCCATGGTGGAGGCGAAGATCACCAGCCTGCGCAAGCTGGACTGGGAATCGATGCGGGTGAACTTCTTCGTCATCATCAATCCGGCGGCCATGGCAGACACGCCGCAGACCTGGATTACCTCATTCCACCTGCCCAGGGAGTCGGCCGGCACGGGCAGTGCGCTGTCGCGCGCCTTCCCCAATCTCACGGTGGTGGATGTGGGCACCGTGCTGCGCCAGATCCAGGCGGTGCTGGACCAGGTGATTCAGGCGGTGGAATTCCTGTTCGCCTTCACGCTCGCCTCCGGCCTGCTGGTGCTGTATGCCGCGCTGATGGGATCGCAGGACGAGCGCACACGGGAAGCTGGCCTGCTGCGCGCATTGGGCGCCACCCGGCGCCAGTTGTCGCAGGCGCAGCTGATCGAGTTCCTGCTGGTTGGTTCGCTGGCAGGCCTGCTGGCTGCGACCGGCGCGGCAGCGATGGGCTGGGCGCTCGCCACCTTCCGCTTCGAGTTTGAATGGACCTTCAATCCGGGCGTATGGTTCGCCGGCCTGGCCGTGGGCGCGCTGTGCGCAATTGCGGGCGGCTGGCTGGGACTGCGCAATGTGCTGAAGCAGCCGCCGCTTCAGACCCTGCGCGAAGCCTGACGTTCGCCCTCAAGGAACTCCTTGAAGGCATAGACGGGCGATGCCAGATAGTGGTCCGGCACGTCGAACAGCGCCCAGTACCAGGTCTCGCGTCCCTCGCAGACCTGGGGCGCTGCGCAGTAGCGGTGCCACTGGTCGCCGACGGCGGCGGAGTACATGCCGTCCGCGCCCGGCTGGCTGAAGAAGGGCACCACGCGGCGTTCGCGCAGCGCTTCCAGCAGCGACGAAGGCGCGTCGTTGTCGCGCGCCATCTCGTAGTGCGAGCACATGCTCTTTGCGGTTTCGATCACCATCATCTTCGCGCGGCCGTAGCTGTCGAAGAACAGCACGCCGGTGGGGCCGTGGAACAGGTAGTGCTCCACCAGCCCGTGTTCCTTGCGCACCTGCTGGATAACGGCTGCCATGGCAGGGCAGCGCAGGAAGCCGTAATCATGCAGCGACAGCAGCTCGCACAAGGTTTCCGAATGCTTGAAAAAGAAGGCGCGCTGCATGGCCTCGATTTCCTGTTCGAGCCGGTCCAGCGCATCCTCCGCGCTTTTGCTGATATAGCGGTCGATCAGGCCGCGGTTGAAGGCATCGACCGCTATCTTTTCATCCGCCGCGCCGGTGAACAGGATCTTCTTGCAAGGGATGCCGTGCAGGGCTTCGCAGAACTGCACGCCGTTCATCTGCGGCATGGAATAGTCCACCACCAGCACCGAGGGGATCGAAAAGCGCTGGCGCTGGCTGCTCACATGGAAGATGCGCCGCACATCGACTGCCACATTGCGCTGGTCCGAAGTCGGGTTCAGGACGTCCAGGTTCACTTCCAGCGGCAGTTCGCTGCGCCGGGCGCTGGCGCGGAACCAGTTGAGGGCTTCCGTCGTGTCGTGAAAGGTCTTGCTGGCCAGGCCGGGATCGAGCTGGAATACCACGCTTTGCAGGAAGGAGTCGCTGTCGTCGACCAGCACCGTGGTCGTTGGATGGCTCAGAACTGGCAGTTTCATTGGGCACCTGAACGGGGAAATTCCAGCACGAAGATAGCATAGGCGCTTTCGCGCGAAACACAACGTATATTCGCATGCCAGGCATGCATGATCTGGTGGCACAGCGCGAGGCCGATGCCGTTGCCGTTTTGCGGAGGGTGGGCGTAGAAGCGGCGGAAGATCAGCGGCATGCGGCGCGGCGATATGCCGCAGGCGGTATCGATAAAGAGCAGGCGCGGGATGGCGTGGCCGCCATCGACCACGATGCGCACGCGGCCCTTGCCTGCGCGCTGTATCGCCTTCATGGCATTGCGCAGCAGGTTCAGCAGCACCACCACGGCCAGTTCCTCCTGGCCGGGAAAGCGGAAATTGCGGCGCACTTCCACGCTCACCTTTGCCGCGTGCACCGGGTCGCGGAAGGGATAGCGCCGCATGGCGGCATGTACGGCATTGGCCATGGACACGGTTTCGATCGGGGCCAGGCGCGTGGGCGGCGTGCTGGCGTTCACCAGGAACATATCGATCAGGTGGTTCATGCAGCGCACCTCATACTGGATGCGCGTCATCGCCAGCCTGATCTGGTCGCGCTGCGGCGTGCAGCCGTCATCCGCATCGCGCAGCAGGCGGGTGAGGCCGCGCACATTGGCTTCCACGCTGGCCAGCGGCGTGCGCATCTCGTGCGCCACCGTGCCCAGGCCCTCGCGCAGGCCGCTCAGTTTCTGGCGCTCCAGGGCATTGCGGCCCATGCGCAGCGCGCTGAGCGTGGCAAGCAGGAAGGCGTGCACCGGCAGCTGCTCCAGCACCGGGTAGGACAGCAGCATGGCGCCGCGCTGCCGGGCGATCACGCACAGCACGGCGCAGCAGGTGCCGGCCAGCCAGGCCGGCAAGGCAATGCGGTACTCGAACTGGAACAGCGCGATCAGCGCCACCATCAGGCACTGCGCCCAGATGTGGGAGCCGCCGTTCATCACGAACATATAGGTGCAGAAGAAGGGCAGGTAGTACATGGCCGCGAGCGCAACGTACAGCTTGCGCCAGAACCGGTCCGCGTGCACGGCGGCAAAGCCGAGCAGCCCGATGGCGGTGCCCACGGCGCGGGCAGCGAAGTCTTCGTAAGGCTGCGGGAACAGCTCGGAGAATATCCAGTAATACAGCGGAAAACCGGCCGCGCCGAACCAGGCCAGCAGGATCACGCGCAGGGCGCCGGGATTGGCCTCATGGCGGCCCGGCGCGAGGGTGGCGAACAGGCGGCGGGAACGGTGGCTCCAGGCGGGATCGGGCGCGAAACGCATGGCAGTAGCGGTGGGCTGTGGGAATGCCTATGGTGCAAGCAAACCCGTCCGTCTTGCGCGGAATCGTCACGAAGTTTGATCTTGATCAATACCAGTGCTCGCGCTGCGTTATGATGGCGTCTATGACTGAATCTCGCACTCTCTACGATGTGATCGGCGGCGAAACTGTCGTGCGCGCGATGGTGGACCGTTTTTACGACCTGATGGAACTCGAACCGGAGTTCGCGGGCATCCGCG
This sequence comes from Pseudoduganella rhizocola, assembly GCF_045984285.3. Lineage (NCBI taxonomy): Bacteria > Pseudomonadati > Pseudomonadota > Betaproteobacteria > Burkholderiales > Oxalobacteraceae > Pseudoduganella > Pseudoduganella rhizocola. The sequence continues at coordinate 601,241 of NZ_JBJQIK030000001.1, forward strand.
CCCTGCATCCGCCCTCGACCGACGGCTCGCGCGACAAGCTGTTCTGGTTCCTCAGCGGCTGGATGGGCGGGCCGGACCTGTACCAGGAACAGTTCGGCCATCCGCGCCTGCGCATGCGCCACATGCCTTTCGGCGTGGGCACCAGCGAACGCGACCAGTGGCTGCGCGCCATGGCCTGGGCCATGGAAGACGTTGGCATCGAAGAAGAGCTGCGGCTGCGCCTCATGCAGTCCTTCTTCCAGACCGCCGACTGGATGCGCAACAAGGCCGACTGACGATGGAACTGATCATCCTGATTGGCCTGGTGGCGCTCGTGCTGGTGCTGCAGGTAGTCCAGCTGCTGCGCAGCCGTGCGGCGGGCGATGGCGGCATGGCCGAGCGCCTCGAACGCGTGGAGCGTGAAGTGCGCATGCAGCTGCAGGCCACGGCGCAGGCGCAGCGCCAGGAGATGGGGCACACCCTGTCGCAGGCGCATGCGGCCACGCTGCAGCAGCTGGACAGCATGCGGCGCCAGATCGAAGGGCTCACCGAATCGAATGCGCGGCGCATGGCCGAAGTGCGCGCCACGCTGGAAGGGCGCATCCGCGAACTGCAGGCCGATAACGGCGCGCGGCTGGAAGAGATGCGCAAGACGGTGGACGAAAAACTGCACGCCACGCTGGAAACGCGTCTCAGCGAATCCTTCAAACAGGTCTCCGAAAGGCTGGAGCGCGTGCACCAGGGCCTGGGCGAAATGCAGCAGCTGGCGCTGGGCGTGGGCGACCTGAAGCGCGTGCTGACCAATGTGAAAACGCGCGGCACCTGGGGCGAAGTGCAGCTCGAAATGCTGCTGGAGCAGGTGCTCACGCCGGAGCAGTATGCAAAAAACGTGGAAACGGTGGCCGGATCCAATGCGCGCGTGGAGTTCGCACTGAAGCTGCCGGGCCAGAAGGAAGGCGGCGCGCCGGTATGGATGCCGATCGACGCCAAGTTCCCGAAAGAGCAGTACGAGCGCCTGCTGGAGGCGGCGGAACTGGCCGACGCCGAAGGCCTGGCCCAGGCCGGCCGCGAGCTGGAACGCGCGGTGCGGCTGGAAGCGAAGACCATCGCCGAAAAATACCTGGCGCCGCCGCAGACCACCGACTTCGCCATCATGTTCCTGCCGACCGAAGGGCTGTATGCCGAAGTGATGCGCCGTCCCGGCCTGGCGGACGAGCTGCAGCGCCTCTGCCGCATCAGCATCGCCGGGCCATCGACGCTGTCCGCGCTGCTCAACAGCCTGCAGATGGGTTTCCGCACGCTGGCGCTGGAAAAGCGCTCTTCCGAAGTATGGGAAGTGCTGGGCGCGGTGAAAACCGAGTTCGCGAAATTCGGCGACGTGCTGGCGGCGACGCGCACCACGCTGGAACGCGCCGCGCGCAATATCGAGAACGCCGAAGTGCGCAGCCGCCAGATGGCGCGCAAGCTCAAGTCGGTGGAAGCCCTGCCCGCCGAAGCCGCCCAGCTGCTGCTGGGCCAGGAGCCCGATCCCGAAGAATAATTGGGGACGGACCCTCTTTATTATTTGGCGCTGATCGCCCTACGCCCAATAATAAAGAGGGTCCGTCCCCAATTAGACTAAGCCGTCGAAGCGGAGGATGTCGACCATGTCGCCGGGCGATACGCCGGCCTGCTCGTAGTCCGGGATGACCATGAATAATTGGGGACGGACCCTCTTTATTATTTGGCGCCGATCGCCCTACGCTGAATAATAAAGAGGGTCCGTCCCCAATTTATACAAGGCCGTCGAAGAGAAGGATATCGACCATGTCCCCGGGCGATACTCCGGCCTGCTCGTCGTGCAGGATGACCATGCAGTTGGCCTCGGCCATCGAGCGCAGGATGCCGGAGCCTTGCGAGCCCGTGATGCGCACTTCGCGCTGGCCGTCCGCGCCCACCGACAGGATGCCGCGCTGGTATTCCGTGCGGCCCGGCTTCTTGCGGATGGCGCTTTGCGAGCGCACGCGCAGCAGCTGGTCTTCCACCGCCTCGGCCCCCATCATGCGCAGCAGCGCATGCCGAGCGAAGAAGTAGAAAGTGACCATCACCGCCACCGGATTGCCCGGCAGCCCGAACAGGAAGGCGCTGCGCCCGTTCGAGCTGATTTTGCCGAAGGCCATGGGGCGGCCGGGGCGCATGCCGATGGTCCAGAAGGTGACGTCGCCCAGCGTGGCCATGATCTGTTTGGTGTAATCCGCCGCGCCCACCGATACCCCGCCGGAGGTGATGATGGCGTCCGCGCTTTCGCAGGCGCTGCGCAGTGCTGCTTCCAGCGAAGCGGGATCGTCCTTCACAATGCCCATGTCGATGATGTCGCAGCCCAGGCGTGTGAGCATGCCGTACAGCGTGTAGCGGTTGCTGTCGTAGACGCAGCCTTCATCGAGCCCCTGGCCGATGGAGCGCAGTTCGTCCCCGGTGGAGAAGAAGGCCACCCGCAGCCTGCGCTGCACCGGCACTTCGACAATGCCCAGCGACGCGACCAGGCCGAGGTGGGCCGGGCGGATGATGACGCCCTTGCGCAGCGCGGGGCTGCCAGCCTTCAGGTCTTCGCCCTTGAAGCGCCGGTTGTCGCCGGTGCGGATGCTGCCGGGTTTGACCGTGACCGTGCTGCCTGTGATGTCCAGCGCGTGCTCCTGCGGCAGCACGGTGTCGCAGCCCGCGGGCATCACGCCGCCCGTCATGATGCGCACGCACTGGCCTGCGGCCGGAACCAGGTCCGACGGGCGTCCCGCGTAGACCGTGCCGATGATCTCGAACTGCGTCGGCGTATCCGCGTTCAGCAGCGCGCCGGCGAAGGCAAAGCCGTCCATCGCGGAGTTGTCGTGGGCCGGAACGTTGATGGGGGAGATGATGTCCTCTGCCAGCACGCGGTCCAGCGCCGCGCGCAGCGCGACCTTTTCCACCGTCTGCACCGGCTGGATGAACTCGCGGATGATGCCCTGTGCCTGCTTCACCGGCACCGCATTCGGATCGTAATCCGACAGGCAGCTCACCACATCCTTCAGCGTGGCCTTGCCGGCCGCCGCTTCTTCCTGCTGCAGTTCGGTCAGGGTATTGATGTTGCGGAAGGCCGCAGCATCGCTGAACATCACTTCGGCTACCTTGATGGCCTTGTACCAGCCGTCCATGCGCCGCGCGCCGGTGGCCAGGTAGGCATCCAGGTGCGGTTTGGCGGAGACCTTCATCAGCGCGAACACGGGATGCTGCTGCTTGTGCGCGGCGCCCGATTCGTCCGCTTCCATGGTGGCGGCTACGGCCAGGTCGGCATCCTGCGCTTCCATCGCTTCATACAGGCGCTGCACCAGGTCCGCCGGCAGGAAGGGTGAATCGCATGGCGCCGTCACCAGCAGCTCCGTCTTGCAGTGATTGAGGCCCGTCTGCAGGCCTGCCAGCGGGCCTTCGAAGCCCTTGAGCTCATCCGGCAGCACCGGCACGCCTAGCGCTTCGTATTGCGGAAGATTGCGGTTGGCGTTGATGGCCACCTGCGCCACCTGCGGCGTCAGTTTCTGCAGTACGTGCGAGGCGAGCGTGCCGCCGCGGAAGGGCTGCAGGCCCTTGTCCACACGGCCCATGCGGGTGCCGCGTCCACCGGCCAGTATCAGTGCGCTGACTTTCTGCTTGAGCGTCAATCTATCCCCCAATATAGGACATCTCGACTTTGCGCTCGCTGCCATGCGCAAGGCCGTCGGTGTTGATGGTGCGAAGTTCGGAATAGCGGTCACTGCGCCCGCGCCAGATCTGGGCGATGGCGCCGGACAGTTCGGCGTCGCTGTGGCCGTCGCGCAGCAGGGCGCGCAGGTCGTGCCCTTGCGTGGCGAACAGGCAGGTATATAGCTTGCCTTCGGTGGAGAGGCGGGCGCGCGAGCAGTCGCTGCAGAAGGCTTGCGTCACGCTGGAGATCACGCCGATCTCGCCGCCGCCGTCCACATAGCGCCAGCGTTCGGCGGTCTCGCCCGTGTAATTCGGATCGGCCTGCACCAGCGGCATTTCGGCGCCGATGCGGCGCACCACTTCGGCGGACGGAATCACGTCCTTCATGTTCCAGCCATTCGATGCGCCGACATCCATGAATTCGATGAAGCGCAGGATATAGGGCGAGCCCTTGAAGTGGCGTGCCATCGGCACGATTTCCTGGTCGTTCATGCCGCCTTTCACCACCATGTTGACCTTGATGGGGCCGAGACCCACGCTGTGCGCCGCGTCGATCCCGTGCAGCACGTCGGCCACGGCGAAGTCCACGTCGTTCATGCGCTTGAAGGTGGCGTCGTCCAGCGAATCGAGCGACACGGTCACGCGCTGCAGGCCCGCGTCCTTCAGCGACCGGGCCTTGCGTGCGAGCAGGGAGCCGTTGGTGGTGAGGGTCAGGTCGAGCGGCTTGCCGTGCACCGTGCGCAGGCCGGCCAGCATCTCGATCAGTTTCTCGATGTTCTTGCGCAGCAGCGGTTCGCCGCCGGTGAGGCGGATCTTCTCCACGCCGTGTTCAACGAAGCTGCGCGCAATGCGGGTGATCTCTTCGAAGGTAAGCAGCGAGGAATGCGGCAGGTACTGGTAGTCCTTGTCGAACACTTCCTTCGGCATGCAGTAGACGCAGCGGAAGTTGCAGCGGTCGGTGATGGAGATGCGCAGGTCGTGCAGGGGACGAGCGAGGGCATCGGATAACAATCCGTTCGGCGCCTCGGGCGCAGCAGGGATGGACGGTTTCCTGTCTCGTTCCTGCTTGAGCAGGATGATTCGTTCGGTCATTTCGATACGATATCACTTTAGCGCGAGGCCCACCAATGCGCTGGCAGCCAGCAAGGTGATGGTGCCGGTCTGATAACGCATGAGGGCCACGCAGCCTGCCGCCGACATGGCGACGGCGATCCAGTCCCAGCCTGCGCCAGTGCGGAACACGTGCAGGCCGAAGAACAGGGCCAGGCTGGCGATCACGCCCACCACGGCGGCCGAAATGGCCGTGAGCGGCGCCGTCATGCGGATATTGCCGCGCGTGGCCTCGACCAGGGGCCCGCCTGCCAGGATGAAGATAAAGGAGGGCACGAAGGTGAACCAGGCGGCGACGAAGGCGCCTGCCATGCCGCCCACTGCGGGGCTGAGGCCCAGCACCTCGTGCGTCCAGCCGCCGACGAAGCCGACGAAGGCCACCACCATGATCAGCGGGCCGGGCGTGGTTTCGCCCAGTGCGAGGCCGTCGATCATTTGCCCGGGCGTGAGCCAGTGGAAGCTGTCCACCGCGCCCTGGTAGACGTAGGGGAGCACGGCGTAGGCGCCGCCGAAGGTCAGCATGGCGGCCTTGGTGAAGAGCCAGCCCATTTGCGCCAGCGGGTTGCGGATGCCCGTGAGTGTGGCCAGCAGCAGCCAGGCGCCGCCCATCAGGACGATGCCTGTTGCCGTGGTGAGCACGAGCTTGCGAGGGCTGAAGCGGGCGTGCGGCGGGGTGGGCGTGTCGTCGTCGATCAGGGCCGGGCCATAGTGTGCGTTGCCTTGGGCTGCTGCACCGCCGGGGCGGAAGTACTCGGGCCAGCGGCGGGCGCCCAGCCACCCTGCCAGCGCCGCCGCCGCGACCACCGCAGGGAAGGGCGCTTTCAGGGCGATGGCAGTGAATGACAGCGCCGCCATGCCGGCCAGCACGCCGTTGCGCAGCGTGCGCTTGCCGATGCGCCATGCGGCGGCGATGACGATGGCCACCACCGCCGGCTTGAAGCCGTAGAGGACGGCGGCAATGGCGGGAACGTGGCCGTAGGCGAGGTAGACCCAGGCCAGTGCCGTGATCAGCAGCAGGGAAGGCAGCAGGAACAGCAGGCCCGCAATCACTCCGCCGCGCACGCGGTGCAGCAGCCAGCCGATGTAGATGGCGAGCTGCGTAGCTTCGGGGCCGGGCAGCAGCATGCAATAGTTCAGGGCGTGCAGGAAGCGGTGTTCGGAGATCCAGCGGCGGCGCTCCACCAGTTCGCGGTGCATCATGGCGATCTGCCCGGCCGGGCCGCCGAAACTGATGAAGCCGAGTTTAAGCCAGTAGAGGAAGGCGGTGCGAAGGGTCATGGTGCGAATAATAAAAAAGGGAAGCCCGAGGCTTCCCTTTTGTGCTGTTGGTCAGCGCCATCCGCTTAGCGGCGGGTGTCGACCTGGATCAGCGGCTCGTTCGAGACCGGTGGCGCAGGCTTGCGTTCGCGGGGCTTGCGCTCCACGGGCGCGATCTGCGCGGCTGCTTCCTGTGCGGCACGCAGCTTGGCCGGGTCGGTGGCAGCCATCGTCAGGCCTGCGGCTTCCAGGACCTTGTTGATGTCCGCTGGTGCTGGCGCTGGCGCTGGTGCTGGCGCGGCAGAGGCCGGTGCGGGCGCAACGATTTCGCCATGGGCCACAACGACCGGTTCTGCAGCAGGAGCCGCTACAACTGGTTCAGGGAACAGAGGGGCTTGTTCAGCAGCTGGTGCGGCAGCAAGCGGTGCGGTGGCTTCCTCGACAGCCGGAGCGGCCACTGGGGCTTGCTCGACAGCCGGGGCCTCCGCCACAGGCGCTGCTGCGGCAACAGGTGGCTGCTCAGCAGTCGAGGCAACCGCAGGTGCTTGCTCAGCAGCCGGTGCAGCGGCAGCTGCTTGCTCGGCAACAGGGGCAGCCACAGCTGGCTCTTCGGCAACGGGAGCGGCCACTGGCGCTTGCTCGGCAACCGGGGCAACTGCAGCTGCCTGTTCAGCAACCGGCGCAGCGGCAGGTGCTTGCTCGGCAACCGGCGCCAGCGCAGGAGCTTTCTCAGCCGCCGCAGTTGCGGCGGCAGGCGCTGCTTCGGCTGCTGGAGCGGCAGGAGCCTGCTCAGCCGCTACCGGCGCTTCCACCACCGGCGCTGCTTCGACAGGGCGCGCAGCCAGTTTCTCTTCCACGGACTCGCCCGCAGCCGGCACGTCGGCGCCTTCCGCGCCTTCCATGCCCTCAACACCCTCAGCGCCTTCGCGCTCGCGGCGGTTGCGGTTGCGGCCACCGCGGCGGCGGCGGCGGCGTGGCTCGTCGCCACCTTCCGCGCCTTCGTTTTCTTCGCCTTCAGGACCCACATTGCCTGCAGACTTCACGGCGCCAACGTTCTCACCGGTGCCGGTGCCAACCGGACCGACGCCCGCTGCTGCCAGTGCCAGTTCTTCCTGCTTGGCTTCCGCCGGCAGGCCGGTGGCCTTGTCGGCACGTGGTTCGCGCGGTTCACGCGGCTGGCGTGGGGCGCGCTCTGCACGCTCGCCTTTTTCAGCGCGTTCGCCGCGTGGGGCTTTCGCCTCCACCTGGCCTTCGGCGCCTTCGCGCTGTTCGCGCGGCTCGCGTGGTTCGCGCGGCGGACGTGGTGGACGCGGCTGGCGTGCCTCGGCGGCCGGCTTGGCGCTTGCCTCCTCGGCGCCGGCGCGTGCGCCCGGTTCGCGGTCTTCGCGCTCGCCACGGCCTTTGCCGCGGTTACGGCCGCGCGGGCCGCGTGCATTGCGCTCGCCGCGGTCGCCGGCTGGCGCCTTGGTCACGATGGCCGGTGCGGTCGGCTTGGCCGGCTCTTCGTTTTGGCCGGTGAAGAAGGAGATCAGCTTGGCGAAGAAGCCTTTTTCGGCTGGCGCGGCGGCCACTGGCGCGGCCTTGGCCGGAGCGGCCGGGGCAGCGGTGCGGTCCACCATCGGCGCCGGCTGGGCCGGGGTGATGGTCTTGACGACGGCTTCCTGGCGCGGCTTGGCGTCTTCCTTCTGGCGCTTGCTGAAGGCCATGTCGGTCTCCGCCTGCTCGGCCATGGTGTAGGACGCGGCGTGGTCTTCCAGGCGCGGGTCGTCGTGCTTGATGCGTTCCAGCTTGTAGTGCGGGGTGTCCAGATGCTTGTTCGGGATCAGGATCACGGTAATGCGGTGGCGGCTCTCGATCTTCAGCACTTCGCCGCGCTTCTCGTTCAGCAGGAAGGCGGCGACGTCCACCGGCACCTGCACGTGGATCGCGGCCGAGTTTTCCTTCATCGCTTCTTCCTGGATGATGCGCAGCACCTGCAGGGCGGAGGATTCGGTATCGCGGATATGGCCGGTGCCGGAGCAGCGCGGGCAGGTCACGTGCGAGCCTTCGGACAGCGAAGGACGCAGGCGCTGGCGCGACAGTTCCATCAGGCCGAAGCGGGAAATCTTGCCCATCTGAACGCGGGCGCGGTCGTGGTGCAGGGCGTCTTTCAGGCGCTGTTCCACTTCACGCTGGTTCTTGGCGACTTCCATATCGATGAAGTCGATGACGATCAGGCCGCCCAGGTCGCGCAGGCGCAGCTGGCGGGCCACTTCTTCCGCCGCCTCGCAGTTGGTGTGGAACGCGGTGGTTTCAATGTCGGAACCGCGGGTGGCGCGGGCCGAGTTCACGTCCACCGACACCAGCGCTTCGGTGTGGTCGATGACGATGGCGCCGCCGCTTGGCAGCGGCACGGTGCGCGAATACGCGGTTTCGATCTGGTGCTCGATCTGGAAGCGGGAGAACAGCGGCACGTCGTCGCTGTAGCGCTTCACGCGGTGCACCATGTCCGGCATCACATGGCTCATGAACTGATGAGCTTGCTCGTAGATATCGTCGGTATCGATCAGGATTTCGCCGATATCCGGCTGGTAGTAATCGCGAATGGCGCGGATCACCAGCGAGGATTCCTGGTAAATCAGGAAGGCGCCCGGCGCCGATTTGGAGGCGCCTTCGATGGCGCGCCACAGTTGCATCAGGTAGTTCAGGTCCCACTGCAGCTCTTCGACCGTGCGGCCGATGCCTGCCGTGCGGGCAATCACGGACATGCCTTGCGGCAGGTCCAGCTTGTCCATGGTTTCGCGCAGTTCCTGGCGCTCTTCGCCTTCCACCCGGCGCGACACACCGCCGCCACGTGGATTGTTCGGCATCAGCACCAGGTAGCGGCCGGCCAGCGAGATGAAGGAGGTGAGGGCCGCGCCTTTGTTGCCGCGCTCCTCTTTTTCCACCTGCACCATGATTTCCTGGCCTTCGCGCAGCGCTTCCTTGACGGAGGCATTGCGCACGTCCACGCCTTCACGGAAATAGCTGCGCGCCACTTCCTTGAACGGCAGGAAACCGTGGCGGTCTTCGCCGTAGCTGACGAAGCAGGCTTCCAGCGAGGGCTCGATACGGGTGATGACGCCTTTGTAGATATTGGACTTGCGCTGCTCGCGTCCGGCGGTTTCGATGTCGATATCGATCAGTTTCTGACCATCGACAATGGCGACGCGCAATTCTTCCTGCTGCGTCGCATTGAACAACATGCGTTTCATTTTTATTTAACTCCGCGGGCCCATAGGCCTGGTAATGCCCTTTTTGAGAGGGCTTTTCCTTAGGGATACACGCGAGAATTAAGGAGGCTGCGGGGAAATGCCTCGTCATGCAGCAGCGTGCCACGGGCACAGCTACGGCAAAGGGCGCATGGAGCCGATCGTCCTGCCGAGTTTCGCACTGCCCGCAACTCATCCGAACGTCCCGACCTGGTCGGGGCGGAGAATGCAGGCGTGCGCAAAGCGTCGAGCCAGGGCATCTTGTATGGTGCCTGGCGAAAACGGCAAGCGTTATCAGTTCCATCAACCGGCGAGCAACGACTGTAGTGCTTGCTCACCGGACTTATCCTTACTATCCAGCCAATCTAATTCCGGCATTCCGGCGCTTGACCCGATGACAACAGTGGTTGCCACCCTGGCCCGCGCCCGAATGTGCGCATACATTTATTTCCACTGAATTTGCAAAATGGCGAGGCCAGTGGGTACGCCCCTGTGTAAAATTGTACTTTTCTTTCTTACACGTGCAGCAGCCAAACCGCCGCGAGACGATTATATATTCAAAATGAAGGACTTAGAGGGAATTTCTCGGAAGACAAGGCAAACGGTTGTAAAAGAGCCTGTTGCTACTTCCTCAACAAAGGTCCTCCCGCAGGCGCAATTCGTGACGATCGGCGAAGAAGAGGCCGGTCAGCGTATCGATAACTACCTGTTGCGCGTGTGTAAAGGTGTACCAAAAAGCCACATTTACCGCATCCTGCGCTCCGGCGAGGTGCGCGTGAACAAGGGCCGCATCGACCAGTTGTACCGCCTGAACGCGGGCGACCTGGTGCGCATTCCGCCGATCCGCGTGGCGGAAAAGGCCGAAAACAGCGTGCCCGGGGCCGAATTCCCCATCGTTTTCGAGGATACCCACCTGCTGGTGATCAATAAACCGGCGGGCGTGGCCGTGCACGGCGGCTCCGGCGTGTCCTTCGGCGTGATCGAACAGCTGCGCGCTGCGCGGCCGGAAGCCAAATTCCTGGAGCTGGTGCACCGCCTGGACCGCGAGACCAGCGGCCTGCTGCTGATCGCCAAGAAGAGGTCAGCGCTTACCAACATGCACGACCAGATGCGCGACGGCGTGACCGACAAGCGCTACTTTGCGCTGGCCGTGGGCGACTGGAAGAACAAGCGCCAGCACGTGAAGCTGCCGCTGCACAAATACACGACGGCGGACGGCGAGCGCCGGGTGGTGGTGCAGGAGGGCGGGCAGGAGGCGCACACCGTTTTCACGCTGCTCAAAAAATATGCAAACTTCGCCTTGCTGGAAGCCGAGCTGAAAACCGGCCGCACCCACCAGATCCGCGTTCATCTGGCATCGTCGGGCTTCCCCATCGCTGGTGACGAGAAATACGGCGATTTCGCACTCAACAAGGCGCTGCAGAAAGCCGACGCCACGCGCGGCGCGCTGAAGCGCATGTTCCTGCACGCGCACCAGATTACCTTCACGCACCCCGATTCGGGCAAAAAGATGACCCTGAACGCACCGCTCGCCCCCGAATGCGAAAAATTCTTGGTAAGCTTGGGCCAACCGCTGGATTAAGTAAAAAACAATACATGCCAAGAAAGCAATTTGATCTGATCGTCTTCGATTGGGACGGCACGCTGATGGACAGCACCGCCACCATTGTGAAGTCGATCCAGGCCGCCGCCAAAGACCTTGGCCTGCCCGTTCCCACCCGCGAAGCTGCCGCCCACGTGATCGGCCTCGGCCTGCACGAGGCGATGGCGGTTGCCATGCCCGGGCTGGACGCCAGGATGCTCGGCCGCATGGTGGAACGCTACCGCTACCACTACCTGAGCAAGGACCACGAGCTGACCCTGTTCGACGGCGTGCCCGAAATGCTGGACGAACTGTTCCAGCAGGGGTATTTCCTGGCCGTGGCCACCGGCAAGAGCAGGGTAGGCCTGAACCGTGCGCTGAACGCGGCCAAACTGCTGTCCACCTTCCACGCTACCCGCTGCGCCGACGAAACCTTTTCGAAGCCGCACCCGGCCATGCTGCAGGAACTGACCCGCGAGCTGGGCCAGGACCTGAAGCGCACCGTAATGATCGGCGACACCACGCACGACCTCTTAATGGCGCAAAATGCGGGATCTTCTGGCATCGCCGTCGAATATGGCGCGCATCCGGTGAGCCAGCTGGCCGCCTGCCGGCCGGTGTTCTCGGCGAAAACGGTGCCCGAACTGCACCAGTGGCTGAACGAGAACGCCTGATGAGCGAGCAGATCCTCATTTGCGCGGCGGCCGACGTGCCGGAAGGCGGCAAGGGCGTGCGCTTTCCCGTGACGGCGGGCGGCGACGATGCCACCGGCTTCGTGGTGCGCTACGGCGGCAAGGCCTTCGGCTACCTGAACCGCTGCGCCCACATTCCCGTGGAACTGGACTGGAACCAGGGCGAGTTCTTTGAATCCAGCGGCCTGTATATCATGTGCGCTACCCACGGCGCCATCTACACGCCGGAAAGCGGCCAGTGCGTGGGCGGCCCCTGCCGAGGCGGAAAACTGCGCCAGATCGCGGTCAGCGAGCACGACGATAATATTTACTGGATCCCGGACGAGTATGTACGCCCGGCGCGCGCCTGAAGCGCTTACCTGAGAAGCAACCATGAGCGAAGAGAACCACACCATTCCGCCGGCGCCTGCGCCGCAGCCAGCAGCCAACCCTCCCATCAACTGGGAGCGCGAGGTGCTGGAAAAGCTGGTCTTCGCCACCCTGAAAGAACAGCGCGCCAACCGCCGCTGGAGCATCTTCTTCAAAGTCTTCCTGCTGGTGGTGATTTTCCTGGCTGTTGCGAACTACTTCAACTTCAGCATTGTGAGCGGGGAAGGCGAAGTGGGTCGCCATACGGCGCTGATCGAGATCGACGGCAATATCGACAGCGAAGGCAGCGGCTCGGCAGGCGTGGTGATTCCCGCGCTGAACAAAGCCTTCTCGGATGGCGGCTCGGCGGCCGTGGTGCTGCACATTAACAGCCCCGGCGGCAGCCCGGTGCAGGCGGGCATGATCGTGGACGAAATCCGCCGCCTGCGCAAAGGCTATCCGGACAAGCCGCTGTATGTGGTGGTGGACGAGATCTGCGCTTCCGGCGGCTACTATATTGCCGCCGCGGCCGACCGCATTTATGTGAACAAGGCCAGCGTGGTGGGCTCGATCGGCGTGCTGATGGAAGGCTTCGGCTTTACCGGCACCATGGAAAAGCTGGGCGTGGAGCGCCGCCTGCTGACGGCCGGCGCCGACAAGGGCTTCATGGATCCGTTCAGCCCGGAGACCGAAGCGCACAAGCGCCACGCCCAGGCCATGCTGAACGAAATTCACCAGCAGTTCATTGAGGTGGTGCGCAGCGGGCGCGGCAAGCGCCTGAAGGAAACACCGGAGACCTTCTCCGGCCTGTTCTGGACCGGCGCCCGCGCCGTGGACATGGGCCTGGCGGACGATTTCGGCACCGTGGACACGGTGGCGCGCGACGTGGTGAAAGCGGAAGACGTGATCGACTACACCCAGCACGAAGGCCTGCCCGAGCGCGTGCTGAAGAAATTCGGCGCCTCGGTGGGCGCCGGCGCCATCAAGGCCGCCGCCGACGCGGCCAAGCCGGCGCTACGCTGACCTGCTTGTCGTCCCCACGAAGGTGGGGACCCGGGAGCGCGCCGGCACACTCCCGAATTACCACCTGCGCGGCAATGACGGTATCAATCCACCACGTACTTGTCGTTCAGCGCGCCGGGCAGCTTCACCACCACATTGACGGCATCGCTGATGGCGACGAAGTCGGTGATTTCGCCCGGCTTCAGCACCACGATATCTCCGGGCCCCCAGGTGCGGCCGCACATGCGCACCTCGCCCGACACGATGGCCGTGATCTCGGTGGCAACCTTGTGGTAATGCGCCGACTCATGATCGCCCGCCTTATAGTGCTTGATGGCCACCTCGCAGGCTTCCGTGCTGAGCGCCGTCGGTGCGAAGCCGCCGACGAACCAGCCCTTGATCATGTCATCCAGTCGAAAGTTTTCCATCAGGCGCGCTCCTGGTCCATCTGTGCGTAGTAGAGGTTGACCTGCTTCTCGGTCTTCAACTGGTGATACTGCTTGCCTTCGATGCGGTAGACGCCGATGCGCTGGTGTTTCAGCACCAGCTCATTGAAGGCCGGGCAGATGAAGTAGAAGCCGCCCACATTGGCGTCCTTGCGGATCATGCTTTTCGCGGCGGCGACGAAGTCCTTGCCATGGCGGTACCAGTAAAAGCCGGCCGTTGCCTCGCGGCTGATGGGATTCTTTTCCGCCGCTTCCACCACCAGCCCGTTCGCATCCAGCCGCACGTAGGAATAGCGCGGGTGCACCGAGGGGAAGGCGATGGTGCCCGCATCCAGCTGGCGCGCCATGAAGTCGTTGATGACGGTGGCAAAATCCACGGCCAGCAGCGAATCGCCGTTCAGGATCAGCAGCGGCTCGTCATTGTCCGTGTACGGTGCAGCCAGCAGCGCCGAGCAGGCGGCGCCCTGCACCTTGTCGGAGACTGTGACCACCTCCGCATTGGCGCACAGCAGCTTCACCACATTGTCCAGATGGTGGCGGCGCGCGTCTTCGCGGCGGATGGCAACAATGATCTTCGACGGGTTCAGGCGGGCACAGGCCACCAGGATGCGCTCGATCAGCGGGCTGCCTTCAATTTCGGTAAGGCAGAGCGGATAGGAATCGGCCAGTTCCGGATTCGGCTTGCCGGCTGCAAGAATCAGTACATTCACTTTACTTCTCCTGCATTGATGGCGTTAATCCGCGCCAGGATGTTCTCGATATTCACGTCGCTGACCTCCGTCACCGGCAGCACATGCGCGCCTGCCGCAGTGGCGGCGCGGATGCCGTTGTCGTTGTCCTCTACGATCAGGCACTCCTTCGGATCAAGCCCGAAATGGTTGATGGCCTTGGTGTAGATTTCCGGATGCGGCTTGGCCTGGCTAACGTCTTCATTGGACAGCATCAGGTCCAGGTAGGGCGACAGCCTGGCTTTCTCCATCATGACCTCCACCGTCTTGCGGATGGAATTCGAGGCCACGGCCAGCTTGTAGTCCATGCCCTTCAGGCGCGACAGCGCAAACTCGTGCACGAAGCTGGGGCGGCACTTGGCATGCACGATCTCCATCGTGTATTCCTGCTTCATCTCATTGATGAATTTGTGCAGCTCGCGCGGCAGCGAGGATTCCATCGACAGCATCTCCAGCTTCTTCGACGTGGGCAGGCCGTCGTAGGTGGTGAGATGCTGGTAGCGGTTGATTTCAAAGCCGAACAGCTGCAAGGCGCGGTTGAGGGCATCGTAATGCCAGTCCTTCGCCTCGATCAGCACGCCGTCCATATCGAAGATAACTGCTTTAATCATTGCTGGGTTCCAAAGAAGGTTTGTGCATCCGTTGGCAGGTCCGTGCACAGCGACAGGTGCGGGTAGTGTTTGAGCTCCGCCAGCATGGTCCACAGGGCCTGGTGCGGCCTGCCGTGCAGCTCGGGCGACACCACGCACACCGGGCGCGATCGGTCGAGCTGGGCGCGGATGGTGGCCGCGTCATACCATTCGCCGCTGAATCCATCCAGCCAGATGCCCTGGATTTGCGGCTCCCAGGGGATGCTCTGTTCCACCTCGCTCAGGCGCGCATACACGGCATTGCCTGCCGCCAGATGATGGCGCATATCCGGCACCGACATATCGAACACGAACCAGTTCGTGACGCCCGCTGCCTGCATCGCTTTCTTCAGCGGCTCGGCCAGGCCATCGGCCTTGATGTTCATTGCCAGCGGCAGGCCGCAATCGCCAAAGATGCCGAGGAACTGCTGCAGCGGCATGGCGCCGTTGCGCGCGGGGTCGTGCGAAATAACCAGCTCGCCGTTCAGGTCCCGCACATCGGTCTCGGTGCCGAAGCCCATCTTGAAGGAGCGTTCGAAGGCTTCAACCGTATTCTTCTCGCCCGGGTTCAGCCAGAAGCCGCGGTGGCTCAGCACCTTCATGCGGCGCTCCAGTCCAGCGAGCGCGATACCGGATGCGCGAGGAAGAAGTCGAGGTCGGCCGGAATGCCCAGGCCATACATGCCATGCTGCTCGCTGCCCACGTTCACATAGCCGAACTTCTGGCCGCGGGCGATCAGGCGGTTATACACCGGTGCCACATAGAACTCGTTGTTCACCCGCTCGTTCATGGCGATCATCTCTTTTGCGCCGGCTACGAAGTCCGCGCCGCGGGCGAAGTTGTAGATGCCCACCGTGGCCTCATTCGAGATCACTTCCTTTTCCACCACGCGCGTAATGGCGCCGCCGGCGTCGGTAGCGATGAAGGACCACTTCGGGTCATCCGCCGTCATGGTCATGATCAGGCCATCCAGCTGCTCGGCGCTCATCTTGTTCAGGTAGTCGTTGATATCGTAGTCGACAAACTGGTCGCTGTTGGCGATCATCAGGTGATTGCCGTTGTCGATGTATTCCTGGGCCGCCAGCACGGTGCAGGCGGCGCCCTCGGTCATGCCGTCGATCGTTACCACCACGCTGCCCGGCGCCCACTTGCGCAGGTTTTCGCCCAGCCCGTATTTTTGGTCATGGCTTTGCTGGCAGATGAAAATGAAGCGGTGTTCGCAGGCGGGGCGCAGGTTTTCGATCACGTAGCGGATCATGGGAATACCGTGAATGGGGATCAGCGGCTTGGGGTCAACATAGCCCACCTTGGCAAACCGGCTGCCGGCGCCGGCCATGGGTACAACGATATTCAACATAAAAATCCCCGAGAAGTTGTCTTTTACGCATCGCTGGCGCTGCGGCGCCACCCGCTATGATAGACGAGCCAAAGCCCACTGCAAATCGGCAATTGCGTAACGGGGAAAAACGCCGCGGATTAGTGCTTGCATATCGCGGCGGGTGTTCTATAGTGGTCATGTAGTTCAAACAAGGGACGGCAAATCAAACCTTATTTCCACTTTCTTCGCCATCTTGTGGGAACTGCATGAGCGCATCGCGAATGCGAAAAAGAGAGAATTACAATTCCTCGCAAGAGTCCCGTGACGGGACTGGAAAACGGCGGCCTTGTGCCGCTGTTTTCGTGCCTGCTTCCGCAATCGTTTGCGCGCCGCTCGTGTCGGGCGCGGCGAAGCCGCCGCGCCGCAGCCAGGCCAGATAGCGTTCCTGGGTGAGCTCCAGCCAGTGCGCCTGCGGCATCGGCTCCGGTAAGGCGGCCTCGTCCGGCACGCGCCAGCGCGCCAGCGCCAGTGCCGCCGCATGCCTGGCCGCCGCATGACGGGCCAGTCCAGCCTGCTTGATCTTCACTTTCATCTGCGTTCTCCGATGCGGTTGTCTTTTCTGATAGGCCATTCAGTAAATTCCTACCATGCATTCAGTGTAGCAATGCCATCGGAACACCTTCTTGATCCACGTCAATCGAACATTCCGGTACCAATTCCCGCCAGTGCAGCAGCGCGTACCTGAAGTTAGGTTAAGCAGCCTCGACGATCTTAGCGACAGCTTTTTTCGGCCGTCCACCCAGTTTTCCATTGGCCCTTGCCGCAGCTTGTTTTGCCGATGTAGTGGCCGCTCCCCCCGCCTTGCCATGTTGCGCGGCAAGCCAGCGTTTGGAACCTAAAAAGCCTTCGATCAAACTTGGAATGTAGAGATCGGCGTCGATCTTCGGGAAATAGATGCCCAAGCCAGAAGGGCTGATCTCGACGACATCCAGATCGCGAGGACGCGCATGTTCAAGCCCTTGTGCATGTCGCGGCGAAAACGCTAGGTCGAGACCGCTATCAAGCGACAGTACAACGCGCGAAATGCGGCGGTCATAACGTGCGGCGACAACCGTCGGATAAGTTCCTTGCTTCCCCACAGCGCGCCGGTTGGCAGCCTCCATGATCTCAGCGTTAATAACGGCCATGAATTTCTTCCCAGTGTGAACAAAGATGAGTGAGATTGGCGGACACCGTGTATCCAATCTGCGTCAGAACCTTTTGCGAAAAGCCGTAGTTCTCTCTCAACGCCGGCGGGCCGCTCGGACAACGCAAGGTAAACACCGCTTCACAACCGTTGCCCATAACATGAACGTGAGCTGGGCGATGGTCGTTCGGATAGACGACGAACCGCAATCCGAGTGTGTTCAACACAGTAGGCATTATAGCAAAAACCCAAACTGCTTGGGTTATCCGGTGGCGTAAATGGATGGTTTGCTGACGGTCGCTCATACCTGCGCATCGTCGACCGTAGCTCGGATGCTAACTGATCGGCACTCGTGAGGCTTGGGATAAGCCAACTGCGCTAGTCGTCTCAGATAAAGGCAGTCGATGTGGCTCATGAAGGCGAAATCCCTGCGCCTTTATCGTAAGCTTTGAGTGCCGCCATCCGGTAAAATTCGATCATGAGCAAACAAACCCTAGACCGCATCCTGCAATCGCAGGGATTCGGCACCCGCAAATATTGCCGCTCGCTGATCGAAGACGGCGACGTGATCGCCAACGGCGAACTCCAGGACAACTACAAAGCCCAGATCGAAACGGACGGCCTCGTGCTCGAAGTGTTCGACGAACGCTGGGTGTACCGCGAGCGCGTGTACCTTGCGCTGTACAAGCCGGCCAACTACGAATGCTCGCGCAAGCCCAGCCATCATCCCGGCGTGCTGGAACTGCTGCCCGAGCAGTTCACCTGGCGCGACGTGCAGCCGGTGGGGCGCCTCGACCACGACACCACCGGCCTGCTGCTGATGTCCGATGACGGCCCCTTCATCCACGCCCAGTCCTCGCCCAAACGGCATGTACCGAAGGTCTACCAGGCCACCACGCAGGAACCGGTAACGGACGCGCTGGTGCAACGACTGCTGGGCGGCGTGCAGCTGCACGATGAACCGGCACCGCTGGCCGCGCTGGTCTGCGAGAAGAAGGGCGAGCGCCAGCTGGAGATTGTGCTGGAGCAGGGCAAGTACCACCAGGTAAAGCGCATGCTGGCCGCCGCCGGCAATCACTGCGCTGCACTGCACCGCTCCGCCATCGGGCGGCTGCAGCTCGAATCGCTGGGGCTGCATGAAGGGGAGTGGTGCTACCTGAATGAGGAGCAGCTTGCGATGCTGGCCTCGGTCTGAGGCAACGCCATCGCACGGCACCAGCTCGCTATTCACTCAGCAGTTTCTGGGTCAGCGTGCGCGCAAAGCGCCGAAGATCGGGAACCGCGGTCGCCTCCCAATAGTCAGCTTTTAGCCAGGGGCCGATATAGAATAATTGGCTGGAGGGCTGTCCTTGAGCGGTCAATATTGCACAATCGGGATCCACATCGATTCCCAATCCGAGCGCATCGGGACGGATAAGCTCTTCCCGTAACAGCTGCTGTATCAGGGGGCTCTCAACCTGGCGCGGATCGGAGCAGGGGCCGGTACAGTTGATGACGTACTGGGTGAAGATGGAGCTAGGGACATTTGATCCTCGGTGGCACAATGTGACCTTGATCCCGGAGCTGTTTTCTTCAAAGCCCAGTACGCGCGCGGCGGACAGGCGGACGTTGCCGTGTTCAATGAAGGCTTCAAAGCGTTCGGCGATGGCGGGTGCCAGGCGGTGCCGGTGAGTGTCCCAGAATGGCTGCAGGTGACGCAAAAAACGGCGGCGCTCTTTGGGCGGATATGCGCGCCAGATATCGGCCGTCGCGGGCCGCAATATGGCTAAGCCCTCACGCCAGTCGCGGCCCTGGAGCGCCAGTTTTTTACAGTAATTCCGGAAAGCTCTGAGTTGCGCGCGGACGGTGCTTGCATCTCCCCATATCGCGGACGTGCCCGCCTCGTGAGGTTTCGCCGCAACCATCCTATGGTATTGAGGACGCAGCCCACGACGCGATACGGCATCGATACGGCGGTCCGGATTCTGGCGGAGTAAAGTCATCGCTACATCGACTGCGGTCAATCCCGTGCCGATCAGCATTACCGGCGCCGCGGCTGGAATAGCATCCAGTCTAGCCTGATCCCAAGGATCTCTCAAATAACGCTTGGAGTTATAGAACGCCGGATCGGCAATGCGTGGATTATGGGAAGGGAAATGCCCTGGTGCTAACACGACCTTGTCTGCGTGAAGATTGCGTCCCGATCCGAGTACAACCCGATGACTGGCCATATTCTCAGCCGGGCAAATGGCCACAACATGCTCATAGATTCTCTCCAGGACGTTACCAGACCTTGTCAGTAGCTCGGCCTGGTTGAGTATCCATTCCAGATACTCGCCATAGATGCGGCGCGGCATGAAGCTGCCAGAAGTCGCGGCAGGATCAATTCCCTTCACGAAGTCCAGAAAGTGATCCGGTTCCTCGTCGTAAGCGCTCATATTTCCTGCAGGTACATTCAACGTATGATCTGCGCTTTGCGTGCCGTAGGCCATGCCGCGTGCAATATGGCCTGAGCCATTGAGGAGCGTTATCTGTACTGAGTGCGCCGCGGCTGAGCGCAGTAGCCGTGCGGCCACGACGGTGCCGGAATAGCCCGCACCGATAATCACAATTCGCTTCATATCTTATTTTTGCATATGCGCCACCGTATTAATGATTTATTGTAATAGCAAACCAGGCCGTGACTCCGGCTTGCTTACTTTTTGTAACGCACCCCGGTAAACTGGGAGCGCTCCATGTACTGAACTGTCATACTTCGCGAATGCAGCCCGTAGAGAACAAATTGATTACGAAATCCAGAAATATCGTGTGGCATGACGCTACTATCACCCGCCGCCATCGTGAGGAGCTCAACGGGCACCAAAGTAAGTTGATTTGGTTCACCGGTCTATCAGGATCGGGCAAGTCTACGCTGGCGCATGCAATCGAGGAGAGGCTGCACCGGATGGGGTGCCGTACTTTCGTGCTTGATGGCGATAACGTGCGCCACGGCTTATGTGCCGATCTCGGCTTCTCTGACGATGCACGGGCGGAGAACATCCGTCGTGTGGGAGAGACCGCAAAACTGTTCGTAGACGCGGGAATACTTGTGCTGACCGCCTTCATTTCCCCCTTCGAGGCAGACCGGGCGCGGGTGCGTGCACTGCTGGGGCAGGGCGACTTTGTCGAAGTGTATTGCCACTGTTCGCTATCAACCTGCGAAAAGCGCGATGTGAAAGGGTTATATAAGCGAGCACGCGCCGGGGAAATCCAGGATTTTACTGGGATATCCTCTCCCTACGAAGTGCCGGCGGCGCCCGATCTGAAAATCGATACGGAATCAATCTCTGTGGAAGACTCCGTAGATCTCGTATTGTCCTTGCTCCATGCAAGGGGAGTTTTCGCCGGGCGCTGACTCACTTTTGGCAATAAAAGATTATCTGGTTGGTGTAATAGCCCATCGCCTCGGAGTGGAAAATGGCTGCATGGGCTTCGGTAAAGCCTGCCCGGTGCAGATCTTCCAGCAACTTCCAGCCGAAATGCCTGAAACATAGGATTCCATCCCCGGACAGGGGATCGCCATGGTACTCAGGAGGCAAGATGTGCCTGATTTCCCCTGTGCTCAGCTCAAGGGCCCTCTCCACATGAGTGCTGGAATGCGGATTGAACGGAACGGTAAACAGCATACAGCCGCCTGGGGCAAGGACTCGGTAGCATTCGGCCAAGGCCTTCCGGTGGTCGAATATATGTTCGAAGACATCGAAGCTCAGGATGGCGCGGAAATGGTTATCCGGAAAGCTCAAGCTTCTGCCGTCTTCGTTCCGTATCCCCCGATGATCGTACGTCCCCAAGGGAACTGCATGCCCGAGAAACTCTGCACCGATCAGATTGGGATAGCTTTCTTTCAGGTGCGAGTACAGAGCCGTGGTTTGCTCGAAAATGAAGATCTGATCGTCGAAAAATGTATTGGACACGAGTTCAAAAAAATGCACCGCCGCTCTCGTCCGGTTATTAAGTCCGGTAACAGGGCATACCGCTCTTTCGCGCCAATTTACTACCGGATATCCTTCCGAATACGCGAAGTCGCAATGAAAGTTAACCTCTTGCTGAGCTGTATAAGAAAACCCTCGGACCTGAAAATCCTGTGCGTCGGGCGGAAGAAATTTATTTATGCGGTGCAGATGTTTTTGATATGCGTCATTGCTTTTGAATAAAAATGTTTCAAATTCCGACTGGCTGTAGATTTTATATATTTTCATTTGTGTATATTCCTGACCTGTCCAGATTAGAGCGGATTTGCTATTCATGCAAGGAAATTTTCGTGTAACCGATGCAATTCTGTTGTTTTTTTTTCTGCGTTCTGTGCCCTGCGGCCATGGTGTTTCGGTGCCTGTTGTTTTGCCGCCCCGGCAGCCAGTGAAGGGCGGTAGGCTTCTTGGCGCGTGCCGTAACCACTCGTGCTGCCATACAGCTTGCAGCAGGCTTGGCTTCGAGGCGGGGGGCAGCAGGCAAGATTCTCGTATTTTGGGCCGGAGTTCGCTATAATTGTATTTTGTTAATACAAGGTTTGTCTAAATGAGGTCTTGGCAGTCTTGCTCGGTTGAGGCTTTACTTGGGTGATAGGGATTTTTTATTCTGGGGTTTGTATGGCGAGTATTTGTATTACTGGACCTTCTGATACTACATTAGAACCGGTATCAGAAGTTCTGCGATGTATTGGTATGGCATCTCCCAAGCCATCTCAAGTTAATCCCGAATTAAGTTTCAATACCTGGCACGCGCAGGTGTTGAAATCTGGCCCAGGCATGGATGATTCTCATCCGCAGGCTGCAATTGGTCGTTTTGGGGATCAGCTCGCCCGCGACCTTTTTTTTGCCAATATGGATGCTCAATTGTGGGGCTGGAGCAGTGCCGCTAGCGTTGCGCTCCTGGACTACTGGCGTGATTTTGAGCCTCGCACTTTCTTTGTCCTTGTCTGTGAGTCGCCTGCGCGGTTCATCGGTCGTTTCTTGGGTGCGGGAGGCGAGGTGCAGCTTGCCAGCGCTGTCGCGGCATGGATAACAAGCCACACCGCAATGCTGCGGTTCTTTCATCGGAATCCGGCACGCTGCGTCCTTGTGGACGTCGCAGCATGTGAGGAGGATGCGGACGGATTTGCGTCCATGGTCAAGGACCGCCTGGGTATACAGGCAAATGGCGCGCCACTGCGGATGTCGGTGCAAAAAGTCCAGGGCACCCATATCAACGCCTTGCTGGCCGAGGCCCTGGGCAACGCCTATCCCGAACTTGTTGCGCTATACGCGGAAGTACAAGCCAGCATGTCTTTGCTGTCCGCGGAGGTTCCCACTTTGCGCGACGCGAACACCTTGTCCGCCACGTTCGACGAGGCGCGAGCTCTGTACTCCGATGCCGCTGCCTATGCCCAGCTTTCCCCGAAATATCAGGCCTTGAAGGTACGGAATGGGGAACTGGGCGAGTCGCTGGCACTTTTGTCAACCGAGCTGGCGCATCACCGCGAAACAGCTGATGCTGAACGAAGCAAGGTCAAACAATTGGCTGTTGCACTGGATGACGCTCTTAGGGAAGCTAAAGCTTGTGAGGCATTGCGTTCTTCGCTGAGCCAGGTGAGCGCTGCGCGAGATCAGCTGCAGCAGGAGCTGGAGCGTCATGAAGCTGGTTTGCACGCATTGCGGAGTGAGAATGCGCAGCTGCTATTCCAGATGCAATCGGCACAGAATGCGTTTGAGAGCTATGCCGCGCAGCACGGCGAGTGCGAGCCAAGGCTGGCGGAACACGGCGCGCGTTGGGAGCGGATGCTGCTGCGCAATCCGGACTATGTGGACTATGTTCGCGTGGAAGTGCTGGCAAGCCATAGGACGGGCCAGCAGGTACGGTGGCGTATCGTTGGCTTGTATGATGGCGAGCGGCCGCATGACGTCGTTTTCGACACCGTGATTGAAAATGGCATGCTCGGCATTATTTTTGACAGGACTGATCCACCGTCGGAGCAGTTCCTGCGCTGGCCTGATGGGTTTGCTCACCTGCAGCAGATTG
This sequence comes from Pseudoduganella rhizocola, assembly GCF_045984285.3. Taxonomy (NCBI): domain Bacteria; kingdom Pseudomonadati; phylum Pseudomonadota; class Betaproteobacteria; order Burkholderiales; family Oxalobacteraceae; genus Pseudoduganella; species Pseudoduganella rhizocola. The sequence continues at coordinate 624,450 of NZ_JBJQIK030000001.1, forward strand.
AGCTGCGCGCCGATTTTGGCGGGGCTGGCGGCCAACAGCGCCAAAAGCTGTTGCTGGGATTATCCGGCCGGGAATGGACGCGGATTCAATTGATACTGGCTGCATTGCTACAGTCGCTCAGGATCGATCGATGGGCGTCACCCGCCGAGCCTTATGAACTCGCTTTGCGTAATGCACAGCGAGCGTTACGCGCGATCCCTCCCGTGCCGCGCTTCGAAAAAGTCAGTTTGCTCAGTGAGTATGTTCACCCCGACTACGAGCACATCTGGCTGCACATCGGCGGGCTGTCCATTGGCAAGGAAACCCTGCCGTCCTTCGATATTCGCCTGGCATGCGGCGGTATCGGCGCCGATGGTTTCGGCCGTCATCCGCGCATCGAATTCCCGGAAACGACAGGCCGTATGCTGTTCGATTCATGGTATGCGGTGGCCGAGGATGAGTATGGGCCGAAACTCGAACTGAGGTTTGCCGTACCGGATGCGATGGATCTCGATGTCTGGGGCAAATTGTCTGCCGCCGATCGCGGCCGCATGGGCGTGCTGATCGTAGGCGCCGCCCGCTTCCTGGAGGCGCTGCGTGAAAGCGGGGTGCCATCACGCAGGCCGTGGGCTGAGTGGCAGCAGATGCTGGCAGAACTACAGCGGATTTTCGTTCTGCGGACGCAGCTGGCAGGGCAGGCGGGCATACGGGCCGAGGTAGCACGGTGATAGCTACTTCTACTGCACAGAACTCCGTGGAGAGCCTGCTGTCCTTTTTATATCGGCTCTATCCGCCGGACGCGGTGATACATATCGGTGCCGGGACCGGAACAGGGCGTATGCATGCATGGCAGGCCTGGGCGGTGCCCAATGCACTGCTGGTCGATGCCGACGAGGCAAGGCTAGCATGGGTGCGCGGGCGTCAGCAGCAATATCCGGACTGGCACCCGGTGTGCGCTCTGCTTGACCGTGAGGTTCAGGTGGCGGCTTACCATACCGCCAGCAATCCGGCCGAAAGCGGATTACTGCCCCCGGCTGACCTTACCTCGCTGTGGCCCAATCTGCGCTCTGTACAGGTGGCGGAAGTGCCGACGCAGACCGTGGACGCACTACTGACTTCCCCTGCGTTGGCGTCGTTTGCCAATGCGGCGTCCACCTGGCTGCTGGTGGATTGCTTCCCCGCGCAGCGGATCTTGCAAGGTGCTGTCCTGGCCATGCAGCGTAGCTCGCTCATCTGGGCGAGGACACTTGCTGCCGATTGGCCGGGGACCGCTGACGGCGCTGGCGAGCAGGAGGTGTTGGCCTTCCTGGCTGCCCAAGGCTTCCGCTGCGTTGATAGGGGGGAGGGGAATCACCCGGCGGTGCGAGAGCTGCTGTTCGTCCGAGATTGGCAAGCTGCGCTGGCAAGCTCCTTGCGACAGCAAGTGTTGTCGCAGGCCGAGCTGCAGGCCCTGCGCGACGAACTCTCCGCAGCACAGGCTGCCGTGGCTGGCGTGCGGGCAGAACAGGCGGCAATGCAGGCGCCACTGGATGGCTTGCGGGAGGAAATCCGGGTGCTGGCAGAGGAAAAAAACGCTCTGCTTGCCGAGTGCGCAAGCTTGCGTAATGAGCTTGCCGGTGTCCGGACAGCAGCCGAGATTGCCGCGGCCACGCATGCGGAAACGGATGGCCGTATGGCGGACCTGAACTCGCGCCAGAAACTGCTTAGCGATGAACTGCTCAAAGCCGAGGCCCAGCTGGAATTGATGAAGGATGTGCTATTGCGGGAAATCGGCGATTAGACGGCCTGCGCGCCCGCAACTATTGAACAAAACAGTGACTCTTTTGGAAAACAGGATGACGAAGCAAGGATGTATTGCGCAAGGTAACAGGCTGATGCGAGAAGGGGCTTTTGAGCGTGCGATTCAGTGTTTTGCCGCGATAGATACTCCTGTTGCCGGGCTGCTGAAGATCAGCGCTGAAAACATTGTGCTGGCGCGGCGCTATGCCGTCCCCGTGGCCGGGGCGCAGAGCATTGGCGTGCTGGACACGGGCGCAGATCCCGCCAGGGCCGAAGCTTTGTCCGATGCCTATGCCACAGTGCTGGCTGCGGAGGGGCGCCGCGCCGTGTTCAGCTTGCCGGCCGATCTGCTAGCGCTGCACGAAAGCCAGTCAGATCAGTTGTTCCTGAGCCGGCTGTTCAGCTTTGTCTGCGCCAATCCATATCACGTGGTGCATCTGGCGGGCATCAGCGTTCCAGCGGTGGTGGCGGCCGTCCTTTACCGCCTGCTGTGGGGCAGCAGGCTGCTGGTCGACGTGGGTGTGATTGCCGGTGAACTCGATACGGGCGTGCTCCGGCCCCGCCAGAATGTGCGCCCGCTCGGGTTTCAGGAGCTGGTCCGGACGTTTGATGCGCTCACAGTGGCCACAGCTGCTCTGCAGCAGCGCTGGGGGGGTGACCTGCTCAGCCTGGAAAACGGACCAGGCCCCGAAGTCGCCCAACAATTCGCGCAATACATGGCGCTGCCTCCGAAAGGCGCGGCGCTGGCCGCGCTGGCATTGCGCTTTATCGAAGCGGCCCCGCCTGTGGTCCAGGCCCTGCTTGAGGCGCCGCACAACATTCCGGCTGGTGGCGGACTGAGCGCGCTGTCGCCAGGTAAGGTGTTCCTGTCCGGAACCCACGCTCCGCCGGTGCCGGGCGAGCCGGTACCGGCAATAAATGTCGCGGCGCAGACGCTGCAGCTGACGCGGTTAGAGGCCCAACTGAAGCGGTCGCAATCCCAACTCAGAAGGCTGCAGGGCGATATGCGCCGCAACGTGGCCGGACCGGCGCAAGAAGCCGGTCAAGGCATGCTGAGCGCCGGCCCGTCACCCGCCGTCAAGCAGGCAGGCACGCCGGGCATAGCACCTGCGGAGCTGCGCGCCCTGGCGGCCATGTGGGGTATGCAGCCGCTGACGGCCGGCCTGCCGGATGCGTTGCCATCGAAAGAGGCATTGGCCGAACGGATGGTGCGGTTGTTCGACGAACCGTTTTACCGTTCACAGCTGCACTTGCCGAGCGACCAGGACGCATTCCAGCATTTCTGCCGCCAGGGATGGGTCGAAGGGCGGGATCCGAACTGCCTGTTTTCACTCGAACGGTATTGTACGCTGTACCCGGAGGTGGCCCATGCTGGAGTCAATCCGCTATTGCATTATGTGGTGGCGAGCCAGTTTGCGGTGGTCGATATCGGAGGCGTCTTTGCAGCATCGTTCTACGCAGAACGCTACGGCATAGCAGTGGGAGCGCAGAATCCCCTCGAGCATTTTGTTTTCCTCGGTCTGCAGCAAGGCCATGCTCCGTCTGCCGACGTTGAGCCGTGTGCCTGGTTGCGGTCCGATGAATTGCAAGCCGGCGCCTGGCGTGCGGCGCAGATCCTGCTTGAACGCATGGCGTATCCAGCGATTCCGGAAGACCGGCTGGCGCTGCCAGCGGCCGAATGTCCCGAAGTGTCCATCATTATTTGTGCGAACGCTAACAGCGACGCGGTAGTTAGCGCGCTGGCACTGATCAGTTCGGCACCCATGGAGCAACCCTTCGAGGTCATTGTCACTGCAGATGGTGCCATCGGCCCGCTGACCGCGACCCTGGCGAGGATGCGCAATGTGCGTTACCTCGCGGCGCCGGGACAGATCGGCTGGAGCGCGGCGGTCAACCGTGCCTTAGCCAGTGCCGTGGGCGAGTACGCCATTGTGATCAGTGGCGACATCGAGCTGAGGCCCGGCTGGGCCCTGGAAATCCTGGACACCCTGGCGCGTGAGCGGACCATCGATATGGTGGGGGCGAAGATTCTCGATGGCGCGGGCGCCTTGCAGCACGCCGGGGCCTTGCTATGGCAGGATGGCACGGTTACTGTGAACGGAGGGGAGGCCGCCCATCCGTCCGTCAATTATCTGCGCGACGTGGACGGCGTCAGCCCGCTGCTGTTTGGATGCCGAACCCGGAGCTTCCTGAGTGCGGGGGGCTTGCGGCCGGAGTTCGAGCAGCCGGCTTACGCCATGCTGGACCTGGCGTGTGCTTTGCGTGCGCGCGGCGGACGCGTTGCTTACCAGCCGCTGGCGAGCGCCGTCGCGTTTGGTGCAATGGCGCACTACTCCGCCGGCACCGGCGACAGCGCGCTGCTGATGCGGCGCTGGCCGGCGCAAGTGGCTGAACTGCCGCCGCCAGGTGGCTCACGGCAACGCGGCCGGATCGGTCACATTATGGTCGTGGACCAGATTACCCCCACTCCGGACCGCGATGCCGGTTCAGTAACCCAGGCCTTCATTCTTGAGATTTTCGTCCGGCTCGGCTGGGCCGTGAGTTTTGTGCCTGAAGCGACGATGGAGAACCGTCCGGGCTATACGCAAGCTTTGCAACGCATTGGTGTGCAATGTATTTATGCACCGCACTATCAGAACCTGTACGAGTTTGTCCGGGACGAAGGACGGACGGTCGATGTGGCCATGCTATATAAGGGCCCGCCCACCGTTCACTACCTGAACATCATCGGGCCGCATTGTCCGCAGGCGCGCATTCTGTTCGATACCGTCGATGTGCACTATCTGCGGGAAATGCGGGAAGCGGAGCTAGCTGGCTCCAGTGAGATGATGGCAAAGGCCATGCGCACCAAGACGCTGGAGCTGGAGGCGATGCAGCGTTCCGATTGCACGATCGTCCTGAGCCATCACGAAAGGGAGTTGCTGGAGCGGGAGGCGCCCGGCGTACGCCTGGCAGTGCTGCCGCTGATCCTGGATTGCCCTGGAGCGCAGGTGGCTATGCATGAGATGCGCGACATCTGCTTTATCGGCGGCTTCCTGCATCAGCCGAATCGCGATGCAGTGCTCTACTTTGCAGAGCAGATCTGGCCACATATCCTTGCCCGCTTGCCGACCGTCAGGTTCCGCATCATGGGCAGCAATGCGCCGCCGGAGGTGCTGGCCCTGGCCAGTGATTCCGTCATCATCGACGGTTTTGTTCCCGACCTGGCGACCTCGCTCGCGCGCTGCCGTATTTCGGTTGCGCCGCTGCGCTATGGCGCAGGTATCAAGGGCAAAGTGGGAAGCAGCTTGAGCTACGGCGTGCCTTGTGTGGCGACCTCGCTTGCCGCGGAAGGCATGGGGCTGGGCGCGCACGATGGCGTCGAAGTGGCGGACGATCCGCAGGAGTTCGCCCGCCGGGTCGTACACCTGTATCAGGACGAGGCCTACTGGTCTCGGATGTCGGCTGCCGGGATTGCTTTCGTCGAGCGTGAATATTCGTTGCAGGCCTCAGCTAAACGCATCGGCGGCATATTGCATGAGCTTGGTTTTCCGGCGAACGCCGACGCGGCAACGCTGTTTGAGTGAAGACGAGGAATGGTAGTGAAGTTATCCGATCAGGGACCGATGGCATTTGAGGCCATCCGGTATGCCGCTCCGGCTGAGATAGCGGCATGTGTGGAGCGCGCCGCGGGCGGCACCCTATTCCGTTCAGTGGCGGAGCACAGTTTCTGTTTTGCGTGCGAACGTTTTTTCCGTGCCGGCAGCTCCGCATCGGCTGCACGCTGTGTGTGTCCAGATTGTGGCCTGAGCATGGTCGAGCAAGCCGGCCTGTACCTCGCAGTAAGGATGTTCGGCCCGACGGCCGAGTCCGCAATCGGGGTCAGGGGCAGCGCAGCGCTGGCCGCAGGCTTGCGCCAGCTGACGCAAGCCGTGTCCTTGCCGGCGGGGGCGCCGGTCGATGTGCTGCTGGTTGATGAGATGTCTGGCGCGCTGGCCGGCGATGCGGTGCCGTCCGCGCTGGCGCAGGCCTTGCTGCCTGGCGGTGGGCTGGTGTGGAACTGCGGCGTGGGTGGGCCCGGCCTGCCTGCATTCATGCGTGGGGTAGAGCAGGCCGGTTTTACCGAGCTTGCGCTGGTTGAGGTAAGGGCCACGGACGGGATCGAGTTCCAGCATCTGTTCCTCACTGCGCGGAGAGCCCGGGCCGTAGCGGCGCCGATTGCGCAGCGCGGCGGACGCTCGCCAGTGTCGGTGGTTATCCCGCTTTACAATCACGAAAAATATATCGCCGCGGCGCTAGAGAGCGTGTTTACCCAGAGCCGGCCGCCGGCGGAGGTTATCGTGATCGATGATGGCTCGCGCGATGGTTCCGCGGATGTGGCGTCCCGTTTGTGCAAGGAATTTGATGGTGCGGCAGTCTACCGCCAGGAAAACCGGGGCGCCCACAATACCATCAATGCGGCCATCGCCCGTTCCACCCAGCCCCTTATCGCCATCCTGAACTCAGACGATATCTACGGCAGCAGCCGGCTCGAGAAATGTACCGATCTCATCAGGGAGCGGCGCGCCGCCATTGTCACCAGCTCCATCGAGTTCATCAACGATGAAGGCGCAGCAATCCCCAATCCCTGGTACGAGAGTGCACTGGCGTACTGGCGTGAATGCGGGAACACGGCTTTGGCCTTGCTAAATGGCAATTTCATCATGACCACCTCGAATCTGGTGCTGGAACGCAAGGTGTTTTCCCATATTGGCGGCTTCAAAGATTTCCGCTACGCACATGATCTCGATTTCTTTATCCGTGCCCTCGCGCATGGTTATGCGATCCATGGCATTGCTGAGCCCCTGCTGAAGTATCGCTATCATGCAAGTAACACCATTTCGGAAAATCACACGAAAGTTCGGGCGGAATGGGCCTATATCTGCGCCGATGCCATGCTGCACCATGCTCAAAATCTGAAAGAAGAATTAACTGTATGGGAATTCCTGGAGCGAATGAATAAGTTGATAAGCGATCATAATCTCGCCCATGGGGTGATGTCGATACTGAGGGAGATGGCAGCACCGGCAACGGTTCCCCAGGAGTATGCGCAACTGGCGGCCACCGACGGCTTTCAAGCCCATTTGCTGAGGAGCCTCGTATGAAGACGCTTCTGATATCCAACCTTTACCCGCCGAATGCGCTCGGCGGATATGAGCGTCTGTGCTTCGCTGTAGGCGAAGAGCTGCTGACCAAGGGCCATGAAATCGGTGTATTGACCAGCTCGTATGGCGGCCAGCAGGCTGATTATCCTGGGCAAAAGATATGGCGCTCGCTAACAATGCTGGCGACGGAGGGCAATATCTACCAGCCTTTCCAGGCAACGCCCGAGCAGCGGCGCGGTATCAACGAAGAGAATGTGCGGCAGCTCCATCGTGTGGTGGAGGAATTTCAACCGGACGTGATCTTTGTCTGGAATCTGTTCTTCTTCGACACCACGCTGGTGACGGCGCTGGAAGAGAAGTATGGCAGCAAAGTTGTCTATTTTCTCACCGATAACTGGCTGATCAGTTTGTTCAATGGGGAGTTCCTTGGGCGCTATTTCCCCCAGGTGGTTTTCGGCGACCGGGCGGACAGCGAGATCGTGAGCGCTAAGCCGGACATCTCCATCGCCGGGCGCGCAATTTTTGGCAGCGAGTACATGCAGCGTCTGTACACCCAGGCAGGCTTGCGGTTTGCGGACAGTGAAGTGATACACAACGGGGTTCATCTACCGGATCTGGACGGCGTGCGTCTGGCGCAGCGGTTGTCGATGTTAAAACATGGCGAGGTAAGGCTGCTGTTTGCCGGCCGGGTAGTGGATTTGAAAGGGGTGGAGACCGCGATCCGGGCCCTGCCAGACATTCTGCGCCAGTTGCCGCAGCGCAAGGTGACGCTGGATATTGTCGGCGATTGCCAGGACAATTCCTATCTGGGACGGGTCAATGCATTGATTGCCGAGCTGAATCTGGGCGACCATATCCGCTTCCGTGAGCCGGTTGCACCGGATACCCTGAATGAACTCTTCCAGCAATATGATATTTATTTGTTCCCGTCCTTGTATGAACCGTTTGCACTGACCCTGATTTTCGCCCTGTTTGCTGGCATCCCTACCGTTGCGTCAGCTGCTGGGGGCAACACGGAAATCGTCTTCGATGGCGAGAGCGGGGCCCTGTTCACCAAGGGCGACGCACAGGATCTTGCCCGGCGCGTCCTTCAGCTGGTCAACGATCCGGTCTACCGAGTCGGTATCAGCCGCCGCGGCCGGGTGATTTCATCTCAGTTCACTTTTGCGACCATGATTGAAAAAATCGACCGCTCCTTGCGAGGCAGGAATTGATCCCATTCCTCCAGAAATTGTTCCGTGGGGAGCCGTCTCCTTCGCGTGCGGCTGCCGGAAGCGCGACCGCCGCTGCCGTAAAACCGAAACCTTATGTGCTATTGATGTCCGGACGATGCGGCAGCTCTATGCTGATGGCGTATCTGAATCAATTTGAGGATGTCATTTGTTATCCTGAGTTATTTTTTGAACGCTCAGATGAATATCAAAAAATATTTCTTCAGGCCCTGGTTAAAGGCGAGGAGAAGACGCTGATTGATGAAAAATCGTCAATCGGCTACAATGGAACGTCTCCTTTTGCCAAGGATCCGGATAAACTGTCTGCCGTGGGACTGAAGGTCAAATATGGCGATATAGTGGACCTTCCTGCCTTCAAGCAGTTTGCATTGGAGAATCGGCTAACGGTTCTTTATATGTCCCGCACCAATATATTGCGTGCCGCATTGTCGAGATACCGTGCCATGAAACTGCATGAGCGGCACGGCGATTATAATATGACTTCGCAACAGCAGGCGATCGGCGCATTGCACATGGATTTGGTGGAGTTTCTCCCTTGGGTCGAGCAGGAGGAGAAATATTTCCATGATCTTAATGACATTGTTGGTAATTTCGGCATGCGTGTGCCGGGTGTATTGTACGAAAATGTCATTAACGACGTTCCCGGCCAAATGAATTATATACTCGAAATCCTGGGTTCACGCTTCCGCATGCGTTACGAATATGACCGGCGGCGCGCCCTGCCGAGCATTTATGAACTGGAAACACGCAATTTCGTGAAGCATCTGGAACAGCGCGTGCTGAAAATGACAGATGATGACTTCTCAAAGGTCATCTGCAACCATGCGGAGTTCGAAGACTTTTTCCGGCAGTCGAAATATGCCGAGTTTTTATCTCCCGAATTTGAGGCTTTTTGATTCACAGAATTTTCAGAAAAGTATAGGAACAAGAAATTATGACGCAACGTGCCTTTATCACCGGAGTCACCGGGATGGTAGGTTCCCATCTGGTTGATTATCTGCTGGAGCATACTGATTGGGAAATTTATGGCCTGTGCCGCTGGCGCAGCCCCTTGGACAATCTGGCGCATTTGCTGCCGAGGATAAACAAGCGCGATCGCGTCCATCTATTGTACGGCGACCTCAGGGACTACCACTCGATCCATGAAGCGGTACGGGTAGCCGCGCCGGATTTCGTATTCCACCTGGCAGCCCAGAGCTATCCGAAGACCAGCTTTGATTCACCGTTGGATACGCTGGAAACCAATGTTCAAGGGACGGCCAATGTGCTGGAAGCCTTGCGCAAAACGGGCATGAATGCGGTAACGCACGTCTGTGCTTCATCGGAGGTGTTCGGTCGGGTGCCGCGTGAAAAACTCCCGATCGACGAGGACTGCACCTTCCATCCGGCTTCGCCCTACGCTATCTCCAAGGTTGGTACCGATTTGTTGGGGCGCTATTATGCAGAGGCCTACGGCATGACCGTGATGACTACTCGGATGTTTACACACACGGGGCCGCGGCGTGGTGATGTATTTGCCGAATCGACCTTTGCAAAGCAAATTGCAATGATTGAGGCAGGTCTGATTCCGCCCGTTGTGAAGACAGGCAATCTCGACTCGCTAAGGACTTTCGCCGATGTGCGCGATGCAGTGCGGGCCTACCATATGCTGGTGACGGTAAATCCGGTACCGGCCGCCTACTACAATATCGGCGGCACCTATACCTGCAGCGTCAAGGAAATGCTCGATACCCTGTTGAGTTTATCTACTGTGAAGGAGATCCGGGTCGAGACCGACCCGGAGCGCCTGCGTCCTATCGATGCCGATCTGCAGGTCCCGGATACGCGGAAATTCCATGCCGTGACCGGCTGGGTGCCAGAAATACCGTTCGAACAGACGATGAAAGACCTGCTCGAATACTGGCGTCACCGTGTCAGGAACGGAGAGCAGTTCCTCACGCGATAGTGTAGAGGGCACACGTGCGGCGTTGGTACAAATCCAAATAGATAAAGCGAGGAAAGCAATGACGATGGTTCGGGCACGCGCACCGCTGCGCCTGGGATTGGCCGGCGGGGGCACCGATGTGTCGCCCTACACAGAGTTGCACGGTGGTTATGTGTTGAATGCCACGATCGACCGATATGCCTATGCCACGATCAAGGCGCTGGATGGGGAGCAGCTCAGGTTTATCGCGGCTGATCAGCAGACCGAGAAAGTAAAGCAGATCGACGAGCCTCTAGAGCTGAACGGGAAACTTGATCTCCACAAGGCCGTCTATAACGCCATGATCGGCACCTATAACAAGGGCGTGGCGCTGCCGATCGAAATGACGACATATTGTGACGCTCCGGCGGGCTCGGGCCTGGGTGCGTCCTCTACCCTGGTTGTTGCGATGGTGCGGGCGTTCGCAGAATTCCTGAATCTGCCCTTGGACGACTACACTATTGCGAGGTTGGCGTTCCAGATCGAACGTGTCGATTGCGGTTTGGGCGGCGGACGCCAGGATCAATACTCGGCGGCGTTTGGCGGATTCAATTTCATGGAGTTTTACGAGGGAGAACGGGTGGTCGTGAATCCGCTGCGGATAAAGAACCATATTATCTGTGAGCTGGAAGCATCCCTGCTGTTGTATTACACCGGAGTGTCGCGCGAATCCGCCCGTATTATCTCATCGCAGCGCGACAACGTGATGCATGGCGAGGCGACTGCGCTGGAGGCCATGCACGGCATCAAGCGCGAAGCGCTCAGCATGAAGGAGGCTCTGCTGACAGGCAATTTGGCCGGCATGGTCGAATCGATGCGCCAGGGGTGGGAGAGCAAAAAACGTTCCGCGCGCACCGTCTCCAGTGAGTTGATCGACCAGGTGTTCGATGCTGCCATCCAAGCCGGCGCGCTGGCCGGGAAAGTGTCGGGCGCCGGCGGCGGGGGATTCATGATGTTCTATGTCCCTCCTGAAAAACGAATGGCGGTAGCCAGCACCTTACTGCGCCATGGAGGGCAGGTAAGCAATTGCCACTTCACAAAACACGGCACACAAGCTTGGCGGATTTGATTCCTCTGCTGCCGTTCTCGAAAGATTCTGGATGCTGAAGTTTGCGCGAAACTGGACAAGACGTCTGCTTGCGGAACAGGCCTCTCCGCCTGTGCTGGAAACGAAACCTGAGGATCGAACTGTTCTGATTGCAGGTCCGGACGAGCGCGCCGGCCTCGGTGAGGAACTGTCCGACCGTGTGCGCGAACTATGGCGACGTTCGGATTGGCCGGGACTGAGCTTGTTGAGCGAACACGACATATCGCTTCATCCGGAAAAGGGCCATATTGCACTGTTAATTGCTGCCGCATGGCTCCAGATCGGCAATATGGCAGAGGTTCGGCGCTATGCCCTGCTGTCTCGCAGCTGGGGCGGCGAGAAGAAGCAGATTGCGCGCCTGCTGATCGCGGGCGTTCACCAGACTTTGGGGAGGGCGGCTGCGATCAGCGGCGAGGAAACGCGTGCGCTGGAACATATGCGCAAATCGCTTATCGCCCCCGGGTCCGACGAATCCCGGGCGCGCCGGCAAGAGCCTGTGGGCGTGGCTGGGAAGGCCGCTCTGGCCGGCCATATCGGATTTAGCAATCCGGTCTTTATACATTCCCTGTGGCGATCAGGCAGCACCTATCTCTTTGGCGCATTCCGCCGTTCGGGCTTGGGCTATTGGGCCTATCAGGAGCCACTGCACGAAGCAGTTCTGGCCATGAGTGACAGGCCGGAGATGCTAATGGGCCTGACTGCCGACGGTATGCGCCACCTGCGCCACCCCGCCTTGGACAAACCCTATTATTTTGAGTTGCATGCAGCACACGCGTCCTGGAAAGGCCTGCTGTCGAAGGAAGCTATTTTCGATGACTATTTCGGTGGCGAATCCGGTGTCGCCATTACGCGCTACTTTTCGGCCTTGATCCGCGCCGCACAGGGGCGGCCGGTGATCCAGGAGTGCCGGACTTCAGGCCGGATTGAGCTGCTGAAAAAAAAGCTGGGCGGTGTTCACCTGTTTCTATGGCGTAATCCATGGGACCAATGGTGGTCATTCAAGGTCGACTCGTATTTCGATGTCGCCTGCCAGCTGATTCTTGGAGCGAAGGGCGCGCCGCCGGTGATCGCACTGCTGCGGAACGAATGCGGGTATATCGAGTTCCACCACACCGAGATAGCGGAGGAATATGAGTATTTTCGCGTCCGCCCTCTGCCCCCCGCAAAAAAATACCTGGTCTTTTTTGTGCTCTGGTGCCTCGCTCTGCTGGAAGGCATGCAGCACGCCGATCTGCTCGTGAATGTCGATGGACTCAGTTCATCGCCGGACTACCGCAAGGAGACTGTGGCCAGTCTGGAGCAACTGGGGATCCCGGGATTGAATTTTGATGACTGTTCCAGCCCGCAATCTTATTTTGACAGCGATGATGTCGCCTTCTTCCATTCCGTGGAGAATATCGGCTTCGGTTTGCTGGCGCGCTCGGGTCTCTCCAAGGAAGAGATAAAGCGGCTGCGCGCTTTACGTAAGCAATTTCAGCCGCGTATCGGACTGCCTGAGGCGGACATGTTCGCAGGGGAATTGGCGCGGACGCGGGATGTTGTGTTTCGCCTGGAGGAAGAGCTGCATTTGCGTGCTCAAAAGTAGATTTTTGATGAATGGAATCAGGATGAATGATATTGACTACATTGCCGCCTCGGTCAGGGATTCGATTGCGGTGAAAGAAGAGATCCTGGCGGATAAGATTTTTTTGGGGAAAATCGAGGAAGTCGCCAATTTATGTACCGCGCGCCTCCAAGCGGGTAACCGGATTTTACTGGCCGGGAACGGTGGGAGCGCCGCCGATGCGCAGCATCTGGCGGCGGAATTTGTCAGCCGCTTCATGTATGACAGGCCGGGCTTGGCCTCGATGTCGTTTACGACAGACACATCGATGCTCACCGCGATCGGCAACGACTACGGATATGAGTATGTGTTCGAGCGCCAGCTTGAAGCCAATGCCCGTCCGGGGGATGTGTTTATCGGCCTGTCCACCTCCGGGAACTCAAAGAATGTACTCAGGGCGATCCTTCGTTGCAGGGAACTGGGCGTGCATTCGGTCGGCCTGACCGGCAGTGGCGGCGAGATCCGCCAGCAGTGCGAGTATAGCCTGGCCGTACCATCAGCCTCGACGCCGCGCATCCAGGAGTCGCATATTCTGGTCGGTCATATTATTTGCGGGCTCGTCGAACAGAATATCTTCCCGAAAAACGCCGGCTGAGCAGAAAGGCAGGTTATGCGCAACACTGTATCGCAGGCAGTCATCCTGGTCGGGGGCAAGGGCACGCGGCTGGGAGACCTGACTGCCGCCACACCAAAGCCCATGCTGATGGTTGGCGAGCGGCCTTTTCTTGCTTATCTGATCGATACGCTCGTTCGTTACGGTTTTACCGATATCATTTTACTGGCTGGGTATTACGGCGAACAGATACAAGCATATTGTGCCGGCTTCGATCCCGCACGGTGCTCGGTGCGCTGCGTGATCGAAGAACAGGCGCTCGGTACGGGCGGCGCCCTGAAGAATGCCAGCGCTTGGCTTGCCCCTGAGTTCCTCTTGCTGAACGGCGATACCATCTTCGATTTCAACCTGAACGACCTGCTGGTTCCCGGTCTTGGCGATAGCCTGGGACGGCTTGCCTTACGGTCGGTGCCCGATACTTCCCGTTATGGCCGAGTGACCCTGGACGCTGGGCGGCTGACCGGGTTCAATGAAAAAGGGGTAGGTGGTGCAGGCCTGATCAGCGGCGGCATATATTATTTATCCCGGTCGGTCCTGGCATTGATTCGGGATGGCGCGTTCTCCCTGGAGACTGATCTTTTCCCGCAGCTTATTGCAGCGAAGCAGCTGGAAGGGCGGCCCTATTCCGGGTTTTTCCTTGATATCGGCGTGCCAGCTGACTATCGGCAGGCCCAGACTCTGATACCAGCCTGGACCGAGCGGCCCGCCGTGTTCCTGGACCGGGATGGCGTGATCAATCGTGACCTGGGCTATGTGAGCTCCCCGGAGCGATTTGAATGGATCTCAGGGGCTCCACAAGCGATCAAACGCCTGAATGAAAGCGGATACCTGGTTTTTGTTGTTACCAACCAAGCCGGCGTGGCGCGGGGCTTTTACAGCGAAGACGAGGTCCATGCTTTCCATCTGTGGTTGCAGCAAGAGCTGCGGCATACCGGTGCGCACATCGATGGTTTTTACTACTGCCCGCACCATCCAGACTTCGGTACCGCTTGCAGCTGCCGTAAGCCCGCTCCGGGTATGCTGCTCAAGGCCCGCGCTGAATGGCCGGTCAACTGGCCTGCATCCTTTCTGATCGGCGACAAGGCCTCCGATATCGAGAGCGCGCGCAGGGCAGGCATCAAAGGGTATCTTTTCGAGGCCACGCAGGGCCTGGATCAATTTATCGACACTCTGCTCTCGGAGCTGCCGTCAAGCAGCTGAGCGATCAGTGCTTTCTGCAGCTGCACGCAGCGACCGACCGCCAGGTCATGTGCGCTGGGTGGCCCCCGATGAAAGGGGGCTGCCAGGGCGCTGCAGCTTAACTCAGCAAAAGCTCGCTGGTCAAAGAACCCTGCGGTCTGAATGTTCGGGAAGTGAGCGAACTCGCGGACCGGCGAGGTGTCGGATGCGATCACTGTCAGCCCGCTCAAGGCGGCTTCAAGGAAGGACCAGGACAGCACAAAAGGTGTTGTCCAGTACAGGTGCGCCCGGCTGATGTTCAGCAGATTCAAGTAATCCTGATAAGGGACTTTTCCGACGAAGTGAACGCGGCCCAGATCGAGACGGCCCGCCAGCTCGGCCAGCATGAACGTCTTCCAATCCTGCCCGTCCGGCGCGCGCTGGCCATAGCTGATTTCATTCCCACCGACAATTACAGCGTGCGCCGTGGGGCGCCGTTTCAAGACTTCGGGCAGGACACGCATCAGCATGTGAAAGCCTCGCACGGGCTCCAGATTTCGTGCTACATAGGTAAGAACCTCATCCTTGGCCGATAGCCGAACCTGGCCATGGCCTCGCTGCAGTGTCAGCTGTGCATGTGCGTCGAAGCGCAAGCGCCCCAAGTCGATCCCGTCATGAATCACGGTGATTTTCTCTCGCGCCCACGCTGGATAGGTGGATTTCTGCCACTCGGTTGGAGAAATCGCTGCATCGGCGATCTGCAAGCTTAGGAGGTTTGTCGTGTTCTTGAGGCGCAACCTGGCTTTCTGCTGGAAGTTGAGGGGGGGCTCATCAGGATCGAAGCCAACATCCTGGCCTTCGAGTGCATAGTAGTATTCGCAGTAGATAAGCAGTTTCGCCTGTGGGAACACATCCTTGATGAACAAGGCCTCGCCCCAGCCTGGATGGGCAACGATGATATCGGGTTCGAAGCCCTCGCGTTTCAGCTGGAAGGCAGCCGAGGCACAGGCCTCCGCGCGCAGCACATGGTTTTCCTGTTCTTTCAGCAGCGGGTGTGTGTCGGCCTGGCTTTCGCGCAGCAGGCTGTAGCGCCGGAGCTCAACACCGGCAGGAACAGACCGGTCGTTCATGCCGAGGGCGACCACGCGGTTCTGCGGATCCTGTGCCAGCGCGGCAGACAGGTGAATAAACTGGCCGGGGAAGTTCTGGTGAATGAACAGAATCTTCATTGCAGCACCGACGCCAGGTCCTGGTAGATGCGTACATCCGTTTCCGGCATGGTGGCGATGGCCCACAGATCCCAATGGCGTCCCTCATGCACGCGCACTTCCGCAAAGCCTGCATCGACCAGGGCCTGGCCCAGGGTGCGGGCGCTGAAGCCGGTCCGGTGCGCCATATATCCATTACCGCGCTCGATCGCCGCCTGGTGGCCGAACACCACGTCGAGTGCACTGATGGCTCCTGCCGGCGCCTTGTACAAGGGCTGTTCCAGTTCATCATTGGCAATATGACGGGCGACGGCGCGCAGGTCCGGTACCGTAATCACGGCAAAGCCATCGCTGCTAAGCACGCGCCGGAACTCTTCAAGTGCGCGGGGCACTTCGAAGGAATTCAGGTGTTCGAGATTGTGTGATGACCAAATTGCGGTCACGCTGCCATCCTGCACCGCGCCCAGGTCGGTAATGCTGCCGGTCAGGTCCGGGTTGACCTTGGCGTCAATGTCGTAACGTAGCTCTTGCCAGCCGTGGTGGAAATACGCGGGCAGGTTCCTGATGTTCTTGGTGCCACAGCCGACGTGCAGCAGGCGGCGTAACGGAAGGGGCATGGTGCTCATTGCTTGTTTTCTTTGGTGACAAGTAGGCCGGTGCGGGGAGCCCGGGAACGTGGGGGCATGGCGAGCCCGCCGAACGCGTGGCTGTTAGGATCCAGATTCAGGCTCGGATGGTAGGCCGGGTCGCGCAGCAGCACGCCGCCCCAGCGCTGGCGCAGCTGTTCAATCTCACGCTGGGAGCGGGCCCGCTTTTGCGGCGTGTCTTCATGGCCGCGGCTGGCCGATTCGGCGTGCAGCAGTTTCGCCTGCGGCGTCCAGACGATGGCTTTGCCCATGGCGCGAATTTTGAGGCACAGGTCGACGTCGTTGAAGGCGACCGGGAAGGCGGCGGCATCCATGCCGCCCACGGCTTCGAAGTCGCTCTTGCGCAGGAACAGGCAGGCGGCGGTCACGCCACTGACCTGCTGCACCAGCTGGTTGCGGCCGTGGTCGCCCCAGTCGGCGTCGGCCAGGCGGTTGCCAAAATGGCCCGCCACATTACCCACACCTAGCAGGATGCCGCCATGCTGCACCATGCCGTTTGGCCACAGGAGTTTTGCGCCCACCGCACCCACGTTGGGGCGCATCAGTTGCGCGACGATCTCGTCGAGCCAGCCCTCGTGCAGGGCTTCGATGTCGTTGTTAATCAGGCCGATAATTTCGCCGCTCGCCGCCGCGACGGCGCGGTTGTTGAGGTCCGCGTAATTGAATGGACCGGGCATTGGCAGCACGCGTACCCCCTCGGCCAACAGGGCGGCGAAATACTCCAGGGTCGCTTGTTCCACCGAGCCGTTATCGACCACGATGAGTTCAAGCCGCGGCCAGTTCGTGTACTGGCGAATGGTGCTGATGCAGCGTTCCAGCAGCGCTGCGTGATCCCGGGTCGGGATGATCAGGGTGACCGCCAGCTTCTTTGCCGTATCGTCAGCTACCACCTGCACGCGACGGGCGGCTTCGCAGCCTTGCGCAGCGGCGTGCGCGGAACGCACAGGAAGCAGCGTGCTGCCCGGCTCTACAGAAGCCAGTGCTGCAGCTGCCGCCGCATCGCGTATGGCGCGCTCTTCTGCCGTGAGAGGCGAACGGTATTGGTAGAGCACACGGGGAATATGGACGATCGCAGTTTGTTCCAGCCAGTGCGCGGCAAGCATCTGCCAAGCGAAGGCGGCAGCTGTAGCCGCACTGGCATCTGAGGCGGCGCTTGAGCGCACGACCATCAGCTCCAGCGGATAATCACTGGACAAGGCGTAGTCGGGGTTCCAGGCGGGCTTGAACCAGGGAACTCCGGCAAACTCGCTGTCCGTATAGGTGATCTGTGTTTCGCCGGATGCAAACGCTTCGTGAACATAGGCCAGGGCGTGCGGCGCCAGCGTATCGCCGGCGCGCACGCAGGCGATAAGGTCGGTGCCGGCCGCCACGGCGGCCGCCAGCAGTGCCGGGAATGGGGCGCCGTCGAAGACTTTGATGGCGTCCGGCGCACCACCCAGGCTGGTCCGCGTAATTGCCGTGTCGCCTGGACCGGTGATGATGACGGCAGTACTGAGCGCAGGGGCAGGCACTTCCGGCGCAGTATCGAATTCACGCGACCATGCGGCATAGTCCTGCAGGCCAAGACTGCGTGGCACATAGCGCTCGTAGACTTCGGCAATACGGTGCGCCAGGCTGTCGGGCGGACCGGGGAGCAGCTTGCGGAGCCCGCTCAAGCTGCAGCAAATTGTCAGGGGACTGCCGTTCAGCTCATGGCCATCCCCGTCGGTGACGCGGATACGGTGTACTTCGCCGTCGGCCAGGCTGGCGGGCAGCGCGAGATCGAAGCCATGGGGGCCTTCCACGTAAGCACGTGCGAACGGGGCCATGATATTCGCCTGGCACTCCGCCACCAGCTCGTGGCCGATCAATGCGCGTACGGTTAAGGTACGGTTGGGCGTGCCCACATCGACCGCCCAGCCATGCAGCCGCAGGCCGCCGTCGCTGAAAACGGTGCTGGTCGCTGCTGCGGAAGGTGTTACCGATGTGCCCCCAACGAGATGGCCGGCCAGCGCGGCTTCCGTATTTGCTACGCGCGCGGTGAGTACTGCTCCTTCCGGCAATTCGAGGTCGCCGAGGTCGGCAATAAAGCCGTGGCAGCTATCCGTATTCGCACCAAGGGCGGAAAAAATCTCGTTCAGATCGCTGCGCGCCATATCCGCGATTACAGAGCGCAGTGGTTCGCCATTCAGGCATAGTTCAACGACAACGCGTGCGTTTGCCTGATGCGTGTCGAGCGCCCAGCCAAACGCAAATTTGTCATGGATACCTTCAAGAGCGCCGTGCCAGCGATTTACTTCGGGTGGAGAGGTTTTGCTGTTCATCGTTCAGATACGGGTGATGCTCACGCTGCCAGGCCAGTTGGATTGCTTGTTACCCAGTCTGCAAGCCACGTAGTCGCATCGAACTCGTCGGAAAGCATAACCATGGGGGCTGTGGCGGGGGTGTTCCCAGGCTCCTCGCTCAGCACCACGGCATTACCGGTCAGTTCGAGAAGCTGCCGGTCGTCGAGCAGCACTTTTGCATCAGGGCGCACAGCGGATACCCCGTCCACCACGCCAGTATGCCAGAGCATTTCGCTCACATCGCCAATTACCAGCATACGAAGGCGCAACTGTGGCTGGCTGGCTATGGCGCGCGCCAGCTGCAGGATCTTTCCTGCGTAGCGTGAATCTGTCCTATGGTTCCAGACTGCGATGCGCGCCGTTGCGGAGACCAGCGCGCTTGTCACCGGCCCGTCTTCTGCAAGGACCTCTAGGGCAGACATCCCGGCATTGCGAGCTGGCGCAAGCAACGCGGACAGCGCTTGCCGTGCACTGCGCAATGGATCTTCGCGCTTGAATCGGGCGTATTCTTTCTGATAGCCTGGATAGCGCGTATTGATGACCGTGCGGTTCTGCGCCACGCGCAGGGTTTTCTCGGCGCCGAAGGACACGGTGCCGGCGTGGCCGATGAACACGCCCACGGCGGCCAGGTGGCGCCAGCCGGCGGCGCGGGCGCGCATGCACCAGTCCACTTCTTCGTTGTAGCCGCGCACCATGCCGGCGCCGTCCAGCATGCCGACCTGGTCCAGCACGCGGCGGCGGATCAGCATGGCGAAGCCGCAGCAGGAGGGCAGTTCCACATCGTCGGTCTGGCCCTGGGCGCGCAGCGCGGCGGCGGCCTGGTCGATCCGGGCCAGCTGGGCGGCGTCCGGCGCGGGGGCGGCCTGGGCGATGGTGGGGAAGCTGGTGATCTCGCCGTTGTTCGACCAGGGCGAAACGGAGGCGATGTCCGGCGCGCTGTACAGCGACTTGCCGAGGCGGTCGATCCAGTCGCCGTGCACCAGGGTGTCGGCATTCAGCAGCAGCACGTCGTGCTGCGGGTGCTGGCGCAGGCCGCGGTTCACGGCTTCGATGAAGCCGAGGTTGCGCGGGTTGCGCAGCAGCGTGATCTTGCGGCCGGCGGCCAAGGTGTCCAGCCAGGCGGACAGCGCCGGTTCCGGGCTGGCATCGTCCACCACCACAATCTTCGCCGGCGTGCGGTTGCGCGGCAGGCTGGCCAGCACGCTGCCGATGCAGGCCTGTACCAAAGCGATATCGCGGTAGACCGGAATCACGATGGATACGGCGGGGCGCTTGCCCTGCGGCGCCCCGTGCTCCGCCGGCGCTACCAGCGCAGGCAGCGGGTAGAAGGCGAGCGGCGAACCGGGCAGCAGTTGCGGCGCGGCGCCGTCCTGCGCCAGCGCGAGCGACCACACGCCTTGCGGGTAGGGGCAGGGCAGGCGGAAGCGCTGGCCGTTGGCCGGCACCGTGTATTGCCACTGCCGGGTTTCGTCGGACAGCAGCAGCTGCACCTGCGCTGCGCCGGTAAAGCTGAAGACCATGCCTTCGATGGCCTCGTCCTGCTTCCAGCAGGCGCCGGTCAGCGTCACGCCCGCGTCGCGCAGCAGGGGCAGCAGGCCGGCGTGCTGGTTGGCCATGCAGCGCGCGGGCAGGAAGGCGGGGCCGAGCGATGCAGCTTCGGCCTGCGCGCCGTCGCGCAGCCAGTGCTGCAGCAGCTGGTCCTGCAGCATGGGGTTTTCGGCGTCGGCCTGCCAGGCGGCTTGCCAGGCGCGCGACGCGAGTTCGGGTTTGGCCGTCTGCAGGATATGGGCCCGCAAAATGGCCGGAATACTTTTCAGGGGATAGCGGCGGCACACATACTCGGCCCCGATCAGGGCGTCGGCGTAATGGCCGGCCTGATAGGCTTCAAGTGCGCGCGCAAGAATTGCGTCGTCCCGCTTGCGGGGCGAACACAAAGATAGAAAAAAGGGGGCAGGGCCCCCTTTCAGATGCTGCATGTAGAACCTTTAAACGATGCCGTCTACGATGGTGATGTTGGTGCCCACGATCGTTGCTTCGCCGTTTTCTGCGTGGTTAGCCGCTGCTTCAGCAAATGCTGCTGCAACCTGAGCACGGGTTGCGCCGTGTTCGAGGCTGTTCACCCAGAATGCTGCACCGTCGGTGTCGCCGGCGCGGCCCAGTGCGTGGGTGTACAGGTTGGCCACGAAGTCAGCGTTGCTGATGCTGTCGTCGGTGTATTCCGCTGCTTTCAGGAAGCCGTCGGCAATCGCGGTCAGCGAGGTGCCGTGGTTCGCCAGGTTGAACCAGTATTCCAGACCGCCGAAGTCCGCATCGCGGCCCAGCAGTGCTTCGTACAGGTGGGCAACAGCTGCCTCTTTCTCGTTCGCCGCGAACACCAGTGCCTTGTAGTTGTCCAGCTGGACGTACTGCACCTTGGTCACGTCGATGTCCTGGCCGTTGGTGGCGTGCGAAATCACGGCATGGCCGTCTTCCACGGTCACGGTGTAGTCGGTGTCGGCACCGGTCAGCTGAACGATGGTGTGGCCGCCGCCTTCAACGGTGCTGTCACCCTGGGCTGCAACCACGGTGTCGTAGCCATGGCCGGCAACGATGGTGTCGCCGTTATTGGCGGTCACGTGGGTGTTTTTCGCGTCAACGATGGTGATCTTGTCCGCTTGTGCGGTGGTTACGATCACGCGCTGCACGCCGGTGCTGCCTGCGCCTTGCGGTGCGCTTGGGTTAGGCTCGCCTACAGCAATGCCGCTCACCACGGTGTCGTTCGGGTTGCCGACCACCAGATTGGCCGAACCGCTGCCGCCCAGGATGATGGTGCTGGTGTTGCCGGTGATGGTCAGTGCGGTGTCGCTCGCGGCGACGTTCACGAAGCCGAGTTCAGTGTCGGCAGCGAAGGTCACTTTGCCGTCGGTTGCGATCGTCGGATTGTTGTCGATCTTGATGGCCGGATCGCCAACGGTCGACGTCAGCGCCAGGATATTGGCGATGGTTTTTTCGGTGAATACCGCAGTCGACGTGGAGCGCAGGGCGGACGTGACTGTTGAGGTGTCGGAATCGTACATTATTACCCCTTTCTAGTTTCAAAAAGCCGGAGCCGCAATGAGCCGCGCCCCGGCGCCTTACACAGGTGCAGCTTTCTTGCCCTGCTACTTCTTGCCCCGCGTCTTGCCCTTCGCTTTCGCGGGGGCTTTGCCGGGGGCTTTGAAAACGGTGGTGCGCGGCGATGGATCCCAGGCGGTGGGCACGGCGCCGGTGGCCGGCAGCGCGCGCAGGCGCAGCGCCGTCAGGTGTTCCAGGCCGCTCGGTCCTGCCAGCGTCATGCCGGTGATGACGGGCATGTCGTAGCCGCCGGAGAAGTGCGCCATGCCTTCCAGCTGGTATTTGCCCGCATTCGGGCCGACCAGGGAAAAGGTCACTTCGGTAATGCGGCGCGCCTTGCCGCGCGTGCCGACGAATTTGCCGGTCTGCACGATCGGCGATTTGCCGGCGTTTTCCACGCTGATGCTATAGGCCAGGTCCACGCCTTCGGGCTTGTCAGGCCACATGACCTGGAAGCCTTCGACGCGGCGGCTGGTGGCCGGGTCGCCCAGCGTGCTGCCTTCTGCCGCAACCAGGTCGCCGCTCACTTCCACATGGCCGATGATGGAGATGCCGTGCGGGCCGATCTTGATCGGTACGCGGGCCGCGGCCGGTGCTGCCGTGGGAGCGGGCGTTGGCGCAGGCATCGCTGCCGCTGCCGGCGCAGCCGCCGTTGCGGCCGGTGCCGGCAGGGCGGTGCCGAGGGCAATCTGGTCCAGGCGCAGCGCAGGAATAGGGTCGCCGGCCTTGGCCACGTAGGCGCTCACCAGCAGCTCCACTGAGCCGCCGGTAACGGATACGACGATGCAGTCGGCTGCGGAGCGCAGCACGGCGCCATGGGTGCCGGGCGTGGCCAGCTGTTCCAGCTTGCCATCGTGCACGGGGCTACCTGGCGCGCGGCCAATACCGATAGGGGCCAGCCCGTTGCCGGGGTGGCGCAGTATATACATGCCCGGCCGGAGTATTACGGTCGAACTACTAATTTGTGACATTTTGTGAGTTTTGGCTACGCTGTTTATTTAAAGCTCAGCGATTAAATAATTCATTGTTTTTCTTTAGGCAACAGACTGAACTGTAGCATGCCACCCAGCTAACAGGCAACGTCGGCAAGGTGTTAAGTTTTCGTTTTTTTGTAATCGTGTCGCCTATGAGTCATTAATTTCAAAACTGAAAGTTAAATATGCGTATTGACAAGTATTTTTTTAATAACTGAACTATTACAATTGGTGAGAATTACTGAGTGGAAATCTTGAATAGCTAAGGAAAGCTCCTTCTTCTCGCGGGATGCCGTGGGACCGGCTGGCCTGACAATGTCTGCTACATCAACAGGAGTGGCAGATGGCCGACGACAGCGACGCAGAAAAGACAGAAGCCGCGTCACCGAGGCGCCTCGAGCAGGCGCGTGAGGAAGGCGACGTTCCCCGAAGCCGGGAAGTTGCGACGTTTACCGTGCTGATGGCTGCGGGCGCCGGCCTGTGGATGACCGGTTCCGGCCTGGTGCGCCAGCTGAGCGCCACCGTCGTGTCCGGCCTCTCGCTCACCCGCGAGCAGGTGTTCCAGCCCGATGTGCTGATCCACCGCATCCTGATGGACCTGGTGCAGGTGCTGATCGCCTGCCTGCCGCTGGGCGTGGCGGTGATGGTGGTGGCGCTGGCTTCGCCGCTGCTGGTGGGCGGCTGGCTGTTCAGCTCCAAGGCCATTACCCCCAATTTCGGCAAGCTGAACCCGATCAACGGCATCAGCAACCTGTTTTCCAAGAATTCCCTGGTCGAACTGATCAAGGCTATCGCCAAGACGGTAGTGGTGGCGGCGGTCGCCTATATGGTTTTCCTGCGCTACAAGAACGCCATTTTCGGCCTCGCCAATGAACCTCCGCGCGAGGCTTTTGCGCATTTGCTGGACATGATGGCCATGAGCTTCCTGTTCCTGGTGGGTTCGCTGGGCTTTATCGCCGCCATCGATGCGCCGTACCAGATGTGGCATTACGCGAACAAGCTGAAGATGACGCGCCAGGAGCTGATCCAGGAATCCAAGGAATCGGACGGCAATCCCCAGATCAAGGGCAAGATCCGCCAGATGCAGCGCGAGATGGCGAAGCGCCGCATGATGGCCGACGTGCCGACCGCCGACGTGGTGGTGACGAACCCGACCCACTACGCGGTGGCGCTGAAATATGCGGAAGGCTCGCGCGGCGCACCGAAAGTGGTGGCCAAGGGTACCGACGAAGTGGCGGCCAAGATCCGCGAACTGGCGAAAGAACACAAGGTGGCCATCCTGGAAGCGCCGGCCCTGGCCCGTGCACTGCACAAGCACACCGAGATCGGCGACGAGATTCCGTCGCGCCTGTACGCGGCCGTGGCCGAGGTGCTGGCCTATGTCTACCAGCTGCGCGCCTACCGTCCGGGCGGCCACTATCCGGACCGTCCGACCAGGCTCGACGTGCCGGCCGATATGGACCCGAACAATCCGGCTTCGCAACAGCCGAAACACTGATAACAAAAGACTCAAGGGAAGCTGAATCATGAACAGCCTGAAAATGCCGGCATGGATGCCAAATATGAGTGGAGCGGCGGGCCGCAGCCTGGCGGCGCCTGTCCTCATCATCATGCTGCTGGCGATGATGATCCTGCCGCTGCCGGCCTTCGTGCTGGACCTGTTCTTCAGCTTCAACATCGCGCTGTCCATCGTGGTGCTGCTCACCAGCCTGTACACCGTGAAGCCGCTGGACTTCATGGCTTTCCCTACCGTGCTGCTGCTGTCCACCATGCTGCGCCTGGCGCTGAACGTGGCCTCCACCCGCGTGGTGCTGACCGAGGGCCACACCGGCCCGGATGCCGCCGGCAAGGTGATCGAGGCCTTCGGCCACTTCCTGATCGGCGGTAACTACACGGTCGGTATCGTGGTCTTCATCATCCTCACCATTATCAACTTCGTGGTCGTGACCAAGGGCGCGGGCCGTATCGCCGAGGTGGGCGCACGCTTCGCCCTGGACGCGATGCCGGGCAAGCAGATGGCGATCGACGCCGACCTGAATGCCGGCCTGATCGGCGAAGCGGATGCGCGCAAGCGCCGCAACGAGGTGTCGCAGGAAGCCGAGTTCTACGGCGCCATGGACGGCGCCTCCAAATACGTGCGCGGCGACGCGGTGGCGGGCATTCTCGTTACCGTCATCAATATCGTGGGCGGCCTGCTGGTGGGCCTGATCCAGCACGATATGCCGTTCGCGGAAGCGATCAAGAACTACACGCTGCTGGCCATCGGTGACGGCCTGGTGGCGCAGATCCCATCGCTGGTGATTTCGATTGCGGCCGGTATCGTGGTGTCGCGCGTGGCTTCCGATTCGGACATCGGCACCCAGGTGATCGGCCAGCTGTTCGAGAAGCCGCAGGTCATGTACATCACGGCCGGCATCATCGGCGGCATGGGCCTGATTCCGGGCATGCCGAACCTGGTCTTCCTGCTGCTGGGCGGCGGCATGGCCGGTATCGGCTACCTGATGTCCAAGCGTATCAAGGAGAAGGAAGAACTGGCGGCTTCGCCGCAAGGCCAGGCGGCTGCCGCGGCCGCCGCCGGCGGCGCCGCGGCGCCGGCGGAGTCGGAAGAGGCCACCTGGCAGGACGTGATGGCCGTCGATACCCTGGGCCTGGAAGTGGGCTACCGCCTGATTCCGCTGGTCGACAAAACGCAGAGCGGTGAACTGCTCAAGCGCATCAAGGGCATCCGCAAGAAATTCGCGCAGGAAGTGGGCTTCCTGGCGCCGCCGGTGCATATCCGCGACAACCTGGAACTCAAACCGTCGGCCTACCGCATCACGCTGAAAGGCGTGGAAGTGGGCGCAGGCGAGGCCTTCAACGGCCAGTTCCTGGCCATCAATCCGGGTATGGCCAGCGGCACACTGCCGGGCCTGGCGACCACCGATCCCGCCTTCGGCCTGCCGGCCGTGTGGATCGACGCCGGCATGCGCGACCAGGCGCAGGGCATGGGCTATACGGTGGTGGACGCGGGGACCGTGGTGGCCACCCACCTGAACCACCTGATCACCACCCACGCGTCCGAGCTGCTGGGCCGGGGCGAAGTGCAGGCCCTGCTGGACCACCTGGGCAAGGAATCGCCGAAGCTGGTGGAAGACCTGGTGCCGAAGATGATTTCCCTGTCGGCACTGCAAAAGGTGCTGCAGAACCTGCTGTCGGAAGGCGTGCATATCCGCGACATGCGCTCCATCATCGAGTCGCTGGCCGAGCATACGGCACACACGCAGGACCCGAACGAGCTGACGGCGCTGGTGCGCGTGGCGCTGGGCCGGGCCATCGTGCAGCAGCTGTTCCCCGGCAGCGGCGAGCTGTCGGTGATGACGCTGGACAACCGCCTGGAACGCCTGCTGATGCAGGCGCTGCAGACCAGCGGCGGCGAGGGCATCGAGCCGGGCCTGGCGGACAGCATCGCGCAGCAGGCCCAGCAGGCCGCCGCGCAGCAGGAAGCGCTGGGCGTCACGCCGGTGCTGCTGGTGCCGGGGCCGCTGCGCGCCTTGCTGTCGCGCTTCCTGCGCCGCGCGCTGCCGCAGCTCAAGGTACTGTCGCATAACGAAATCCCGGAGACCAAGACCATCCGCGTCACCGCGCTGGTCGGCAACCCGGCCTAAGCCGCCGCAACAGCCGAGCCCGTGTCCACCCTGGGGTCTGACCCCAAGGTGGACACGGGCTCGGCCATTTGGGGCGGCGAAAGGGCCAATGGGGAAAAGCAGGGGGTTTACCGGCCTGTTCCTTAGATGATTTCTCCTGTGCATCGTCAATAATTTCACCATCAGAGTGAAACCGCGTCCAGAACAGGAGCAGCAGCAATGAACGTCAAAAAATTTACCGCGCCCACGTCGCGTGAGGCGCTGCGCAAAGTGCGCGAAGCCCTCGGCCCGGATGCGGTGATCTTGTCGAACCGTCCAATGGATGGCGTGGTGGAAATCCTCGCGCTGGCCAATGACGATGCTGCGTCGCTGGCCAGCCCGGCCGCCGACTCGCCCATGGCCGCACCGCAGCCGCAGCTGGACCTGGACGACACCCCGGTGGCGGCGTCCGCCACCCGCGCCAGCATCACCCAGGCCTATGACGAAGCGATGGCCGCGCGCCTGAATGCGCCGCTGAATATCCCGCAACTGGCCCCGCTGCCGCGTCCGGCCCCGGCCGCGCCGGCCCGCGCCGTGGCCCCGGCCCGTCCCGCCGCGCCGCGCGTGGCCACCCCGGTGCCGCCCGCAATGGACATGGACCGCATCTCGGCCATGGTGACGGAAGCCGTGAACGCCGCCAAGGTCAATGCCGCTGCCGAAATGAGCACCATGATGAGCGAGCTGCGCGCCATGCGCGGCATGATGGAAAGCCAGCTGGCCGAGCTGTCCTGGGGTTCCACCCAGCAGCGCGAACCGAACAAGACCGCCGCGCTGCGCGAAATGCTGGCCGCCGGCTTCTCCGCCACCCTGTCGCGCTACCTGCTGGACAAGATGCCGCAGGGCCGCAGCGCCGCCGAAAGCCGCGACTGGATCCGCACCGTGCTGACCCGCAACCTGAGCGCCCTCGGCAACGAAGATGCGCTGCTGGAGCAGGGCGGCGTATTCGCCCTGGTCGGCCCCACCGGCGTCGGCAAGACCACCAGCACCGCCAAGCTGGCCGCGCGCTGCGTGATGCGCCACGGTCCGGAAAAGCTGGCCCTGATCACCACTGACGCCTACCGTATCGGCGCCCACGAACAGCTGCGCATCTACGGCAAGATCCTGGGCGTGATGGTGCACTCGGTGAAGGACGAAGCCGACCTGCGCATCGCCCTGAAGGAACTGAAGAACAAGCACACCGTGCTGATCGACACCGTCGGCGTGTCCCAGCGCGACCAGATGGTGACGGAGCAGGTGGCCATGCTGCAGGGCGCGGATGCCGACGTGCAGCGCATCCTGTGCCTGAACGCCACCGCCACCCAGGAAACCCTGAACGAAGTGGTGCGCGCCTACCAGGGCAGCGGCCTGGCCGGCTGCATCATGACCAAGCTGGACGAAGCCGCCTCCATCGGCAACGTGCTGGACGTGGTGATCCGCCAGAAGCTGCAGCTGTACTATGTGTCCAACGGCCAGCGCGTGCCGGAAGACCTGCACCTGGCCAAGCCGGCCGAGCTGATCGAGCGCGCCTTCAGCCTGAAGCAGGGCGCCGCCGCCACCCAATACGCCGATTCCGAACTGCCGCTGCTGATGGCAGCCGCAGGCAACGACGCCATGCTGCGCGAGGTTCACCTTGGCTAATTTTAATTTCGACCAGGCCGAAGGCCTGCGCCGGATGCTGGCCGGCCCACGGCCACGCATCGTCACCTTCCTCTCCGCCACCCCGCAGGACGACAAGGGTTCCATGCTGGTGAACCTGGGCGCCACGCTGGCCCGGGCCGGCAACGACGTGGTGCTGGTGGATGCCTGTGCCAGCGCGCACGGCGTCGCGTCCCGCCTCGGCGCGGACAATGGCGCCAGCCTGCTGAACGTGGCGCGCCAGCAGTGCGCGCTGAACGAAGTGATGTATGAAGTGCCGCAGGGCTTCAATGTGGTGTCCATGACGCGCGGCGAACTGCGCCACGGCCAGGAAGAGTGCCGCCGCCTGGCCAAGGCCTTCGATGCGCTGGCCAGCCAGGCCGGAATCGTGATCGTGGACGGCGAGTTCGATGGCGAAGCCTTCCCGGTGCCGGTGATGGCCAGCTCGGACATCGTGGTGCAGGTGTCGAACAGCGCCACTTCCATCAAGAATGCTTATATGATGATCAAGCGGCTGAGCCAGGAACTGGGCCGCCGTCCGTTCGGAATTGTTGTTACCGGGGCATCGGAGGCCGAAGCCCGTGTGGTTTACGATAATATGGCGCAAGCGGCAAGCCGCTACCTGGCCGTGAACCTGGTTTCCATGGGTTCCGTGCCGGCCGACGAGTATCTGCACCGCGCCGCGCGCCTGGGCCGCGCCGTAGTCGATGCTTTCCCGCTGGCCGGCGCTTCGGTAGCCTTCCGCCAACTGGCCGGGCGCCTGGCGCTGGCCGGCTCGCCGTCACATTTTGCAGGGAGTGGCAACCATTTTAGCGCCTGAGAAAAACTAGAACTTTATGTACACGGTCAAAGGGAAAGTGGACAAGGATTCCTTGCTGACGGAGCATATGCCGTTGGTCAAGCGCCTGGCCCACCACATGAAGGCCAAGCTGCCGCCCAGTGTGGAAGTGGATGACCTGGTACAAGCGGGGATGATCGGCCTGCTCGACGCCATCAACCGCTATGAAGAAACCCACGGCGCCCAGTTTGAAACCTATGCGGTGATGCGCATCCGCGGCGCCATGCTCGACGAGCTGCGCAGCAGCGACTGGATGCCGCGTTCCATGCGCCAGGACATGCGCAAGATCGAGAACGCCATGGCCCAGCTGCAGCAGCGCCTGGGCCGTCCGCCCAGCGAATCGGAAGTGGCCAAGTCGCTCAAGCTCTCGCTGTCCGACTACCAGGAAATGCTGTCCGAAGGCGGCGGCCACCAGCTGGTGTACTACGAAGATTTCCATACCGATGACGGCAACGACAGCTTCCTCGACCGCTATGCGCAGGACGACGAGGCCGACCCGCTGCGCGCGCTGCTGGACACCGACTTCCGCCAGGCCGTGATCGACGCCATCGACGCCTTGCCGCCGCGCGAGAAAATGCTGATGGGCCTGTACTACGAAGAAGAACTGAACCTCAAGGAAATCGGCGCCGTCATGGGCGTTTCCGAATCGCGGGTATCGCAGCTGCACACGCAGGCGGTGGCCCGTTTGCGTGCATCGTTAAGGGAGCAGGCGTGGACTGGGCCAGCTTAATCGGGCTGGCCATCGCGCTGGCCGGCCTGCTGGTGGGCCAGGCGCTGGAAGGCGGCAAGCTCGATTCCCTGGTCCAGCCGGCCGCCTTCGCCATCGTGGTGGTGGGCACCTTCGGCGCCGTCATGCTGCAGACCCGGCCCGCGACCCTGCGCCGCGGCGTGCGCATGCTGGCCTGGATCTTCCGTCCGCCGGCCGACACCCGCGCCGCGCTGGCGCGCGACATCGCGGCCTGGAACCAGACCGTGCGGCGCGAAGGCCCGCTGGCGCTGGAGCGCCATATGCACGACAGCAAGGACTACTTCACGGCCAAGGGCCTGCGCATGATCGTGGACGGCATCCAGCCGGACAAGATGCGCCAGCTGCTCGATACCGAAATCACCGCCTTCGAAACCTCGGAGCGCCAGGCCGTGCGCATGTGGGAATCGGCCGCCGGCTACTCGCCCACCATCGGCATCCTGGGCGCGGTGCTGGGCCTGATCCACGTGATGGAGAACCTGTCCGACCCGAGCAAGCTGGGGCCGGGCATTGCGGTGGCTTTCGTGTCCACGATCTACGGCGTGGGCCTGGCCAACCTGCTGTTCTACCCGATCGCCAACAAGCTCAAGAATATCGTCACCCAGCAGGTGCACCAGATGGATATTGCGGCCGCCGTGTTCCACGATATCTCCACCGGCGACCTGTCGCGCGTGATGGACGAACGCATCGCCACGCTGCTGCGGGAGCACCACTGAGATGGCCACCTATCGGCGCGCGCGCAGGAAGTTCGACGACGAGCCGGAGAACCATGAACGCTGGCTGATTTCCTATGCCGACTTCATCACGCTGCTGTTCGCCTTCTTCGTGGTGATGTATTCGATTTCTTCCGTCAATGTAGGCAAGTACCGCGTGTTTTCCGACGCGCTGGGCGATGCCTTCGGCGGCCAGGGCGCCGCGCGGCCGCCGAATACCGAAGTGCAGAACATTCCGATTCCCAACCCGGCGCTGAAGCGCCGCAACGAGGCCATGAAGCGCGAGAAGGCGCAGCTGACCAAGCTGGCGCAGGACCTGCTGTCCACCATGGCGCCGCTGGTCAAGGAGGGCAAGGTGCGCGTCACCCAGGACAGCCGCGGCGTGAGCGTGGAGATCAATGCCAGCGTGCTGTTCGATCCGGCCGATGCGCGGCTCACCGGCGAATCGCGCGAGGCGCTGCAGGCGGTGGCGGGTTTGCTGAAGGATGATCCGCATGCGGTGCAGGTGGAAGGGCATACGGACAACCAGCCGGTGCGCACCGCCTTTGCGTCGAACTGGGAGCTGTCGGCGGTGCGGGCGGCGACCGTGGTGCGCCTGTTCATCGATGCCGGCGTGGCGCCGCAGCGGCTGACGGCGGTAGGCCATGCGGCCAACAATCCCGTGGCGCCGAACGACACGCCGGAAAACCGCGCGCGCAACAGGCGCGTGGCGATCACCATCCTGTCGAAAATTCCCGACGTCGTCACCGAAATTCCAACCCGCTAGAAAATTGGGGACAGACCCGGATTATACGATTCGTATAATCCGGGTCTGTCCCCAATTTTTCCAAATTTTTTATCCGGCGATGAAGCCGCGGCGCGGGCCGGGGCCGCTGGTGTGGCCGCTGGGGCCGTAGACGGGCGCCGCCGCGGGACGCAGCGCCTGCAGCGCGCCTTGCGTATTGCCCAGCTGGCGGTTGATCAGCATGCCGTTCAGGCGGTTCAGTTCCTTGGCTTCGCGCGTCTGCGCCAGCAGCGCTTCCCACTGCGCGCTGTCCTCGGCGCTGCCGCAGGCGGCCAGCCAGGCTTCCATGCCGGCTTCTTCCGCATCGTAGCCGGCCGCCTTCAGCAGGCGGTGGCGCTGCGCAGCCAGCAAACTCATTTCATTGACCAGGGCCGTCTTGCGCGGCGTTACCTCGCTCAGGCTGTCAATGTCCGCTGCCACCAGATGCTGCTGCTCCTGCTCC
Source organism: Pseudoduganella rhizocola (assembly GCF_045984285.3). Classification (NCBI taxonomy): domain Bacteria; kingdom Pseudomonadati; phylum Pseudomonadota; class Betaproteobacteria; order Burkholderiales; family Oxalobacteraceae; genus Pseudoduganella; species Pseudoduganella rhizocola. Next base: position 656,031 of record NZ_JBJQIK030000001.1, read on the forward strand.
AGTACGTCGACCAGTGCCGTAATCAGCGCCTGCTCGGAAGCCAGGCTGTTCATGGGGGAAGCGGTTTGCATGCTTTACCTATCGTTTGCGGGAGTGCAGCAGGTCCTTGACTGTTTCCAGCAGGCCGTCCGCCACTTTCTCCGAGTTGACCTGGAATTGGCCATCCGCGATCGCCAGCTTGATGCGTTCGACCTTTTTGGTGTCGAAGACCGCACCTGCGCCGGCCGTACCGCTGGCCGCCATCGCCTGCCCCTGTGGGGACAGGCGCACGCTGTCGGTACTTGCCTGGGTCTGCGCTGCCGTCGCCGCGGCCTTTTCGGCAGTGCGCGCACTGCTGGCCGTGTTGTTCGGCGCGGACGCTGGCAAGCCGTTCGTGCTCTTCAATGAATCGTTGATTTTCACAGCTGTTCCTCGTCTGGTTGGAGTACTTTACCCCGGTATACGAGTCTTATAACGGCAGGGGCGCTGGAAACTTTAGCGCGGCAGCCGGTTATCAGAACGCCACCTCGACCAGACCTCCTGCCTTGGCAATGCCGGATACCTGCTGGCCGGCGGCCGTGCGCACCTGCACTACCTGTCCTTCCGCCGCATTGCCGGTGGCCTTGCCTTCGGAAGAAATACTGAATCCGGCTCCGGCCGCCACCAGGCGCACCAGTTGTCCGTTCTGCACCACCTGCTTGCTGCGCAGATTGTCCAGCCGCAGCGGCATGCCGGCGGCCAGGGAAATATTGCTGCTGCGGCCGACGACCTGGGCCTTGTCGGTAACGATGCTCGAAGGCAAGGTTGTCAGGTCCGCCTGCAGGGTTACCAGCTGGCTTTCCTGGATGGGCTGGCCCTGGGCCAGCGGCACGCCGGCGGCAATATAGCTGCCCAATACCGAGACATTGGCCTGAATATATACCGTCCATGTGGACGGCGACGCACACCTGACGCCGACCGAGGTCTTGCCCCAGGCGCGGGCGCCCGGCATCAGGAAGGCCTCCGGCGCGGCGCAGGGCCCGAGGGCGGTGCGGCTGTCGATGGCGCCCACCGTGACCTTGACCTTGCCCGGCAGGCCGGCCGCCTGCACTTCCAGGAACTGTTCCACCGTCTGGCGCAGCTGGGCGGCATCGGTGCGGCCGTTGGCGAGCGCGGCGGAACTGAGCAGCAGGGCGGTAATCAGGATGGGCAGTTTCATGGCGCGGGCACGGAACAATAAGGAATGCTGCCATCTTAGCGGCGTCGCGGCCGGGCGAAGCCATGAATAAGGCGGAAAAGCGGGGCCTTATCGGCGGATCGTTTGCGCCATGCCCTCCGTATGATCGAGGCTGTCACTACCAGAAGATGCAAGTGGAGCCGCCATGTTAGGGAAACTCGACGATTTTTTGCGATTCAATGAAACCGCGCTGAGCCTGCGCTCGCAGCGGCAGACCGTGATCGCCTCGAATATCGCGAATGCGGATACGCCCGGCTACAAGGCGCGCGATATCGACTTCAGCGCCGCGCTGAGCTCGGCCATGAGCAATACCAATAAGGATCCGCTGAAAACCACGGCGGGCAAACATTACCCGGCCCCTCCGCAAGACGGCAAGAGGCTGCCCGACGGCACGCCGCTGCTGTACCGCGGCATCGTGCAGGGCTCGGTCGACGGCAATACCGTCGACATGGATGTGGAACGCAACCAGTTCGCCGACAACGCGCTGCGCTATGAAGCAGGCGTTACCCTGATCAATTCGCAGATCAAGGGCCTGCTGGCGGCAATTCAGGGAGGCCAGTAATCATGTCGCTGTTCAGTATTTTTAATGTTTCCGGTTCGGCCATGAGCGCCCAGGCCCAGCGCCTGAACGTGGTGGCCTCGAACCTGGCCAATGCCGATTCGGCCACCAGCGCCAACGGCACCGCCTACCGCGCCAAGCAGGTGGTGTTCGAGGCCACGCCGAGCGCGAACAATTCCTCCACCGGCGTCAAGGTGCAGCAGGTCATCGAAGACCCGTCGCCGCTGAAGCAGGTGTACGACCCGAAGAATCCGCTGGCTGACGAGAAGGGTTATGTGAGCATGCCCAATGTGAATGTGGTGGACGAGATGGTGAATATGCTGTCCGCCTCGCGCTCCTACCAGACCAATGTGGAAACCATGAATGCAGCCAAATCGCTGCTGCTGAAAACCCTCACCATCGGACAATAATTATGGCCGTCGCTACCAACAACAACGTCAACGGCCCGTCGCAGGCCCTGCTGAATGCCGTCAACCCGACCGGCCCCTCGACCAGCAGCCAGATTTCGGCGGAACAGGACAAGTTCATGACGCTGCTGATCACGCAACTGAAGAATCAGGACCCGCTGAACCCGCTGGACAATGCCCAGGTCACGAGCCAGCTGGCCCAGCTGAACACCGTGACCGGCATTAACAAGCTGAACGACACGCTGGAGTCGCTGAAGACCGATTACCAGGCCTCGGCCAATATCGCGGCCACCAACCTGATCGGCCACGGCGTGCTGGTGCCGGGCAATGGCCTGCAGGTCACGGAAGGCAAGGCCCTGCTCGGCATCGAACTGGCTTCGCATGCCGACGACGTGCAAATCGAGATCAAGAGCAAGGGCGGCACCGTGCTGCACACCATCAGCCTGCAGGATGTGGATGCCGGCACCGTGCCCCTGGTCTGGGACGGCAAGCTGAAGGACGGCACCACGGTGGCGGACGGTACTTACACCATCAGCGTCGAGGGCCTGGCCGGCGGCAAGTCGATGGGCGATGACCTGATTCGCGGCCTGACTTTCGGCACCGTGGCCAGCATGTCCACCGGCGCCGGCGGCGTCAAACTCAACGTTCCATCGGTCGGCCAGATCACGATGGACGACATCAAACAAGTTCTGTAATTTTCCAAGCCCACAGATAGGGGAAAAACCATGTTCCAACAAGGTCTCAGCGGCCTGAACGCCGCCACCAAATCGCTCGACGTCATCGGCAACAATATCGCCAACGCCAGCACCGTGGGCTTCAAGAGCTCCGAAGCCCAGTTTGCCGACCTGTATGCCAATTCGCTGAACGGCATCAGCGGCAACAATGCCGGTATCGGCGTCAGCGTCGCGCGCCTGGCCCAGCAGTTCACCCAGGGTAATATCGAGACCACCAACAACCCGCTGGATATCTCCATCAACGGCGGCGGCTTCTTCCGCACCGTGGTGGGCGGCGCCGTGCAGTACACCCGTAACGGCCAGTTCCTGCTGGACAAGACCGGCACCCTGGTCAATGCCCAGGGCGCGCAAGTGACCGGCTACCTGGCCAACAAGGACGGAGTGATCCTGTCCGGAGCGCCGGTGCCGATCAAGATCGACACGGCCGACCTGCCGCCGGTGCAGACCACCACCGCCAACTTCAAGCTGAACCTGAGCTCGAACGAGACCGTGCCGAAGACCATTCCCTTCGACGCCCAGGATCCGACCTCCTACAACAAGCAGACCGTGCTGCCGGTGTACGACTCGCTGGGCAATGAGCACGTGATGTCCATGTACTACGTGAAGACCGCCGGCGGCAGCTGGGATGTGTATGCCGGCAATGACGGCATCCAGATCGACGCCAAGGCCGTGATGCAGTCGGTGCTGAGCGATCCGGCCACGGTGGCGGCACGCGCCGCCTACCAGGCCGCCGTCACCGCTACGGCGCCGCCATCCACCCCGGCCGACATTGTCGCGGCCCAGCAGGTTTACTCGGCGGCGGCGGGCGCTGCCGTGACCGCGGCGGCAACGGCAGCCGGCGCCAACGCGGCCCAGCTGGCCCAGATCGCCCGTGTCTATGACTCGGTCGGCGGCACCGACGTGGGCGCCGTCGCCGGCAACAACCCGGACAAGATCGACGCCGCCCTGCAGGCCGCCGTCAACGTGCCGGCCACCAAGGTCGGCACTCTGGTCTTCGACAAGAACGGCGGCCTGGATGCCGCCGCGATGCTGGCGCTGACCCCATCGCAGAGCCTGCCCTTCACCATCAACCTGCCCATCTTCCCGGACAACGGCGCCCAGCTGACCTTGCCGGTTGCCGCCAACTTCGTCGGCACCACGCAATACGGCTCGGCCACCAGCGAGAAGGAATCGATCCAGGACGGCTACTCCTCCGGCAGCCTGACCCGCTTCGCGGCCGATGCGAACGGCGTGATCATCGGGCAGTACAGCAATGGCAAATCGCGTCCGCTGGCCCAGCTGGTGCTGGCCGACTTCGCCAGCGTGGACGGCCTGACGCCGCTGGGCAACAATGCCTGGGCCGAAAGCTCGGCCTCCGGCGTGCCCCAGGTGGGCGTGCCGGGCGAGGGCGGCATGGGTCTGCTGCGCTCGTCGTCGGTGGAAGCGTCCAACGTGGACCTGACCGAGCAGCTGGTCGATATGATCACCGCGCAGCGCGTCTACCAGGCCAATGCGCAGACCATCAAGACCGAGGACTCGGTGCTGCAGACCCTGGTCAACCTGCGTTAAACCTGATTCGGGTGTAAGCCATGGACAAGCTCATCTATACCGCCATGACTGGCGCCAGGCACATCCTGGACCAGCAGGCCTCCACCGCCAACAACCTGGCCAACGTCTCCACCACGGGCTTCCGCGCCCAGCTGGATTCGTTCCGGGCCGTGCCGGTGGTGTCGCAAGGCCTGCCGACGCGCAGCTTCGTGCTCGATTCGGTGGTGGGCACCGATTTTTCCAGCGGGGCCATCCAGACCACCGGGCGGCCCATGGATATCGCGCTGCGCGGCGAGGGCTTCATTGCGGTGCAGTCGTCCGACGGTTCCGAGGCCTACACCCGCAACGGCAGCCTGCAGGTCAGCCAGAACGGCCTGCTGCAGACCAGCTCCGGCCACACCCTGCAGGGCGAGAATGGCCCGATCGCCATTCCGCCCAATATGGAGATCTCGATCGGCGCCGACGGCACCGTGAGCAGCATCGACACCTCGCAGACCCAGCCCGGCCCGGCCAATGTGCTGGGGCGTATCAAGCTGGTCAATCCGGACACGGCCCAGCTGGGCCGCGGCCCGGACGGCCTGTTCCGCCTGAAATCGGGCCAGCCGGCCGATCCGGACGCCACCGTGCGCGTGGTGGACGGCGCGCTGGAGGGCTCCAACGTCAATCCGGTGGATGCCATGGTGGACATGATCGCCCTGGCGCGTTCCTTCGACACGCAAATGAGCCTGCTGAAGAATGCCGAGAATAACGCGGCGAAAGCCACCCAGATCCTCGCTTTGAATTGATAGGAGCCGCCGCATAATGCTTTCATGGAAAAGGGCTTTTTCGGCCCGACAGGAGAAAGCATATGATTCGTTCGCTCTGGATCGCCAAGACGGGCATGGAAGCCCAGCAGACGCAGATGGACACCGTGTCCAACAATCTGGCCAACGTCAGCACCAACGGCTTCAAGAAATCGCGCGCCGTCTTTGAAGACCTGCTGTACCAGAACGTGCGCCAGCCCGGCGCCGCGTCCTCCCAGCAGACCCAGCTGCCTTCCGGCATGCAGATCGGCACCGGCGTGCGCCCGGTCACGATCGAGCGCATCCACACCCAGGGCAATCCCCAGGCCACCGGCAACGACAAGGACATGATGGTCAACGGCAACGGTTTCTTTACCGTGCTGCTGCCCGACGGCACCACCGCCTACACGCGCGATGGTTCCTTCCAGCGCGACCAGAACGGCCAGATGGTGACGTCCACCGGCTATGTGCTGCAGCCGGCCATTACCATTCCGGCCAATGCGGAAAGCATCACCGTCGGCAAGGACGGCACCGTGTCGGTGAAGATCCCGGGCCAGGTGGCGCCCCAGCAGATCGGCAATATCCAGCTGGCCACCTTCATCAATCCCACCGGCCTCGAATCCAAGGGCGAGAACCTGTATGTGGAAACCGGCTCTTCCGGCGCCCCGCAGGAGAACACGCCGGGCACCAACGGCACCGGCGTGATCCTGCAGGGCTATGTGGAGACTTCCAACGTCAACGTGGTGGAGGAGATGGTGAACATGATCCAGACCCAGCGCGCCTACGAAATCAACAGCAAGGCCATCACCACCTCGGACCAGATGCTGCAGAAGCTGTCGCAGATGTGATAGAGACCGATATGAAAAAGACCACCTCCGCCCGCACCTGGCGCTATACCGGCTTCCTCTTCGTGGCCCTGGCCGTGACCGTTGCCCTGACCGGCTGCGCCAGCACGCCCAGCACCATCGTGGCCGGCCCCACCTCGGCCCGCCCGCTGGTGGTGGCGCAGCCGGCGCCGACCAATGGCGCGATCTACCAGGCAAGCAGCTTCCGCCCCGTGTTCGAAGACCGCCGTGCGCGCCAGGTCGGCGACGTGATCAATATCGCCATCACCGAGCGCACCACGGCCAACAAGACCGGCAGCAGCTCGGCCACCAAGTCGGGCGGCGTGAACTTCGGCGTGCCCGGCCCTCTGCAGAACAAGCTGGGCGCCAATATCGGCACCAGCACCGACAACAATTTCGCCGATTCGGACAACCAGGCCGCCAGCAATACCTTCACCGGCAATATCGGCGCCACCGTGGTGGAAGTGCTGCCGAACGGGAACCTGATCGTGGCCGGCGAAAAACAGATCGCCATGAACAAGGGGACGGAATTCATCCGCATCTCCGGCATGGTGAACCCGAACTCCATCGGCGCCAACAATACCGTGGCCTCGACCGCGATCGCCGATGCGCGCGTGGAATACCGCACCAATACCCATATGGACCGCGCGGAGCTGAGCTCGATGGCTTCGCGCTTCTTCCTCAGCCTGCTGCCATTCTGACCATGAAGACCTTCGCCGCTACCTGCAAGGTGCTGGGCCTGAGCCTGGCGCTGCTGCTCGCGCCCGCTGTGCATGCGGAGCGCATCAAGGACCTCGCCAGCATCGCCGGCGTGCGTGAAAACCAGCTGATGGGCTACGGCCTGGTGGTGGGCCTGGACGGCACCGGCGACCAGACCACGCAGACCCCGTTTACCGTGCAGAGCATCGCCTCCATGCTGCAGCAGATGGGCATCACGCTGCCGGCCGGCGTCAATATGCAGCTGAAGAACGTGGCCGCCGTGGTGGTCACGACCTCGCTGCCGGCCTTCGCCCAGCCGGGGCAGCAGCTCGATGTCACCGTGTCCTCGATGGGCAATGCCAAGAGCCTGCGCGGCGGCACCCTGCTGATGACGCCGCTGAAAGGCGCCGACGGCCAGGTGTACGGCATGGCCCAGGGCAACCTGGTGGTGGGCGGCGTGGGCGCGCAGGCGCCGGGCGGCGGTTCTTCGGTGCAGGTCAACCACCTGTCGGTGGGCCGCATCTCGAACGGCGCCACGGTGGAACGCGCGGTAGCGAGCGCAGTGGGCGAGGGCGGCAATATCCGCCTGGAACTGCATAGCGCCGATTTCGCCACCGCCAGCCGCGTGGTGCAGGCCATTAACGACAAATGGGGCAGCGGCATCGCCTATGCGCTGGACGGCCGCGTGATCCGCGTGCAGTCGCCCAACGGCAGCGACCAGCGCGTGGCCTTCCTCGGCGAACTGGAACAGCTGGACGTGCGGCCCTCCCTGCTGGCGGCCAAGGTCATCATGAACGCGCGCACCGGCTCGGTGGTGATGAACCAGGCGGTCACGCTGCAGGCCTGCGCCATCTCGCACGGCAACCTCACGGTGTCGGTCAACAGCGAGCCGCAGGTAAGCCAGCCCAACCCGCTGTCGCGCGGCCAGACCGTGATCACGCAGAACACCAATATCGACATCAAGAAGGACAACGGCAAGGTCATCATGCTGCAGGGCGGCGTGGCGCTGGCCGATGTGGTGAAGGCCCTGAACGCCATCGGCGCCACGCCGCAGGACCTGCTGGCCATCCTGCAGGCCATGAAGACCTCCGGCGCGCTGCGCGCGGAACTGGAAATCATTTAAGGCCGCGCCATGATCCGCCAGACCAGCACGCCGAACGACCTGAGCGCCAACCTTGCGATCGACAGCAAGGGCCTGGGCGACCTGCGCCGTTCGGCGCAGGCCAATTCGCCGGAAGCGCTGAAGACGGCGGCCCAGCAGTTCGAAGCCATGTTCGTCAACATGATGATGAAGAGCATGCGCGAGGCTTCGCCCGGCGAAGGCATGCTGGACAACCAGCAGACCAAGATGTTCACCACCATGCTGGACCAGCAGACCAGCCAGAATATCGCGAAGAAGGGCGTGGGCCTGGCCGACGTGCTGATCCGCCAGCTGTCGAAGACCAGCGGCGTGCAGGGGCCGGAGGCGGCACTCAGCAGCGGCATGGAGGCTGCCAGCGCCGCCCAGGACGACAGCACCGGCTTCACGCGCAGCCTGCTCGATGCGGCGCGCCTGCAGCGCTCCATCGATGCGGCCGGCGGCAACGGCGCCGTAACGGGCGCGGCGGCTGCGCCCAGCACCGCGCGCCTGCCCCATGTGCGCGCCTTCCAGGACAAGCTGGGCAGCCATGCCGAAGAGGCCAGCCGCGCCACCGGCATTCCGGCCAAATTCATGCTGGGCCAGGCCGCGCTGGAGAGCGGCTGGGGCCGCCGCGAGATCAAGGGCCGCGACGGCAGCACCAGCCACAACCTGTTCGGCATCAAGGCCGGCGGCGACTGGAAGGGCAAGGTGGTGGAGGCTGTGACCACCGAATACGTCAACGGCAAGGCGCAGCGCCGCGTGGAAAAATTCCGCGCCTACGATTCCTATGCCGACAGCTTCAAGGACTACGCCAAGCTCATCACCAACAACCCGCGCTACGAGAAAGTGCTGGCCAGCGGCGGCGACGCCACCAGCTTCGCGCGCGGGCTGCAGAAGGCGGGCTATGCCACCGATCCGAATTACGCAACGAAACTGGCCTCCATTATCAAGAAAACACTTGCATAGGGGCTCGCACAGTAGCCGGGCGGCATTTCAAGTTATGGCGGCTTGTGCCGTAAACTAGACCAAGCATGAAAGAATTGACCCATGAGTAATCTTCTCGCCATCGGAAAAAGCGGTTTGCTGGCGGCCCAGGCAGGCATCGCCACGGCAGGCCACAACATTACCAATGCGAGCGTGCCGGGCTTCAGCCGCCAGGGGATCGTCCAGTCCACGACGGCGCCGATTGCCGTGGGCGTGGGTTTTGTCGGCACCGGCACCGAAGTGGCGCAGATCAAGCGCTACTATGATGATTTTCTCAACAAGAGCCTGATGGGCGCGCAGGCGCGCCAGGCCCAGGTGGATACCTACTTCACGCAGATCAGCCAGATCGACAATATGCTGGCCGACACCACCCTCGGCATCTCGCCGGCGCTGCAGGACTTCTTCAAGGGCGTGCAGACCGCCAATTCCACCCCCTCGCTGCAGGCGGCGCGCGATTCCATGCTGTCCTCGGCCAACACGCTGGCGGCCCGCTTCCGGGAAGTGAGCGGCCGGCTGAGCGAGCTGCAGGAAGGACTCAACAGCAGCATCACGGCCACCGTCAACGAAGTCAATTCCTATTCGAAGGAAATCGCCAGCATCAACAAGCAGATCGCCGCGATGACGCTGGATCCGCTGAATCCGCCGAACGACCTGCTGGACCGGCGCGACCAGCTGATCCGCGAGCTGAACCAGCGCGTGCAGGTCACGGTGAAAGAGAGCGACAACAATATGCTGACGGTGTCCTTCGGCAGCGGCCAGCCGCTGGTGGTGGGCGGCAGCAGCGTGGACCTGGGCGTGGGCATTTCACCCACCGACCCCAACCGTGTAGTGGTGGGCTACCAGACTGCGGGCGGCGTTTCCGTCCTGTCCGACGGCACCTTCACCGGCGGCTCGCTGGGCGGCATGATGCAGTACCGCAGCGAAACGCTGGACCGTGTGCAGAATTCCATCGGCCAGCTGGCGGCCGGCCTGGCCACCAGCTTCAATGCCCAGCACCGCCTGGGCCAGGACCTGAACGGCGACCTGGGCGGCGATTTCTTCGAGCCGATGAAGGCCTATGTCGGCTACGACTCGCGCAATGCCAATGGCAGCACCACCGACATTTCGGCCACGATCACCGATGCCAGCAAGCTCACCACCATGGATTACGAGGTGAGCTACGACGGCGCGCAGTACGTGGTCAAGCGTACCGACGGCCAGGTCACGAATATCCCGGCGCCGCAGACCGACCCGGTGGAGATCGACGGCGTCACCATGATGTTCAACGGTACCTCCACCCCCGGCGACCGTTTCCTGATCCGCCCGACCTATATCGCCGCCTCCGAGATGAAGGTGGCGATCACCGATTACAAGAAGATCGCGCTGGCCGGGCCGATCGCCACCTCGGTACCGACCACCAATACCGGTAGCGGCACCATCAGCGCGGGCACGGTCAACCAGGATTACCTGCTGCCCGGCAATGCGCTGACGGCGCCGCTGACGCTGACCTTCCAGCAGGCCGATCCGGCCGATCCCGCGACCCGGACCCTGGACGGCCTGCCCGGCACGAGCGACTTTACGGTGACGAATCCGGATGGCACGACCACCAACTACCCGGCGGGTACCACCTCGATTGCCTATGTCGATGGCGCCACCATCAACTTCAATGGCATGTCGGTGACGATCAAGGGCACGCCGGCGGTGAACGATACCTTCACCATCGGCCCGAATACCGCGGGCGTGGGCGACGGCCGCAACGGCGTGCTGCTGGCCGGGCTGCAGACCAAGAATATCCTGAACGGCAATTCGGCTACCTTCCAGGGCAATTACGCCGGCACCGTCAACTATGTGGGCAACAAGACGCGCGAAGTGCAGATCAGCAGCGACGCCAGCGCCACCGCCGTGACCCAGGCCACGGCCGCGATGCAGACCGTATCGGGCGTGAACCTGGACGAGGAAGCGGCCAACCTGCTGCGCTACCAGCAGGCCTACCAGGCTGCCGGCAAGGTGATGCAGGTGGCCGGCGAACTGTTCGATACGCTGCTGTCGCTGCGCTGATTTTAAGAAAAGGACTTTGTTATGGGCATGCGAATCGCCACCAGCCAGATGTACGATACCGGCATCAGCCAGCTGAGCACGCTGCAGGCGAACCTGCTGAAAACGCAGATGCAGATTTCGACCGGGCGCCGGGTGCTGACGCCGGCGGATGATCCCGTGGCCTCGGCGCGCGCGCTGGAAGTGACGCAGTCCAAGGAACTGAACGACCAGTACAAGCTCAACCGCCAGACCGCCAACAGCTCCCTGTCCCAGGTCGACCTGGCGCTGGGCAGCGTGGGCGACTTGCTGGACGATGTGAAGGACACCATCCTGTATGCGGGCAATCCGGCCCTGAGCACTGCCAACCGCGAAGCGCTGGCGGTGGACCTGGAAGGCCGGCTGCAAGACCTGCTGGGCCTGGCCAATACGGCGGACGGCACGGGCGGCTACCTGTTCTCCGGCTACAAGACGAATACCCAGCCTTTTGCGGCGACCGCCACCGGCGCGAACTATTCCGGCGACCAGGGCATCCGCGAATTGCAGGTCGGGTCGGGACGCAAGCTGCCGATCAGCACTTCCGGCAGCGCCATCTTCGAGAACAACGTCACCGGCAACGGCACCTTCCTCACGCAGGCGGATCCCGGCAATATTACGCGCGGCGGCACCGGCATCATTTCCCCCGGCGCCGTGACCGATGCATCCCTGCTGACCGGCCACGACTACACGATCGATTTTTCGATGGTGGACCCGGGCGACGGCACCCCGTTCGTGCTGAGCTATGCGGTGACGGACGCCACGACCGGCACGGTGCTGACGACGCCGCCGCTGCCGTACAAGGCAGGCGAGCCGATTGCCTTCGACGGGGTGCAGTTCGATATCAAGGGCGTGCCGAAAGACGGCGATATCTTCACGGTGACGCCGAGCGAAAACCAGTCGATGTTCACCACCATCCGCAACGTCATTACGGCGCTGCGCGCAGCCAACAATACGCCGGAAGGGGCGGCAGGGCTGACCAACGCGCTCAGCATCGCCAACCAGAACGTGACCAATGCGCAGGACAATGCGCTGGCGGTGCGCGCCTCGGTGGGCGCGGGCCTGAAGGAACTGGAATACCTCGACAATTCCGGACTTGATATCAACCTGCAGTATGAAACGGAGATTTCGCGCCTGATCGAAATCGATCCCTACGAAGCGATCTCCCGCTTCACCCAGCAGCAGAGCAGCCTGGACGCGGCGCAGAAATCCTTCAAGGCCGCTTCCTCCCTCTCCCTCTTCAACTATATTTAACGCGTCATTCCCGCCTGCGCGGGAATGACCCCGGGCTTTGGCGCGTTGTCGCCCTGGCCCTGCAGCGCGCGCGGCAGGTGGCGCGCTTTTTCCGTGCCCTGGTGGAAGAGGTTGAGCAGCGGCGTGGTCAGGTAAGGCAGGCTGATCATCAGCACCAGGAAGCCCGCGCCCAGGGTGATGGGGAAGCCGATGCCGAACAGGTTCAGCTGCGGCGCCGCGCGCGTCAGGATGCCCAGGGCCACGTTCGTGATCAGCAGCGCCGCCACGATGGGCAGCGACAGCTGCAGCCCCGCCGAAAAGATCTTCGCGCCCCAGGTGGCCACGCTCCAGAAGCCGCCGCCGTGGAAGGTCTCGGCCGAGATCGGCATGGTGAGGAAACTCTCGGCCAGCGCTTCGAACAGCAGCAGGTGGGCATTGGCGGCCAGGAGCGCCAGCGTGGCGATCCACACCAGGAACTGGGAGATGGCCGAGGAGCGGCCCTGCGACATCGGGTCGAAGAAGCTGGCGAAGCCCAGGCCCATGGTGAGGCTGCTGATTTCGCCCGCCATCTCCACCGCCGCGAACACGATGCGCATCGCAAAGCCCATGGCCACGCCGGTGATCAGTTCCTTGGCCAGGATGATGAGGCCGGCCCAGGACATGGGATTGGCGGCCGGCACCGCCGGAATCGTGGGCGCAATCACCAGCGCCATCATCACGCCCAGGCTGAGCTTGACCGTGGCCGGAATGCGGCTGTTGCCGAACACGGGCGAGGCGGCCACCAGGCCCAGGATGCGGGTGAGCGGCCACAGCAGCCCGGCGATCCAGGCGTTGACGTCGGCGGCGGCGAGGTAGAGCACAGTGTTCAGCTGACCAGCTGCGGAATACCGGTCAGCACCTGGCGCATATAGTCGGTCATCACGGACAGCATCCACGGCCCGGCCACCACCAGCGCGACGAACACGCCCACCAGTTTCGGGATGAAGGACAGCGTCGATTCATTGATCTGGGTGGCGGCCTGGAAGATGGACACGATCAGGCCGATCACCAGGGCCACCAGCAGCAGCGGCGCCGCAATCAGCAGCGTAACTTCCATGGCCTGACGGCCCATGGTCATGACGGTTTCAGGGGACATGGTTCAGCCTCCTCAGTAGAAACTCTGGGACAGCGAGCCCAGCAGCAATTGCCAGCCATCGACCAGCACGAACAGCATCAGCTTGAAGGGCAGCGAGATCACGGCCGGCGACATCATCATCATGCCCATGGACATCAGCACCGAGGCCACCACCATGTCGATGATGAGGAAGGGAATGAAGATGGCAAAGCCGATCTGGAAGGCCGTCTTCAGTTCGCTGGTGATGAAGGCCGGGATCAGCACGCGCAGCGGCACGTCGTCCGGTCCCTGCAGCGCGGGCGTGCGCGAGATCTTCACGAACAGCGCCAGGTCGGCCTGGCGGGTCTGCTTCATCATGAAGGTCTTGAGCGGCGCCGCGCCCCGTTCCAGGGCCTGCGTCATATTGATCTCGTTGCGCTGCAGCGGCTGGTAGGCCTCGTTGTAGATGCGGTCGAAGACCGGGCCCATCACGAAGAAGGTGAGGAATAGGGCCAGGCCCACCATCACCTGGTTCGGCGGCGCGGTCTGCGTTCCGAGCGCCTGGCGCAGCAGCGACAGCACGATGATGATGCGGGTGAAGCCCGTCATCATCAGCAGCACCGCCGGCAGGAAGGTCAGCGCCGTCATGATGATCAGCGTCTGCAGCGACAGGCCGTAGTTGGTGCCGCCGCCCGGCGCCGGGGTGGTGGTGAAGGCCGGGATGGTCGGTTCGGCCGCCGCGATCAGCGGCAGGGCCAGGACCAGCAGCAGGGCCAGTCCTTTGCGGAGGCGCTTATTTGCCATTGCGCTTGTCGATCGTCTGTTTGAACCACTCGGCGAAATTGGCCGTGGGGACGGTGGTGGTGGCGTCCGGCCCTTCCGGCGTTTCCTGGCGCGGCATGGTGGACAGCGCGTTCATGCGGCCGGGCGAGGCGCCCACCACGATCCATTGCTCGCCGACCTCGATCACCAGGATGCGTTCGCGCGCGCCCACGCTGAGCGCGCCCACCAGTTTGACCGTGGTGCCGCCCGTGATATGGCGCGGGCCGAAGCGCTTCAGCAGCCAGGCCAGGCCGACCAGCAGGCCGAGCACGACGGCCAGTGCCAGCACGGTCTGCAGCAGGCTGCCGACGGCGGACGGCGCGGCGGCCGGCGTTACCGGACCGGCGGCGGGACGGGCGCCGGCCAGCGCGGCCTGCTGTTCCGGCGTGGGGGCGGCGGCGGCGGTGGTGCCTGGAGCCGTTGCAGCCTTGCCTGCCGCGGCGGGCGCCGTGGCAGGCGAGGCTGGGGTGGTGATGGCGGTGGCCGTGGCACTGTCTTTCTGGGCGGCCGCAGGCAGGGCGTAGAAACACAAACTGGCAGCCAAGGCTGCCAGCAGGGTAGAAACGGTACCGTTCTTCTTCATTTATTCAATTTTCGGATGCGTTCGGAAGGTGTGATGATATCAGTCAGGCGGATACCGAACTTGTCATTCACCACCACCACCTCGCCCTGGGCGATCAGGCAGCCGTTGACCAGCACGTCCATCGGTTCGCCGGCCAGGCCGTCCAGCTCGACCACCGAGCCCTGCGCCAGCTGCAGCAGGTTCTTGATGGCGATCTTGGTGCGGCCCAGTTCCACCGTCAGCTGGACCGGGATATCGAGGATGAAGTCGATGTCGTTATGGGTCTCGGTCTTGCTGGCGGTTTTGCCGAAGTCCTTGAATACGGCGGCGGTGGCGGCGGTGTCGGCCTGGGCCGCCATCGCTTCCGCTTCGGCCGAGGCCTGGGCGGCGAGGGCAGCGCCCCAATCGTCGTCGAGGCTGGTTTGATCGTCTTGGTTGTCAGACATGGTTCTCTCCTGTTACTTCGCGCCGGGGCCGCTGCCGAGATTGTCGGTATTGGCCAGCAGCTTCTCTACCTGCAGTGCATATTGTCCGTTCAGCACGCCGTACGTGCATTCCAGCACCGGCACACCGTCCACCGTGGCTTCGATGGTTTCCGGAATATTGAGGGGGATGATGTCGCCCACCCGCATGTTCAGGATCTCGTCGAAGCTGGCCTTGGCGGTACCGAGCCGGGCCACCAGTTCCACTTCCGCAATCTGGATCTGCTGCGTCATCAGGCGGATCCAGCGCTTGTCCACTTCCAGCGCCTCGCCCTGCAGCGAGGAGGTCAGCGCATCCCGGATCGGCTCGATCATCGAGTAGGGCATGCAGAAGTGGATTTGTCCCGACACCGAACCCAGTTCGACCGTGAAGGTCGAGGCCACCACCACCTCGTTCGGCGTGGCGATGTTGGCGAACTGGGTGTTCATCTCGGAACGGATGTATTCGAATTCGACCGGGAACACCGGCTCCCACGACTTGGTGTAGGCCTCGAACACGATATCGAGAATGCGCAGGATGATGCGCTGCTCGGTCTGCGTGAAATCGCGGCCCTCGACGCGGGTATGGAAACGGCCGTCGCCGCCGAACAGATTGTCCACCAGCAGGAACACCAGCCCCGGATCGAACACCATCAGCGCGGTGCCGCGCAGCGGTTTCATGTGGATCAGGTTCAGGTTGGTCGGCACCACCAGATTGCGGATGAACTCGCTGTACTTCGACACCCGCACCGAGCCGACCGACACTTCCGCGCTGCGGCGCAGGAAGTTGAACAGGCCGACGCGCAGCAGGCGGGCAAAACGTTCGTTGATAATCTCCAGGGTCGGCATCCGGCCGCGAACGATACGTTCCTGCGTCGCCAGATTGTAGGTCCGTACTCCCGCAACTTCCTCAGGCGCGACGGCGTCGTCCTGATCGCCGTTGACGCCCTTGAGGAGGGCATCAACTTCTTCCTGGGAGAGAAAATTATCAGCCATGACTCTTTACTGAATGATGAAGGAGGTAAACAGCACTTCGCTCACATCCTGCTCCGGATCGCCTTCCGTGAACGGCTGCTTCACCGCCTGCATGATTTCCGTGCTCAGCTGCTGCTTGCCTTCCGGCGTATTGATTTCCGACGCATGCTTGCTCGACAGCAGCAGCAGGATGCGGCTGCGCACTTTCGGCATATTGTTCTTGATCAGTTCCACCTGCTCCAGGCCGCCCACCTGCAGCGTGAAGGTCAGCTGCAGGTACTGCTCGCCGTCTTCCGGCTGCAGGTTGACGGTGAACGGCTCTACCGCCACATACACGGGCGGACCGGATTCCTTTTTCTTCTCGGCTTCCGTGCTTTCCGCATGGTCGCCCTTCTTCAGGAAATACCAGGCCGCGCCGCCGCCGCCGAGGGCGAGCACGAGCACGCCTGCGGTGATCATGATCAGCAGTTTTTTCTTCGAGCCGGCGGGAGGCGGGGACGCCTCGACTTTGACCTCGGCTTTTGCTTTTGGATTCGCTTTCATTCTGGCCTTGCGGAAGGTTTGGCTGTTCTCGCCATTATGTCATTATCGGCACAAGCCGGGCTGACGGATACGCCGAATAGAGGGCATAACAATGCCCATCTCCAATCTTTCAACTTTGGAAAGCCTAGGCAAACGTGTCGACCGCGCCCAGCACGCTGCGCCTTACCACCGGTGCCGGCTCGGCGGGCGCGTCCACCGCGATCCGGCTGCTGCCGAAGCGGGCGCCGCCATTGCTGCGCTGGGCTGCGGCCTCGGCAAAGGCCTGCTGCTGGTCGCTCATGCCGGAGGAAACGGTGGCGTTGCCAAGCTGGATGCCGGCTTCGTTCATGGTTTCTTTCAATTTTGGCAAGGCATTTTCCAGGGCCTGGCGCACCTCGGCATCGGCCGAGGAGAAAGCCACGCTGGTGGCGTCGTTCGAGACGTTCAGCACCACCTGCAGCGGGCCCAGGTCGGGCGGATTCAGGGTCAGCGAGGCGCTCTGGTCGCCGCCGGCCACCATCCACACCACTTTCTGGCCCAGCTGCTGGTCCCAGGCATTGCTGCCGACGCGGGCCTGCAGCTGGTTCGAAGCGGCGGCGTTGGCGGCCTGCGCGGCCTGTGCCAGCTGCTGCGCGGCCTGCGGCGCCACCGGCTGGGGGGCAGGGGCGGCGTCCGGCAGGGGCGCCGGGGCGGCTTCGGCCTTGACTTCGGTGCTCGCCGCACGGGCATCCGGCACGGCCAGTTTGGCGAGGTCGGCTGTCGCAGCCTGCGCGCCGGCCTTGTCGGCGGCGCCATGGCGTTCAGCCACGGCGGCAAAGTTTCCGGCGGCCGCTTCGGGGCCGGCAGGCGCCGCGCCGGCGCTGGCGGCCGCCGGCTTGGCTGCGCCCAGCGCGGCATCGACGGCGGCACGTTCGCCGGCCGTGGCGGCAGCCAGGGCGGTGCCGGCAGCGGTGTTGCCGCCTGCCTTGGCGGCAGTGCCGCCGGCGTTGCCGCCAATGGCGATGGCGGCGTCGCCTTCGGTGGCGGGAGCCGCGGCCGGTGCGGCTGCGGCCCTGGCGGCGGCTTCGGCGGCCGCTGCTGCCGCGGCCGCGCTGGCCGCCGCAGCGGCGGCGCTGTCGGCGCCGGACTGGTTGTAGGCGGCGACCATGGCCAGCATGTCGGCCATCGGGTCCACGGCCGTGGTATCGGGTTCGGTGCCTGCGGCAGCCTGGCCGGCGGCTGCGCTGCCGGTGTCGGCGCTTGCCGCCGCGCTGTCCGCCGCCGTTTCGGCCGTTGCGGCATCGGCTGCCGTGGCGTCCTGCCCAGTACCGGCGGCGTCCGTCTTCGGGGCGGGGCTTGCATCATGGCTGCCTTCGGCGGCCTTCGCGCCGGCATTGGCCTCCTGGGCTTTCGCCTGCTGCTGGCGGGCGGCGGCCTGGGCCGCCGCTTGTGCATTCTGGGCCGGCGGCGCCGGGGCAGCGGCCGGCTTGGCGGCGGGGCGCTGGGCCGCAGCCTGCGCCGGGGCAGGCTGCGGGCGGGCCGGCGGCGTGGAAACGGGCTGCGCTTCTATCTGGCGCGCCAGCGCATTCTTGAACTGCAGGTCATCCTGCGCGTTCGCCTCATTGCGGGCGGGCTGGGTGGACGGGCCGATCGGCGAGTTCTGGATAGACTGGGTTTGCATGCTGTGCACAGTTCAGGTGTAGGGGCGCTCAGCGCTTGTAGAAAGCCTGGCGGGCCGCGTGTTCGTCCATCGCTTTCTGGTCGCGCTTGGCTTCCAGTTTCTGCAGCTTGGCTTCCTCGCGGTCCAGCAGTGTCGAATACGACATGCGCTTGCGCTCGGCGGTTTGCCAGTTGGTCTTTTCCAGCTCGCCACGCTTCTGCGTGTGGCGCAGCACTTCCTGCTGGCCCTTGATTGCGCTGTCCAGCTTCTCCATGAAGGACTGGAAATTGCGGTAGGCCATCGGGGTAATGCCAGCCTGCTGGGAGGCTTCAAACTTGCGGCCATACTCGTCGCGGTAGCCGATGAGCATGTTCAGCTTCTCTTCCGCATCGTTGACGGCCTTCAGGGCCGCGCCCAGGCGCTTGGCTGCGTCGTCGGTTTCCCGGCGTGCCAGATCGATCAGGGTTTCAAGTTGCGTAGTCGAGGCCATGGCTCATTATAGGGAAGGGCGGCGGCGCGCAATCAGTCGAATAGCGAGGATAATTGCCCCAAACTCTCGCCCATGTTCACTTGTTCGGTAATCTGCTGTTGCAGGAATTGCTCGATTTCGGTGTGCAGATTGATGGCCTCGTCCAGCACCGGGTCGCTGCCCGGCGAATAGGCGCCCACGGCAATCAGGTCGCGGCTGCGTTCGTAGCGCGAGAACAGCTGCTTCAGGCGGCGCGCCTTGTTCTGGTGCTCGTGCGAGGTAATCGAATGCATGGCGCGGCTGATCGACTGTTCGATGTCGATGGCCGGATAGTGGCCGGCCTCGGCCAGGCGCCGGTTCAGCACGATGTGCCCGTCGAGGATGGCGCGCGCGGAGTCGGCAATCGGGTCCTGCTGGTCGTCGCCCTCGGTCAGCACGGTGTAGAAGGCGGTGATCGAGCCGCCGCCCAGCTCGCCATTCCCGGCCCGTTCCACCAGCACCGGCAGCTTGGCGAATACGGAAGGCGGATAGCCCTTGGTGGCGGGCGGTTCGCCGATGGCCAGCGCGATCTCGCGCTGCGCCATGGC
The DNA here is from genome assembly GCF_045984285.3 of Pseudoduganella rhizocola. Lineage (NCBI taxonomy): Bacteria > Pseudomonadati > Pseudomonadota > Betaproteobacteria > Burkholderiales > Oxalobacteraceae > Pseudoduganella > Pseudoduganella rhizocola. The sequence continues at coordinate 675,295 of NZ_JBJQIK030000001.1, forward strand.
GTAGCGGGTCAGCGAGTCCATGATCAGCAGCACATTCAGGCCCTTGTCGCGGAAGTGCTCGGCAATCGCGGTGGAGTAGGCGGCGCCCTGCATGCGCATCAGCGGCGGCGTGTCGGCCGGCGCGGCCACCACGACGGAGCGGCGCAGTCCTTCCTCGCCCAGGATCTGCTCGATGAATTCCTTGACCTCGCGGCCGCGCTCGCCGATCAGGCCGACCACGATGATATCGGCCTCGGTATAGCGCGCCATCATGCCCAGCAGCACCGACTTGCCGACGCCGGAGCCGGCGAACAGGCCCATGCGCTGGCCGCGGCCCACGGTCAGCATCGCGTTGATGCAGCGCACGCCCACGTCCAGCGTTTCCACGATGGGGGCGCGGCCCAGCGGGTTGGCGGGGCGCACGTTGATGGGAGCGCTATCGCTGGTATGGATCGGGCCCAGGCCGTCCAGCGGGCGGCCGGCGCCGTCGACCACGCGGCCCAGCAGCTCGCGGCCCACGGGCAGCTGGCGCGCGCGGTCGCTGTTGCGGCGGCGCGGATGGATGGCCGTGCCCAGTTTCGGAATCGGCTGCTCGACCGGGAACACGCGGGTGCCCGGCACAATGCCTTCCACGTCGCTTTGCGGCATCAGGAACAGGCGCTCGCCTTCGAAGCCCACCACTTCCGCCTCCACCCGGCCGCCGCTCGGCAGCGGCACGGTGCAGGCGGCGCCCACGGCCAGGCGCAGGCCCACGGCTTCCATCACCAGGCCCGCCACGCGGGTAACGCGGCCGGACACCTGCAGCGGCTCCACGAAGTCGAGCAGGGTGCGGCAGTCGCCCAGGTAGCTGCGCCAGCGGCCGGCGTGCAGTTGGGGTCCCTGTGGGGCGTCCATGTCAGCCCAGCCAGTCGAGGTCTCTGCCCAGCGCGTGGGTCAGCCGCGTCCAGCGCCCCTGCACGGTGGCATCGATCTGGTTGGTGGCGGTATCCACCTTGCAGCCGCCGCGTTCGATGGTGGGGTCTTCCACCACGCGCCAGCCGCCCTTGTCCAGTTCCTCGCCCAGCGCTTCGCGCACCACGGCGGCGTCTTCCGGATTCAGGGCCAGCATGGCGGGCTGCTGCAGCGAAGGCAGGTATTCCACCGCTTCGCGCACGATGGGGATCACCAGTTCCGGGCGCACCGGCAGGGCGGTGCGCAGCATGTCCCGGGCCAGGTGCAGGGCCAGTTCCAGCACCTCGCCGGAGATGGCCTGGTCGGCGCCGCGCAGGGCTTCGGCGAAGTTGGCCGACATGGCTTCCATCGGCGCCAGCAATTGTTCGGTGGCGGCGCGGCCGGCGTCCAGCGCGGCACTCTGGCCGGCTTCGTGGCCGGCCTTGTAGCCGTCTTCATAGCCCTGCTGGCGCGCTTCCTCGCGGATGGCGGCCAGTTCCTCCTCCGTCGGATACTGGGGCGGCGGCGGGGCGTTCAGGTAGGCTTCGTATTCGGCCTGGCGGGCGGCTTCCTCGGCGGCTGCGGCTTCCGCCTCGGCGGCGGCGCGCGCGGCCGCTTCCTCCTCCTCGCGCTGGCGCGCGGCGAGCGAACTCGGCCGCAGGTCCCCGAAGGACTTCATCTCCCAGCGCTGGAATGCCGTCTGCTGTTCTTTCGGAATATGGGCCAAACCGTGTTTCCTCTATGTCCTCTGGGTTTTGCTTAGATGAAGGAATCTTCGCCCTTGCCGCCGAGGACGACCTGGCCTTCGTCGGCCAGGCGGCGCACGATCTGCAGGATCTGCTTCTGCTGTGCTTCCACCTCGGACAGGCGCACCGGTCCCTTCGATTCCAGGTCTTCGCGCATCATTTCGCCGGCGCGCGCCGACATGTTCCTGAAGATCTTCTCGCGCAGTTCCTGCGAGGCGCCTTTCAGCGCAATGATCAGCATCTCCGATTGTACTTCGCGCAGCAGCAGCTGGATGCCGCGGTCGTCCACGTCGATCAGGTTGTCGAACACGAACATCTCGTCCATGATCTTCTGCGCCATGTCGTTGTCGTAGTTCTTGATATTGTCCATCACCGAGTTTTCCTGCTCGCCGCTCATGAAGTTCAGGATCTCGGCCGCCGCGCGCACCCCGCCCAGCGTGGACTTCTTGATGTTTTCATTACCCGACAGCAGCTTGGTCAGCACGTCGTTCAGCTCGCGCAGCGCGGCCGGCTGCACGCCGTCCAGGGTGGCGATACGCAGCACCACGTCATTGCGCAGGCGGTCGGTAAAGTGTCCCAGAATTTCGCAGGCCTGGTCGCGCTCCAGGTGCACCAGGATGGTGGCGATGATCTGCGGGTGTTCATTGCGGATCAGCTCGGCCACCGAGTTCGAGTCCATCCACTTCAGGCTCTCGATGCCGGAAGCGTCCTTGCCGCCGAGAATGCGCGACAGCAGCACGGAGGCCTTGTCGTCGCCCAGCGCCTTGGTCAGCACCTGGCGGATGTATTCGTCCGAATCCAGGCCCACGGTGGAGGCGGCGGCGGTCTCGTCGCGGAAATCGTCGAGCACGCTCACCACCTGCTCGTGCGGGATGTTCTTCATGGTGGCCATGGCCGCGCCCAGCTTCAGCACCTCGCGCGGGCCGAGGAATTTCATGACCTCGGCGGCCTCGGTTTCGCCCATCGCCAGCATCAGGATGGCGGCTTTCTGCAGTCCGGTATTTTCGGTGCTCATGATTGCTTGACCTTCGGTTTAGTCGTTGTTGCCGATCCACGCCTTGATGACGTTGGCCACGATGCGCGGATCGTTCTCCGCCAGTTTCTTCGCCAGCGCCAGGTTGTCGCGGTAGGTGCGGGCCGTGCTTTCTTCCAGTTCCGCCATCTGCTGCGCGATGATCTCCTCCGGCGTCGGGCCCGGCGGCTCGATGATTTCCGGCTCTTCCGGTTCCGGCTCCGGCGTATTGATCTCGTCGATCTTCTTGAACACCGGGCGCATCATCGGGCGCACGATGCGCAGCACGATGTACAGCAGGATCAGGGCCGTGATCAGGAATTTCGCCAGCTCCTTGGCCAGCGGCAGGTTGGCCGGATCGCGCCACCATTCCAGCGGCACTTCGGCGTCGCGGTCCACGCCGTCGAAGGGCGCATTGGCCACGCTGACGGAATCGCCGCGGTCCTGGTTATAGCCCATGGCTTCGCGCACCAGGCTGTTGATCTTGTTCATTTCCTCGGCGCTCAGCGGACGCACCGTGACCTTGCCCGTGGTCTTGTCCACGATGCGGCGGTAGTTCACCACCACGCCCACGGTCATGCGCTTCAGGCCGGCCATGGCCTTCTGCTCGTAGCGCACGGTCTTGTCCACTTCGTAATTGGTGGTGGATTCCTTGTGGCTGTTGTTCGACGACGTGGCCACCTGGCCGGCCGGCGTGCCGGGGGCAGGGGCTTCGATCGGCGCGGTGGCGTCCGGCGGCGGCTGGTTCGACAGCGCGCCCGGCACGCCGCTCGGATTGGCATTCTGGTTGCCGCTGGTTTCGCTGCTCTGCTGGCTGCGGATGGCGGAGGCGGCCGGCGGCGAATTCGGCTTGTACATCTCGGCCGCCTGCTCGATCTGCGAGAAGTCCACATCGGCCACCGCCTCGGCGCGCACATTGCCTTCGCCCACGATCGGCGTGATGATCGATTCCACCTGCTTGATGACCTGCTTCTGCAGCTCCTGCACGTATTTCAGCTGGCTCGCGTCCAGGTTCTTGGCATTATTGCCGGCGCTGCCGTTCTTGTTCAGGTCCGACACCAGCGCGCCGGACTGGTCCACCACGGTCACATTGGCCGGGCTCAGTTCCGGCACCGAGGAGGCCACCAGGTGCACGATGGCGCTGGTCTGGGCCGGGTCGATGACGCGGTTCGGGTGCAGGTTCAGCAGCACGGAAGCGGTCGGCTTCTGCTGCTCGCGCACGAAGACGGAAGGTTTCGGCAGCGCCAGGTGCACGCGGGCCGACTGCACGGCGGCGATCGACTCGATCGAGCGCGCCAGCTCGCCCTCCAGCGCACGCTGGTAATTGACCTGTTCCAGGAACTGGGACACGCCCAGCTTCTGGTTTTCCATCAGCTCGAAGCCCACATTGCCGCCTTTCGGCAAGCCCTGCTGGGCCAGGCGCAGGCGCACATCGTGCACCTGTTCCGATGGTACGAGGATGGCGCCGCCGCCCTCGGAGAATTTGTGCTTGACCTGCATCTGGTCCAGCGCCGCCGTGATGGCGCCGCCGTCGCGGTCGCTGTAATTGGAGAACAGGACCTTGTAGTCGGGCTCCTTGTTCCACAACCACAGGATCAGCAGGATGGCCAGGATGCCGGCGACGGCGCCGCCGCGCATCAGGTTCTTGCCCATGGGGGTCTGGAAGAAGGGAAGCTTCTCCTCAGTCTGCGCTTCAGCTGGGGCGTCGATATCGAGTTGTTCGGCGGCTGCTGCCATGAGTGGTATCCGAATGTCTGGTTATAGGTCTGGGTCCACGCAGACGGAGCGGGACATACAGCACATTATCGGCGGCGCAAGCAAGTTTCGATCGGAGGAATAGAAGGCCGTTTCCCGTCCTGCTCCTGCCAGCGGCTGGCGCCGGCGCTGATATTCTGGAAGCCTGACAGTGCAAGTAGGCATTGTAGCGCGGACGCGGCGGGAAACCGGCACTGTGTTCCGCTACAGCAACAAAATGGAGTCAAGATGAAAACAGGCGGCATCGACAGCAGCCAGATCCAGGCCATGATTGCCCAGCTGAAGGCAGCGGCCCAGCGTCCCGAGGCGCTGGCCCCCGGCGTGCTGCGCCCGGACGCGGCCAATGCCGCCCAGCCTTCCACCAAGGTCGATTTCTCGGCCACGCTGAAGGGCGCGCTGGATGCGGTGGCGGAAAGCCAGAACAAGGCCCAGGACCTGGGCAAGCGCTTCCAGATGGGGGACGACTCGGTCAACCTGTCGGACGTGATGATCCAGATGCAGAAAGCCAGCATCAACTTCCAGGCCACCGTCCAGGTGCGCAACAAGCTGGTGCAGGCCTACCACGACATCATGAACATGCAGGTGTGAGCAAAAAAAAAGGAGCCGCCGGCTCCTTTTTTTATCCCAGCCCGGCCATGCGGGCGTTGCGTTCGCGTTCCAGCTTGGTGATGTAGCGCTGCACGGCGTTCAGGGCGCCGCGGCTCAGGTCCACGAACTGGCAGCCGAGGCGCCGGTTCGCTTTGTTGTTGAGCATGGTGATCTCGTGCGCGCTGCGGATTTCGAGGTCGGTGGTGATCGGGCCGGTGTCCGGCAGGTCGATGCGGCAGTTCTTGAACACCATGCCCGGCGTATCGCCCAGCACGCACTTCGGGTCCAGGATGGCAATGCCGCCGCAGCTGATGTCGGCCAGCGGGAAGGTGTTGTCGCCGCCGCCCAGTTCCACCGGAATCGGAATGTGCACGCGCACCGGATTCGTGACGGGCGTGGGCATGCGGTAGTACTCGCGGCGCTGCAGGCGGATCATGGTGGGCGGAATCGCCACCTTCATGGCCGGGGCGCCGTCGTACTGCAGCGGCTCCGCGCCGTCGCTGGAGAACAGGATGCGGATCTTGTCCAGCGAGGTTTCAAACTGCAAGGAACTGGCGGCCAGCACGCGGCGCGTCTGGTCCATGCTGATCGGGCAGTCCAGCACCATATAGCCCAGGTCCGGCTCCACATCCAGGATGGTAGTGACGGCCACATCCGCCTCGCCGCGCACGAGCATGCGCAGCAACTGGTTCTTTTCTCCGATGCTGCGGAGGAGGGCAATGATCTCCCGGCGCGACTCCACCTCGTAGTCGTGCCAGTTCTCCATTTCCGCATCGAAATTGATAGGCTGCTGCGCTTGCATCAAATACCGTTTTCTGAGGTGTGTTCGTTAGGTGCGCGCAGTTCGGGTGCCGGGGGCGGGGGCAGTCCAGACTTTTGCGCCGATTCAATATGATATAGCCAGGCCAGCAGTTCCGCAATCGCCCTGTATAGCATGGGCGGGATCTGGCTGTCCAGGTCTACATCCATCAGCAAGGATACCAGTTCCTTCGACTCATGGATGAATACGCCGTGCTCTTCTGCAACAGCTATGATCTGTTCTGCAACCAGTCCGCGTCCCTTGGCGACGACTTTTGGTGCCCGCGTGCCTTCCTTGTAGGCCAGCGCAACCGCGCTTTGCAGGGGGCGGCGCGGATCCTCACGTTCCATCATTGCCGCCCTCCGCCTGGATGCTCAGCGAGGACAGCGGCGCCCCGGCCGCCTCCATGGCCTGCTGCAGGACGCCGGCCCAGGCGCGCAGCGTGGCCGCCGTGTCGTCCGACCCCGATTCCACCTGCAGGTGCACCTGGCCGCCGGCCAGCGTGACATTGGCCGACACCTTGCCCAGCAGGGGGAAACGGAAGCGCACCCCGCTGCGCCACACCGGCTCGGATGCCGCCTCGTCCTGGCCGCCGCCGGATTGCTGCTCCTGCTGCTCGCGCCGCACTTCCCATTGCATGGGCTGGCCCGGCCAGGCTTCGCCCTGCCACTGCACGCGCGCCTGCTCGTGGGTGTGCAGCTGCTGGTTGATCATCTGCGCGGCGCTCAGGTCGGGGCCGCCCGCCAGTTTGGCCAGCGCCTCATTGCCTGCCGAAGCCTGCTGCTGGGCCAGGCGCTGCATCTGCGGCTCGCGCGCCAGGTCCTGCAGCGGACGTTTGCCCTGCGCCCACTCGGCCACATGGGATTCGTAGAACAGGCCGCTGTCGCCCAGGGCCCGGTGCAGGCCGGCGCTCAGCTGTTCGGGGTCCGGCGCGCCGCCCGCCACCAGCGGCGTCTTGCCGTTGATGGTCACGGGCACGCCGGGCGCGGTATAGGCGGTGCTGAGGACATTGGCAATGGCCCTGGCCGCCGGACTCAGCGTGGCTTGCGGCGCATTGCGCCCGAGCTCGGGCAGCTGTTCGGCCGGCGTCAGCGGCGCCTTGCTGAGCAGGGCGGCGGCCGTGCTCAGGGGGCGGTTCGCCGCGGCGCTGCCGGGCGGCGCGGCATCCGGTCCGGCGCCGTCGCCCGCAATGGCGGCAGGCGGCCCGCCCCGCAGGCCGCCTGCCGCGCCGGGCAGCGGAACATTCTGCGCGCCGGCGGCAAGGGGATTGGCTGGCATCCCGCCCTGCGCGGCGGCGGGCGGCTGGGTTGCGGGCGGTGCGGCCGGCGCGGGCTGGCCGGCCTGCGGCAGCGTGCCGGGGCGCGGCTGGGCCTGCGAGGGCAGCAGGGCGCTATTGTCGGCGGCCGGCGCGGGCGCGGCAGCCGGTGTGCCCGGTGCGGCGGGCGCCTGCTGCGCGGATGGCGTGAACACAGCGGAGGCCTGCACCGGCTGGGAGCCGACCTGGAAGGTAGGGCGCGGCTGGACCGACACCAGCGTCATCGGCAATTCGGCGCCCACCTCGGTGCCGCCGGGCAGCACCATGCGGGCATTGGTGTCGGCGACGCGGACCAGGAAACTGCCGTCGTCCATCTTCGCCAGCACCTGGCCATTGAGGGATTGGCCGACCAGCGGCTGCAGGGCGCGCTGGAAGGCAGCCTGGCGCGGGTCGGCTAGGGAGGGAGCAGGGCCCGGCGGCGTGAGCGGACGGACCCCGGGGGCGTCAAGGCGCGTTACCACGACGCCCGCCCGGATCAGACGCCGCCGTAGGCGTTAGCGAGGCGGCGTTCGGTGCCGGTGCTGTTGATCAGGCGCGACAGCTGGGCCATCCATGGCATGGTCAGGTCGCGCACCTTGCGGTCGTCGTCCAGCATCTTGCGGATCAGCGAGACCTTGCGCTGGCGCTGCTCGCCATCCAGGGCCACCGCCTCTTCATTGCCTTTCAGCTGCTCGACGTGGGCGGTCACGCGCTGTTCCAGCGCTTCCAGCCGGTCCCAGTCGGCCGCGCTGGCGGCGGCTACCATCTGCCCGGTCAGTTCGCCCATGGCAGCGTAGGTCGAGAGTACTTCCTGATTCGTCATCATCATCCTTTATACGGCTGCGAGTACCGGGGTCTGTTTCTGGCCTGCGTCCAGGGCGGCGGCGCCCGGCGACTGCGCATCGCCGATCTGGTTCCAGGTGTCGCGCAGGTCGGCCAGCAGGCCGCGCACCTCTTCCAGCGCCGCTTCATCGTTCTGAATATTGCCGGTCAGCAGGCGGCTGCTCATGTATTCATACAGGGCGTCCAGGTTGAGCGCGATGGCGCCGCCCACTTCCTTGTCCAGGCTGGCGCGCAGGCCGTTGTCAATGATCTGGATCGCTTTCGAAATGGCCTTGCCTTTTTCCTGGATATTGCCGGACTTCATATGCGTCAGCGCATTCAGGATGGCCACGATGGCGCCGTCGTACAGCATGACGATCAGTTTATGGGGCGTCGCGGCGCCAACACCCGTTTCGAGGCCTACTTTGGCATAGGCGTTCACGCCGCGTTGAGGGTTTCCGAACATTAGTTCTCTCCTTGCTCTTCTGGTGCTTAGCTGTTGGCTGCCAAGGCGGCCAGTTGCTGGGTAAGATAGGCTTGGGTCGTTTGCATCTGGGACAAACTGACGTCGAGCGCGGTGTACTGCTTGCGGTAGCGGGCCTCAATGGCATCCAGCTTTTCGGCGAATTTGTCGCGCTGCTTGGCGATGTCCTTGATCGACCGGTTGATGCCATCGGTACGGCTGGTCAGGGGGCCGGCCTTGTCGAGCAGCACCGTGCCTAAATTGTTCAGCTGGTAGGCATAGCCTTGGGAAAAACTCACCGTGCCACGATCCCCGGTGGCACCGCCAGTGATATCGATTTTCAGGCCTTCGATCGCCGTACCGGCCTGGCCGGTCAAGGTCTGGCCGTCGCCGGTGGCGGGCAGGCCGCCCAAAGTGCCGGAGACATTGGTGCCGACGACCGGCTCCGCACTGCCGAAAATGGATTTGTAGTCAGTGCCGGACACTGAGCTCAGGCCAATATTCGACGCCGATCCATATTTGGAGGACGCCAGCACCAGCTTGCCATCGGCATCGACGGTGGCTGTGACGGCGCTGCCAATCGAAGAGAAGGCGGGGGAGCCGTTGATCGACGATTGCAGCACCTTGGCCAGTTCCGCGGGCGTGTAGGTGCCGGCCGGGATCGTCACGCTGGCGATATTCACGCTCTTGCTGGGAATGGTGTCATTCAGTGTCAGCGACCACACAGTATCCGCGTCAATCGTGGTGGTGCCGGCCGGGTCGAGCGCTGCGTCGCTCGTCAGTGCACCCTGCGTCGCCATCTGGGTGATGTTCAGCGCATAGGTGCCCGGCTTGGTGGCTGCAGTCGAGCTGATAAAGCTCACCTGATTGTCGCTGGAGTCGCCAATGGCTCCGAACAGGGCGCCGATGTCGGCGAAATTGCTGTCGATGGCCTTCTGCAGTTTGCCCGAATCCAGCGACAGCGTGCCGTCCCGGCCGAAGGTAATGCCGATCTGCCCCAGATTGCTGAGGCTTCCGCTCAGGCCGGTAATCGGATTGCTGAGCATGCGCCGCAACTGCGACTGCACCGCCTGCGCCGTGGAGTCGCCTTGCAGCGGCCCGGCCGTTTCCGTGTCCGCATTGTAGCCGGTGAGCTTTTTCAGCATCCCGGCCAGATCGTTATAGGCTTTTACGAAGCCGTTCAGGTTGTCCTTCAGTTTGGACGTGTTCTGGCTGATGTTCAGACTGCTGCTACCGATTTTCGTTACCGTCAGCGTGACGCCCTGGATGGCTTCGCCGACATTGTTGGAATGGCTGGTCACGGCAATGCCGTTGACGTTCAGCTTGGTATCCAGCGCGGCCGCGGTCTGCATCATCTTCTGGTCCGCGCCCGGGTCGTAGCTCAGCAGGTCCGCCAGGGCGCTGTCGGCCGGATCGGCGCCGCTTCCGCTCAGCGAGATTTTCATTGACGAATTGGCGCCGGTTGCCGTCGAGGTCAGCACCAGGTGGTAAGGGTTGGCGCTGCCATCGGAGACGATGGTGGCTTTGACGCCCAGTCCGGCCTTGTTGATGGCGTCGCGGATGCCTTCGAGCGAGTTATTGGTCGCGTCGATCACCACGGTGCCGGAGGGCAGGGTGGCATCCTGGTTAAAGGCGCCGCCGCTGAGGTAGCTGCCGGCGGTGCCTGCGGTCAGGCCCGCCAGCGCGGGGTTGCTGCCGGCAATCGAAATCGGGCTGGCGTTGGTCGATCTGAGCGAAACGCCGCTGCCGGCGGTGACGCTGGAGCCGCCATTGATGTCGCTGCCATCTTTACCGAGGCCGCCGGTGACGGCGCCTACGCTGCCGCTCACCGATTCGCTGACGGTCAGATTGGCGCCATCGGCGCGGGTGAACACCAGATCGCCCCCTGCTGCCGTGCCGGTAAAGCTGATGCCGGCATTGGTCAGGGCCGACAGCTCGGGGCTGGGGCCGGCCAGCACGGCATCGATCGACGCCGCGCTGATGCCGCTGCTGTTCGGTCCCAGTGCCGCCAACTGCACGCCGCCCACGGTCAGGGCGTAGGTGCCATCGGCCCCGGTCGTGACATCGCCGAAGCTGGCGAACAGGTCGGCTGCACTACTCGCCGGGCGTGCCGTGGCAGTGACGCCGGTGGTGGCGCTCTTGGCGTTGATGGCTTCCGCCAGTGCGCGCGCGTTGGTCGTGTTGCCGTCGGTGACAATGGCGGTGCCGTTGACGATCAGCGAGCCGTTGCTGATTCCGCTGGAAAACACGCCGTTGCCCAGTGCATTGCCCGCCACGCCGAAATCGCCGCTGGTGTTGCCAAACTGGAAGGAAATCGTGGTCTTGCCGCCCAAGCCGATGGCCGACTTGCTGCTGAGGTGGCCGGCCGTGGTCAAGGTTTGCGCTTGCGCCAGTTGCGTCACATTGACGTTGTAGTTGCCCGCAACCGCCTTGGCGTTCACCGAAGCCGACAGGACGCTGGCGTCGCCGGCGGTGCCGGTCAATGCCTGGAAATCGGAGGCTTTGGTCAACCCCCCCAGGGCGCTCTGAAACACGCCGATGGCGCCGCTGAGGGAGCCGTAGGCACTCAGCGTAGCTTGGTAGGCCGCAGTTTTTTTGTCATACGCAGCCAGCGGCTTCGCTTCGGCCGCCATGAGTTGCGACACGATCGAGTTGACATCTAGCATGCCACCGGATGATGAGACTGCCGAAGTTGCCACGGTTTGCTCCTGAGAAAGCGATAATATAGGTCATTATCGGCAGATTCAAACGCGACTTGAGAGGGATAAAGTTGCACCAGTTCAGCCAATGGGCCGCCATGGGCGGGCGGCCGCCGTCTCATCAGGATAGCGCAAAATGGCACAGGCCGCCGTCCCGGAAAGGGAAGGGCAGCCAGGCGAAAGTGGGAGAACAGGTCGCTTACGCTTCCTGGCTGATCAGCATTCCCTTGCCGGTATCCAGCGATTTGGCGATCTGCAGCGCTTCCGGGGTCGGGATCTGGCGCAGCACTTCCTTGGTGTGCTGGTCGATCACCTTGACGATGGTGCGCTTGCTGTCGTTGTCGATGGAAAACTCCAGGCTTTGCGATTTGGACTGCACCGATTTGTTCAGCTGCTCCACGGCCGCTTCCAGTTCCTTCTGCGACGGCACGGCCGCCTTGGCCGTAACGGCCTGCACAGTTTCGGTGGCGGCGGCGGGTGCGCGGCCGGCGGCTTGCGCCACGGCCGTGGTATCGCCGGCGGCGAAGCTGCTGCGTTCGGTTTTATTGCCTGCGGCTGAGGCTATCGAATCGATAGTCATAAGGCCTCCTTGATGGTAAAAGTTCCCCGACTGGAAAAACCCAGGCGGGGAACCGCTTGCTTACTAATTGTTACGCTAGCGATTAGCCGCGCAGCAGGCTCAGCACGCCGTTTGGCAGCGAGTTGGCCTGGGCCAGCATGGCGGTACCAGCTTGTTGCAGGATCTGGCCGCGGGTCAGGCTTGCGGTTTCTGCAGCGAAGTCGGTATCGACGATACGGCTACGGGACGAGGACAGGTTCTCGGTCGTTGCGCTCAGGTTCGAGATCGCGGACGAGAAGCGGGACTGCAGTGCACCGTAGGATGCGCGCTGGTTGTTCACGGTTGCCAGGGCTGCGTCGGCAATCTTGATCGCCAGCTGGGCGCCGTCGAAGGTGGTCACGTCCAGCGAGGACACCGATTTGAGGGTCGATGCCTGTGCGGTGGTCGCGCCCGGGGCGCCCATGTCGAGACCGGTGCCGGCGTCGGTGATCGAGAAGCTGTTCTCCGAGTCGAAGGTCACACGGCCGAGCGAGACGGCAGGGCCGCCACCGGCGATGGAAACCGGAGCCGCATTCAGCGCAGGCGCTGCGCCCGCCACAGGCAGGGCGTAGGTCGACACGTTGAACGAGGTGGCTGCCGTGTTGGTGTTGTCGACGGTGATCGTTTCACCGGAAGCATGGGTCAACTTGATGCCGCCGTTGGTCTGATCGTATTCCGCCGTGATCCCGGTCTTGGCCGACTGGGCGTTGATGGCGGTGATGCCTTGTGCATAATCCGCTGCAACGGTGCCGGAGCCGCCCACAGTGAAGGAAATGCTCGCTGCCGCCGAAGTGTTGTCCCCGGTCAGGTCGAAAGTCACCGATTCGCCGGCAGTCATCTTGATGTTGACTTCGGTTTTCGCCGATGCCGTTACACCGGTGTCTGCGGTCAGCTTGTTGATGTTGGCAGCAATGGTCTTGGCGGAGTCGCCGACCGTGGTCGTGATCGTCTTGGAGCCGCGGGAACCGGACACGGTAACATCCGCGCTGACCGAAACGTTGGCCGCGTTGGATTGCACAGCAGCGTTTTCGTGACGGTTGTTGCCGTAGGTGCTGGTCAGGAAGTTGGCGCCATTGGCCGAAATCAGCTGGTTAGCGTCAGCGCCGATCTGGAAATTCGCCGTACCCATGGTGCCGTCCAGCAGCGCCTGGCCGTTGAAGGAGGTGGTTTGGGCAATACGGTTCAGTTCGGACGACAGCTGGGTCACCTCGGTTTGCAGGGCCTGGCGGTCGCTGGCCGAGTTGGTGGCGTTCGAGGACTGCACTGCCAGTTCGCGGATACGCTGCAGGATGTCGCCCGAGGAAGCCAGCGCGCCTTCAGCGGTTTGCGCCAGCGACACGCCGTCGTTGGCATTGCGGGTTGCCTGGGTCATGCCGCGGATCTGCGAGGACATACGGTCGGAAATCGCCAGACCTGCAGCATCGTCCTTCGCGCTGTTGATGCGCAGACCGGAGGACAGACGTTGCAGGGAGGTATTCAGGCTCATCTGCGACGAGCTCAGGTTGCGTTGCGAGTTCAGCGAAGCGATGTTGGTGTTGATAACTGAGGCCATGGTAATTCTCCAAAAAACTGGTATTACTGATTGGGCAGTTTGCTCTTTAACTTTGGCCCGCCACGCTGTTCCGTGACGATCAAGCCGCTGTTGTTTTGGGTAACGGTTTCCTCACGGGAAGCTTTAGAGTGGAATGAGGAGGAAAATTTGCGTTTTTCACTCTCAAGTGACGTCCTTGGCGCCCGCTTAAACGGCCCGGATTTGACGATCTTTAGGGCAAAAAAAAGTTTTTTTTGCGGCAGATTTTTTCCATGAGATGCGGGGCCAGGCAAGAAAAAAGGCGCCCGAAGGCGCCTTGGGAAATGCTGCCGGTGCTATTAATACAAGGCCAGCAGCTCGGCCGCCGTGTAGCTGACGCCATCAGCAAACAGGAAGCCTTCCACCGCGTTGGCTGCCACGAACTGGCCGGTGATGGTGACGCGCGCGCCGCCGGCATAGTCGATGATCAGGTTGTTGCTCGACTGGGTGGCAGCCACGATGCCCGAGGTGGCCACATCTTCGAAGACCAGGACGTCGATGCCGCCCGCCGTATCCGCAGCATTCACCGTATCGGTGCCGCCGCCGGCGCGCAGGATGACGGTGTCGTTGCCATTGCCAAGCACATAACTGTCATTGCCCACGCCGCCATCCAGGACATCGTCGCCATCATTGCCGGTGAGGGTATCGTTGCCGTCGCCGCCATAGAGCGTGTCATGGCCGAGCCCACCCGTCAGAGCGTCGGCGCCCAGATCGCCATACACGATGTCATCGCCGGCGCCGGCGGTGATGGTGTCGTTGCCGGCGCCCGCCTGGATATGTTCACCATGCGCGGTAAAAGTCATATTGTCGCCACTCGCGGTCAGGCTGATGTCGTAATAGGCCAGCAGCTGGTCGATCGTCAGGCTCGTGTCAGCAAACTGGACCAGCTGGAACTCATTGCTGACGAGCCCGAAGAAGCCGGCCACAGTCACCCGGTCGCCGCTCCCGTAATCGATGAGTAAGTCGGTCGCAGTGCGGCTGAGACCGCTCAATTGGTCGTGGTTGATGTACAGGAACTCCAACGCCTTCACGACGCCCGCCGTAGTGTCGGTGGCGACGACCCGGTCCTGGCCGTCCCCCGCAGAGAAACGGTACACGTCATTGCCGCCGCCGGTACTGCCGGTCAGGGTATCGTTGCCGGTGCCCCCTTCCAGCGTGTCCGAACCGGCGCCCCCCGTCAGGTTGTCGTTGTCGGCGCCGCCAAACAGATAGTCATCCCCGGTTTCGCCGTTCAGCGAGTCGTTGCCGGCATCGCCCACCAGGCTGTCGTTGCCGATGCCACCCATCAGGGTATCCAGGCCATCGCCGCCGAATAGCTGGTCATGGTCGGCCTCTCCGCTCAGGGTGTCGTTGCCGAGATCGCCATAGATGGTGTCGTTGCCGGCACCTCCTTTGACGGTATCGTTCCCTGCGCCTGCACGGACCAGCTCGGCGTGCACCGTGAAGGTCAAGTTATCAGCGGCAGTACTGAGGTCGATGCCATATGCCTGGACCAGTTCGTCGTAGCTCAGCGTAGCGTCTGCGAAGGCGAAGGTATTCAGTTCATTTGCGGCCGCCGCGAAGTGCGATACCAGAGTGATCTGATCGGAGGCGCCATAGCCGAGCTGCAGATCGCTGCCCACCCTACGTAGATAGCTGAGCTGGTTCGCATTAATGTCCTCGAACTGGATGGTCTTGACGAGGCCCGTGGTGGCATCCTGAGAACTGACGCGGTCGACGCCGTCGCCCGTTCGGAACACGAAGGTATTGCTGCCGCTCGAGCCAGTCAGGCTGTCATTGCCGGTGCCGCCGTACAGCACGTCGTCGCCGGTCGAACCTCCCTCAAGGGTATCGTTGCCAGCGCCGCCATACAGCACGTCGTTGTCGGCATCGCCGTTCAGGGAATCGTTGTCATTGCCGCCGTAAAGCACATCCTGGCCGGCGTTACCGCGCAGTGTATCGAGGCCATCGCCTCCATCGACGGTATCGTTGCCGTCCTGTGCCGTGAGATTGTCATTACCGGCCTCGCCATAGAGCTGGTCGTTGCCGGCCCGCAGCGTAATGGTGTCATTTCCGGCGCCGGCGTAGACCACGAGATCGAGGTCGTACAGGAATTGAATCTGATCGGGATTGTCCGTCAGACTGATCGGGTAGTGGCTGAGCAGCTGCTGGGTATCCCACTGTGTCCCGTCGGCGAATTCGAAGATCGTCAGCGATTGCGTATTAAAGTGGCCATTCAGAGTGACCTGGTCGCCAGCGCCATAGCGGATGGTGAGATTCAGGCCGCTTCGTTGCAGCGAAACGATCTGGTCGGACAAGATGTCGGCAAACCGGACGATGGTGGTAGCACCCGCTACGTCGGCCACGTTCGCACTGTCGATCCCGTCTCCTGTGGAGAACACATAAATGTCGTTGCCAGTCTTGCCATCGATGGCGTCGTTGCCTTGGCCGCCCACCAATACATCGTCGCCAGCGCCACCATCGATCAGATCATCGCCGCCGCCCGCCATGATGGTGTCATTACCACCGTCAGCCAGAATGCGCTCGCTGATGTCCTTGAACACCGGGGCATCATCGTAATCGCTGAGGTGGATGGGTTTTAGTGCAAGAAACTCAGCGAAGCTGTACGTCCTCAGCAGCGAAGAGACCGGGCTTTGCTTCAGTACAAAATAGTCGATTTCATAATCGGCGCCGGCATACTGGTTCTTTAAGGTAACCTGGCTTGCAGCAAGGCCCGTCCAGCTCAATACCAGGTCTTCCCCCACGCGTTTAACTTCCAGACTGGTCAGATCAACGGTCGGAAGTGTAAAGGTATCAACGGAGCCAGGGGTATTGTCATCATTATCAATAATATCCGTGCCCGAATCGAGATCGAAAATATAATTATCATTGCCCGCCCCGCCGCTGAGCGAATCGTTACCCAGACCGCCGTTCAGCGTGTCGTCCCCGTCTTCGCCTGATAGCATATCGTCGTACCCGGCAGAGGTACCCGTATCGCCGTTCAGGATATCGTTGCCATTACCGCCGAACAGAGTGTCGTTTCCGGAGTTGCCACTGAGGGTGTCGTCACCCGCACGGCCGTAGAGGGTATCCTCACCGTCGAGGCCGTAGAGCGAATCGGCATCGGCTGTACCTTCCAGATAATCGGGGCCATCCGTCGGCGTGGATAGTAATGAAACAGTCATATTCTCTCCATAAATATAAACGATCGGGAGAGGGATTATGTGGCCTGATAATTGGCATGACAAGCGATATATGTAATGTGGGAATTGGTGATAATTAATATTGTATTATTATGAATAAAAATAATGTCAATAAAAAATCCCGGCCTTGCCGGGATTTTTAGCTGAGAAGAGATAATTTAATCGGCAACCACCACGCGGTTTTTACCGGTCTTTTTGGCCGTGTACATGGCCGCGTCGGCGCGCTTGACCAGCTCGGTCTGGTCCTCATGCGGGCGGCGCAGGGCCACACCGGCCGAGAAGGTGATCAGCACCTTCTCGTTTTCATGCATGAAGAAGTGGCGCGTCAGTTCGCGCTGCAGGCGGGTCATGGTGGCCACGGCGGCCTCGATGGTGGTTTCCGGCAGCAGGATCAGGAATTCCTCGCCGCCGAAGCGGGCGATCACGTCCATCGAACGCAGCGTGTCCTTGACGATCTTGACCAGGTGCTTGAGGGCGCCATCGCCGGCGATGTGGCCGTAGGTATCGTTGAGCTTCTTGAAATCGTCGAGGTCCAGCACGGCGATGCACAGCGGTGTGTTGCGCCGTTCCGAACGGGCCGTTTCGCGCTCGAACACATCGTCCAGGCCGCGGCGGTTCAGGCTGCCCGTCAGCTGGTCTTCGCGCACCAGCTCGCTCATATGCTGCAGCTTGGCTTCCAGCTGGTGGATGCGCTCTTCCGCTTCCTGCACTTCCTGGCGTGCGGACACCATATTGTCGCGCGCCTTCAGCGCCTCGTCCTGCACCAGGCGGGTTTCGGTCAGCACCTCGTCGAGGATCTTGTTCAGTTCGGTGATATTGTCGGCCTTGCTGATCTTGGCCGAATAGCCGCCGATCTTCTCGTGGAAGCTGCCGGTGGAGGCGGCCACGGTGCCGAGGCGGTCGATAAAGGTCATCATCATGTTCTTGACGGTGGCCTTGACGTCGGCGATGCCATGCTTGAGCTGGCCCTGCTTGTAGATCACGTCCTTCAGGCTGCGCGTGGCTTCCTCCAGCGCGCGCTGGTCGATCGGGCCGGCGATCAGGTTCTGCACGGCATCGATCTGGCCGCGCAGCCAGGAGTCGTCGTCCAGCAGGCCGCTGACGTTTTCCAGCAGCAGGCGGAACAGGCGCAGCAGCAGTTCCTGCTGCTCGCCCAGGTCGCCGCTGCGCAGCTCGATCTGGTAGCACAGCTGCTTGAGGCGCACGGCGATTTCGGACAGCGCCGCTTCGGTATGCGCTTCCTTGGTGGCGGCGCCCAGGGCTTCGGCTTCCTCCACCAGCTTGGGGGTGCCCGCCAGCAGCGAAGCGACGGCGAAGGTGAGGGTGCGGCTCAGCAGGTCGCGCAGCAGGCGGGTCTGTTCGTTTTCCGGCAGCGGCGCCAGTTCGATGCCGGTGCTTTTCTTGACCGGACGCTCGGCCAGCTCGGACAGGGTGCGCGCATAGGCGTCCCAGTCGCGCGCCTTGACCGCGCGGTTGAAGCGGCGGCCGAACTCGGCCAGGTCGCCCGGCTGTTCGGTCAGGCGCGCGGCAAACTGGCCCAGCATTTTCTCGGCGCCATCATCGGCGGCCGGGGCCGCCACCGGGCCCACGGCCGGCGCCGGCGCGGGCGGGCGCACCCCCGCCACCTCGTAATACAGCTCGGCATACGCTTCGGGTGTCGGCGCAATACGGCGGGTGGCCAGCAGGCGGAAGGCCTCGCGGGCGATCTCGGCCGGATTTCCCTGGCCGGGGGAGGTGGTTTTGCTCGACATCTGCGGTGCTGCCTTTACAAAAGATTACCGATAGCCTGCATCTTAGGTTACTGCTGAGCTAGCCAATGCGCGGAAAAGCGGGCACTTCGGCACTTACTTTATGACATGGCTTTTGCCTTGAAAGCAACACGTCAGTCGATCAGGTGGTTGCGGATCGCATAATGCGTGAGCTCCGCACTGTTCTTCAGCTTCATCTTCACCAGCAGCCGGGCGCGGTACTCGCTGACCGTCTTCACCGACAGCGACAGCTCCTTGGCGATGGCGCCCACCGTCAGGCCGGAGGCGATCATGGTCAAGGTCTGGTACTCGCGGTCCGACAGCGTTTCATGCAGGGCCGCCTCGTGGTCGTCGCCGACATGGCGGGCCAGTTCCTGGGCCAGCGCCGGGCTGATGTATTTCAGGCCGCCGGCCACCGTGCGGATCGCGTTCACCAGCTCGCGCGGCGCGCTCTGCTTGGTCAGGTAGCCTGCCGCGCCCGCCTTCAGCGAACGGATCGCATACTGGTCCTCGCGGTGCATGGACAGCATCAGCACCTGCAGTTCCGGCTTCTCCTTCTTCAGCTGCTTGAGCACCTCGATGCCGTTCCGGTCCGGCATCGAGATATCCAGCAGCACCACATGGCAGCCCGACTTGCGGAACAGGCGCAGGGCATCGCTGCCGTTTTCCGCCTCGCCTGCCACGACAATATCCTTGGTATCCGCCAGGATCTGCTTCAGTCCCTCGCGCACGATGGCATGGTCGTCGGCGATGAAGACTTTGATGACGGCTTTTTCTGACATGCACTCTCGCTATTTCGTTACGGCTGCTTCGGCTATTGTAGCGTCCTGGACACGGTCGGGGCGGGGAATCTTGATCGCCACCACGGTTCCGCCGCCCGGCGCGTGGCTCAGCGTTAACGCCCCGTTCAGCGCCCGGGCGCGCTCGGCCATGCCGCGCAGGCCGAAACTGTCCCGCTTTGTGCGGTCGGCGGGGCGGATGCCGACCCCATTGTCCGTGATCTTCACACTGATATGGTGGCGCGTCCGGGACAGGCGCACCGCCACGCGTCCCGCTTTCGCGTGCTTGGCGATATTGGTCAGCGCCTCCTGCACGATGCGGAACAGGGCGGTGGCCTGGTCCGGGTCCAGCTCCATGTCTTTCTCGTTGGACTGGAAGCTGCAGGCCAGGCCGGCCTGGCTGGCGAACTCCTTCACCTGCCATTCCAGCGCCGCCACCAGGCCGAAATCGAGGATGGAAGGGCGCAGGTCGAGGGTAATGCGGTGCACGGCATCGATGGTGCGGTCCACCAGCGCATCGACATAGGCCGCCTTCTCGTGGATGGCCTCATCGTCGGGCAGGCGCGCCGCCAGCATGGCCAGCGCCATCTTGATGGCGGTAAGGTTGCCGCCGAGGTCATCGTGGATCTCGCGCGCGATGCGGGTGCGTTCCTGCTCCTTCACCTTCTCGCTGTGCGCGCTCAGCTCGGCCAGGCGGGCGCGGCTGGCGCGCACCTCCATCTGCTCCAGCTTGGACTCGGTGATATTGGTCATGATGCCCTCCCACTGCACCACGCCGTCGGGCAGGGGGTGCGGGGTGGAGCGCAGGTTAATCCACTTCACATCCTTCCAGGCATCGATCCAGATGCGGCCCTCCCAGTTCCAGCTCCACTGCGACGCGGCCGAGGCGCGCATCGATTCCAGGTAGGACGCGCGGTCATCGGCCAGCACCAGCTGCAGGAAGCGTTCGGGCGCCGCATGCAGGGTTGCGGCGCTGACGCCCAGCAGGGCCTGGCAGCCCTCGCTCAGGTAGGGAAATTCGACGCGCCCGTCCGGATGCAGGCGGAACTGGTAGACCAGGCCCGGCGTGTGGGACACGATGGCATCGAAGCGCGACTGCACCTGCTGCAGCGCATCGCGCGCTGCGCGGTCCTCGGCGCTCAGCAGCAGCAGGGTGCGGCCATCGCCGTGCACGGGCTGCAGGCGCAGGGTGACGGCATGGCCGCTGCCGTCGGCGCGGCGCAGGCGGGCCTGCTGCTCGGCGCCGTCGGGCAGGGGCGTGGGCGACACCAGGGCGGTGAGGGCGAGGCCGGGCAGGTCCCGCGGCGCGTAGCCGCTGGCCTGCAGCGCGGCCGGATTGGCGGCGACGCAGCGCTGGGACTGGGGATCGAACAAAAACAGCTCCGAGCGCGTGCTTTGCCAGATTGCATCCAGGCAGGAGAGGGCTTGGCTCATAAGTGTGTACAATCGGTCAGCATTCGCTGGATGATACGTGACACCTGCACCATGAACAAAGCATTCGTAAAAGAAACCGAGAACGACGACGAAGACGAGATGCCGGGCGCGCCCCCGATCCCGCCGGGCGCGAAAAACTACCTGACGCCGGCCGGCTATGCGGCCATCAAGGCCGAGCTGCTGCAGCTGATCGACGTGGAGCGGCCGGAAGTGGTGAAGGTCGTGCACTGGGCCGCCTCGAACGGCGACCGCTCGGAGAACGGCGACTACATCTACGGCAAGCGCCGCCTGCGCGAAATCGACCGCCGCATCCGCTTCCTGACCAAGCGCCTGGACCTGGCGGAAGTGGTGGATCCCGGCGTGCACCACGGCAGCGACCAGATCTTCTTCGGCGCCACCGTGACCTACGCGAACAGCGCAGGCGAAGAAAACACGATCACGATTGTCGGCATTGACGAATTCGACCCGCTGAAAGGCAAGGTCAGCTGGATCTCCCCGATCGCCCGCACGCTGACCAAGGCGCGCGAAGGCGACACCGTGACCCTCCACACCCCCAACGGCCCCGAAGAGCTGGACATCCTCTCCGTCTCCTACCCCGAAAAAGTTTCCTAGAAATTGGGGACAGACCCGGATTTTAGAAATTAGGGTCTGTCCCCAATTTTCTGGCAACTATTTGCGCTGCGGCAGGATATAGGCCGGGCTTGCGGCGCATGATGGCCGGAACCGGGACGAAAGGAGGATGTATGCCACGCGGCGCGCGCATACTGCTGGCCGGGGCTCCTTTGCATATCGTGCAGCGGGGGCATAACCGGCAAGCCTGCTTTTTCAAGCAGACGGACTATCTCTTCTACCTGAACCTGCTTCAGGACTTTTCCGCTCAGATGAGCTGTCCCATCCATGCCTATGTGCTGATGACGAACCACGTTCACGTGCTGGCGTCGTTTTCCATGGTGGCGGATATCGCCTGCATGATGAAAGGCGTTGCACAGGAATATGCGCAGTTCGTGAACCGCTGCCACGAGCGCAGCGGCGCCCTGTGGGAGGGGCGCTACCATTCCTGCCCGGTGCCTACGGAGCGCTATCTGCTGGCTTGCCAGCGCTATATCGAATTGAATCCGGTACGTGCAGGGATGGTCGCCGGGCCGGAAGGGTACCGCTGGTCGAGCTTTAACGGCAATGCCGGTTATCAGTATGATCCTCTGCTGACGCCCCACGTCCTGTACCAGGGCTTGGGCAGCACGCAGGAAGAGCGGCAGGAAAACTATCGCCAGTCCTTCGGCAAGGAGTTGACCGCCTTCCAGCTCTCGGAGCTGCGCGACAGCATCAATGGCGGGAGGATTCCCGGCATGGGCCGTCCCAAACGCGGCCGCCCTAAAAAATAGGGACAGACCCGGATTTCCAAAATCCGGGTCTGTCCCCAATTTTCAGGCAACTTTTCTCAGGCGCGCTCGCGGCTGACGCGGTTGACGCCGGCGACTTTGCGGACGTTGCGCAGCAGGCCGGCCAGGTGCACGCGGTCCTTGACCTGGATCGTGAAGCGCAGCTGGTGCAGCACGTGCTCGCTGTCCTCGTCCATGCCCACAAAGGTGATGTTGCCGTCCGATTCGCCGATCTCGGCCGCCACGCGCGCGAGGATGCCTTTTTCGTTGTTGATCAGCAGGCGGATACGGCTGTCGAAGCGGCGGTTCAGTTCCGTGCCCCACTTCACGGGGATCCAGCGGTCCGGCTCCTTGTCGCGGTGGCGCTTGGCCACCGAGCAGTCCGCCGTGTGCACCTGCAGGCCCTGGTCGCGCCGCAGCTGGCCGATGATCTGGTCGCCCGGAATCGGCAGGCAGCACGGCGCCAGCTGGACCGAGACGCCTTCGCTGCCGTAAATCGTGACCGGGTCGAGGTCGGCCGCGCTGTTGTGGTCCACCGGCACGCTCGACGATTCCCCGCCCAGCAGGCCGAAGATGTGCCGCGCCACCAGCGCCGCCATGCGCTTGCCGATGCCGATGTCGGCATGCAGCTCGTCCATCGACTTCGCGCTCGATTCGTTGAGCAGCCTTTCCACCAGCGGCTCCGGCAGCTCGGGCGCCACGCCGATGGCGTTCAGCGCCTGCGTCAGCAGCTGTTTGCCGAGGCCGATCGATTCCGGCAGGTTGATGGTGCGCAGATGGTGCCGGATCGCGGAACGCGCCTTGCCGGTGCGGACAAAACTCAGCCAGCTCGGCGACGGCCGCGAATTATTGTCGGTGACGATTTCCACAATGTCGCCATTGCGCAGTTCCGTGCGCAGCGGCGCCGGTTCGCCGTTGATCGTCACCGAGACCGTGTGGTCGCCAATGCCCGTGTGGATCGCATACGCAAAGTCGATCGGCGTGGCGCCGCGCGGCATCGCGATGATCTTCGATTTCGGCGTGAACACGTACACGGAATCGGGGAACAGGTCGACCTTCACATGTTCCAGGAATTCGGCCGAATCGCCGGTCTGCTGCTGGATGTCGAGCAGCGACTGCAGCCAGGCATGGGTGCGCTGCTGCATGTCCGACATATTCATGTCGCCCGTCTTGTACAGCCAGTGCGCCGCCACGCCCGATTCGGCGGTGCGGTGCATTTCCTGGGTGCGGATCTGGAATTCCACCGGCGTGCCGTAAGGGCCGATCAGCGTCGTATGCAGCGACTGGTAGCCATTCAGCTTGCGGATGGCGATGTAGTCCTTGAACTTGCCCGGCATCGGCTTGTACAGCGAGTGCAGGGTGCCCAGCGCCACATAGCAGTTGGGGAAGTTGTCCACCACCACGCGGAAGCCGTACACGTCCAGCACCTGCGAGAAGGACAGGTGCTTGGAGCGCATCTTCTTGTAGATGCCGTACAGCGTTTTCTCGCGCCCATATACCTCGGCCGGAATGTTCGCCATCGCCAGCGTATTCTTCACCGAGTCCATGATCTTGCTGACCACTTCGCGCCGGTTGCCGCGCGCCGCCTTCACGGCTTTGGCCAGCACGTGGTAGCGCATCGGGTAAAGATGTTCGAAGGAGAGGTCCTGCAGCTCGCGGTAGATGTTGTTGAGGCCAAGGCGGTGCGCAATCGGCACATACACTTCCATGGTCTCGCCGGCGATGCGGCGCTTCTTGTGCGGCGCCATCACGTCCAGCGTGCGCATATTGTGCAGGCGGTCGGCCAGCTTGATGAGGATGACGCGCACGTCCGATGCCATGGCCAGCAGCATCTTGCGGAAGTTTTCCGCCTGCGCTTCGATCTGGCTCTGGAATTCGATTTTCTCCAGCTTGGACAGGCCGTCCACCAGGTGCGCCACCGGCGCGCCGAAGCGTTCGATCAGTTCGTCCTTCTTGACGTCCTGGTCTTCCATCACATCGTGCAGCAGCGCGGCCATGATGGCCTGCGCGTCCAGCTTCCAGTCGGCGCAGATTTCGGCGACGGCGATGGGATGCGAGATATACGGCTCGCCCGATTTGCGTACCTGCCCCAGGTGCATCTCGTCCGAAAAACGATAGGCTTCCTTGACCTTTTTCAGGTCCGCCTCGGCCATGTACTCGGCCAGCTTTTCGGTCAGGTGGGTGATGGTGGCTACGCCCGCGGTCACAGTGGGGGCAGCAAGGGGGGAGGTAGGGATGGCCGGAGCTGCGGGTGCAGCAGCTTCCGGCCTGGACTTCGCCGATCGTCGCGCCCGCCGGGGCGCTTCAGTGATGCCGGGATCGGCTGGTGTCAGGTTCATGGTTGATCGCAGAGACAAGAATCGGGAACCTGTGACAACGACAACTCAGGGAACGCAGGTTCCCAGCTTACATTGGGACCTTTTTCAGCATTTCCAGGCCGACCTTGCCGGCAGCGATTTCGCGCAGGGCCAGCACGGTCGGCTTGTCCTTGGCTTCCACTTTCGGGGTATGGCCTTGCAGCAGCTGGCGGGCGCGGTAGGTCGCGGCCAGGGTCAGCTGGAAGCGGTTAGGCACATTCTGCAGGCAATCTTCGATAGTAATACGGGCCATTTACAACTCCTGATGTCAATACGGTATTTATTCGGCGGCGGTGGCATGGATGCCCAGCTGGGCAAACAGCGCTGCACTGCGGGCGGCTTGTTGCGCGAACCGGCAACGGGCCGATCGGACGATCGCGCTCAGCTCGGACAAGGCGACCGGAAACTCTTCATTGATAATAACATACTCGAACTCCGGCGCGTGGGCGATTTCGCCGCCCGCAGCCAGCAGGCGCCGCGTAATCACATGCGGTTCGTCCTGCCCGCGCTTGTTGAGGCGTTCTTCCAGCGCCGCGATCGAGGGCGGCAAAATGAAGATGCCGGCCGCCTGCGGGAACTGCTTCTTGACCTGGCGCGCACCCTGCCAGTCGATCTCCAGCAGGATGTCGGTGCCGGCCTTCATCTGCTCTTCCACGAAGATGCGCGAGGTGCCGTAGTAGTTGCCGTGCACTTCGGCCCATTCCAGGAATTCGCCTGCTTCGGCACGCGCCACGAAGTCCTGCGGCGTGGTGAAGAAGTATTCGCGGCCGTGCTCCTCGCCCGGACGCGGCGCGCGCGTGGTGGTCGAGATGGAGAGCTTGATGGCCGGCTCCTGCGCGAGCAGGGCGTTCACCAGCGTGGATTTGCCGGCACCGGAAGGTGCGGCGACCATGAACAGGCTGCCAGAGAAGTGTTGGCTCATAAGAAATAGTGATCTGCGTGGGCGCTCGCCCAAAAACGTATTTTACCAAGAGGAATCAACAAATTACACTGCTTTGCTTGACGGCTAGACCGACTGGTCTATAGAATTATTCCATGAACAAGACGCCCACCACCCGCGACCGCCTGGTCCACGCCATGATCCATACCCTGCAGCACAAGGGGCTGCACGGGGCGGGGCTGAACGAGATCCTGGCCCAGGCGCAGGCGCCCAAGGGCGTGATGTACCACCATTTCCCCGGCGGGAAGAGCGAACTGGCGGTGGCGGCCATTGAATCGACGGTGTCCTGGCTGTGCCACAAGCTGGACCAGTATGTGGAGCGCGAGCCGGATGTGGGCTCCGCGCTGCGCCTGTGGATCACGCGCGCCATGGAAGGGCTGTACGGCAGCCAGTTCGAGCGCGGCTGCCCGCTGGCTGCCGTGGCGCTGGAGTCGACGGCCGCCGATGTGGAGATCCGCCGCGCGCTGGCTGCCGGCTTCGCGGCCCTGCGCGGGCGCATCGCGGCGGCGCTGGAGCAGATCGGCCACGCGCCTGCGCAAGCGGCAGGGCTGGCGGCGCTGATCGTCTCCGCCTACGAAGGCGCCTTGCTGCAATCGCGCGTGGCGCAGGACACCGCGCCCATGGTGCAGACCACCGAAACCCTGCTGTCCCTGATCCGCAAGGAGTAAAGCCATGAGTCCATCCGGTACTGCGTCGTCGCTCCCACGCAGGTGGCGGTCCGCCGATGCGGAGCCCAGGAGTGCGCAGCCGGCCCCCTGGGCTCCCTGCGCGGGAGCGACGGAGACGTTCACGCTGAATGCAGCGGACGGCTACCCGCTGGCCGCCACCCGCTACCGCGCCGTGGGCGCGGAACGCGCGCGGCTGGTGCTTGCGGGCGCCACCGGCGTGCCGCAGGGCTTCTACCGCCGCTTCGCCGAATACGCCGCGCAGCGCGGCTTCACGGTGCTCACCTTCGACTATCGCGGCATCGGCCGCTCCGCGCCGCCCAGCCTGCGCGGCTTCGAAGGCGATTTCCTGGACTGGGGCCGCCTGGACCTCGCCGCGGCCGTCGATGAAATGGCCGATGGCGGCGTGCCGCTGTTCATGGTCGGCCATTCCTATGGCGGGCACGCCTTCGGCCTCCTGCCCAATCACTGCAAGGTGGACGCGCTCTACACCTTCGCCACCGGCGCCGGCTGGCACGGCTGGATGCCGCTGCTGGAAAGGCTGCGCGTGCTCTTCATGTGGCGTGTGCTGGGGCCCCTGATGACGAAGCGCCACGGCTTCCTGGGCTGGAGCCGCCTGGGCATGGGCGAAGACCTGCCTCTGCGCGTCTACAGCCAATGGCGGCACTGGTGCGGCTTCCCGCGCTACTTCTTCGACGATCCCCGCATGGGCGATGTGACTGACCGTTTCCGCGAGGTGCGCGCGCCTATCGTGGCCCTGAATGCGACTGACGACCGCTGGGCCCCGCCGGCATCGCGCGACGCCTTCATGGCGGGCTACCGCAACGCGCCCTGGTTCGGCATCGACATCGATCCCGCGCGCAGCGGCCTGCGCAAGCTGGGACATATGGGCTACTTCCGCGCCCACGCCGAACCGCTGTGGCGCATGGCGCTGGACTGGTTCGACGGCATCGGCAAAGCACCGCAGCGCGGACATCCGCCGGTATAATCGCGCCATCCGCATCCCGATTAAAGGTAATCCCATGACGCCGATGAAGTCTGCCGCGCTGCTCGTTCTCGCACTGTCCGCCGCCGGCGCCCATGCAGCCGACGGCCAGGTGATCAACCTGTATTCATCGCGCCACTACCAGACCGACCCGGCGCTGTACGAGAACTTTACGAAGCAGACCGGCATCACGGTCAACCGCATCGAGGCGGGCGAAAACGAAGTCATCGAACGTATCGTGAAAGAAGGCGCCACCAGTCCGGCCGACGTGCTGGTGACGGTGGACATCTCGCGCATGGCACGCGCCGACGCGCAGGGCCTGTTCGCGCCGGTCAGTTCGCCGGTGCTGAACGAACGCATCCCGGCCCACCTGCGCACGGATGACTGGATGGCGTTCTCGGTGCGTTCGCGCGTCATCGTGCATAACGCATCGGTGAAGGCGGCCTGGGTGCAGAACTATGAAGACCTGGCCAATCCGCGTTTGAAGGGCAAGCTGTGCGTGCGTAACGGCAGCCATCCCTACAACCTGTCGCTGGGCGCGACGGTGCTGCAGCATAACGGCGAAAAGAAAACGGAGCAGTGGGCCAAGGGCATCGTGGCCAACCTGGCGCGCCCGCCGAAGGGCGGCGACCTGGACCAGGTGCGCGGCGTGGCCAGCGGCGACTGCGGCGTGGCCATCACCAACTCCTACTACCTCGGCCGCCTGATGCGCTCCGATAAGCCGGAAGACAAGAAGGTGATCGAATCGATCTCCATCGTGTTCCCGAACCAGAAGGGCTACGGCGCGCATGTGAACGTGTCCGGCGCCGGTGTGCTGAAGCACGCGCCGAACCGCGAAAACGCCATCAGGTTCCTGGAGTACCTGGCTTCGGACGAAGCGCAGGTGTACTTCGCGGACGGGAACAATGAATGGCCGGCCGCGCCGACCGCCAAGTCGCCCAACCCGGCGCTGGCGCAGCTGGGCAGCTTCAAGGCCGACAAGACCAATGTCGGCGATATTGCGAAGCACCTCGCCACCGTCCAGCAGATCTACGAAGCGGCAGGCTGGAAGTAAAAAAAAGCGGCTTCAAGCCGCTTTTTCTTATTCCAGGTTCTGCACCTGTTCCCGCATCTGCTCGATCAGCAGCTTCAGCTCCATCGAGGCATCGGCCAGCTCCTTGACGGAGGCCTTGGCGCCCAGCGTATTCGCTTCGCGGTTCAGCTCCTGCATCATGAAGTCCAGGCGTTTGCCGACCTGGCCGCCTTTCTTCAGGATGTGGCGCGTTTCGCTCAGGTGCGCTGACAGGCGGCCCAGCTCTTCGGCCACGTCGATGCGGATGCCGTACAGGATGACTTCCTGGCGGATGCGCTCCATCGCGTCCTGGCGCGACAGGCTGCTGTTGGAATTGCCGGCCGCAAGGCCCAGCGCCTCCTGCATGCGCTCCACGGCTTTCTGCTGGAACTGCGCCACCACTTGCGGAATCAGCGGCGTGATGCGCTTGACGATGCCCTCCATCGATTCGATGCGCGAGACCAGCATTGCCTCCAGCGCCGCGCCTTCGCGCTGGCGGCTGTTGACGAAGGCTTCGACGGTGCGCGCCATCAGCGCGCTCACGTCAGCCTGCAGGGTTTCCTGGCCAATCTGTGCTTCTTCCACCACACCGGGCCAGCGCAGCAATTCGGCCACGGACATGGCCTGCGCGCCGGCGAAGTGCTTTCCCACCTCGTTCTGGAGGCGGGCCAGCTCGTTCAACAGGGTGACATTCAGGGCCTGGGTGCCGGCGGCGGCAGCCTTGCGGCCGAAGCTCAGGCGGATCTCGACCTTGCCGCGCGTGATGGCGGACATGATGGCAGAGCGTAAATCGGGTTCGAGGGCGCGCAGGTCGTCGTTGATGCGGAACTGGAGGTCAAGGAAGCGCGAATTGACGCTCTTGATCTCGATTGTCAGCGTTCCCGCAGCGCTTTCGCTAGTGGCAACCGCGTAGCCAGTCATGCTGGAAATGCTCAATGGATCTCCCCGATTTTATCTTTACAATACATGGTTTTATCCACACAATCCGGTTGTCGAGGCGAGGAACTTATGGCTGCACAAAACAACGCCCCACTTCCGGACGGACTGGAAGTAGCTGGATACCGCATTGTAAAGAAAATTGCGTCGGGTGGGTTCAGTATTGTTTACCTCGCCTACGACGCGGAAGGCAATGCGGTCGCCATCAAGGAGTATTTACCAAGCGCGCTCGCATTACGTCAAGAGGGAGAATTGATCCCGGCGGTATCGAAATCGAACCTTCCGGTCTTTAGAATAGGGCTGAAATGCTTTTTTGAAGAGGGCCGGGCGCTCGCCAGGATTTCTCATCCAAATGTTGTAAGAGTGTTGAATTTCTTCCGCGCGCACGATACCGTGTATATGGTAATGGCCTATGAATCGGGACATTCGCTGCAGGAGCATATTCAGGGACAGCGCATCAAAGGCCTGAAAACCGGCGAAAAGTTTATTCGCCAGATATTTACGCAAACCCTGAAAGGGCTGCGTGAAGTGCACGCCAATAAGCTGCTGCACCTGGACCTGAAACCCGCCAATATCTATATCCGGCGCGACGGCACGCCCATGCTGCTCGATTTTGGTGCGGCGCGCCAGACCGTGAATGCCGAAGGACCCAGGCTCACGCCCATGTACACGCCAGGCTTCGCCCCGCCCGAGCTGTATTCGAAGACCGAAGCGCCGGGCCCCTGGACCGACGCCTATAGCATCGGCGCCTCCATGTTCTGCTGCATGGCCGGTGCGCCGCCACAGCCGGCCGACCAGCGCCGCAAGGAAGACAAGATGGAAGCCCATTTCGCCAAGCTGGAAGGGCAGTATTCGCCTGAGCTGCTGCATGCGGTACGCTGGTCGCTGGAGCTCGATCCGCTGGCCCGCCCGCAAAGCCTGTTCGAACTGCAGCGCCTGTTGCAGCTGCCCGTCACCGCCCAGGTTCCGGCCACGCCCGCACTGGGCACGCTGGACCGGCTGCGCGGCCTGGTGCAGCGCCTTCGCCCCGGCCGCAAGGTTTCGGCCGACACGCTGCAATCCTGACCATGCAGTTCTCCGTCTACCAGGAAAGCCATATCGGCGGCCGCAAGGTCAACCAGGACCGCATGGGCTACAGCTACACGCGCGAGGCGCTGCTGCTGGTGCTGGCCGACGGCATGGGCGGCCACCTGCGCGGCGAAGTGGCGGCCACCATCGCCCTGCAGACTTTTTCCGCCCTGTTCCAGCAGCAGGCCAAGCCCTATGTGAAAGGGCCGGAACGCTTCCTGGAAGAGGCCTGCCTGGCCGCGCACCGCGAGATCCACCGCTACAGTGCGCTGGAAAACCTGCCGGACACGCCGCGCACCACCATCGTGGCCTGCCTGATCCAGCACAATATGGCGATCTGGGCGCACTGCGGCGACTCGCGCCTGTACTGGCTGCGCGGTGGCCAGTTGATGGCGCGCACGCGCGACCACTCGCATGTGGAAAAGCTGATCGACCGCGGCACCGTGCCGGCATCCGCGCGCGCCAGCCATCCCGACCGCAACAAGCTGTATAGCTGCCTCGGCGCCTCCAGCCTGCCGCGCGTGGAAGTCTCCGGGCGGGCCAGCCTGCTGCCGGGCGACCAGATGTTATTATGCTCGGATGGCCTGTGGGCCATGGTGCCGGAAGAGCAAGTGCTGCGCACCATGGCCGGTGAAACCATCGTGCGCGCCGTGCCGGAACTGCTGCAGGCAGCCCTAGTCCGCGCCGGCGAGCGCAGCGACAACGTGACGGCGCTGGCCATCATGTGGCAGGGCAGTACGGTCGTGGACAGCGCCCAGACCTCGGCGGCGGCCCTGTCCACCATGGTGTCCACCGAAGCGCTGGCGGAAGACGCGCCGAGCACCACGGTAGCCGGTGGTTTCAACGACGACGACATTGAAAAAGCCATTGCGGAAATCCGCATGGCGATTGAAAAATCATCCCAGATACTCAAATAGGAAGACCATGAGCTTTGAATCCCGCCCAAGTGGCCGCGCGGTTGACGCGCTGCGCACCATCCGCCTGACGCGCAATTACACCAAGCATGCGGAAGGCTCCGTGCTGATCGAATGCGGCGACACGAAAGTGATCTGCACCGCCAGCATCGAAGAAAAAGTGCCTGGCTTCCTGAAGGGCAAAGGGCAGGGCTGGATGACGGCCGAATACGGCATGCTGCCGCGCTCCACGCATTCGCGCATGGACCGTGAAGCGGCCAAGGGCAAGCAGAGCGGCCGCACCCAGGAGATCCAGCGCCTGATCGGCCGCTCGCTGCGCGCCGCCTTCGACCTGCAGGCCTTCGGCGAACGCACGCTGCACCTGGACTGCGACGTGATCCAGGCCGACGGCGGCACCCGCACCGCATCGATCACCGGCGCCATGGTGGCGGCCTACGACGCCTTCAGCAAGCTGAAAGAGCGCGGCCTGATCGAAGCGATTCCGGTCAAGCACTTCGTGGCCGCCATTTCAGTCGGCGTCTACAAGGGCATGCCGGTGCTGGACCTCGACTACGTGGAGGATTCCGACTGCGACACCGACATGAACGTGATCATGACGGACAGCGGCGCCTTCGTTGAAGTGCAGGGCACCGCCGAAGGCGACGCCTTCGACCGCGCCACCATGAACCGCCTGCTCGACCTCGCGGACCGCGGCATCCGCGAGCTGGTCGAACTCCAGAAGCTGGCGCTGGAGATCTGAGCGATGACGCAGAAGCTGGTCCTTGCCTCGAACAACGCGGGCAAACTGAAAGAATTCAACGAACTGCTGGCGACCGTGGGCTTCAGCGTCCATGCGCAGGGCGAGTTCAACGTGCCCGAGGCGGAAGAGCCGTACTTCACCTTCGTGGAGAACGCCCTGGCCAAGGCGCGCCACGCGGCCCGCCTGACCGGCCTGCCTGCGCTGGCAGACGATTCCGGCGTCTGCGTGAACGCGCTGGGCGGCGCGCCCGGCGTGCTGTCCGCACGTTTCGCCGGCGAGCCGAAATCGGACGCGCGCAACAACGAGAAGATGATCGCCGAGCTGGCACAGCATGAAGACAGGTCGGCCTACTACTACTGCGTGCTGGTCTTCGTGCGCCACGCGGACGACCCGCAGCCGGTGATCGCCGATGGCCGCTGGGACGGCGTGATGATGCCCGAGCCGCGCGGCGAAGGCGGTTTCGGCTACGACGCCTATTTCCATATTCCTGAGCTGGGCAAGCGCGCTGCCGAGCTGTCGAAGGAAGAGAAGAACCGCCTGTCGCACCGCGGCCAGGCGCTCCGCGCGCTGGTAGAGAAGCTGAGAAAATGATTCCGATTAAACCCGCCGGCAGCAAGCCCGCCGGCACGCGCAGCATCGATACCGCCGCCGGCGTCGCTGCGCAGTACCTGCAACCCGGAGCGCTGAACCTCACGGCGCTGCCGCCGCTGTCGCTGTACATCCACTGGCCCTGGTGCGTGCGCAAATGCCCTTACTGCGACTTCAACTCGCACGAGGCCAAAGGCGAGGCGCCCGAACAGGCCTACCTCGACGCGCTGCGCGCCGACCTCGAAATGGCGCTGCCCCTGATCTGGGGCCGCAAGATCTACACGGTATTCATCGGGGGCGGCACGCCCAGCCTGATGTCCGCCGCTGCGCTGGACCGGCTGATGTCCGACCTGCGCTCGCTGCTGCCGCTGGACAGCGATGCCGAGATCACGATGGAGGCCAATCCCGGCACTTTCGAGGCGGAGAAGTTCAAGTCCTACCGCGCCAGCGGCATCAACCGCCTGTCCATCGGCATCCAGAGCTTCAATGCGCAGCACCTGAAAGCGCTGGGCCGCATCCACGACGATGGC
The DNA here is from genome assembly GCF_045984285.3 of Pseudoduganella rhizocola. NCBI lineage: Bacteria > Pseudomonadati > Pseudomonadota > Betaproteobacteria > Burkholderiales > Oxalobacteraceae > Pseudoduganella > Pseudoduganella rhizocola. The sequence continues at coordinate 707,845 of NZ_JBJQIK030000001.1, forward strand.
GAAGCACGCCGCGCCGTCGAAATCGCGCAAGCGAACTTCGACAACTTCAACCTGGACCTGATGTATGCGTTGCCTTCGCAGACGCTCGATGAAGCGCGCATCGACCTCGAAACGGCGATGTCCTTCAAGCCGCCGCACCTGTCGCTGTATCACCTGACGATGGAGCCGAACACGGTGTTCGCCAAGTATCCGCCGCAGCTGCCGGACGACGACACCAGCGCAGATATGCAGGACCTGATTGCGGAGATGACAGCCGCCGCAGGCTACGGCCACTACGAAGTGTCGGCCTATGCGCAGCCGGGCCGCCAGGCGCGCCACAACCTGAATTACTGGCAGTTCGGCGACTACCTCGGTATCGGCGCGGGGGCGCACTCCAAGCTGTCCTTCCCGCACCGCGTGTTGCGCCAGGCTCGCTACAAGCAGCCGAAGAGCTATATGGAGCAGGTGGCGGCGGGTAATCCGGTGCAGGATGAGCACGAGATCGGCCGCGAGGACATGGGCTTTGAGTTCATGCTGAATGCGCTGCGCCTGCAGGGTGGTTTTTCGCCCAACCTGTTCGCGGAACGCACCGGCATGCAGATGAATGTGATCGAGCGCCAGCTGCAGCAGGCCGAGGCCAAAGGCCTGCTATACCTCGACTACCAGATCATTCGCCCCACGGAGCTGGGGCAGCGCTTCCTCAACGACCTGCAGCAGATGTTCCTCGGCTGATCAGAAGTCCCCGGCCTGTTTCAGGTCGGGCTTTTCCGCCCAGCGCGCCAGCGCTTCGGCCATCCGTTCGCTTTCGCCGATCGCAAAGGTCCAGTCGCGGATGCGCGCCTGGTGATTCTGGCCGTAGTGCTTGAAGTCCGAACGGTCCGGCAGCTTGCCGTTCGGCAGGCGTGCCAGGAAGGAGGGCGAGGGCGACACCAATATTACGTTCTCCACCGCCGCGTCGCGCGCGCGGCGCCACGGCATCGACTTGTCCAGCCAGCCGGGAACGATGTGGTCGGTGAAGTGGGGATACAGGACCAGGCCTTCGTTGCGCTGGTAGGGCAGGTGCAGGTGATAGTCGATCAGGCCGCCGTCCCAGTAGTCGCCTGCCGGTGCGCCGGCGATTCCGTTCACCGCCTCCAGCACCAGCGGGATCGAACCGGAGGCGAGCAAGCCATCGCGCAGGTTGGCATCCGACAGCGCCACGAATGCCGAAGCGAAGGCATCGAAGCCTTCGCGCAGCCATGCCGCATCGTCGCGCGCATCATGGAAAACCACGCGCTCCATTGCCTTCGCCAGCCGCGCCCGCGACATGGCATTGCCTGCCGCGGCGCGCAGGAATCCCGCCATTTCGCGCCAGCGCGCGCCACGGGTGTTCGCCAGCGGTCCGATGCCGCGTGCGGTGATGATGGACAGGCGGTAGTCCGGATTGGCGAGCGGCTCCGCGCCGCGGCCGTCCAGCACTTCGTCCAGCAGGCCGCGGCAGGTGCGGCTCACGTAAGCCGCATCTACCTTGGCCGGGTAGGTTTGGTGGGAATAGTGGTGCGCGAGGCGGCGCAGCGCCGCCACCGGATCGTGGAAGGCCGCTGCCGCCATGCGCCAGGCGCCGATGGAAGCGCCGATCAGCCGCCGCTCGCGCGGCGCCTGCTTCAGCCAGTCGCCGAACATCCAGGCATCGATGCCGCTGAGGATCAGCCCTTTCGGGCCGCCCGCAGCGGCGGGAATGATGGCGATGTCCGCCGCCTGTAGCCCCTCGGCCGCAATGCGCTGGCGCGCACGCGGACCGAGGCGGATCGAAATGGGCGAGTCCATGCCGCTCCGTGATTACTTCAAGCCGCCGCCCAGTGCGCGGTACAGGTCGATGGCGCTGGTGGTGCGCAGCAGGCGCGCCTGCACCAGCTGCTGTTCTGCGTTGAACAGTTCGCGCTGCGCATCCAGCACGTCCAGCGAGCTGGCCACGCCGTTCTCGAAACGCAGCTGCAGCAGGCGCAGGCGGTCGGCCTGCGCGTCCTGCACCGCGCGCTGCGCCGCCACCTGGTCGCCCAGGTAGGTACGCGCCGCCAGCGCATCAGCCACTTCGCGGAAGGCCACCTGGATGGTGCGTTCGTAGTCGCTCACGGCGATGTTCTTGCGCACCTCGGCCAGGTTCAGGTTGGCCACATTGCGGCCGCCCTGGAAGATCGGCAGCGTGAGCTGCGGCACGAAGGACCAGGTGCCGTTGCCGCCGTCGAACAGGCCGGAGAACTCGGGACTCGCGCTGCCGATGGCGGCCGTCAGCGAAATACGCGGGAAGAAGGCCGCGCGCGCCGCGCCGATATTGGCATTGGCCGCCTTAAGGCGCTGCTCCGCCGCGCGGATATCCGGGCGGCGCGCCAGCAGGTCGGACGGCAGTCCGGCCGGCACGGCGCTCATGGCATCGATCTGCGCATCCGTCGCCATTGCGCCGCTTGCCGCCTGTGAGGGCGGTGCGCCGACCAGCAGCGTCAGCGCGTTTTCCGCCTGCGCGCGCTGGCGGGCCAGGGCCAGCGCCGAAGCACGCGCCGTTTCCATCAGCGTTTCGTTCGAGCGCAGGTCGAGGCGGGAGGACGCGCCCACTTCCACGCGCTGCTGCGTCAGCTCATAGGTACGGCGGCGCGCCTCATATGTGCGCTGGGCCAGCGTGAACTGCTCGGCGTAGGAGCGTTCGGTGAAGTAGGCCTTCGCCACTTCCGCCACGATGCTGATCTGCGCCGCCTGGCGCGCTTCGTCGCTCGCCAGATAGCTGGCCAGCGCTGCGTCGCTCAGGCTTTTCACGCGGCCGAAGAAGTCCAGCTCGAAGGCGGACATCGACAGTCCCGCGTCAAAGCGTTCGCTGACCACAGCCTGGCCCGACGGCGTGGCGAAGCCCGGCGTGCGGCCACGGGTTTCGGACACGCCGATGTTCAGGTTCGGCACGCGGTCGGCGCGCTGGATGTTGTAGGCCGCGCGCGCTTCTTCGATGCGCAAGGCAGCGGTGCGCAGGTCTCGGTTGTTTTCGAGCGCCGCGGCGATCAGCTGCTGCAGGCGCTCGTCGGTGAAGAACTCGCGCCAGCCGGTATCGGCAGCGCTGCGCGCGTCCGCGCCGGGCTGGCTTGCACCGGGGCCGCCTGCGGCTGGGGCATTGGACGGGAATTCACCAGCCACCGGCGCGGCGGGGCGCTGGTACACGGGCGCCATGGAGCAGCCCGAGAGCACGCCGGCAGCCAGCAGCACGGCGGCGGAAGTTCGGAGAGTCAGTTTTTTCATCATCATTGCTTGGTCTCCGGCAGGTCCAGTTCATGCGCTGCAATGCGGCGCTGGCGCTCGCTGCCCTTGAAGATGCGGCGGACCACCACGAAGAATACGGGAACCAGGAACACCGCCAGCACCGTGGCCGTGATCATGCCGCCCATCACGCCGGTACCGATGGCGCGCTGGCTGGCCGAACCCGCTCCGGTGGCGATCACCAGCGGCAGCACACCGAGGATGAAGGCCAGCGAGGTCATGATGATCGGGCGGAAGCGCAGGTGCACCGCTTCCAGCGTCGCTTCGATCAGGCCCATGCCCTGCGCCTGCAGGTCCTTGGCGAACTCGATAATCAGGATTGCGTTCTTCGCCGACAGGCCGATGATCGCAATCAGGCCCACCTTGAAGTACACGTCGTTCGGCATATCGCGCAGGTGGGCGCCGAGCAGGGCGCCCAGCACGCCGAGCGGCACCACCAGCAGCACGGCCACCGGAATCGACTCGCTTTCATACAGCGCCGCCAGCACCAGGAAGGCGGCCAGCATCGACAGCGCAAACAGCGCAGGCGCCTGCGAGCCCGAGGTGCGTTCTTCCAGCGACTGGCCGGTCCATTCGATGCCGAAACCCGGCGGCAGCTGCGCCGCCAGCCGTTCCAGTTCCTCCATCGCTTCGCCGGTGGAGTGGCCAGGTGCAGCATCGCCGGTCAGCTTGATCGCCGGGTAGCCGTTGTAGCGCACCAGCTGCACCGGGCCGTTGATCCAGTGCGAACGCGCAAAGGATGCGAACGGCACCATATTGCCGGTGGTGGTGCTGCGCACATGCAGGCGCAGGATATCCTCCGGCTGCATGCGGCGCGACTGGTCGGCCTGCACGATGACGCGCTGCTGGCGGTTGCTGCTGTTGAAGTCATTCACATACGAGGAGCCAAGGCCGGAGGACAGCGTGGAATTGATGTCCGCGAAGGTCACGCCCAGCGCGTTCGCCTTCTCGCGGTCGATGTCCACCTGCAGCTGGGGCGCATCTTCCAGGCCTTCAGGGCGCAAGCCTTTCAGCACCGTGCTCTTGCCCGCCATGCCCAGCAGCTGGTTACGCGCGCTGATCAATGCCTCATGGCCCAAGGAGCTGCGGTCCTGCAGGCGCGCCGTGATACCCGTTGCATTACCCAGCTCGCGGATCGGCGGAGGGCTCAGCGGGAACACAACGGCGTCCGCAATGCCGGACAGGGCGCCGAAGGCCTTGCCCGCGATCGCGGTCGCCGAGTCTTCCGCACCGCGCTCCTTCCAGTCCTTCAGCGGCACGAACACCAGGCCTGCGTTCTGGCCATTGCCCGAGAAGCTGAAACCGGCCACCGCGATGGTACGCGCCACGCCGGGCTGCTTGCGGAAGTAGGCGTCCACCTGTGCCAGCACGGCCTCGGTACGGCTGCGCGATGCACCCGGCGGCAACTGCACGTTGGTGACGATATAGCCCTGGTCTTCATTCGGCAGGAAGGAAGAAGGCAGGCGCACGTACAGCCAGCCCACGATGCCGAGCAGCAGCACGAAGATCAGCATGAAGCGGCCGGTGCGCGTGAGCATTTTCGCAATCACCCCCTGGTAGCCGCTCGCGGTGACGGCAAAGCGGCGGTTGAACCAGCCGAAGAAGCCGCGTTTCTCGTGGTGGTGGCCTGCTTCCACCGGTTTCAGCATGGTGGCGCACAGGGCAGGGGTGAGGGTCAGCGCCATCAGGGCGGAGAACACCATGGCCGATACCATCGACAGCGAGAACTGGCGGTAGATGGCGCCCACGGCGCCGCCGAAGAAGGCCATCGGGATGAACACGGCAATCAGCACCAGCGTGATACCGACAATGGCGCCGGTAATCTGCGACATCGCCTTGCGCGTGGCTTCACGCGGCGACAGGCCTTCCTCGCTCATGATGCGTTCCACGTTCTCGACCACCACGATGGCATCGTCGACCAGGATACCGATCGCCAGCACCATGCCGAACATGGTCAGCACGTTGATGGAGTAGCCGAACATCTGCATTGCGGCGAAAGTGCCCATCAGCGCCACCGGCACCACGATGGTCGGAATCAGCGTGTAGCGGATGTTCTGCAGGAACAGGTACATCACGAGGAACACCAGCAGCACCGCTTCGAACAGGGTCTTCACCACTTCTTCGATGGAGATCTTCACGAACAGCGAAGTATCGTAAGGCACGGTGTATTTCAGGCCCGGCGGGAAGTACTTCTGCAGCTCTTCCATCTTGGCCTTGACCAGGTTGGCCGTGGCCAGCGCATTGCCCGTCAGCGACTGCTGCACGGCGATGGCCACAAACGGCTGGCCGTTCAGGCGCGCGCTGATATTGTAGTTGGCGCCGCCCATTTCCAGGCGCGCCACGTCCTTCAGGCGCACGGTGGAACCGTTCGGGTTCGCACGCAGCACGATATCGCCGAACTGTTCCAGCGAGGAGAGCTGGCCAGTGACCACCACGGGCGCCTGGTAGGTTTGCGTGGACGGATTCGGCAGGTCGCCGATGGTGCCGGAAGTGACCTGCGCATTCTGCGCGCGGATGGCCGCCGTCACATCGCTCATATTCAGTTTGAGGCCGGTGAGCTTGTTCGGGTCGATCCAGATGCGCAGGGCGCGTTCGGTGCCGAACAGCTGCGCCTGGCCGACACCCGGCAGGCGCTTGATCTCGTTCAGCACATTGCGCGCCATGTAGTCGCCGATGGCGGTGGGGTCCATCTTGCCGTCGGTCGAATACAGGCCGACGAACATCAGGATGTTGGAGCGCGCCTTGTTCACCTGCACGCCCTGCTGCGTAACGGCTTGCGGCAGTCGCGATTCCACGCGCTTGATGCGGTTCTGCACGTCCACCGCAGCCAGGTCGGGATTGGTGCCCGGCACGAAGGTCACGGTAATCGTGACGCCGCCGCTGGCATTGCTCTCGGACTCCACATACTGCAGGCCGTCCGCGCCATTCATCTCCTGCTCGATCACGCTGGTGACGGCGTCGTCCAGCACCTGCGCGGTGGCGCCGGGATAGTTGGCGGTGATGACGATGGAAGGCGGGGCGATGGTAGGGTACTGCGCCACCGGCAGCATGGTGATCGCAAGCGCCCCACCCAGCAGGATGAAGAGCGCGATCACCCACGCGAACACGGGGCGGTCGATAAAGAATTTTGCCATCGATGACGTCCTTTACTTGGCCGCTGCCGGCGTTGCCGGCGCAGCAGGCGCCGCGGCTTTCCATGCCACCGGCGTGACCGGTGTGCCCGGTTTCGCCTTCTGGAAGCCTTCCACGATAATGCGTTCGCCGCCTTTCAGGCCGGAGCTCACGATCCAGTTGTTGCCCTGCGAGGCTTCGGCCTGCACCGGCTGCGCCACCACCTTGTTGTCGGCGCCGACGACCATCACGGAAGAACCTTCCGCGCCGCGCACAATGGCCTGCTGCGGCACGGTGATGGCCGCTTCGTTCACGCCCTGTTCCAGGCGGGCGCGCACATACATGCCGGGCAGCAGGGTGCGTTTCGGATTCGGGAATTCGGCGCGCATGGAGACCGAGCCGGTGCTCTCGTCCACTGCCACGTCCGAGAACAGCAGCTTGCCCGCGGTCGGGTATTCCTGGCCATCTTCCGTCACCAGCGTCACGCGCGCCTGGTCCTTGCCCACGCTCTTGAGCTGGCCGCTGGCCAGTGCGCGCTTCAGGGCAAGCAGTTCGGTCGAGGACTGGGTGATCGTCACGTAGATCGGGTCCAGCTGCTGGACCGTGGCCATCGGGGTGGCTTCGCCCTGGCCCACCAGTGCACCCTCCGTGACCAGCGCACGGCCAACGCGGCCCGGGATCGGCGAGGTAACAGTGGCATAGCCCAGCGTCAGGCCTGCATTGGTGCGCGCGGCGCGCGCATTGGCCAGGTCGGCCGCGGCCTGCTTCTGGGCCGTCACGGCATCGTCATACTCCTGCTGGCTGACGGCCTGCGCGGCCAGCAGCGGCTTGTAGCGCTTCACCTTGAGTTCCGCCTGCGCCAGGTTCGCTTCCGCCTTGCTCACGGCCGCCTGTGCGCTCTCGAAGCTGGCCTGGAACTGGGCCGGATCGATACGGAACAGCACCTGTCCCGCCTTCACGTCGCTGCCTTCCTCGAACACGCGTTTCAGCACGATGCCGGCGGTACGGGCGCGCACCTGGGCAATGCGGTAGGCCTCGACGCGGCCGGGCAGCTCATTGCTCACAGCCACGGTGGAAGGAGCAACGGTGATGACGGAGACGGTCGGGGGAGGCGGGGCGGTTGGAGCGCTTTCCTTCTTGCCGCAAGCCGCCATGAGCGACAGGGTGATGACTGCGAATGCAAGAGGCGTGTAACGAGGAACAGATCTCATGGATGTCTCGTGAAGTTAGGGGGTTAAAACGGGTGCGTGTGATTGTATATCAGTGTTACTTGTAACGTTTTGTATAGACCAATTCTCAAGGAATTGCCGGTTTCGCATCGCCCATGGCCTTGATCTGCAGTGGTGGCGGATCTACAATGTATAAACACGGGAGGGTATATGGAATTGTCGATACAGAAATGGGGCAACAGTGCTGCGGTGAGGCTGCCGACCGAACTCCTGGGCATCCTGAAGGTTACATTGGGGGACAAGCTCAGCGTGAACATCCAGCCTGACGGTGTGCTGATCAAGGCCGCGCGTCCTTCGTATTCGCTGGCAGATCTGGTGGCGCAATGCGACCCTTCCGCACCGGAACCCGCCGATATGGAGGTCTGGAGTGACCTTAAGCCTGTGGGACGTGAGGCATGGTAAGGCGCAGCAAGTTCGAGCGTGGCGACATCGTGATGGTTGGCCTCGATCCCACGGAAGGGCATGAGCAGAAAGGCACGCGGCCTGCGCTTGTGTTATCTGCCAACGTGTTCAATGCGCTGGGACTCGTGCTGGTGGCGCCGATCACGCAGGGGGGCGACTTTGCCCGGCATGCGGGTTTTGCTACGACCTTAAGCGGGGCCGGAACGAAGACTCAGGGCGCAGCATTGATCAACCAGATTCGCATGTTGGATCTGGAAGCGCGCAAGGCGAAACGGATGGAGACAGTTCCGGAGTTTGTCGTGGAGGATGCATTGGCGCGCCTGCGCGCCATTACGGACTGAAAAACAAAGGCCCGGCCGTTTTAGCGGCCGGGCCCGGGCACATCCGCCGCGGCGGCTTATTTCATGCCGGAGATGATCTGTTTCAGCTTGCCGGAGTCGGCGCAGAAGGCGCGGATGCCTTCGGCCAGCTTCTCGGTTGCCATCGCGTCTTCGTTCAGCATGAAGCGGAAGGTCTTTTCGTCCATCGCGATCTTGTTCTGCGCGCCGGACGATGCGTCGAGCTTGCGCTCCACCGGGCCGGTGGTGTCGGCCAGTTTCTGCAGCAGGTCCGGGCTGATGGTCAGCAGGTCGCAGCCGGCCAGTTCCAGGATCTGGCTGGTGTTGCGGAAGCTGGCGCCCATCACTTCGGTCTTGTAGCCGAACTTGCGGTAGTAGTTGTAGATGCGCTTCACGGACTGCACGCCCGGGTCTTCCGCGCCCTGGTAATCGATGCCGGTGGATTTCTTGTACCAGTCGTAGATGCGGCCCACGAACGGCGAAATCAGCTGCACGCCGGCTTCGGCGCAGGCGATGGCCTGCGGCAGGCAGAACAGCAGGGTCAAGTTGCAGTGGATGCCTTCCTTTTCCAGGATCTCGGCGGCCTTGATGCCTTCCCAGGTCGAAGCGATCTTGATCAGCACGCGCTCGCGCGGAATGCCGGCCTGCTCGTACAGCGCGATCAGCTCGCGACCCTTGGCCACATTGCCTTCCACGTCGAAGGACAGGGCGGCGTCGATCTCGGTCGACACGCGGCCCGGAATGATCTTCAGGATCTCGGTGCCGAAGGCGATCAGCAGGCGGTCGATGATCTCGCCGGTCGATGCATTCGGATTGTCGCGCACGGCCTTTTCCAGCAGCGGCTTGTATTCGTCCTTCTGCACGGCCTTCAGGATCAGCGAGGGATTCGTGGTCGCATCGCGCGGGGTGTAGGCCTTGATCGACTGGAAGTCGCCGGTGTCGGCAACCACGGTGGTGTACTGTTTGAGCTGTTCGAGTTGGTTCATTGTGGTCGGAAAGGAAAGTCGTTGAATCCACGAGCGGAAGCGCGATTATACCGCGTTGGCCTGCCTTGCCACCGCACCAGCCCGGCCGTATACGGAACGTTGGCCGTCGCTCGCGCCTGCGCGGGACGGTCCGCCGATGCGGCCCAGGAGAGCCCCCGGCGGCGCCCCTGGGTTCCCGCCTGCGCGGGAACGACTGGGATTAGCCGATGAAGGAGTCGAACTGCACTTCGAATTCCTGCAGCGCCTTCTGCGCGTTCTGCATCTTGCGGCGGAATTCGGGGCCGCGTTTCAGTGCGAGGCCCACTGCCAGCACGTCGATCACGACGAGGTAGGCCAGGCGCGCCGAAATCGGCGTGTAGGGGTCGGTATTGAAGATCAGGTCGATCGGGATCAGCACCGTCGCCAGGTCGGCCAGCGGCGTGCCGGAGGGCGCCAGCACGATCACGTCCGCGCCGCCGTCGCGCGCCAGGCTGACCGAGCGCACCAGCGCCGGGCTGTTGCCGCGCTGGGAAATCGCCACCAGCGCATCGCCCTTGCGCAGCAGGGCTGCGGCAATGCTGTGGATCGCCGGATCGGAATAGGCCACCGTGGGCACGCCGGAACGGAAGAACTTGTGCTGCGCGTCGGCGGCCACGATGCCCGAAGTGCCCTGGCCGTAGAACTCGATCTTGTTCGCGTGCTGCAGGATATCCAGCGCTTTCTGGATCGGTTCGTGGTGCAGGTTGTTGCGCAGGTCCAGCAGCGTATTGATGGAACGGCTGCAGATTTTATTGACCAGATCCGAGGCCAGGTCGTCCTGTGACGGCTGCTCGTTCAGGCCGGGCAGGGCAAGGGCCAGCCCCTGCGCCAGCTTCAGCTTGAATTCGTGCCAGCCGTCGTAGCCCAGCGTGCGGCAGAAACGGACCACGGTGGGCTCGGAAACCTGCGCCGTTTTCGCCAGCGCAGTGATGTTGGCGCCCACCGTGCGGTTGGGATTATCCAGCACCGCCAGTGCCACCTTGCGCTCGGACTTGGACAGCGAGTCGAGCTGGGTTCGGATCGAGTCGAGCAGCATCAGTCTTCCGGCAGCGCTTCTTCACGCCACTGCAGGCCGTCGCGTCCGATCAGCGCGCTGGCTGCCGCCGGACCCCAGGTGCCCGAGGTGTATGGCAGCGGCGCGGTATCGTCCTGTTCCCAGTTGTTCAGGATAGGCTCCACCCATTCCCATGCGGCTTCCAGCTCGTCGCCGCGCATGAACAGGGTCAGCTGGCCGCGCAGCACGTCGAGCAGCAGGCGCTCGTAGGCATCCATGCGCGGCATCTTGAAGGTTTCGCGGAAGTCCAGTTCCAGCTCGGCCGGTTTCAGGCGCATGCCTTCGCCCGGCGTTTTCGCCATCAGGTTCATGCGCAGGCCTTCGTCCGGCTGCAGGCGGATCACCAGCGAGTTAGGCTGGAAGCTCGACGTCGGCTGGTTGAAGATCGAGTGCGGAATCTGCTTGAAGCGCACCACGATCTCCGCCAGGCCGTCGGCCATGCGCTTGCCGGTGCGCAGGTAGAAGGGCACGCCGGCCCAGCGCCAGGTGTCGATTTCCGCCTTCATGGCGACGAAGGTTTCGGTGCGCGACTGCTGCGGCGCATCCGGTTCGTCGCGGTAGCTCGGCACGGGCTGGCCATCGACGTGGCCCGCGCGGTACTGGCCGCGCACGATGTTCTGCGCCAGCGTGGTGGGCGTGAAGCGTTTCAGGGCGCGCAATACCTGCAGCTTGGCGTCGCGCACCGCGTCCGGCGCGGTCGATGCCGGCGGTTCCATGGCCACGATACAGAGCAGCTGCAGCAGGTGGTTCTGCAGCATGTCGCGCAGCGCGCCCGAGGTGTCGTAATAGCCGATGCGGTTGCCCACGCCGAGCTTTTCGGCGATGGTGATCTGCACGTCCGAAATCCATTCGCGGCGCCACAGCGGCTCGAACAGGATATTACCGAAGCGCAGGGCCAGCAGGTTCTGCACGGTTTCCTTGCCGAGGTAATGGTCGATACGGTAGATCTGCGACTCTTCGAAGAACTTGCCCACTTCCGCATTGATCTGCTTGGCCGAGGCCAGGTCGCGGCCCAGCGGCTTCTCCAGCACCACGCGCGAATTCTTCGTCACCAGGCCGGACACCTTCAGGTTCTCGCAGATCTTCGAGAACAGCGCAGGCGGCGTGGCCAGGTAGTAGACGCGGATCAGTTCCGGGTCGGGACGCAACGCGTCGGCCAGCGCCTTGTAGGAGGCGGCGTCGGTCGCGTTCAGCGACACATACACGATGCGCTTCGTGAAGCGTTCCCAGTTCTCCGGCGTGACCTTGGGCGACTTGATGTGCGGTTTCGACGTGCTGTTGACGGTGTCGATAAACTCTTCCTGCGTGTTTTCATGCCGGCCGATGCAGATGATGCGGGCATCGGGCGGCAGGTCGCCGCACACATCGCGGCTGAACATCGCAGGCAGCAGCTTGCGCATCGCAAGGTCGCCGCTGCCGCCAAAGAGGACGAGGTCGAAATCGGAGAGTGCCATATTCGTTATCTTCTGAAAATTTACAACGATTAATCTGGTCGATCAGGTAACTATACTACGTAACGCTTTATTCCACATAAGCTGCTTCAAGGCGGCCCGCCACCGGCACGCGCACCGACAGCAGGCGCCCGCTGAGCGGGTATTCGGCCAGCTCTTCGGGCTTGCGGTTGCCGGCGCTCGTGATGTAGAGCGTACGCAGGTCCGCGCCGCCGAACGCCACCATGGTCGGGCATTTCACGGGCAGTTTGATTTCGTCCAGCTGTTCGCCGGCAGGCGAGAGCTTGAGCACGCGCCCGCCTTCGAACATCGCCACCCAGTAATTGCCTTCGCTGTCCACCGCCGCGCCATCGGGACGGCCGCCGTAGTCCGGCGCGGCCTTGTCCTTCGAGAACGCGCGCACTTCCTGCTGGTTGCCCACGTTGCCGGTCTGCGCGTCGAAGTCGAAGCGCGTGATGCGGTGCGAGGGCGTATCCGCGTGGTACATGAAGCGGTTGTCCGGGCTGAAAGCGAGGCCGTTGGAGGTGGTCATGCCGCCGGACCAGGCCAGGCGCACCTTGCCGCGCTCCAGCACATACATTTCCGCCGCCTGCCTGTCGCGCGGCTCGTAGATGGTGCCGACCCAGAAACGGCCCGCCGCATCCACCTTGCCGTCGTTGAAGCGCGTGGTGCTGCGGTCGAAAGGCGAGGGCGCGATGTCGCGCAGCCTGCCGCTTTCCGTATCCAGGAAGGCGAAGCCGGTGCGCATGGCCACCACCAGGCCGCCGCCCGCGTTGCGCGCCAGCGTGGAAGGCTCGCTGGCCATCTTCCACGATGTGTGCTCGCCGGAGCGCAGCCGGTGCACGGCGAAGCCTTCGATGTCCACCCAGTACAGCGCCTGCTCTTCCGGCACCCACAGCGGCGATTCGCCGACCACCATGGCCTGGTCCAGCGCGACTTCCACCTGTTCCGCCATCATTGCACCTTCGCGGCCTTGGCCATGATGATCAGGCCATTGGTCGAGCTGTCGTGCACTTCCGGCTTGATGTCGCCGGTGAGTTCGGCCTGGATCTGTTTGGCCAGCACCTTGCCCAGTTCAACGCCCCACTGGTCGAAGCTGGCCACGTCCCACAGCACGCCCTGCACGAAGGTCTTGTGCTCGTACAGCGCGATCAGCGCGCCCAGCGTGGCCGGCGTGAGCTGGTCCATCAGGATCGTGTTGCTCGGGCGGTTGCCGGGGAAGGTCTTGTGCGGCACCAGTTCTTCAATCTGGGTATCGCTCAGCTTCTGCGCCTTCAGCTCGGCGCGTACTTCGTCCGCCGTTTTGCCCTTCATGAAGGCCTCGGACTGGGCGAAGCAGTTGGCCAGCAGCGCGTCGTGATGGCCTTCCAGGTCATGCGTTGCGCGCAGCGTGGCGATGAAGTCGATCGGGGTCACGTCCGTGCCCTGGTGCAGCAGCTGGAAGTAGGCGTGCTGCGCGTTGGTGCCGCACTCGCCCCACACCACCGGGCAGGTTGGCGTGTCGACCGGCTTGCCGCCCCGGGTCACGCGCTTGCCGTTGCTTTCCATGTCGAGCTGCTGCAGGTAGGCCGGGAAGCGCGACAGGTCCTGGTGGTAGGGCGCAATCGACAGCGAGCCCGCATTCAGGAACTGGCGGTTCCAGAAACCGATGAGCGCCAGCAGCACCGGCATGTTCTGCTCCAGCGGCGCGGTGCGGAAGTGCTCATCCATTGCATGCGCGCCTTCCAGGAAGGTCTGGAAATAGCCGAAGCCCACCGCCAGCGCGACGGACAGGCCGATGGCCGACCACACGGAATAGCGGCCGCCGACCCAGTCCCAGAAGGGGAACATGTTTTCCGGATCGATGCCGAAAGCAGTGACTGCCTGCGTGTTGGTGGAGACGGCAACGAAATGGCGCGGCAGGTCCGCTTCCTTCGCCTCGCACAGGAACCAGCGGCGCGCAGTCTGCGCGTTCAGCATGGTTTCCGCCGTGGTGAAGGTTTTGGAGGCGACGATGAACAGCGTGGTTTCCACATTCACCTGGGCCAGCACCGCATCCATGTCGTGGCCGTCCACATTGGAGACGAAGTGCATCTTCAGGCGTGGATGGGCATAGGAGCGCAGTGCCAGCACGGCCATTTTCGGGCCGAGGTCCGAACCGCCGATGCCGATGTTGACGATGTCCGTGATCGGTTTGCCGGTGTGGCCGAGCCACGTGCCGCTGCGCACCTTGTCGGTAAAGGCATGCATACGGTCGAGCACCGCGTGCACATCCGCGTTCACGTCCTGTCCGTCCACCACCAGCGGTTTGCCACGCGGCATACGCAAGGCTGTGTGCAGCACGCTGCGATGTTCGGTAATATTGATTTTCTCGCCAGACAGCATGGCGTCGCGCCGGGCTTCCACGCCGCGCTCGCGCGCCAGGTCAACCAGCAGTTCGATGGTGCGCTGGTTTGCGCGGTTCTTCGAATAGTCGAGGAAAAGGCCGGCGGCATCCACGGTCATGGCCGGGAAGCGCTGCGGTTCGGCGGCGAACAGCTGGCGGATCTGCCAGTCCTGGGCGTCGGCAGCGTGGGATTGCAGGGCCAGGAAGCTGGCGGTCGTGGTGAGGGCAGGCTGGTGCATGTTGTTGTGGCGGGTTTGGGAATATTATTCAACTATACAGCAAAAGCAGGTAAATTCACTACAACTCTTTTGGCGCGGCCTCAAAAAAGTTCCGCCGAGGGCGGTGCTGGGGCAATGGAGATTGTCCGGCGTCCTGCCGCCGTCGCCCTGAAGCGATGGCGCATCACCTTTGCCTGCAAAAGTGTAGTAAAATTTCGAGAATTCATTGATCAGGAACCACACCATGGCCTTGCACCCAGTCCTAGAAAAAGTCACCGAGCGGATCATCAAGCGCAGCCGCCCTTCGCGCGGCGCCTACCTGGCGCATCTGCAGGCAGCCCGGATGAAGGGGCCGCAACGCGGTTCGCTGTCCTGCACCAACCTCGCGCACGGTTTTGCTGCCTTCCCGCCGAACGACAAGCTGGTGCTGAAGGAAGTGCGCAAGCCTTCCGTGGCCATCGTCTCCTCCTATAACGACATGCTGTCGGCGCACCAGCCCTTCGAGGGCTTCCCGAAAATTATCAAGGAAGCCGTGCGCGAAGTGGGCGCGGTGGCGCAGTTCGCCGGCGGCGTGCCCGCCATGTGCGACGGCGTGACCCAGGGCCAGCCAGGCATGGAGCTGTCGCTGTTCTCGCGCGACGCCATCGCCATGGGCACTGCGGTAGCGCTATCCCATAATATGTTCGACTCCGTGCTTTACCTCGGCGTATGCGACAAGATCGTTCCGGGCCTGCTGATCGGCGCGCTGCACTTCGGCCACCTGCCTGCGGTGTTCGTGCCGGCCGGGCCCATGACTTCCGGCCTGTCGAATAAAGAAAAAGCAGCCATCCGCCAGCGCTATGCGCAAGGCAAGGCAACGCGCGAAGAGCTGCTGGAAGGCGAAGCCCAGTCCTACCACGGCGCGGGCACCTGCACCTTCTACGGCACCGCCAACAGCAACCAGATGCTGATGGAGGTGATGGGCCTGCACCTGCCGGGCGCCGCCTTCATCAACCCATATACCCCGCTGCGCGATGCGCTGACTGCCGCTGCCGCGAAGCGCGCGGCCGTGATCACGGACCAAGGCAGCGAATACATCCCGGTGGGCCATGTGGTCGATGAGAAGTCCATCGTCAACGCCATCGTGGCGCTGCTGGCGACGGGCGGTTCCACCAACCACACGCTGCACCTGCCCGCGATTGCGAAAGCCGCCGGCATCGTGATCGACTGGGACGATTTCAACGACCTGTCCGCCGTGGTGCCGCTGCTGGCGCGCATCTACCCGAACGGCGATGCGGACGTGAACCATTTCCACGCCGCGGGCGGTACCGGCTTCGTGATCCGCGAGCTGCTGAAGGCCGGCCTGCTGCATGACGATGTGACCACCATCCTGGGCAAGGGCCTGTCGAAGCACTGCGCCGAGCCCTTCCTGGCTGAAGACGGCAAGGACGTGGTGTTCCGCGATGCGCCTGCGCAGAGCGCGGACGACAAGGTGCTGCGCACCGCAGCCGACCCGTTCTCGAAAGATGGCGGCATGGTGCTGGTGCAGGGCAACCTGGGCCGCGCCATCATGAAGGTGTCGGCCGTGAAGCCCGAGCACCGCTCGGTGGAAGCGCCTGCGCTGGTGTTCAATTCGCAGGAAGATTTCATGGCTGCGTACAAGGCCGGCAAGCTCGATCGCGACTTCGTGGCCGTGCTCCGCTTCCAGGGCCCGCGCGCCAACGGCATGCCGGAGCTGCATGCGCTTACCCCGGCGCTGGCCAACCTGCAGGATGCGGGCCGCAAGGTGGCGCTGGTGACGGACGGCCGCATGTCCGGCGCTTCCGGCAAGGTGCCCGCCGCCATCCACGTATCGCCGGAGATCCTGGCCGGCGGCCCGCTGGGACTGGTGCGCGACGGCGACGTGATCCGCCTCGATGCCGCCGCGGGCACGCTGGAAGCGCTGGTGGCTTCCGATGTCTGGCATGCGCGCTCGCTGGCGCAGGCCGACCTGTCGCCGAACCATGTCGGCATGGGCCGCGAGCTGTTCGCCATGTACCGCAACAGCGTGTGCGCGGCGGAGAGCGGCGCCACCACCTTCCCTCTGCCGTCGCCGATTCCCACCACCGTGGAACTGCACGGCGGCGATAACGTAGGCAATACCGTTCCCGGTTCCGATGAAGATTTCCTGATCAATAAGAAGGCATGACCATGACCCTACTCGACATTATGCGTACCTCGGCCGTGATCCCCGTGATTGCGATCGATGATCCCGACCATGCAGTACCGCTGGCCAAGGCGCTGGTCGCAGGCGGCATCCGCGTGCTGGAAGTTACGCTGCGTACGCAGCACGGCCTGGGCGCCATCCGCGCCATGAGCGAAGTGGAAGGCGCCATCGTGGGCGTGGGCACCTTGACGCAGCCGGAAGAATTCGCGGCGGCGCGCGATGCGGGCGCGGTGTTCGGCGTGTCGCCGGGCCTGACGCCGGCACTGATCGCGGCGCAGAAGTCCAGCGGCCTGCCGCTGCTGCCCGGCGTGATGACGCCGTCGGAAGTGATGGCTGCGCGCGAGCAGGGCTACAAGCAGCTGAAGCTGTTCCCGGCCGTGCCGGCGGGCGGCGTGGGCATGTTGAATGCGATTGCCGGTCCGCTGTCCGACATCACTTTCTGCCCGACTGGCGGTATCTCGCAGGAGACGGCGCCGGCCTTCCTGGCGCTGAAAAACGTGGCCTGCGTGGGCGGTTCCTGGCTGACGCCGAAAGACGCGATGAAGGCCGGCGACTGGGACCACATCACCGCGCTGGCCAAGGCTGCCAGCGGCTTGCGTAAATAATCGCTTTCAATTGTATTAATAAAAGGCGGCGCATTATGCGCCGCTTTTTTATTTACCCGTTATGTTATTTGTTAATTCAGATTCTCTCCAATTCCCACGGTAATTTTTGCTCAACATTTGTCCAACACAAACGATAAAGTGACTTCGCTCATGCAAGGTGGTAGCGAATAGACAAGTGCTTGGAAAAGGGGTATTTTTTTCTCTTTAGAAAGCTGTCGGGTTTACGCGACCAATTACATAAAATTGTTACTTGGGCTTGCGCTGAGGAAATAACAGTAGCATTATCTCGGCAAGAGAGCCGCAATAAAACAGCGGCCGCAGATTTAATTCCAACACTAATTCAGGGAATACGGCCGCATATGCGGACCGCTCCTGCTGGAGAGCCTTCGGTGCCTCAAACACGCTTTCGCCTGTTGTCCCTGCATTACCCCCTGATCGTCGCCGTACTTGCCGCACTCGTGCTGGTGTGGCTGGGCGGCTGGCATTGGCCCGCGCTGCTTGCCGCCGCCGTGCTGATCGTGCTGGGGTTTGCTGCCAGCCGCCATGCAGTCGCGCTGCAGCCGCGCGCCGATGACTCCCTGCGCAATTACCTGGACAGCCGCCAGCACTTCAGCGAAGAAGTCTCCGGCGTGTGGAACTCCCACCTCGATGCTTCGCGCACGCAGATGGAAGCCGCAGTTGTAGAGCTGATCGGCCGCTTCTCCGGCATCGTGCACCGGCTGGAACAGGCGCTGGCGGCATCGTCCACCACGCAATCGGGCGGCGATGTGGTCGAGGTTTACAGCCGCAGCGAAAAGGAACTGCGCTCGCTGCTGGCCATGCTGGAAGAGGCGGCATCGAGCAAATCCATGATGCTGCAGAAGATTGAAGGCCTGCAGGCCATCACGGCGCAACTGCAGACCATGGCAGCCGATGTGGCCAGCATCGCCTGGCAGACCAACCTGCTGGCGCTGAATGCCGCCATCGAAGCGGCCCGTGCGGGCGAGGCGGGGCGCGGCTTTGCCGTGGTGGCCAACGAAGTGCGCATGCTGTCCAACCGCTCGGCGGAAGCGGGCAAGCATATCTCGCAGCAGGTGAGCCAGATCAGCTCCGCCATCAATGCCACCTGCAGCGCAGCCACCGCCACCAAGCAGCAGGAAGCGCGCTCGGTGCAGGCTTCGGAAGAAATGATCAACAGCGTGCTGGCCGATTTCCGCGGCGTGACGGATGGCCTGGTGGCCTCGTCCGAACTGCTCAAGCATGAAAGCGCCGGCATCCAGACCGAGGTGTCGGAAGCGCTGGTGCAGCTGCAGTTCCAGGACCGTGTGAGCCAGATCCTGAGCCACGTGCAGCAGAACATCGCACGCTGGCCGTCCATCCTGGACGAGAACCGGCAGCAGTTCGATGCAGAGCACGGGGTGCCGCCGCTGGATACGCGCGCCCTGCTGGCCGAACTGGAAAGCACTTACGCCATGGCGGAAGAACGAACACTGCACAAGAAGGGCGCACTCCCTGCGCCCCAGCAGGAAGAAGAAATCACCTTTTTCTAGGGAGTAGCTGACATGGCAAAAACAATCATGATCGTCGATGACTCGCTGTCCATCCGGCAGGTCGTTGGCATCGCGCTCAAGCAGGCAGGGTACGACGTCATTGAAGGCACCGACGGTTCCGATGCGCTGGCCAAGCTCAATGGCCAGAAGATCAACCTCGTGATCAGCGACGTGAACATGCCGAACATGGACGGCATCTCCTTCGTGCGGGAGCTCAAGCAGCGCCCCGCCTACAAATTCACGCCCGTCATCATGCTCACCACCGAATCGCAGGAAGAGAAGAAACTGCAGGGGCAGGCTGCCGGCGCCAAGGCCTGGATGGTGAAACCGTTCAAGCCGGAGCAGTTGCTGAACGCAGTGCAGAAACTGGTCATGCCTTAACGACCCGCGACAGGTTTTTTTCACGGAGAAGCACCATGAGTATTGGCGCAGAGAGCCAAGGGACTGCTGCCGCCTTCGCAATCGAAGGCGAGCTGACCATCTACCGCGCGGCGGAGCTCAAGCCCGCGCTGCTGGAAGCGGCGGCGGCCGGGGCGCCGGCCATTGACCTGTCGCAGGTGACGGAGTTCGACAGCGCCGGCCTGCAGCTGCTGCTGGTGGCGGCGCGCGAGGCGCAAGGCCAGGATAAACAGCTGCAGCTGCTGGCGCCGAGCGCGCCGGTGCGCGAGGTGCTGGCCATGCTGGACATGGCCCACCGCTTCGCGATCGTGGAAGGAGCCGCCGCATGAGCATCAATATCGACGTGGTGATGCACACCTTTATCGCCGAGAGCCGGGAGCTGCTGGGCGAAATGGAGAATGCGCTGCTGGCCGTGGCCCAGCCGGACGGCGGGGCGGAGGCGGTGAACGCCATCTTCCGCGCCGCGCATACCATCAAGGGCTCGGCCGGCATGTTCGGCCTCGACCCGGTGGTGGAATTCACCCACGTTGCCGAGAGTGTGCTGGACCGCGTGCGCGACGGCCGCGTGCCGGTGGACGACGGCCTGGTAGCCTTGCTGCTGGCCTGCTGCGACCATATCGGCGCCCTGGTCAACGCGGTGGAAAGCGGCGAACTGGATGGCAACCAGGCGCTGGCCGAAGCAGGCGCGCCGCTGACGGCGCAGCTGCAGGCCTACCTGGGCGCGCCGGCCAGTGCCGCGCCGCGCCTGGAAGCGGCGGCGGCAAACGAAACGGCGGGCGACGCGGAACACTGGCATATCTCGCTGCGCTTCGGCGCGGACGTGCTGCGCAACGGCATGGACCCCTTGTCCTTCCTGCGCTACCTGGGCCAGCTGGGCGAAATCACCGGCATCGCGGTGCTGGATGAAGGCTTGCCGGCGGCTGCGGAATTCGATCCGGAGAGCTGCTATCTCGGCTTCGAGATCGCCTTCCGCGGCAACACCGACAAGGCCGCCATCGAAGGCGTGTTCGAGTTCGTGCGCGACGACTGCCAGCTGCGCATCCTGCCGCCGCACAGCCGCGTTTCCGAGTATGTGAAGCTGATCGAGCAGCTGCCGGAAGAGCGCAGCCGCCTCGGTGAGATGCTGATCAAGTGCGGCAGCGTCACCGCCAATGAACTGGCGCAGGCGCTGGCGCAGCAAAGCGCCGCCGGCCCGCAGGCGGCGCCCATCGGCGCCATCCTGGTGGAGCAGGGCGCGGTACGGCCGCCGGTGGTGGATGCCGCGCTGGCCAAGCAGAAGCAGGCTTCCGAACCGCGCGCCGCCACGCAGGAAAACCGGTCGGTGCGGGTGGATGCGGACAAGCTGGACCGCCTGATCAACCTGGTGGGCGAACTGATTATCGCGGGCGCCAGCGCCAATGTGATTGCACGCCGCACGCAGATCGCCGAGCTGCTGGAATGCACCTCCACCCTGAGCAGCCTGGTGGAAGAAGTGCGCGACAGCGCGCTCCAGCTGCGCATGGTGAAGATCGGCGCTACCTTCAACCGCTTCCAGCGCGTGGTGCATGACGTATCGCGCGAGATCGGCAAGGATATCGGCCTGTCCGTCAGCGGGGAAGACACTGAACTGGACAAAACGGTAGTGGAGAAGATCGGCGATCCGCTGACCCACCTGGTGCGCAACGCCATGGACCACGGCATCGAAAGCGCCGAACTGCGCGCCGCGCGCGGCAAGCCGGCCAAGGGCAAGGTGGCGCTGAATGCCTACCACGACTCCGGCAGCATCGTGATCGAAGTGAGCGACGACGGCGGCGGCTTGAAAAAGGACCGCATCCTGGCCAAGGCCATCGAGCGCGGCCTGGTGGAGCCTGGCCGCGTGCTGAGCGACAAGGAGATCTACGGCCTGATCTTCGAGCCCGGTTTCTCGACGGCGGAGCAAGTGACCAACCTGTCCGGCCGCGGCGTGGGCATGGATGTGGTGAAGCGCAATATCCAGGCCCTGCGCGGCAGCGTGGAAATCGCCAGCGAGGAGGGCGTGGGCACCACGGTGACGGTGCGCCTGCCGCTGACGCTGGCCATCATCAACGGCTTCCAGGTCGGCCTCGGCAAGTCGGTATTCGTGATCCCGATGGACATGGTGGAGGAGTGCGTGGAATTCCGCGAGGAAGAAGGGCGCGACTACATCGACCTGCGCGGCCAGGCGCTGCCTTTTGTGCGCCTGCGCGAACGCTTCGCCATCGACGGACCGCCGGCGCGGCGCCAGAGCATTGTGGTGGTGCGCTACGGCAGCAAGCGCGCCGGACTGGTGGTGGACAGCCTGCTGGGCGAGTTCCAGACCGTGATCAAGCCGCTGGGCAAAGTGTTCAGCGGCCTGCGTTTCCTCAGTGGCTCCAGCATTCTCGGGAACGGCGAAGTGGCGCTGATCCTGGACATGGTGGCGCTGCTGAATGGCATCGAACATGACAGCAACGAAGCCCTCGCGGCCTGATTCAACAAACTTACAGATATCGGAGAGCACCATGCTCAAGAACCTCAAAATCGGCGTACGGCTCGGCCTCGGCTTCGGCGCACTGATCCTCCTGCTGCTGGCGCTGGGCGTCCTGACCCTGCAGCGCATGGAGGCCATCGATGCCGCCACCATCGAAATGGCGGAGGACAGCTATCCCAAGGTCGCCATGGCCAAGGACATGGAGCGCCTGTCGGCCGAAAATGGGGCGCACATGAGCAGCATCCTGCTGGCCGCCAGCGACGCCGAGGGCGAGGCGCACCGCAAGGAGATCGAAGCGAACCGCGTGGAGCTGAGCGAGACCATGGCGCGCGTGCAAAAGCTGGTGGCCAGCGAGCGTGGCCGCGAGCTGTTCAAGGATATGTCCGATGGCCGTGCCGCCGTCGAATCGAAGTTCGAGCACTTCTACCAGCTGGCGCGCACCGACCGCAAGCAGGCCGCCGAATACATGCGCACCGACTTCATGCCGGCCAATGCCCGCTTCAACAAGGCGCTGGATGCGCTGGCCACGCACCAGGGCAAGAAGATGGTCAGCTCGGCCGAAGATGCCAAGCAGACCTATGCGGCTACCCGCAGCATGGTCATCACCGTTTCGGCGGTGGCGATTGTGCTGGGCATCGCGATTGCAGCGTTTATCACGTTCAGCATCACCCGGCCGCTGCGCCAGGCGGTGGACGTGGCCAACCGTCTCGGCGAAGGCGACCTCACGGTGCGCATCGACAGCGTGTCGCGCGATGAGCCGGGCCAGCTGCTGGCGGCCATGCGCACCATGGTGGCCCGCCTGCAGCAGGTGGTAAGCGAAGTCAATGGCGGCGCCCATTCGCTGGCCAGCGCTTCGGAAGAAGTGAGCGCCACCGCGCAGTCGCTGTCGCAGGCGGCGAGCGAGCAGGCCGCAGGCGTGGAAGAAACCAGCGCCTCGCTGGAGCAGATGACGGCCTCGATCTCGCAGAACACCGAGAACGCGCGCGTGACCGACGGCATGGCCGCCAAGGCTGCGCAGGAAGCGGCCGAAGGCGGCGAAGCGGTGAAAGCCACTGTGGTGGCGATGAAGCAGATCGCCAAGCAGATCGGCATCATCGACGATATCGCCTATCAGACCAACCTGCTGGCGCTGAATGCCGCCATCGAAGCGGCGCGCGCTGGCGAACATGGCAAGGGCTTCGCCGTGGTGGCGGCCGAAGTGCGCAAGCTGGCCGAGCGCAGCCAGGTGGCGGCGCAGGAGATCAGCGAAGTGGCCACCAGCAGCGTGGAACTGGCGGAACGCGCCGGCACCTTGCTGGACCAGATGGTGCCGAATATCCGCAAGACCTCGGACCTGGTGCAGGAAATCACGGCTGCATCGGAGGAGCAGTCGGCCGGTGTGGGCCAGATCAATGCGGCGGTGGTGCAGCTGAGCCAGACCACCCAGCAGAACGCATCCAGCTCCGAAGAGCTGGCGGCAACGGCCGAAGAGATGAGCAGCCAGGCCGAACAGCTGCAGCAGGCCATGGCCTTCTTCCGCCTGGAGCGGCAGCCCGCGGCGCCCCAGCGTTCCGCACCGGCGCGCGCCCTGCGCAATGCCGGCAAGCCGCGCGGCGAGGGCCTGGCCCTGCAGAACGCGGCGCTGGCCGCCGAAATGGGGCCCGACGAAATGCAATTTACGAAGTTCTGATCGAAACGCTTTCCTGGAGCAATTCCTATGTTTAAAGACCTGAAAATCAGCGTCCGCCTGGGCCTGGCCTTCGGCGTGGTCAGCCTGCTGCTGGCCAGCGTGGTGGTGATGGGCGTGACGCGCCTGGCCGATGTGGCCGAAAACACGGACGATATGGTGATCGACAAATATCCCAAAGTCCTGTGGAGCTATACCCTGATCGGCAATATCAACGAGATTGCCATGTCGATGCGGAATATCGCGCTCTACAACGATGCGCAGACCGCACGTAAGGAGCTGGCCGATATCGAAACGGCGAAAGCCTCGATCCGCGAGCAGATCGCCAAGCTGGAAAAGCGAATCACCTCGCCGCAGGGCAAGGACCTGCTGCGCACCATGATCGACGCGCGCGAGAAGTACCGCGTGCACCAGGAAGAATTCATCCGCCTGTCGGGTGACGGCAAACTTGCCGAAGCCAAGGATCTGCTAACCAACCAGCTGGCAGGGGCGCAAACCAACTATATCTCCACGCTGTCGCGCCTGATCGCCTACCAGAGCGAACTGATGGAGAACAGCGGCAAGCAGGCCGCCATCGAATACGTCGAAGCGCGCAATATGATGGTGACGGTGGGGACGCTGGCCGTGCTGTTCGGTATCGCCATGGCGTTCTGGATCACGCTCAGCATCACGCGCCAGCTGGGCGGTGAGCCAGGCTACGCCGCCGAGCTGCTGAAGCGCATTGCGGCCGGCGACCTGAGCGGCGAAGTGGAAACCCGTTCCGGTGACCGGAGCAGCATGCTGTTCGCGGTGGGCGGCATGGTGGCCAAGCTGCGCCAGGTGATCGACGGCCAGCGCGCCGTGGTGGAGGCGGCCAACCGCGGTAATTTCGAGGTGCGCGTGGACATGAACGGCCTGCAGGGCTTCCAGCAGGAGATGGGCCAGGGCCTGA
Source organism: Pseudoduganella rhizocola (assembly GCF_045984285.3). NCBI lineage: Bacteria > Pseudomonadati > Pseudomonadota > Betaproteobacteria > Burkholderiales > Oxalobacteraceae > Pseudoduganella > Pseudoduganella rhizocola. Next base: position 732,054 of record NZ_JBJQIK030000001.1, read on the forward strand.
ACCAGCTGGTGACGACCGTGGGTTCCAGCATCGACGATGTGGTGCGCGTAATGGGCGCGCTGTCGGACGGTGACTTGAGCAAGAAGATCGACAAGGATTACCAGGGCGCCTTCGCCAAGCTGAAGGACTATTCCAACAACACGATGGACAAGCTGGCGCAGGTGGTCGGTGAAGTGAACAGCAGCGCCCATTCGCTGGCCAGCGCCTCGGAAGAGGTGAGCGCCACGGCGCAGTCGCTGTCGCAGGCGGCGAGCGAGCAGGCGGCGGGTGTGGAAGAAACCAGCGCCTCGCTGGAGCAGATGACGGCCTCGATCTCGCAGAACACCGAGAACGCGCGCGTGACCGACGGCATGGCCGGCAAGGCTGCGCAGGAAGCGGCGGAAGGCGGCGAGGCCGTGAAGGCTACCGTGACGGCGATGAAGCAGATCGCCAAGCAGATCGGCATCATCGACGATATCGCCTACCAGACCAACCTGCTGGCGCTGAATGCCGCCATCGAAGCGGCGCGCGCGGGCGAACACGGCAAGGGCTTTGCCGTGGTGGCGGCCGAGGTGCGCAAGCTGGCCGAGCGCAGCCAGGTGGCGGCGCAGGAGATCGGCGAAGTGGCCACCAGCAGCGTGGAACTGGCCGAACGCGCCGGCACCCTGCTGGACCAGATGGTGCCGAATATCCGCAAGACATCGGACCTGGTGCAGGAAATCACGGCAGCTTCGGAAGAACAGTCGGCCGGTGTGGGCCAGATCAATTCCGCCGTGGTGCAGCTGAGCCAGACCACGCAGCAGAACGCGTCCAGCTCAGAGGAGCTGGCGGCAACGGCCGAAGAGATGAGCAGCCAGGCGGAGCAGCTGCAGCAGGCCATGGCCTTCTTCCGCGTGGAAGGCGGTTCGCGTTCCGCGGTGGTCGCCGTGGGCCACCGTTCGCCCGCGCCGGTGCGCGGCACCGGCCGCCGCGCGGCGCCGCTGAAGCTGGCCGATTCGCTGTCGCTGCAAAGTGCGCCGGACGAGGCGAATTTCACGTCATTCTGAGGAGAGGAGCATGCAGCAAGAACAGAGCGGGTCGCAGCAATACCTCACCTTCATGCTGGGAGGCGAGACCTATGGCCTGCGCATCATGGCGGTCAAGGAGATTATTGAGTTCAGCGGCATTACGGAAGTGCCCATGATGCCGGAGTGCATACGCGGCGTGATCAACCTGCGCGGCGCCGTGGTGCCGGTGATGGACCTGGCGGCGCGCTTCGGCAAGCCGCAGTCAGTGGCGGGCAAGCGTACCTGCATCGTCATCGTGGAACTGGAAGTGAGCGGCGAGCACCAGGTGACGGGCGTGGTGGTGGATGCGGTGAATGCGGTGCTCGACATCGCCGACGCCGACATCGAGGAGGCGCCATCCTTCGGCACCCGCGTGCGCGGCGATTTCATCCAGGGCATGGGCAAGGTCAACGGCAAGTTCGTGATCCTGCTGAACGTGCACAATGTGCTGGCGCTGGAAGCGCTGGCCACCATGCCGGAACTGAACGCGGCGGATCTGGCGCCGGTTTGATGCAATGAGCGTGTTTCAGATCAGCGAGCAGGAGTTCGCACAGTTCCAGCGCTTTATCTTCGATATTGCCGGCATCAGCATGTCGTCGGCGAAGAAGGCGCTGGTGAGCGGACGGCTCGCCAAGCGCCTGCAGCATCATCAGCTTTCCAGCTATACCGAATATTTCAAGCTGCTCTCCGCCGGCCAGGCGCCGGAGGAAGTGCAGGTGGCGGTGGACCTGCTGACCACCAATGAAACCTATTTCTTCCGCGAGATGCGCCATTTCGAGCTGCTGCGCGAGGCGGCGCTGGCGCGGCCTGCGGGCAGCCGCAACACGCCGTTCCGGGTGTGGAGCGCGGCCTGTTCTTCCGGAGAGGAGCCGTACAGCATCGCCATGGTGCTGGCCGACTGCCTCGGCAACAATCCCTGGGAAGTGGTGGCCTCCGATATCAGCACCCGGGTGCTGCAGCGTGCGCGCAACGGCCACTATCCGATGGAACGCGCCCAGCATATCCCGCAGGACTACCTGCGCCGCTTCTGCCTGAAGGGCATCGGCGACCAGCAGGGAACGCTGCTGGTGGAGCGCGCACTGCGCAACCGCGTGCAGTTCCGCCAGGTGAACCTGAATACGGCGCTGCCCGACCTGGGCAGCTTCGACGTGATCTTCCTGCGCAATGTGATGATCTACTTTAACGGCGAAACCAAGCGCCAGGTGGTGAACCGCGTGGTGGCGCCGCTGCGCCGCGGCGGCTATTTCTTTATCGGGCATTCCGAAAGCCTGCACGAGGTAAGCGATGCCGTGCGCGCGGTGATGCCTTCTGTCTATAGCAAACCCTGATGAAGCAGATCAATGTGATGGTGGTCGATGATTCGGCCGTGGTGCGCAAGGTGGTGAGCGCCATGCTGGAATCGGCGCCCGGTATCAAGGTGCTGCATGCGGTGTCCGACCCGCTGCTCGCCATCGAGCGCATGAAACATCAATGGCCGGACGTGATCGTGCTGGACGTGGAGATGCCGCGCATGGACGGCATCACCTTCCTGCGCAAGATCATGAGCGAGCGTCCCACGCCAGTGATCATCTGCTCCACGCTGACGGAGAAGGGCGCGCAGACCACGATGGCGGCATTGGCGGCGGGCGCCGTCTCCATCATCACCAAGCCCAAGCTGGGCCTGCAGGAGTTCCTCAAGGAGAGTGCCGACGAGCTGGTTGGCGCGGTGCGCGCGGCGGCGGTAGCCAATGTGCGCCGCCTGGCGGCGCGCGCCACGGTGCCGCTGGAAGCGACCGTCAAGCACACGGCCGACGTCATCATGCCTTCCGTGCCGGAAGGGCGCGGCACGCTGCAGACCACGGAGCGCGTGGTGGCCATCGGCACTTCCACCGGCGGCACCCAGGCGCTGGAAGAAGTGCTGACGGCGCTGCCGCGCGTGACGCCGGGCATCGTGATCGTGCAGCACATGCCGGAAAAATTCACGGCCGCCTTCGCGGCGCGGCTCAATGGCCTGTGCCAGATCCGCGTGGCCGAAGCGCGGCACGGCGAGCGCGTGCTGCCGGGCCAGGCGCTGATTGCGCCGGGCGGCAAGCACATGCTGCTGCGGCGCGACGGCGCGCAATATTATGTGGACGTGATCGATGGGCCGCTCGTCAACCGGCACCGGCCCTCGGTGGATGTGCTGTTCCGTTCCGTGGCGCGCCATGCGGGCGCCAATGCGATGGGCATCATCATGACCGGCATGGGCGACGACGGCGCGGCCGGCCTGCTGGAAATGCGCAAGGCCGGCGCGCGCACCGTGGCGCAGGACGAAGAGAGCTGCGTGGTGTACGGCATGCCGAAGGAGGCGGTCAAGCGCGGCGCGGTCGAGAAAACGGTGGCGCTGAAGGCCATCGACAAGGAAATCGCGTCCTACCGCAGCCTCTGAGGCCCGGCTATTCCAGGCCGGGCGGCTGGGCGATGGCGCGGTTGCGGCCGAGCCGCTTGGCGGCGTACAGCGCGTGGTCGGCGGCGCCGATCAGCGAGCCGGATTCCATCGGGTATTCCGGCGTCAGCGTGGCGATGCCGATGCTGACGGTGATCTGTTTCAGGTCGCCGCCCGCATATTCATGCGGGATCTGCTGGCCGATGATGCGCATGCGGATGGCCTGCGCCATCTGCAGCGCCTGCGAGGCGTCCGTATCCGGCAGGATCATCGCAAACTCCTCCCCGCCATAGCGCGCCAGCACATCGGTGGAACGCTGCAGCATCGAGGCCATGGCCGCCGATACGCGGATCAGGCAGTCGTCGCCCTGCTGGTGGCCGTAGTGGTCGTTGTAGGGCTTGAAGTAGTCGATATCGATCATCAGCAGCGACAGGAAGGCGCCATTGCGCTTGGCGCGGCGCAGCTCCTTGTCGATGGCCATGTCGAAATAGCGGCGGTTGGCCACGCCCGTCAGGCCGTCGGAGAAGGTTTGCGTGCGCAGCAATTCGGTCTGCTCGCGCAGCAGCTTCTCGCGCGCCGCGGCCATGCTCACATCGTGCAGCTGGATCAGGCAGTAGCGCGCTTCGCCCGGCACATCCACCGGCGTGACGTTGATGGCCTGCTGCATGCGCTCGCCGCGCGCCTGGGCGGCGGGATTGCTGAACAGGGGGAGGGGCGCCTTGTTCAGCGTGGGCGACAGCAGCGAAGCGAAATTGTTGTCCAGCACCTGGCGCACGGCCGCTTCCACGCGCAGGCCGCGCAGCTCGGGGAACAGTTCGAACAGATTGCTGCCGACCGCCTGGTGCTGGTCCCAGCCGCTATGGCGCACCATCCATTTGTTCCACAATACGATGCGCTGTGCGCTATCGAGCACGATGGCGCCGATGCTGACGGATTCCAGAACGCTTTCCAGCAGTTGCAGGCGATTCGGTTCTGCCATGCTCAGTGTTGCCCCATGGCGCGCGCCAGATAGAGATTGATCTGCTGCTTCAGGTCGTGCAGGGCGGAGACGTCGAGGATGAAGGCAACGTAGCCGTGGATCTGGTGCTTCTCCAGGATGAAGTCGATGTGCAGCATCAGCACCACGGTATCGGCGCGCTGGCCGGAGGCGCTGAGGATTTCGTCGCTGGTGCCCACATGGTAGACGGGCAGGGAGCCGGTGAGTTCCTGCTGGAAGATATTGGCGAGCGTGCCGACGCAGGAATTCAGGATGATGTTGCCGATTTCGCTCATTGCCTCCTGTTCCATCTCCGACAGCGCCTGCAGCGGCACCGCCTCGCCCACCATCAGGCGCACGATTTCCAGGCTCTTATCTTCCGGGAACATGAGGATGGCTTCGGTCTGGAAGGCGCCGTCGAAATGCTGGCTGACGCCGCAAATGCGTTCGCTGCCGCCGCCCGCGCGGTGCGCATCGGCCAGCAGCTGGGCCGCTTCGGCGCGGCTGAGGAAACTGATCGAAGGCACCGACATCGTGACCTCTTCGCTGACGATGGCGCTCATCGAGGCCGCCGCCTGGCCCACCCCGATGTTGAAAATTTCAACCAGGGCGTCGTGTTCCAGTTCGCTCAGTTCGACCTTCATCGCGTTTCCAAGGGCGCCAGCAGGCGCGCGATACGCTCGGCCGTGATCGGCTTTTCCATGAAGCCCACGCCGAGGTCTTCGGCGCGCACGCGCGTGGCGTCCTGCACATTGGCGGTCAGCAGGGAGATATGGGCGGCAGGCAGCAGCTTGCGCAGTTGTTCGGCGGCGGCCACGCCACCCATGCCGGGCATATTCACGTCCAGCACGACCAGGTCGGGCTGCAATGCCCCGGCTTTTGCCAGCGCTTCCTCGCCGGTGGCGGCTTCTTCGATCGTCCAGTCGGCATGCATGGCCAGAATGTATTGCTTCGCCATCAGGCGCGACACGCGGCTGTCGTCAACGATCAGTACGACTGGGGTTGGAACCATGTCTCACTCATGTACTTTGCTTTTCGGGATGGACCATTTTCTCATATCGCCGCAAGCCGGGTGTGTATAAATTTCTGAAATTTGTTGCTCATTCGTAATATTTGGCGGCTGGAGGGCAGCTGCTTCCGGTAAAATGGCGGGATTCCTGCCTTATTATTTTTGCACTCATGACTCAAGACGAACTGAAACAAGCGGTCGCCCGCGCGGCCATCTCCTACGTGGTTGAGGGAGAAATCATTGGCGTGGGCACCGGCTCCACGGCCAATTTCTTCATCGACGAACTGGCGAAGATGAAAGACCGTATCAAGGGCACCGTGGCGTCCTCCGAAGCGACGGCGGCGCGCCTGCAAGGCCATGGCATTCCGGTGTTCGACCTGAACGAGGTAGCGGAGATTGCCGTCTATATCGACGGCGCGGACGAAATCAATGCCATGGGCGCCATGATCAAGGGCGGCGGCGCAGCGCTCACGCGCGAGAAGATTGTGGCCTCGGTGTCGAAGCAGTTCGTCTGCATTGCCGACGGCTCCAAGCTGGTGGAAACGCTGGGCAAGTTCCCGCTGCCGGTGGAAGTGCTGCCGATGGCGCGCAACGCCGTGTTCCGCAAGCTGGCGGCGCTGGGCGGCCAGCCCAGGGTGCGCACGAAGGCCGGTTCGGACGAGATCTTTGTTACCGATAACGGCGGCAACATCATCGATGTGGCGGGCCTGTCGATCGCCGATCCGGTAGCGCTGGAGACCCAGATCAACCAGATGGCCGGCGTGGTGGCGGTCGGCCTGTTTGCGGCGCGTGGCGCGAACGTCTGCCTGCTGGGCACGGCGGACGGCGTGCGCACGCTGAAGTACTGAGATGAAGCGCCTGGCACTGCTGCTGATGGCGGGCGCGCTGAGCGCCTGCGCCTGGATGCCCGCCATGCCCTGGCAGGAGCAGGCTGCCGAAAGCCGTGCGCCGCTGGCACGCAAGGCGGCGGCGCCGGCTACCGCCAGCGACGGCACGCCCATCGCGCGCCACGAGGGCACGGAGATCCAGAAAGTGGAGTTCAGGCCGGGCGTATCGTCGGCCACGGTGGAAAGGCTGGCCAGGACGGCAGGCTGCGAAGGCGGCTTGGGGGCGGGACTGGTGTCGGAACCAGGGCCAGTGGAGGTCTACCGCATGGCCTGCAGCAACGGCCGCACTTTCCTGGCCCGCTGCGAGCTGCGCCAGTGCAAACCCATGAAATGAAAACGGCGCCCGGGGCGCCGTTGTTTTACGCGGTGGGCGGTACGTAGCCCGCTGCGGCATCGGCGCCGTCGCCGAAGAAGTGCTTCTCCATCTGCGCCGCCAGGTATTTGCGGGCGCGCAGGTCGGCCAGGTTCAGGCGGTTTTCGTTGATCAGCATGGTCTGGTGCTTGAGCCAGCCGTCCCATGCTTCTTTCGACACGGATTCATAGATCTTCTTGCCGATTTCGCCGGGCACGGGCGGGAAAGCCAGGCCTTCGGCTTCCTTGTTCAGTTTGATGCAATGGACGGTACGGGCCATCTGTGCTGCTCCTAAAGCGTGTTCTGAAACCGCCATTATAAGGTTTTAACGAGAACCTGGGATTTGCGCTGCCAGTTATACATGTGCTGGCGGTCCTTCGGCAGCGCGTCCACGGTGGCGGGCACGAAGCCGCGCTTGATGAACCAGTGCGCGGTGCGCGTGGTAAGCACGAACAGCTTGGTGATGCCGCTGGCGCGCGCGCGGTTCTCCATGTGCTTGAGAATGCGTTCGCCGTCGCCCTGGGCCTGCACTTCCGGATTGACGGTGAGGCAGGCCATTTCCGCCATCTTCTCTTCCGGGAAGGGGTAGAGGGCGGCGCAGCCGAAGATCACGCCATCGTGCTCGATGACGGAGAAGCGGTCGATCTCGCGTTCAATCAGTTCGCGGCCGCGCTTGACCAGCGTGCCGTCGGCTTCCAGCGGTTCGATGAGCTTGAGAATCCCGCCAACGTCCTCAATTGAGGCCTGGCGCAGCGATTCGAGGTTCTCGTGCGAGATCATGGTGCCCACGCCGTCGTGGGTGAACAGTTCCAGCAGGGCCGAGCCGTCCATGGCGAAGGGCACGATGTGGGAACGCTCCACGCCGTTGTCGCAGGCCTTGATGCAGTGGCGCAGGTAGAAGGCGGTGGCATCGGGCAGGAAGCCGGCCTGCAGCACGGCTTCGGCCTGGTGCGAGGACAGTTCGCGGATTTCGACGCCGGCGGCATCCGTCATCATCTCGGTTTCGGTGATGAAGATCAGCTTGTCCGCATGCAGGGCGATGGCGGCGCTGCAGGCCACGTCTTCCATGGTCAGGTTGAAGGCCTCGCCGGTCGGCGAGAAGCCCAGCGGCGACAGCAGCACCAGGCCGTCCGAACCGAGGATGGAGTGGATGGTTTCGGCATCGACCTTGCGGGTCACGCCGGTCAGTTCCAGGTCCACGCCGTCGATCACGCCCAGCGGCTTGGCGGTAATGAAGTTGCCGGAAATGATACGGATCGCCGCATGCGACATCGGCGTGTTCGGCAGGCCCTGGCTGAAGGCGGCTTCGATATCGAGGCGCAGTTCGCCCGCCGCCTCCTTGGCGCATTCCATCGCGGCCGGGTCGGTGATGCGGATGCCGTTGTGGAAGCGGCCTTCCACGTTACGCAGGGCCAGCTGCTCGGCCACCTGCGGGCGCGAGCCGTAGACCACGGTGACGTTGATGTCCAGCGCGTGCAGCAGGGACAAATCGTGGGCCAGCACCTGCAGGGCGCCGGCGGCGACCAGTTCCCCGGGGAAGGCGACCACGAAGGTCTTGCCGCGGAAGGCGTGGATGTAAGGCGCGACGGAACGCAGCCAGTGGACGAATTCGACGGGGTTTTCCATGCGCCGCATTATAATTCGCTGCGCGGTTTTCGCAGCAAAACTATGTAAAAAACAATGTCAGAAGCACGCAATAAGCCTCAATCTCCCGCCAACGCACCACAAAACGATGCCCGGCAGCGCCCGCAAGGCGGCGCGCAGGGCCCCGCATCGCCTGCTTCAGGCCCGCGCCGCGCGCCACGGCCGGAGGGCCAGCGCACGCCCGGCGCCCAGCCGGCAGGCGCGCAGCCCGGCCAGCGCGGCGGCAATCCGCGACGCCAGGAAGACGCAACTGCGTCGCGTGGAGATCGTGCAGGCCAGCGCGGCGATGGCGCGGGTGCATCCGGCAGCGCCCGTGCTCCCGGCGAGGCGCGGCATGGCCAGGCGCCGCGCGGCGGACGTGGCGGCGATGCTGAGCGTACAGCGGGCGGCAACGGCGGCCCGGGGCGCGCAGGAGATGGCGCACGCGGCGGCAATGCGCCGCGCGAAGGCCGTGAGCCGCGCGAGAAGCTGACGCCTGAGCAGTTGGCCGAGCGCGAAGCTGCGCGCCTGTTCCGTAATCCGATACCGCCGATTACCTTCCCTGAAGACCTGCCGGTATCCGGCCGCCGCGCCGAAATCGCGGAAGCGCTGCGCAAGCACCAGGTGGTGATCGTCTCTGGCGAGACCGGCTCCGGCAAAACCACACAGCTGCCGAAAATCTGCCTGGAACTGGGCCGCGGCCAGAAAGGCCTGATCGGCCACACCCAACCGCGCCGTATTGCCGCGTCGTCAACGGCGAAACGCATCGCGCAGGAACTGGGCACGCCGCTGGGCGAGAACGTCGGCTTCAAGGTGCGCTTCAACGACACGCTGAGCAAGGGCGCCTCGGTCAAGCTGATGACCGACGGTATCCTGCTGGCCGAAACCCAGACCGACCCGCTGCTCAAGGGCTACGACACGATCATCATCGACGAAGCCCACGAACGCAGCCTGAACATCGACTTCCTGCTGGGCTACCTGAAGCAGCTGCTGCCGCGCCGCCCGGACCTCAAAGTGATCATCACCTCGGCAACCATCGACGCCGAGCGCTTCGCGCGCCACTTCACGCAGGACGGCAAGCCGCCGGTGCCGGTGATCGAAGTGTCCGGCCGCCTGTATGCGGTGGAGATCCGTTACCGCCCGGTGGAGCGCGAGCAGGTGACGGCAACGAGTGATGCATCGAAGCCGCAGGCCCGCACGGCCGCCGCCGCGCGCGACAAGCGCGACCTGATGGACGCCGTGGTGGATGGCGTGGATGAAGTGTGCCGCATCGGCTCCGGCGACGTGCTGGTATTCCTGCCCGGCGAACGCGAGATCCGCGATGCGGCCGAAGCGCTGCGCAAGCACCATCCGCCGCATGTGGAGATCCTGCCCCTGTTCGCCCGCCTGTCGGTGGAAGAACAGGACCGCGTATTCCGCACCACGAATGCGCGCCGCATCGTGCTGGCGACCAACGTGGCCGAAACCTCGCTGACCGTGCCCGGCATCCGTTATGTGGTGGACGCCGGCTTGGCCCGCGTGAAGCGCTACAGCTACCGCAACAAGGTGGAGCAGCTGCAGATCGAGCCGGTTGCACAATCGGCGGCCAACCAGCGCGCGGGCCGATGCGGCCGTGTGGCCGATGGCGTCTGCATCCGTCTCTATGAAGAACAGGACTTCAACCAGCGCCCGAAATTCACGGACCCGGAAATCCTGCGCTCCTCGCTGGCCGCCGTCATCCTGCGCATGAAGTCCCTGCACCTGACGGCTGTGGAGACCTTCCCCTTCATCGAACCGCCGCTGGCGCGTGCGATTGCGGATGGCTACCAGCTGCTGCAGGAACTGGGCGCCGTCGATGAATCGAACAACCTCACGGCGTTGGGCCGCAAGCTGGCCAAGCTGCCGCTGGACCCGCGCGTGGGCCGCATGATCCTGGCCGCGCAGGAAAACGCCAGCCTGACCGAGATGCTGATCATTGCGTCCGCGCTGTCGGTGCAGGACCCGCGTGACCGCCCGATCGAGCACCAGCAGGCTGCCGACCAGGCGCACAAGAAGTTCGCCGACGAGAAGTCCGAGTTCCTCAGTTACATCAAGATCTGGCGCTGGTTCGAAGAAGCGATTGAGCACAAGAAGACCAACCGCCAGCTGCAGGACAACTGCCGCGCCAACTTCCTCTCGCAGCTGCGCCTGCGCGAATGGCGCGACGTGCATTCACAGCTGCTCACCATTGTGAAGGAGCAGGGCTGGCGCCTGAACGAGGCGCCTGCGACTTACGAGAACCTGCACCTCGCGCTGCTGACTGGCCTGCTGGGCAATATCGGCTTCAAATCGGATGACGAGCCGGGCGCAGGCTATCTCGGCGCGCGCGGCATCCGCTTCCATGTATGGCCGGGCTCCTCGCTGCTGAAGAAGCCGGGCAAGTGGATCATGGCGGCCGAACTGGTGGAAACCAACCGCCTGTATGCGCGCTGCGTGGCCCAGATCCAGCCGGAGTGGATCGAGAAGATCGGCGGCCACCTGCTGAAGAAATCGTGGGGCGAACCGCGCTGGGAAAAACGTCCGGCCCAGGTGACGGCGGCGGAGAAGGCCGCCTTGTACGGCTTGATCATCTACAGCCAGCGCCGCATCAACTATGCGCTGCACAACCCTGCCGAAGCGCGTGAAATCTTTATCCGCGACGCGCTGGTGGGCGGCGACTACGACACGCGCGCGCCGTTCTTCGCCCACAACCACAAGCTGATCAAAGAGATCGAGAACCTCGAACACAAGTCGCGCCGCCAGGACGTGCTGGTGGACGACCAGCTGATCGAAGCCTTTTACGACAAGCTGATTCCGGCCGAGGTGGTGAATGGCGCGGGCTTTGAAGCCTGGTACAAGAAGGCGTCGCAGGACGATCCCAAGCTGCTCTACCTGATCCGCGAAGACCTGATGCGCCATGAGGCGGCAGGCGTGACGACGGAGCTGTTCCCGAAGAAGATGATGGCGGCAGGCCTGGAACTGCAGCTGACCTATCATTTCGAGCCGGGCAGCGTGCGCGACGGCGTGACGCTGGCGGTGCCGCTGTATGCGCTGAACCAGCTTTCGCGCGAACGCTGCGAGTGGCTGGTGCCCGGCATGCTGAAGGAGAAAGTGCATCTTCTGCTGAAGTCCCTGCCGCAGAAGCAGCGCCGCCATATGGTGCCGCTGCCGGAGTATGCCGCGAAGTTCTGCGACCGCATCCACGACAAGCTGGCCTTTGGCCGCGGCGACCTGGTGGACGCCATCATTGCCGACATCCGCGAGCAGATCACCATCAATGTGCTGACCACGGACTTCAAGCCCGAAACGCTGCCTGCCCATCACTTCATGAACTTCAAGGTGATCGACGAGCATGGCCGCCAGCTGGACATGGGGCGCAACCTCGCCAAGCTGCAGGCCGAATACGGCAGCCAGGCGCGCGAAAGCTTCCAGAAGATGGCCGAGGCCACGCCGGCGCAGCTGGCGCAGCTCACGGGCGGCGCGGCGCCGAAGCCTTCGCACGGCGGCATCGCGGCTGACGCGGCCCGTGGCGTGAATGGCGCCAATGGCGGCAAGACGGCTGCCGCCCCGGTGCCGGAAGCCGCTGCGCCGGCAGCGCATTCGAACATCACAGCGTGGACTTTCGGCGAGCTGCCGGAGCTGCTGGAGATCAAGCAGGGCAAGCTAAGCCTGATCGGCTTCCCGGCGCTGGTGGACAAGGGCGCGCATTGCGACCTCGAAGTGTTCGACGACCCGAACGTGGCGGCGCGCACGCACCGCGTGGGCCTGCGCCGCCTGTTCGCGCTGCAGATGAAGGACCAGATCAAGTTCGTTGAAAAGAGCATTCCGAACCTGCAGCAGATGGGCATGCAGTTCATGTCCATGGGCACACAGGAAGAACTGCGCGACCAGATCATCGCCAAGGCACTGGACATCGCCTGCCTGCAGGACCCGCTGCCCACCGATGCAGCTTCTTTCAACAAGCGCAAGGACGAAGGCAAGTCGCGCCTGGTGCTGCTGGTGAACGAGATTGCGCGCCTGGTGGGGCAGGTGCTGGCGGAATTCCACGGCATGCCGAAGCGCCTGCAGAACGTGAATCCGCAGGCTGCCGCCGATATGCAGGAGCAGCTGAAAGGCCTGGTGCACAAGCGCTTCCTGGCCGATAACGAGTTCTCGCAGCTGGCGCATTTCCCGCGCTACCTGAAGGCGATGAACGTGCGGCTGGAGAAGCTGCGCGCGGATTCGGCGCGCGATGCGAAGGCCATGGCGGAATGGCACCAGGCCGCGCAGCCATACCTGCGCGTGGCGCGCGACAAATCGGCGGGCAAGAATACCGACCCGCGGCTGGTGGAATACCGCTGGATGCTGGAGGAGCTGCGGGTGTCGCTGTTCGCGCAGGAGCTGCGGACACCGATGCCGGTGTCCGTCAAGCGCCTGTTCAAGGTGTGGGAGGCGATGCAGCGCTAAGCTGGATCAGATGCGGTCCTTGTCCGGATCGATGCTGGTGTTCTGGTTCGACAGGCCGCCGACCTGGTTGACGTTCTTGTCGGTCATGTCGGACTGGCTGCTGCCCAGGTCGAGGCTGCTGCCCTGGTTCAGGGTGCTGCTGCGCTGGTCAAGGCTGGTACCCTGGTTCATATCGGTGCCGCTGCGGTTCAGGTTGCCGCTGCTGCTGCCGCTCTGGGTGGACATGCCGCTGGACGAACCGAGGTTGCCGCTGCTGCCGCTCATCGAGCCGCTGGAGCCGCTTTGCATGGTGCTGGTGCCGCTGCCCATCACGCTGCCGGTGGAGGTCATCTGGCCCGGCATGGCCTGCTGGGTGCCGTAGAAGCCGTGCACCTGGCTGCCGAATTCAGCGCTTGCCATATCCGGCCAGCGGTCCTTGTCGAAGCCGGGCGCGTTTTCCAGTTTTTCCTTGCTGCAGTCGAGGATGAAGCGCTTGTTCACGGTATCCAGCTGCAGCGCCTGCCACGGCACGGCAAACAGCTTGTCGCCCATGCCCATGATGCCGCCGAAGGACAGCACGGCATAGGCGATCTGGCCGCTCTGCATATCGATCATGATTTCCTTGATGTCGCCAAGATCTTCCTCCTGGCGGTTATAGACATCTTCGCCCATCAGGGTATCGGCGCCCATCAGGCGCGGGCCGGGGCCCTGACTGTCATTGTCGCGATAAATGCCAAAGGGGTCTCGGTCGAGGTAGCTCATTTGTTGTCTCCTGTGATTCGTAAAACCAATCGGAAAACCGCCGTATTGCCTGCCGCCGGCGGAGCGATTTTCAGCATAGCGCAAGCCCATTTTTCGCGTCCTTGCCCCAATTCAACAGTGCGCGCGTACTGCCGAGCCCGTGTCCACCTTGGGGGCAGGCACCAAGGTGGACACGAGCTCATCTGTTAAAACCTGGCAGGTAAACCTTGCAAAATCCGGCCGCACGGAGTACTGTATGTATGTACAGTATTTGATTCCATTGCCATGGCCCGCTCCGATCCGATTCCAGCGCCGGAAACCTTGCACCCATCGCTTTGGCTTGCATCGCAACTGGCGCGCTCCGCTTCCCGCTGTGTGGATACGGGGCATGCCGCCCTGTCCGCCCAGCTGCCGGGCGGCGGCTGGCCGCTGGGATCGCTGAATGAGCTGCTGCTGGCGCAGTCGGGAATCGGGGAGATGCGTCTGCTGCAGCCGGCGCTGGCGCGCATGAAGCGGCCAGTGGTGCTGGTGCAGCCGCCGCAGATCCCGCAGACGCTGGCGATGTCGGCGTTGGGCATGCCGCCTTCGCAGCTGATCTGGGTGCGCAGCAATCCACGCGGCTCGGATGGCTTGTGGGCGGCCGAGCAGATCCTGCGCAGCGGCAGCTGCGGCGCCGTGCTGCTGTGGTATCAGCATGCGCGCGGCGAGAACCTGCGCCGGCTGCACCTGGCGGCGCAGAGCGGGGAAACGCTGTTCTGCATGATGCGGCCCCTGTCGGAAGCGCGCGATGCATCGCCGGCGCCGCTGCGCCTGACGCTGGAACCGGCGCCAGGCGGCCTGCAACTGGGCTTCCTCAAACGGCGCGGGCCGCAGCGGGACGAACCTTTGTTTTTACCTTTATCACCTTCTTCGCTTCATCGACGCCATGCACCTCTGGATCGGCCTGCATCTGCCCCGGCTTCCGCTGGAAGTGTTCTGTCCGAACTGGTCGGAGGATGAAGCCTGCACGGTGGTGCTGGAGCAGGAAGGCGTACTGGCGGCCTCGGCCCAGGCATTAGCGCTGGGCGTGCGCCCCGGCATGCGGCGCAACGGCGCGCTGCTGATGGCGCCCGATGCGCAGATGATGGAACGCGCACCCCTGCGGGAGGCTGAAGCCCTGCATGCGGTGGCGATGGCCTTGCTGCAGTACACGCCTCAGGTGGCGGAAGGGGAAGAAGCCACTTTGCTGCTGGATGTGGGGGCGAGCCTGCGCCTGTTCGGCGGCGTGCGGCGGCTGTGCCGGCTGATCCGGCACACGATGCGGGAGCTGGGTTTTACTGCTGTGCTGAGCTGCGCGCCAACGGGCCGCGCGGCCTGGCTGCTGGCGCAGGCGGGCGGCGGCCGCTCTTTAACAAAAGAATCCATGCTGCGCAGGCTGGCCGCGGTGCCGCCGGCCGTGCTGCCGCCCGCGCGGCCCTACCTGGCGTGGCTGGACGGCATCGGCTGTTTCAGCTTTGCGCAGCTGTGCCGCCTGCCGCGCCCAGGCCTGCAGCGGCGCTGCGGCAAGGCGCTGATTGCCATGCTCGATGCCGCGCGCGGCGACACGCCGGAAATGTTCGACTGGATCGAAGCGCCGCCCAGCTTCATGGCCAGGCTGGAACTGTTCGACCGCATTGAGAACGCCGAACTGCTGCTGGCCGGCGCGCGCCGCCTGCTGCAGCAGATGACGGGCTGGCTGTGCGCACGCCAGCTGGCCGTGGAAGGCATCCGCCTCGCATTGGAACATGAGCGGGGCAGGGTCGCCAAGCCGCCGACGCTGGTGGACATCGCGCTGTCCGAAGCCGTGTGGCACGACGGCCACCTGGTGCGGCTGCTGAAGGAAAGGCTGGGACGCATCACGCTGGAATCGCCGGTCATCGGGCTGTGCCTGGAGGCCAGTGAAGTCAAGCCGATGGCCCCGCTCAACGACTGCCTGTTCCCCGAACCGGGCGGCAGCGCGGAAGACCGGCAGCGCCTGCTGGAAGTCCTGGTCGCGCGGCTGGGGCCGGACAACGTGCTGCAGCCGGCGCCGAAAGCCGATTACCGGCCGGAGCACGCCAATGCCTGGGTGCCGGTGCAGCAGAAGCTGCGGACCGCCGACGTGCTGGCGCAGCTGCCGCCGCAGCCCTTGCCGCGCCCCACCTGGCTGCTGCCGAAGCCCATTGCACTGATGATGCGCGACCACCGTCCTTTCTACGGTTCGCCCTTGCGCGTGGTGTCCAATGCCGAGCGTATCGAAGCGGGCTGGTGGAGTGATGCGCAAACCCGCGACTACTTCATCGCGGAAGGCGAGGACCATGTGCATTATTGGGTCTACCGCGAGCGCCTGAGCGGCGGCGAGGAAGGCCAGCGCTGGTTCCTGCACGGCCTGTTCGGCTAGCGCTTGCGGCCTCTTGCCCACGGCCGGGTTCTGGTGCAAAGTAGGCGCAACGCCTCAACAGGAGCCTCCCATGCGAGCAGAACGTCAGGAATTCAACGGCGCCCACGGCCATAAACTCGCCGCGCGGCTCGATGCGCCGGATGGCGCCATCCGCGCTTACGCACTGTTCGCGCACTGTTTCACCTGCGGCAAGGACGTGTTTGCCGCGAGCCGCATCGCGCAGGCGCTGACCGACCATGGCATTGCAGTGCTGCGCTTCGATTTCACGGGGCTCGGCGCCAGCGAGGGCGATTTCGCCAACACCAATTTTTCCTCGAACGTGGCGGACCTGCTTGCCGCGGCGGACTACCTGCGTGAACGCTATGAAGCGCCGAAACTCCTCATCGGCCACAGCCTCGGCGGCGCCGCCACGCTGGCCGTGGCGGAGGACGTGCCGGAAGCGCGCGCCGTCGTCACCATTGCCGCGCCGAGCGATCCGGGCCACGTCACGCATATGTTCAGCGAGCATATCGACGCCATCACGAACGATGGCGAAGCCCAGGTGCAGCTGGCGGGCCGCCCTTTCCGCATCAAGAAGCAGTTCCTGGAAGACGTGGCGGAAAGCAAGCTGAAGACAAAAATCGGCGCGCTGCGCAAGGCGCTGCTGGTGATGCACGCACCGGGCGACGATACCGTGGGCATCGGCAATGCGCTCGACATCTTCACGGCGGCCAAGCACCCGAAAAGCTTCATCTCGCTGGACGATGCCGACCACCTGCTGACGAGGCGTGAGGATGCCGTCTACGTCGCCCGCCTGATCGCCGCGTGGAGCGAGCGCTACCTGCGCGATTAACCAGGCTTCCAGGCCATGCCGCGCTCCACGGCAGGGCGTGAGCCCACCAGGGACAGCCAGCGCTGCAGCGCCGGCTTGTTGTCCAGCCGTTCCGCCAGCACGGCCTTCATGCGCGTGGCGGCGGCCTGGGCCCAGGTATAGCAGGCAATATCGGCAATCGTAAACTCCTCGCCTGCCACGTAGCGCGAGTTGCCGAGCTGTTTGTCCAGCACCGTCAGCAGGCGGTCCGCTTCCTTGACGAAGCGCTCGGTGGCGAAGGCGTCGTCCTGCTTCGTGAAATAGCCGAGCTGCCCCAGCATCGGGCCAAGGCCGCCGATCTGCCAGTGCAGCCATTGCAGCGCCTTGTAGCGTTCCGGGCCGGCCGGCGCCAGCAACTGGCCGGACTTCTCCGCCAGATAAGTGAGAATCGCGCCGCTTTCGAACAGGGCCAGCGGGCCGGCCTCGTCGTCGACCATCGCGGGAATTTTGTTATTCGGCGAAATGGCGAGAAACTCCGGCCGGAACTGTTCATCCTTGCCGATATTCACCGGCACGATGCGGTAGGGCAGCCCAAGCTCCTCCAGCATGATGAGCGGCTTGCGGCCATTGGGCGTGGTCCAGGTATGAAGTGTGATCATGTACAGCCTCCTGAGGCTGCACTGTAGCGAAGGGGAGGGAAGGCGGGCGCACCGGTGCGCGCCCGCGTACAGCTTATTTCGCCTTGAGGATGGCTTCCAGGCGGTCCGGCGTGCCCTCGATGCGCTCCAGGCGCGGATACTTCAGGCCGTCGTGGTAATCCAGCGCCACGGTGCGGTAGTCGTTGCCCTGCTTAACCAGCAGTTCGATCGGCTTCTTGTCCGTCCTGGCCGCGGTGATGGCGGAGCGCAGCAGTTCGGCCTTGTAGGCGCGGCCGTTCACGGCCAGCACCGTGGTATTGCCGGACAGGC
Organism: Pseudoduganella rhizocola; assembly: GCF_045984285.3. Lineage (NCBI taxonomy): Bacteria > Pseudomonadati > Pseudomonadota > Betaproteobacteria > Burkholderiales > Oxalobacteraceae > Pseudoduganella > Pseudoduganella rhizocola. The sequence goes on from NZ_JBJQIK030000001.1 coordinate 749,649, forward strand.
CGGCCTTGAAGCCCACGCCGTCCCACACCAGGCCTGACACCTTGCCGTCGCTGCCCAGCGAGAAGCCCAGGGAATACTGGAAATTCGCGATCTTGGCGCGGTCTTCCGCCATTTTGAGGAAGTCGGTCGGCTTCTCGGCAAACACCAGCTTCCAGCCGGAGCGCGCCAGGCCGTCCAGCGGCGCAGGACCGGTGTTCTCGACGCGGGTGCGCAGGAAAGGCGCCCAGTCGAAAGCCTGCACATCGTTGAGGAACTTCACCACGTCGTCAAAGGTATAGTGTTCGGCGGTGGCCTTGCCGTCCTTCACGCCGAAGAACTTGCTGGCGAAATCGTCGAGCGAGCGCTTGTCGCCGGACAGTTCGCGGATCTTGGAATCCACGTCCAGCCAGATCAGCAGGCCTTCGGAGTAATAGTCCTCGCTGCGCTGCCAGTTCGGCCATACCTGCGGGCGGCGCTGGCTGATGATGGGGTCATTGGTGGTGTCCACCAGCGGACGCCAGCTGCGGCCCTGTACATTCGAGTAGGCAGCGGCGGTGGCGGCGATCATGTCGCGCACGCTGGCCGTCTTCACCAGGCCGGAGCGGGAGGCCAGGACCTGGCCCCAGTACTGCGTCTGGCCCTCGTACACCCACAGCAGGCTGTTGTCCAGCGGGGTATTGAAGTTCGGCACGTCCTGGCCTTTCGGGCGGCGGAACTTGCCGTTCCAGGAGTGCGTGAATTCATGCGGCAGCAGGGTGCGCACCGGCTCGGACTTGGTCCAGTCGGTGAAGTAGTCCGGCTTCACGCCGTTCTCGCTGGATTGGTGGTGCTCGCGGCCGATGCCGCCGAAGTCATCGCTCAGCGCGAACAGGAAATCGTAGTGGGCGTAGTGCTGCGAACCGAACAGCTTGTAGGCCTGCTTGACCATGGCGCGGTGCGCTTCCACCTGCTCCGGCTTGGCTTCCAGCGCCTCCGGCGTATCGGCGACGATGTTCAGGTTGACGGGAATCTTCGCGCCCGGATCGAGGTCGATGCGCTTGAAGTAGCGGCCGGCAAACACCGGCGAATCGACGAAGGTTTCCACGTCGGTGGTCTTGAACTGCACTTCATCGCCGTTGCGGCCGGCGGTTTCCAGGGCGGTGCCGTACTGCCAGCCGGCCGGCAGTTTCATCGTGGTCTGGATCGGAATCTGGCGCGTGTGATAACCGGCCGGATACATGGTCATCGACTGCCACTGGATGCCGATGATGTCCTGCGTTACCGCGATGCGGCCCTGGCCGCCTTCGGTCGGCGACAGGTGCTGGTATTCCACGTCCAGCGTCTTCGTGCCGGACGGTACGTCTACCTGGAAGGCATACACGTTCAGCGGATCGCGCTTCCACGCCACGGGTTTGCCATTGGCCGACACCTTGAGCCCTGCCAGCTGGTGGATGGCGCCGGTCGGGCCGTGCTGGGCCGTCACCCACTGCGGATAAAGCAGGATCAGCTTGCCCGGCCTGACGGGAATCGACTGCTGGATGCGGAACACGTGCTGTGTCGTGTCCGACGCATCGATCTTCATCTGGATCGTGCCCGGATAAGGCTGGTCAAGCGATTTGGGCAGCGGCTCGGCGCAGGCGAAGGCGGCAGACAACAGCAGGGGCAGCAGGGCAAGGCGAGGAGTCAAAGGCTGGGTCATTGTCGTAGGGAAAGTAATGGTCCAAGCCGGCGAGTGTAGCACGCTGAAAATGCTGGATGTTTCAAAAAGTAACAGGCCAGAATTTTTTCAAAAAATCCCCTTGAAAACATTTTTGGGCAACCGTATATCGGATCCAGCGGTTGCCCAGAAGGGGACCGCCAACATATATCGCTTAATTTGAAAGGATATTTATCATGCGTACTTTTGACCTCACTCCCCTGTACCGTACCGCCATTGGTTTCGACCGCCTGGCCCAGCTGCTGAACGACGCCCAGCGCGGCGACGCCCAGCCCAGCTACCCTCCATACAATATCGAACTGGTCTCGGAAGACCAGTACCGCATTGTGATGGCGCTGGCCGGCTTCGACCGCAACGAGATCGACATCACTTCCGAACGTGATTCCCTGCACATCGTCGGCCGCAAGCAGCGCGACGGCGTGGAGCGCACCTATCTGCACCGCGGCATCGCGGCCCGCGATTTCGAGCAGCGCTTCCAGCTGGCGAACCACGTGAAAGTGACCGGCGCGTCCTTCAACAACGGCATGCTCACCATCGAACTGCAGCGTGAAGTGCCGGAAGCCCTGAAGCCGCGCAAGATCGCGATCGACGGCATGACCAATAACGTGACTGCCCTGGAGCAGCCACGCGAAGCAGCGTAATACGGCGCGGGCCCCGGCCCGCTCTATAGCAGTGCTACAGGCCGGGTTTATCCCGGCCTTCGCACGTCTGGAGCGCGCCGCTTAAGCGCCGCGTAAGGCAGAGATTAAGCAGCGCCTAAGCTTGCGGGCCCATATTGAATACATCAGTAATCATTCAATTCGGGAGTGCAGCAATGCGTAACGATAAACACTTCGGACCCTTTACCTTCAAGCGCCTTGTCGCAGCACTGGCCGCCGTCGGCGTGCTGGGCGCAGGCGCCGCCATCGCCGTGCAGCGCAACCTGGCGCCGTCCGCGCCGCAAGCCGTGGCCGCCGCACCGGCGCCCGCCGTGCCGGCCAATGCCGCCGCCGGCGCTCCGGCCCCCACCCCGGCGCCCATGATTGCGCTGCCGGACTTCAGCGTGATCGCTTCGCGCAACGGCCCGGCCGTGGTGAATATCAGCACCACCGGCAGCGTGCGCACCGCCATGGATGGCGCCGAGGAGCCCTTTGCCGACGACCCCTTCGCCGAATTCTTCCGCCGCTTCCAGGGCCCGCAGCGCGGTGGCCGTGATATTCCCAGCCATGGCGTGGGCTCCGGCTTCATCGTCAGCGCGGACGGCATCATCCTGACCAATGCCCACGTGGTGCGCGGCGCGCGCGAGGTAACGGTCAAGCTGACCGACCGCCGCGAGTTCCGCGCCAAGGTGCTGGGCTCCGATCCGAAAACGGACGTGGCCGTGCTGAAAATCGATGCGAAGAATCTGCCCGTGGTGCCACTGGGCCGGTCCACCGACCTCAAGGTTGGTGAGTGGGTGCTGGCGATCGGCTCGCCGTTCGGTCTGGAGAGTACCGTAACGGCGGGCGTCGTCAGCGCCAAGGGGCGCTCGCTGCCGGATGACAGCAATGTGCCCTTCATCCAGACCGACGTGGCGGTGAATCCCGGTAACTCCGGCGGCCCGCTGTTCAATACGCGCGGCGAGGTGGTGGGCATCAACTCGCAGATCTACAGCCAGACCGGCGGCTACCAGGGCCTGTCCTTCGCCATCCCGATCGACCTGGCCACCCGCATCAAGGACCAGATCGTCGCCACCGGCAAGGTGGTGCACGCCCGCCTCGGCGTGACGGTGCAGGAAGTGAATCAGGGCTTTGCCGACTCCTTCAACCTGGAGTCGCCGGAAGGCGCGCTGGTGGCGAATGTGGAATCCGGCAGTCCGGCCGAACAGGCCGGCCTGAAGGCGGGTGACGTGATCCGCAAATTGAACGGCCAGAAAATCGTGGCCTCGGGCGACCTGCCCGCACAGGTGGCATTGGCCACGCCGGGCGACAAGGTCACGCTGGAAGTCTGGCGCCAGGGTAAGCCGGTGATCCTGAACGGCAAACTGGGCAGCGCGAATGACCGCAGCCTGGCCGGCGCCGAGAAGCGGGAGGCTGCATCAAAGCTGCGCCTCGGCCTCGCCCTGCGGCCGCTTGATCCGGTGGAGCGGCGCCAGGCCGGCCTGCCTTCCGGCCTGGTGATCGAGAACGCGGGCGGCGCCGCCGCCAACGCGGGCGTGGAGCCGGGCGATGTGCTGCTGTCGGTGAACGGCCGCCCGGTCAACACCATCGACCAGGTGCGCGAAATGGTGTCGAAGTCCGAGAAGTCGGTGGCCCTGCTGATCCTGCGCGGCGGTGAGCGCATTTTTATTCCGGTACGATTGGGATAAACTGCGCCCCGTAGACAACAAGGAAAGGCTAGACCATGCGGCTGCTGCTGGTAGAAGACGACACCATGATCGGCGAGGTAGTGCTCGACCTGCTGAGGGCCGAGCATTACGCCGTCGACTGGGTCAAGGACGGCGCCATGGCCGATACGGCGCTGCAGACGCAGACCTACGACCTGGTGCTGCTGGACCTCGGCCTGCCGAAGAAGGACGGCCTGGAGGTGCTGCGCTCCATGCGCTCCCGCAAGGAGCTGACCCCGGTGCTGGTGGCTACCGCGCGCGACGCGGTGGACCAGCGCATCGCAGGGCTCGATGCGGGCGCCGACGACTATGTGCTGAAACCCTATGACCTGGACGAGCTGCTGGCGCGCATCCGCGCGCTGCTGCGCCGTTCCGCGGGCCGCGCCGAACCGGTGTTCGAGCACAAGGGCGTGAGCATCAACCCGCAGACGCGGGAAGTGATCAACAACGGCCAGCCGGTCAACCTGTCGGCCCGTGAATGGGCGGTGCTGGAGGCGCTGATCGCCCGTCCCGGCATCGTGCTGTCGCGCGCCCAGCTGGAAGAAAAGCTGTACAGCTGGAAGGATGAAGTGAACAGCAATGCGGTCGAGGTCTATATCCACGGCCTGCGCAAGAAGCTGGGCAGCGAACTGATACAGAATGTGCGTGGCCTCGGCTACATGGTGCCCAAGCTATGATGGCGGTGCCCAAGGTGAACGTCTCGCACTCGCTGCGTGGACGGCTGCTGTGGTTCCTGCTTGCCGCGATCACCATGGCCGCCGTGGCGCAGGCCATGATCGCCTACCGCAGCGCGCTGCACGATGCGGACGAGATCTTCGACTACCACATGCAGCAGGTGGCGCTGGCGCTGCGTTCCGGCGCGCCGCTGGCCAATAGCCAGGGCCAGCGCCCGAGCGGCGATCCCGGCAACGACGATATGGTGGTGCAGGTGTGGACGCCGGACGGCATCCAGGTATTCCGCTCCATCTCGCGCGCCGAACTGCCGCAGCGAGCCGTGCTGGGCTTCTCCACCGTGCGCGCCAAGGGCACCACCTACCGCGTGTTCTCCGTCCAGACCAGTAACCAGACCGTGCAGATCGCACAGGACATGGCCGTGCGCAAGCGCATGGCGGGCGCGCTGGCGCTGCGCACCGTCGGCCCGATTGCGCTGATGGCGCCGGTGCTGATGCTGGTGGTGTGGTGGGTGGTCAGCGGCTCGCTGGCGCCGGTGTCGCGCGTGCGGCGCCAGGTGGCCACGCGCCAGGCGGACGACCTGTCGCCGGTGTCGGAAGCCGACCTGCCGGATGAAGTGAAGCCGCTGGTGCAGGAGCTGAACCTGCTGTTCGGCCGCGTGCGCAATGCCTTCGACGCGCAGCAGCACTTCGTGGCCGATGCCGCGCACGAGCTGCGCTCGCCGCTGGCCGCGCTGAAGCTGCAGGTGCTGAGCCTGGAACGGGCGGAGAACGAACAGGCCCGCGCGGTGGCGATCGGCCGGCTCACGGCCGGCATCGAGCGCGCCACGCGCCTGGTGGAACAGCTGCTGGTGCTGGCGCGCCAGGAAGCGTCGGAAGTGAAGCTGGAGCCGGTGCAGCTGGCCGAGCTCGCCAAGCGCACGCTGGCCGACCTGGCCGGCGCGGCGCAGGCACGCCAGATCGACCTCGGCCTGCAGCACGCCGACGACGTGACGGTGCAGGGCAAGGGCGATGCGCTGCTGGTCATGCTGCGCAACCTGCTCGACAACGCCATCAAGTACACGCCGCAGGGCGGCACCGTGGACTTATCCCTGCACAATACGGACAAGGGCGTGACGCTGGTGGTGGAAGACAGCGGCCCCGGCATCTCGCCGGAAGAACGCGAGCGCGTGTTCAGCCGCTTCTACCGCGTGCCGGGCAGCGAGGCCGGCGGCAGCGGCCTGGGACTGGCCATTATCAAGGCCATCGCCGAGCGCCACGGCGCCGTGCTGACCCTGGACAGCTCGGAGCGCCTGGGCGGGCTCAAGGTGCAGGTACAGTTTCCGGGGGCGAAACCCGGCTAGAATACCGCCATCGATACAGTCAAAGGGCGGGGCATGAAGAAAATCGGCTTTTCGGGCACACTGGACCCGATCACCAACGGCCATATGTGGGTGATCGGCGAGGCCCGTTCCATCGCGGACGAAGTCGTGGTGCTGCTGTCCGAGAACTCCACCAAGCAGCCGCGTTTCTCGGCCGAGGAGCGCCGTGCCATCGTGCTGGAAAGCTGCGCCGAACGCGGCTGGCGCAATGTCCAGGTGCAGGTCGTAAAAAGCGACTACACCGCGCGCGTGGCCAAGCGCCAAGGCATCGACTACCTGATCCGCGGCATCCGCACTACCGCCGATTTCGATTACGAGAACCTGATCCAGCAGACCAATGTGGAAGTGATCGGCGGCGCCAAGACCCTGTTCGTGATGCCGCCGCGCGACCTTGGTTCCGTGAGCTCCAGCTTCGTAAAGGCGCTGGAAGGTCCGGTGGGCTGGAACTGGACGATGAAGAAGTTCGTGCCCGGCCCGGCCTACCGTGCCTGGATCATGGGCTGGCTGCGCAAGGAATGGGACCAGCTGTGGCGCGCAAGCGATGCCGCCGCGCTGGCCAATGCCAACCACTGGTTCGAGCGCCTGACCGGTGTAAGCGCTTACGGCGGCACCGACCGCCATTATCACAACCTGGACCACCTGGTGCACGGCCTGGCCGAAATCCGCGCCTGGGCGGCGAATACCGGCGCTTCGCGGCGCGACGCCGATATCGTGCGTGCCGCCTTCTGGTTCCACGACGCGCACTACGCGCACGGCGCGCAGGAACTGAGCAACGAGGAGGCCAGCGCGCGCCTGTGGCTCTCGACCGGCCTGGAAGCGGATGCCGGGCGCGCCGACGAAGTGGCGCAGCTGATCCGTGTTACCGACCACTTCCAGGGCGGCGCCATCACGCACCCGCTGAAGGACGCGATGCTGAGCGTGGACCTGGCCATCCTGGGCCAGGAAGAAGAGGTGTACCAGGCCTACGCGCGCGGCATCCGCGCTGAATACGCCCACATCGCGCCGGACAGCTACCGCGAGCAGCGCGGCCAAGTGCTGCAGCACCTGAGCGCCAAGGCCGCCGGCGGCAAGCTGTTCGCCGACGCCTACTTCGCCGACCAGTACAACCACCTCGCCCTCAGCAACATGGCCGCCGAACTGGCCACGCTGGCCTGAGCCGCCAAAGAAAAAACGCCCCACACGTTGCCGTGCGGGGCGCCAAGGTACAACGGGGTAATTGGATCAGAACTTCACGTACAGGCGGGCGAAGTAGGAAGCGCCGTTCAGGCCGAACTGCACGCTGTCGTACTTGAAGCCGTTGTCCGTTTCGTCCGCATTCTGCGTGGTCGGCTTCACATTGAAGATGTTGTTGCCGCCGAAGGTCAGCTTGGTGTTCTTGTTGATGGTGTAGGTGAAGCTGAGGTCAGCCGACGTCTTCGCCTCGTACTTCGCGTTCGGCACGCCGGCCGCCGTGCCGCTGAAGGTGCCCAGCGTCTGCGGACCGAAGTGGATGATCTTGAAGTCGGTTTCCACCGGACCGGTCACGAGGTCGAAGCCCAGCGTGGCCTTGCGGCGCGGGCCGCCCTGTTCGATGAACAGGCGCTCGCGTTCGGACAGCAGCACGTCTTCGAAGCCGGACAGCGAGGCCGGCGCATGGATGTCGGTGACTTCGGTCTTGCTGAAGTTCGCCGCCAGGAAGGTGGTCAGCTTGTAGCCCGCCACCGAACCGCGGTGCGAGGCCGTCAGGTCCAGGCCGCGGGTCTTGGTATCCACCGAGTTCACGAAGAACTGCGCCTGGCCCACGCCCAGCGTGGACAGCTTGGCGGCCAGCTCGGGATAGTTGTCGGCGTCGAAGCGGCCCGACAGCACGATGCGGTCCTTGATCTTGATCTGGTACAGGTCAGCCGTCACCGACACGGCCTGGCTCGGGGTCCAGGTGGCGCCCAGCGTGAAGCTGCGCGAGGTCTCTTCCTTCAGCTTCGGAATGCCGGCCAGCGTGGCAACCGCGCCGCCGTTCGGCGCCAGTACCACATCGGTCGGCACGCCGCCGATGAAGTCGGTGAAGGTCGAGGAGAAATAAGCCTGCTGCAGCGACGGCGCGCGGAAGCCGGAAGAGGCCGAAGCGCGCAGCAGCGTTTCCGGATTCACGCGGTAGCTGCCGGCCAGCTTGCCGGTGACGGTGGAGCCGAAGTCGCTGAAGTTCTCATAGCGTACGGCGCCCTGCAGCTTGGTTTTCGCGTCCAGGTCCGCTTCCAGGTCCAGGTAGGCGGCGGTGCTGTGGCGGCGCGCGTTGGTGATGTCGCCAGGCTGGAAGCCGGGGAAGCCCTGGCTGCCGGCATTGCCGCCGAAGCCCAGGCCGTCCGCATCGATATAGGAGCCTGGTTCGCCCGCGAAGATCTTGTACTTCTCCACCCGGTATTCGCCGCCGAAGGCCACGTTCAGGCCATCGCCCGCCACGCCGCTGAAGTAGCGGTTGAGGTCGAGGTTGGTGGTCCATTGTTCGAAGGAGAAACCGCCCGCGTCGAAGCGGTCCGGGCTGATGCCCTTGCCGCCCTTGACCAGGTCCTGGTTCGCGATCGAAGCGTTCAGCGTATTGCTGATGTTGTACATCAGGCGGTTGAAGCCATAGGTCTGCGAGATATCGGTGTTCCACTCGCCCAGCTGGCTGCGGTGGCCCACGGTGGCGTAGCGGTCGTCCAGGTCGCCATTGATGAAGGGCACGAAGCCGTCCGGATACATGGCGGCCGAGTTGCGGCTTGGAATATCATCGGAACCGATGCCGCCGCGGCCGAAGGCGGCGCTGGATGCATCGCGGGTCTGCACGCCGCCGGTGAAGTAGAACTTGCCGGTCGAGGTCGGGATTTCGCCGTTCACGTACAGGGTTTTGTTCTTGGCCTTGGTGTCGCCGATGATACGGGGATTGTCCGGCTCGGAACGGTCGGAACGGCCACGGTTCAGGAACTCGCCGGTGATGCCGACCACGCCGCCCGCCACTGCAAAGCCGCAGTAGGCCGAGGCCAGGAAGTTCTTGCCGTCGCCGGCGGAATACTGGCCATAGCCGGTCACGGCCTCGCAGCCGAGCGACTTCTTGAGGCCGATATCCATCACGCCGGCAATCGCGTCCGAGCCGTACTGGGCGGCGGCGCCGTCACGCAGCACCTGCACGTCCTTGATGGCCATCAGCGGAATCGCATTCAGGTCGGTGCCGGTGTTGCCGCGGTTGCGGGCGCCGAACAGGTTGACCAGGGCCGAGGTATGGCGGCGCTTGCCGTTCACCAGCACCAGGGTCTGGTCCGAGCCGAGGCCGCGCAGCGCAGCGGAATCCACCAGGTCGGCGCCATCCGCGCCGGTCTGGCGGGTGGAGTTGAAGGAAGGGGAGATATTGGTCAGCGTCTGCGACAGGTCGAACTGGCCGCCCTGTTCGGATACGCGGGTCATGGGAATCAGGTCGACCGGAACGACGGTGTCCGTCATCGAAGCGTTGGTGGCGCGGCGCGAACCCACCACATTCACGGTCTGGATATCGTCTTTCTTTGCCTCGGTGGCGCTGCTCTGTGCGAACGCAGCAGGAGCCAGCGACAGGGCAGCCCCGCCATACAGGGCCAGCAAGACGGCATTACGTAGCGTATTCGAAATCACGTTGGCGTCTCCCATGGAAAAATTCGATTCTAGTCGAACAAGTCCATGGTGAACTATCACTAAGTTTAGTCTTGTGACAATTTTGCACACACACATTATTAAGTGTATGTGCGGCGCAACAAACTCCGATGGCTGCTAGGGCGCTTCGACGAAGGCGGCCGCGCCGCCGATTAAAATCTGATCGCCGTCGAGCATGGTTTGCAGCTTGCAGGGCTGGCCCAGATGCGCGCCCTGGTACAGCGTCAGCGAGCGGCCGAGGTGCAGCGTCAGGGCTCCGGCGGCCACGCCGGTCGCAGCGTCTTCCAACGCCGGATCGAGGTGATTGAAGTTGCGGCCTTCGAAGGCGCCATCCGCCCGCCGGCACCACGCGTAGCAGCCGCTGATACCGTGCTGCCGGCCCCAGGCCTGAATGGCTGGAAGGTCCGGCTGCAGTGCGGCAAGCGTGGCGCTGTCGGCCACTTCCAGCAGCAGTTTGGGACTGCCGACCGAAGCCACGGCAGGCGCCGACATCAGTTGCAGGCCCGGCTGCGCCAGCAGCCGCGCCGGCAAATCGGCGGGCAGCGCAGGCGAGGGCGCCTGCTGGCGGAGCAGCGAGATGAAGACCTCGCCATCGCGCATTGACAGTGTCAGCAACTGGCCGCGCATGGCGGTGCGTACGCGCAAGGGGCCAGGCTGGCGCTTCAGCAGCACGCGCGCCGCCGCCAGCGTGGCATGCAGGCACAGCGGGCTGCGCGTATGCGGGTAAAAATAATCCAGCGTAAAGGCCGCTTCGCCATCGCCGGCATCGACAAAAGCGCAGGCCGGTTTCGCTGCGGCAGCAGCAAACGCCTGCCTTGCCGCCGCATCGCCCGTATCGCCCAGTACCACCAGCGCCGCATTCCCCTCTCCGGCGCGCACGCCGAAACACTTCAACTCAAAGATCTCCATCCCGCCAGCATACAGCAGAGTCTGCGACACCATGGGGCCAGGCCCCAAGTGTCGCGGACTCTGCTGTGGGAAGGGTATATAATACTGTATGTTTGTACAGTATTAAGTTGCTGCCATGTCATCCCGTCCACCGTTCGCCTTGCCCGCTTATGCGGAGCTGTTCTGCATGACGAACTTTTCCTTCTTGCAGGGCGCCTCGCATGCCGAGGAGCTGCTGGTGCGCGCGGATGAACTGGGCTATTCGGCGCTGGCCATTACCGATGAATGCTCGCTGGCCGGCGTGGTGCGCGCCCATGCAAAAGCCAAGGAGCGCGAATGGAAGGGCAAACTGCTGATCGGCAGCTGGTTCCGGCTCACCAACCCGGATGGCAGCCATGCGCTGTCCCTGCTCGCCATTGCCCACAACCGCGATGGCTACGGCAATTTGTCCGAGATGATTACGCTGGCCCGCACGCGCATCGAGAAGGGCAGCTATCTGCTGCATCCCGACGATTTTGCCGCGCCCCCGCCGGAGCGCGCCCACCTGCGCGGCCTGTCCGACTGCTCGCTGATCCTGCTGCCGGATTATCCGGTGGCCGAAGCGGACGATGTGGACCGCCTGCACCGGCAAGCCGCCTGGATGTCCGCCGTCTTTGGCCAGCGCGCCCGCATCGGCCTCACCCTGCTGCAGCGCGCTTTCGACGAAGAGCACCGCGCCAGCCTCGATGAGGTGGCGCTGCAGCACCGCATGCCGCTGGTGGCGGCAGGCCATGTCTGCATGCACGTGCGCTCCCGCAAACCGATGCACGACATGCTCACTGCGGTGCGCCTGGGCTGTTCCGTGGCGGACGCCGGCTATGGCCTGGCGCAGAACGCCGAGCAGCACCTGCGCTCGCGGCTGCGGCTGGCCAATGTGTATCCGCGCAAGGCGCTGGAGGAAACCATGCGCGTGGCGGATCAGTGCAGCTTCTCGCTGGAAGAGCTCAAGTATGAGTATCCGCATGAGCTGATCCCCGAGGGGCACACGCCGGCCAGCTATTTGCGTGAGGCCACCTTCGAAGGGGCGCGAGGGCGCTACCCGGAAGGCATTCCACCCAAGGTCCTGAAGCTGCTGGAGATGGAACTGGCGCTGATTGCCGATCTGCGCTACGAGTATTTTTTTATCACCGTCTACGACGTGGTGAAGTTCGCGCGGGAGCAGGGGATTTTGTGCCAGGGACGCGGCTCTGCAGCCAATTCGGCGGTGTGCTACTGCCTCGGCGTAACGGCCGTGAATCCCAACGAAAGCAATGTGCTGATGGAGCGCTTCCTGTCGCGCGAGCGCGCGGAGCCGCCGGACATCGACGTCGATTTCGAGCACCAGCGGCGCGAAGAAGTCATTCAGTATGTCTACAACAAGTACGGCCGCCACCGCGCGGCGATTGCAGCCACTGTGATCTGCTACCGCTCCAAGAGTGCGTTGCGCGACAGCGGCAAAGCGCTCGGCGTCGATTTGGCCGTCGTCGAGAAAGTCGCCAAGTCGCACCGGTGGTTCGACAGTGCCAGTGACTTCCTTGCGCGTGTCGAAGAATGCGGCCTCGATCCCAGCTCCAAGGTGGCGCAGGAATGGGCATGGATGGCGCAGCTGCTGCGCGGCTTCCCGCGCCACCTGTCGCAGCACGTGGGCGGTTTCGTCATCGCGCAGGATAAGCTGTCGCGCCTTGTGCCCATCGAGAACGCATCGATGAAGGACCGCAGTGTCATCCAATGGGATAAGGACGATCTCGAAGCACTGGGCCTGCTGAAAGTCGACGTGCTGGCGCTGGGTATGCTGTCAGTCATGAAGCGCGCCTTCGATCTGTACCAGCAGCGGCACGGCATGCTGCTGGAGATGCACACGGTGCCGCAAAAAGACAAAGCCACTTACGACATGATCTGCGAAGCCGACACCATCGGCGTGTTCCAGATTGAATCGCGCGCGCAAATGAGCATGCTGCCGCGGCTCAGGCCACGCTGCTATTACGATCTCGTGGTGCAGGTGGCGATCGTGCGGCCCGGTCCAATCACGGGCGGCATGGTGCATCCCTACCTGTTGCGGCGCGAAGGCAAGCAGTTACCCGATTGCGAGCCGCGCCTGGCGCCTGCGCTCGAGCGCACATTGGGCGTCCCCATTTTTCAGGAGCAGGTGATGCAGATCGCGATGCTGGCCGCCGATTACACGGCAGGCCAGGCCGACCAGCTGCGGCGCGATATGGCTGCGTGGAAGAAGAAGGGCAATATCCAGCAGCACCTGGACCGCATCAAGACCAATATGGTAAATAACGGCTACGACGCCGGCTTCGCCGACCAGATCTGCGCGCAGATCACCGGCTTCGGCGAATACGGCTTCCCTGAATCGCACGCCGCCAGCTTTGCCTTGCTCACGTATGTGAGCTCATGGGTCAAATGCCACGAACCGGCCATCTTCCTGTGCGCGCTGCTGAACAGCCAGCCGATGGGCTTCTACAGCCCGTCCCAGCTGGTGCAGGATGGCAAGCGCCACGGCATCGAAGTGCGGCCGGTCGACGTCGCCATCAGCAGCTGGGATTCGACGCTGGAGGAAAAGCCGGCAGGCCCGGATGGCCTGCGTCCCCAGCCTGCCGTGCGCCTCGGCATGTCGCGGCTCTACGGCATGCGGGAGGACGCGGCGGAGCGTATCGTCGCCGCTCGCGCCGAACGTCCCTTTGCCAGCGTGGCAGACCTTGCGCGCCGCGCCGATCTTGATCGCCACGACCTGCAGGTGCTGGCCGGCGGCAATGCGCTCAAAGGGCTGACCGGCAACCGGCGCCAGGCCTTGTGGGAAGCTGTAGGCGCCGTGCCGGACAAGGACCTGCTGCGCCCCACCATGCCGGACGAAGAAGCGCCTCAGCTGCAGCCGCCCACCGAAGGCCAGGACATCCTCGGCGACTACCGCGCACAAGGCCTGACCCTGGGCCGCCATCCGCTGACGCTGCTGCGCCCGCAACTGCTGGCGAAACGCTTCCTGCCCGCCGATGTGCTGAACACCTTCAGCAAGGGCCAGCTCGCACGCGGCGCAGGCATTGTCACCGTGCGGCAGCGGCCGGGCACGGCGAAGGGCGTGCTCTTCATCACCATCGAAGACGAAACGGGCAGCGTCAACGTCATCATCTGGCCCGACCTGGTCGAGCAGTACCGGCGCGAGGTGCTGGGGGCGGCGCTGCTGGGCGTGTACGGCATCTGGCAGCAGGAAGGCATCGTGCGCCACCTCGTGGCCAAGCGCCTGGTCGACCTCACTCCCATGCTGGGCCGCCTGCCCACCACCAGCCGCGATTTCTGCTGACCGGCATATAACTCTGGCACAATCGACGTATGCCAGAAAACATCACCATTCGCATGGCGGAACCGGCAGACGTGCCCGCCATTACAGCGCTGATACGTTCCGTTCTGCCTTTCCTGACCGAAGCCGATGACGGTGTGTCCTTTGCCGGCACCGTCACTGAGGAGAATGTGCTTGGCTTCGTCACCGAAAGCGATGGGCGCTATCAAGTGGCCTTCGTCGACGGCGAGCTGGCCGGCGTGGTCTCGGTCCGCGACAACAGCCATCTGTTCCATCTCTATGTCGCCGAACGCTTCCACCGCCGCGGCATCGCACGCGCCCTGTGGCAGGCTGCGCGCGGCGACGCGCAGGCGCGTGGCAATCCGGGACGCTTTACCGTGAAGTCCTCGCCTTACGCCGTCGGCGTCTACGAACGTTTCGGCTTCAAGGCCACCGGTCCGCGCGCGGGGCAGGGCGGCCTGGCCTATGTGCCGATGCTGCTGGAGGCCGCGGCATGACGCCCGCCATCCGCTTCGCTACGCTGGACGATGTGGACGCCATCCGCGCCCTCATCACCAGCCTGCTGCCGATGATGACCATTCACCCGAACGGCGAAGGCGCCGAGCAGTTCATCGAAAGCTTCGGCGTACCCGCGATGCAGCGCTATATCAGCGCCGCCAACTTCCGCTACCAGCTGGCAATGCTGAACGGCGGGCTGGCCGGCGTAGTCGCGGTGCGCGACAACAGCCACCTGTTCCACCTCTTCGTGGCGCAGCATCTGCAAGGCCGGGGCATCGGCAAAAAGCTATGGCAGGCCGCATGGAACGACGCGCGCTCCCTCGGCAACCCCGGGCAGTTCACCGTCAACTCCTCGATGGGTGCGCTGGAGATGTACAAGCACTGGGGCTTCGAGCCGACCAGCGAACCAATCCAGCAGCACGGCATCGCCTATGTTCCGATGCGCCTGATAATGCCGGCGTAAAAAGAGCGCGCCGTCCGGGGTGCGGTGCGGCGCGCTGCGGCCTGGTGATGGCCGAAAACGAGGAAGACGAAGTTTAGCGGGCGCTCTGGTTGATGTTCGCCGCGCTGGTGCCGTAATAGTTGTGCACTTCGGAAGCCCAGGTCTGGTTGGCCATGTCCGGCCAGTTATCCTTGTCGAAGCCAGGAGCGTTTTCGATGCGCTCCTTGTCGATATTGAGCGTGATGCGGTGGTTGGCCGTATCCAGCGCCAGCGCTTCCCATGGCACGGCGAACAGTTTTTCGCCGATGGTCAGCACGCCGCCCGAGGCCATCACCACATAGGACACGCGGCCGGTCTGCATGTCCAGCATGATTTCCTTGACGGTGCCCAGGTGCTCGTTCTTCAGGTTATGGATATGGTCGCCGATCAGGGTATCGGCGCCCATCAGGCGCGGGCCGGGACCACGGTGGCCGCCATCGATATAGTTGCCGTCTGCGTCGCGTTCGTAACTCATGGTTGCCTCCTGTTGAAATAATGTCATTGTCCGTCCCGACAGCAGGAGGGTCTGTACGGTGGCACACATTTTTGCGGGCCGTATGATGAAGAAGGAGGCAATTTAGGATATAATTTCAATTTCCCGCTAGTGCTGTTCGGCACTTATCTCGCAATGACCAAATTTGTCTTCGTCACCGGTGGTGTCGTGTCTTCCCTTGGCAAAGGGATCGCCGCCGCCTCCCTCGCCGCGATCCTCGAATCGCGCGGCCTCAAAGTCACCATGCTCAAGCTGGACCCGTACATCAACGTGGACCCTGGCACCATGAGCCCGATGCAGCACGGTGAAGTCTTCGTCACCGACGATGGCGCGGAAACCGACCTCGATCTGGGCCACTACGAGCGCTTCATCAGCACCCGCATGCGCAAGGTGAACAACTTCACCACCGGCCAGATTTACGAGTCCGTGATCCGCAAGGAGCGCCGTGGCGAGTACCTGGGCAAGACGGTGCAGGTGATCCCGCATATCACGAACGAGATCCAGGACTATATCCGCCGCGGCGCGGAAGGCTATGATATCGCCCTGTGCGAAATCGGCGGCACCGTGGGCGACATCGAATCGCTGCCTTTCCTGGAAGCGGCGCGCCAACTGAGCCTGCGCGCCGGCCGCAAGAACTCGGCCTTCGTGCACCTCACGCTGGTGCCTTACATCGCCTCCGCCGGCGAACTGAAAACCAAGCCCACCCAGCACTCGGTGCAGAAACTGCGCGAAATCGGCATCTCGCCGAATGCGCTGCTGTGCCGCGCCGACCGCCGCATTCCGGAAGACGAGCGCGCAAAGATCTCCCTGTTCTCGAATATCGAAGAGCAGGCCGTGATCTCGGTGTGGGACGTGGACACCATCTACAAAGTGCCGCAGATGCTGCACGACCAGGGCCTGGACGCCATCATCTGCGAAGCGCTGGACATCAACCCTGCGCCGGCCGACCTGTCGGTATGGAGCAAGCTGATTCACACGCTGGAAAATCCGAAGCAGGAAGTCTCGATCGGCATGGTCGGCAAGTATGTGGAACTGACCGAGTCCTACAAGTCGCTGACGGAAGCGCTGCGCCACGCGGGCATCCACACCGAATCGAAGGTCAACATCGAATACATCGATTCGGAAGAGATCGAAACCAAGGGCACGGGCGAGCTGTCCAAGTACGACGCCATCCTGGTGCCGGGCGGCTTCGGCAAGCGCGGCGTGGAAGGCAAGATCAAGGCGGCGCAATTCGCGCGTGAGAACAAGGTGCCTTACCTGGGCATCTGCCTCGGCATGCAGGTGGCGCTGATCGAATACGCACGCCACAAGGCGGGCCTGACGCACGCCAATTCCACCGAGTTCGAGCCGAACACCGACCAGCCGGTGGTGGCCCTGATCGACGAATGGCAGAACCACGACGGCAAGGTCGAGAAGCGCGATGCGAACTCGGACCTGGGCGGCACCATGCGCCTCGGCGCGCAGGCTTGCGCCGTCAAGCCGGGCACCCTGGCCTCGGAAATCTACGGCAGCGTGGTGACTGAGCGCCACCGCCACCGCTATGAAGCGAACAATCACTACCTCGGCCGCGTCGAGGAAGCAGGCCTGGTGGTGGCGGCCCGCACGCCAACCGAAGACCTGTGCGAAATCATGGAGCTGCCGCGCGAAGGCGAGAATGCCCACCCATGGTATATGGGCGTGCAGTACCACCCTGAATTCAAATCGACCCCGCGCGACGGCCATCCGCTGTTCACGTCCTACATCAAGGCGGCGCTGGCGCATAAAGCGGCAGGCGGCAAATCCGGCCACCTGAAATCGGTCGCCCTGCAAGGAGATGCAGCATGAAACTGTGTGGCTTCGATGTCGGCCTCGACAAACCCTTCTTCCTGATCGCCGGCACCTGCGTGGTGGAATCGCGCCAGATGTCCTTTGACGTGGCGGGCCAGCTGAAAGAGATCACCAGCGCGCTGGGCATCCCCTTCATCTACAAGTCCTCCTTCGACAAGGCGAACCGCTCCTCCGGCACCTCCTACCGCGGTCCCGGCATGGAAAAGGGCCTGGAAATCCTGGGCGACATCAAGCGCGAGCTGGGCGTGCCGGTGCTGACCGACGTGCACACCATCGAGGAAATCGACGTGGTGTCCTCCGTGGTGGACGTGCTGCAGACCCCGGCCTTCCTGTGCCGCCAGACGGACTTCATCAACGCCTGCGCGCAATCGGGCAAGCCGGTGAACATCAAGAAGGGCCAGTTCCTCGCGCCGCACGACATGAAGAACGTGATCGACAAGGCGCGCGCCGCGGCCCGCGCCAAGGGCCTGAACGAAGACAACTTCATGGCCTGCGAACGCGGCGTATCCTTCGGCTACAACAACCTCGTGTCCGACATGCGCTCGCTCGCCATCATGCGCGAGACCAAGGCGCCGGTGGTGTTCGACGCCACCCACTCGGTGCAGCTGCCGGGCGGTAACGGCACTTCCTCGGGCGGCATGCGCGAGATGGTGCCGGTGCTGTCGCGCGCGGCGGTGGCCGTGGGCGTCGACGGCTTGTTCATGGAAACCCATCCGGATCCGGCCACCGCGCTGTCCGACGGTCCGAACGCGGTGCCGCTGGGCCGCATGAAAGAATTGCTGTCCACTCTGATCGAACTGGACCGCATCACCAAGAAAGCCGGCTTCCTCGAATCCAGCTTCAACTGATCTGATGTCGGCGGGCCCCGCGTTACAAGCGCCGGGCCCGCTTCCACATCCGGCCATCCTCTGTTACTCTTGTTGCAATTTTTGCGCGTGAACTGTCCGCGCAGCTGTGTTTCGCCTTACTTTGGAGAATAAGAAATGAGTGCAATCGTTGACATTATTGGCCGCGAAATCATCGACTCGCGCGGCAATCCGACCGTCGAATGCGACGTGCTGCTGGAATCGGGCGTGATGGGCCGCGCTGCGGTGCCGTCCGGCGCCTCGACCGGCTCGCGTGAGGCCATCGAACTGCGCGACGGCGATCCGAAGCGTTATTTCGGCAAGGGCGTGCTGCGCGCGTGCGAGCACATCAACACCGAAATCTCCGAAGCCATCATGGGCCTGGACGCCAATGAGCAGGCCTTCCTGGACCGCACCCTGATCGACCTGGACGGCACCGAGAACAAGTCCCGCCTCGGCGCCAACGCCATGCTGGCGGTGTCGATGGCCGTGGCCAAGGCTGCCGCGGAAGAAGCCGGCCTGCCGCTGTACCGCTACTTCGGCGGTTCGGGCGCGATGCAGATGCCGGTGCCGATGATGAACGTGATCAACGGCGGCGCACACGCCGACAACAACCTGGACATCCAGGAATTCATGATCATCCCGGTGGGCGCGCCGACCTTCAAGGAAGCCATGCGTTATGGCGCGGAAGTGTTCCACACCCTGAAGAAGATCCTGCACAAGAAGGGCCTGACCACCGCCGTGGGCGACGAGGGCGGCTTCGCACCGTCCGTGGCTTCGCACGAAGAAGCGATCAAGCTGATCATCCAGGCGATTGAAGAAGCGGGCTACGAGCCGGGCACCCAGATCGCGCTGGGCCTGGACTGCGCGGCATCCGAGTTCTACAAGAACGGCAAGTACGAGCTGGAAGGCGAGGGCCTGTCCCTGACCGCCGCCGAGTTCACCAACCTGCTGGCCACCTGGTGCGACAAGTACCCGATCATCTCGATCGAAGACGCGATGGGCGAAGGCGACTGGGACGGCTGGGCTACCCTGACCGCGGCACTGGGCAAGAAAGTGCAGCTGGTGGGCGACGACCTGTTCGTCACCAACACCAAGATCCTGAAAGAAGGCATCCAGAAAGGCATCGCCAACTCGATCCTGATCAAGATCAACCAGATCGGCACCCTGACCGAGACCTTTGCCGCCATCGAAATGGCCAAGCGCGCCGGCTACACCGCCGTGATCTCGCACCGTTCCGGCGAAACCGAAGACTCGACCATCGCCGACATCGCGGTGGGCCTGAACGCGCTGCAGATCAAGACCGGTTCCATGTCCCGCTCGGACCGCATGGCCAAGTACAACCAGCTGCTGCGCATCGAAGAAGACCTGGGCGACATCGCATCCTACCCGGGCCGCGACGCGTTCTATAATCTGAAGTAATAGAAACTTTTCCGGCCGGCACTCCCGGCCGGAACCTTGTCCGCATGCGCCTTATCACCGTCGCCCTTGCAGCCCTGCTGCTGCTGATCCAGTACCCGCTTTGGCTGGGCAAGGGCGGCTGGCTGCGCGTCGCCGACCTGGAGCAGCAGGTCGAGGAAGCGCACGACAAGAACGACGCGCTGAAGCGCCGCAACGCCAAGCTCGACTCCGAAGTGCGCGACCTCAAGGACGGTACGGGCGCGGTCGAAGAGCGCGCGCGCTACGAGCTCAGCATGATCAAGCAGAACGAAATCTACGTTCAAATCCTAGGCAAGGGCCAAACCCGCCCCGAAGCCAGCGCCACCCCCGAACCTTCCAAGCAGCAATAGTTTCCTGAAAAATGGGGACAGACCCGGATTTTGGAAATCCGGGTCTGTCCCCATTTTTTAAGAAATATTTGTAAATGAGAATCATTCTCGATATAATCTAGGCCGTTGCCAGCCGAGCGCCAGCATTTCACTGACCTCTCGACTGGAACACTATGGCTGCATTCCTGCTGCCAGCACGGCGTTTGCCCGTGCTGATGATGGCTGCGCTGGGCACGCTCGCGTACGCGCAAAACACTACCAATACCCTCGGCGAAATCCTCGTCACCGCCAAGCGCGACGAAGCCGTGAAGAAGCCTGGCTCGACGACCACCCTCGGCGCCGATGAGCTGTCGCGCCGCGCCGTGACCGATATGGCGAATATCGCCCGCTACGAGCCGCTCATCAGCGTGCCTGCAGCGGCCAGCGGCGCGGGCAATATCTGGGACGGCGCCGGTAACACGGGCTTCAATATCCGCGGCATTGACGGCAACCGCGTCAGCCTCGATCTCGACGGCATCGCACTTCCTGATGCGGCTCCGAAGCCGGATGGCTCCACGCTGAACAGCTTCGGTATCGGCCGCGACTATTTCGATCCCGAGACCTTCCGCGAAGTGCGCATCGCTTCCGGCACCACACCCGCAGGTGCGGGCACGCCTGGCCTGGGCGGCAGCGTGGCTTTCGTCACCAGGTCGCCGGAAGACTATGTGAGCAGGCAGAAGCCGCGCTATGCGGAGTATCACTTCAGCTACGACGGCGCGAGTTCGGGCCGCATGCACGCGCTGACCGGCGCGGCGCAGTTTGACACCTTGCAGGCGCTGGCGGTGCTGGTGCACCGCAATGGCAAGGAACTGAAGAGCGAAGGCACTGCACGTGCCAATCCGGATGACTGGAGTTCGGATGCACTGCTGGCGAAGCTGAACTGGTCCCTGAGCGGCGGCCAGAAGCTGGGCTTCACCATCGACGCCTACCGCAACGAGCACGATCGCGAATACAACAACAAGCAGGGCGCCTCCTATCCGGAAGGCGCTACGCAGCACTCGGAAACGCGCCGCAACCGCTTCAGCATCGACCACGAAGCCAATAACGGCGGCTGGTTCGATACGCTGGAGAGCCGCCTCTATGTGCAGGATGCGAAAGTGGAGGACATCACGCACGCGCGCTATATCACCGGCAACCAGCCCTATGTGCGTGACATTACGACGGGCTACTTCAACAAGAGCATCGGCTTCGCCAGCAATGCCGGCAAGGAGCTGAACGCGGCCACGCAACTGGCCTTCGGCATCAGCGCCGAAACGCTGGAAACGCGCCGTCCATGGCGCGAGGACCGCACGGTGATTGCTACCGGCGCGCACCAGATCACCAGCAAGAACCGCATGGCCGATATGGACACGCGCAAGCTGGCGGCCTTCCTGCGTGGCGAATTCGTGACCGGCGCGCTGACCCTCACGCCGGGCATTCGCGCCGAACACCGTGAGCTGAAACCGAAGAACCTGGCGAACTATGTGGTTGCCGTGCCCGCAGCGGCGAAAGAACTGAAGAAGGAGAGCGACAGCACCTTCGCGCCAAGCTTCGGCGCGAGCTATGAGCTGAAGCCGGACTTCAACGCCTACGCGCATTACAGCCGCGGCACGCGTTTGCCGACGGCGGCGGAACGCACCGGCACCTACGATTCCTTCAGCTATACGGGCGCCGGCAACGGCTACGCAGTACTGGGCAACGCGAACCTGAAGAAGGAAACCAGCAATGCCTTCGAACTTGGCGTAAAAGGCGATGCGGCGCGCGGCCTGAACTTCAAGGCGTCGGTCTTCCGCACCGAATACAAGGACTTCATCGAGTATGCCTCGCAGCCGCCCGATCCCGTCAATTACCCGACCATCAGCTTCGGTCTTTTCCGTCCCGAGAACATCGGCAGGGCGCGCACCTGGGGCGGTGAGTTCTCGGCCCGCGCGGACCTGGGCAAGTGGTCGCAGCCGATGGACGGCTTCAGTGTGGCGCTGGCCGCCGGCGTATCGCATGGCAAGGCCACCAATACCAGGACTGGCGCCAGCAGCGAACTGGCATCCACGCTACCGTCGAAGATCAGCAGCACACTGGCCTGGGATGATCCCGCCAGGCGCGGCGGTGTCGCGCTCACCGCCGTGCATGCGCGCGCCAAACAGGCGGGGAACGATGTGATCAGCGGCGTGACCACGCCACGCTTCGCGGTCCCTTCGTCCACCGTGGTCGATCTGGTCGCGTATTGGAACGTGGGGCGGCATGCCGCGCTGACGGCCGGCCTCTACAACCTGGGCGACCGCAAATACTGGGACTACGCCTCATCGCGCGGCCTGCCCGCCGGTACCACGGCAGTGGCGCTGGCAGATATCGAACGCCAGGCGCGTCCCGGCCGCAATGTCGCCGTCAATTTCAAACTGATGTACTAAGGGGGAGCAAATGAAAGCACACCAACGTTACCTGCTGGCGCTGGCCGGCGCCATGATCCTGAGCGGCGCGCATGCCATCGCCGCAGCGCCAACGCTGGCCGAGCGCTGGGCCACGCTGCGCACCGAACAGCCCAAGCTGCAGATCCGCGATGCGGCGCGCACGCTGAATGTCTCCGAGGCGGAGCTGCTGGCCACCGGCATCGGCAAAACCGTCACGCGCCTGAGCGATGCGCAGAACGCGCCGCGCGAAATCATGCGCCGCGCTCTGGACCTCGGCACGGTGCTGGCGCTGACGCGCAACGAGAACGGCGTCATCGAACGTACCGGCATCGCCGACCGCATCAAGCCAGACAATGAGCAGCTGGCGGCAGGCGACAAAAACGACCCCGAACGCGAGGCACGCATGCTGAATATCGCCGGCGGCTATCTCGGCGGCGCCATCGACCTGCGCTTTCAGTTCAAGGAGTGGAAGCATGCTTTCGCTGTCGTGCAGCCGGGCCGCGACGGCGCCACCAGCCGCAGCCTGCAGTTCTTCGACGCGCAGGGCACGGCCGTGCACAAGATCTACCTGAAGAACGATGCCGGCGTTCCGGTCTTTGACAAACTGGTGAACGAATTCCGTCACCCGCTACAGACGGCCGAACTGAAGATCGTACGCGCGGAGCCGAAGGCAGCCGAGAAAGCGGATAGTGCGGTGGATGTGAAAGAGTTCCAGCTCGCCTGGCAGGAAATGACGGACGTGCACCAGTTCAACCGCATCGTGCGCGAGTTCGGCCTGTCGCGCGAGCAGGCCATGCGCCTGGCGCCTGCCGGGGTAGTGCAACGCGTAACGCCGCTGGCCGTGCGCCAGCTGCTGGATGAATCGGCGAAGCAGCAGATCGCCATCATGGCCTTCGTCGGCAACGGCGCGGTGACGCAAATCTTCAGCGGCAAGATCGCCAAGACTGCCGCCAGCGGCGAATGGTATAACGTGCTGGACCCCGAGTTCAACCTGCACCTGCGCGAAAGCGCCTTCAAGTCAGGCTATGTGGTGCAGCGCGCGGGCGTGACGTCGGTGGAATTCTTCGACAG